>NZ_JBKFDG010000023.1:0-518 GCF_046452315.1 Hylemonella sp. W303a | reverse complement strand
GACCGGCGGCGTCGTCCTTGGCGCTGTTGATGCGCAGGCCCGAAGACAGACGCTGGATCGCGGTGCTCAGGGCCTTGTCGCTGATGCCCTGATAACGCTGGGCGGACAACGAGTTGATGTTGGTGTTAATGACGGCTGCCATTTGAAACTCCTGTGTAAAAAAATAGCACTCGCTGCCTCAGCTCCGTGCCGACGGGTCTTGATCCACTTGTTGATACGTGGCTCTTCTGGGCATCGCGGAAATCAACCTGGGGTGGGACTCGCCTGTGGATGCCAGCCGGGTTTTGACAACCCTGTGCACCTTTATCGTCCCGACATCCGGGAACTTGAGGCAAAACCGAAAACTTGAGTCGGAAAAGCGGGGTAAAAATCCTGTATCACCTTGTATCAACCCTGTGACGCCGCCGGGTCACAACGCAAAAAGGGCTGGCACCGTTTCCGGTGCCAGCCCTGGAAAGCCAGGCCAGGAAGCACTCCCCGGCCCAAGCTCCCACCCCAACCCTTACTTACCCCAGCAG
>NZ_JBKFDG010000022.1:0-605 GCF_046452315.1 Hylemonella sp. W303a | reverse complement strand
GCCCAGATGGACGGCGCCATCCTGGTGTGCTCGGCCGCTGACGGCCCGATGCCCCAGACCCGCGAGCACATCCTGCTGGCCCGTCAGGTCGGCGTGCCCTACATCATCGTCTTCCTGAACAAGTGCGACATGGTCGACGACGCCGAGCTGCTCGAGCTGGTCGAGATGGAAGTGCGCGAACTCCTGTCCAAGTACGAGTTCCCCGGCGACGACACCCCCATCGTCAAGGGTTCCGCCAAGCTGGCGCTCGAAGGCGACAAGGGCGACCTGGGCGAGCAAGCCATCATGCGCCTGGCTGACGCGTTGGACACCTACATCCCCACGCCCGAGCGCGCTGTGGACGGTGCCTTCCTGATGCCGGTGGAAGACGTGTTCTCCATCTCTGGTCGCGGCACGGTGGTGACGGGTCGCGTCGAGCGCGGCATCGTCAAGGTCGGCGAAGAAATCGAAATCGTGGGCATCAAGGCCACCCAGAAGACGACCTGCACGGGCGTGGAAATGTTCCGCAAGCTGCTGGACCAAGGCCAGGCTGGCGACAACGTCGGTATCCTGCTGCGCGGCACCAAGCGCGAAGAAGTCGAGCGCGGCCAAGTGCTGTGCAAGCC
>NZ_JBKFDG010000021.1:0-688 GCF_046452315.1 Hylemonella sp. W303a | reverse complement strand
TCAGCAGACCTCCGTGACAGGTGTGACGGCCGAAGCCCGCGCCGACGCGCAACTCAGCTTCGGTGCCACCGGCGCCTACACGCTGCAGCTGCGTTCGGACAATGGCAACACGCCCGAGTCGATCACCTTCAACCTGGCTGAGTCCAACACGCCCAGCGGCCTGGCTGCAGCGATCTCCGCCTTCAACGACAAGTCGTCCAAGACGGGCGTGACCGCCAGCCTGAACTCCGCAGGCACGGGCATCATCCTGACCAACGCCACCGGCAACGACATCATGGTTTCCGACACCGCCGTGCAGAACGCGGGCGCGGTGACGGTGAACAAGATGCGGGTGGACAGCGCGGGGGCTTTGTCCACGGCCAGCGCGATGACCCTGGCGGCCGACACGAACGGGCAAAACGCGATCGTCAGCGGTTACCTGACCTTCGACTCGAACAAGTCCTTCGTGATCAGCCACACCACCACGGTGGCGGCCTCCAGCGCCTACATTGGTGTCGACACGGCTTCTGTCTTGCACAAGGTGGCGGACCTGGACGTGACCTCGGTGGCCAAGGCCAACGACGCGATCAAGACGGTGGACTCGGCGCTGGCCTTCATCAGCGGTGAGCGCGCCAAGCTGGGTGCTCTGCAGTCACGCTTTGAGTCGACGATCAACAACCTGAACATCACGGCCGAGAACCTGACTTCG
>NZ_JBKFDG010000020.1:0-989 GCF_046452315.1 Hylemonella sp. W303a | reverse complement strand
AACGAGCGCGACGTTGACGGCCAATGGAGCGATCGACACGACGGGCAGCGCCACGCTGACGACCTCGGGGCTGCTGACGCTGAACGCGGGGAGCAACGCGATCACGGTAGCGGCGGGCGACACGGCGAACTTCGGCTCGGTGAGCTTGACGGGTGGTGCGGTCACGCTGACGGAAGACAGCGCGATGACACTGGCGGGCCTGTCGGCGACGAGCGCGACGCTGACGGCCAATGGAGCGATCACCACCACGGGCAGCGCGACGCTGACGACCTCGGGGCTGCTGACCTTGAACGCCGGGAGCAACGCGATCACGGTGGTGGCCGGAGACACGGCGAACTTCGGCTCGGTGAACCTCACGGGTGGTGCGGTCGCACTGACGGAAGACAGCGCGATGACGCTGGCGGGGCTGTCGGCGACGAGTGCGACGCTGACGACCAACGGAGCGATCACCACGACGGGCAGCGCGACGCTGACGACCTCGGGGCTGCTGACGCTGAACGCGGGGAGCAATGCGATCACGGTGGTGGCCGGTGACACGGCGAACTTTGGCAACCTGACATTCACCGGCGGAGCGGTCTCGATCGCCGTGGACAGCGCGACCGAGTTGTCTGGAACCAGCACGGCAACGAGCTTGGTTCTCTCGTCGTCAGGCGCCTTGACGGACGACGCGACGGCGGATGTGAGCGTGACGGGCAACGCCAGCCTGAGCGGCACCAGCATCACCCTGGGCGATCAGGTGGCCAATGACGTGAACTTTGGCAGTCTGACGGTCAATTCCACGGGCGCGGTGACGATCACCGAGGACTCGGCCACGGTGCTGACGGGAACGAACACGGCGGCCAGCCTGAGCCTGACGTCGAGCGGGACGATCACGGATGCGGCGAGCACGAGCCTGGTGGTGACGGGGCTGGCGAGTTTCAACGCGGGGAGCAACGCGATCACGCTGGGTGATGACGCGGGCGACACGACGAACTTCGGCTCGGTGAACT
>NZ_JBKFDG010000019.1:0-1039 GCF_046452315.1 Hylemonella sp. W303a | reverse complement strand
ATCTCCTCGATGGCCGTGTACCACTTCTCCCGGCCCTTGACGCGGAAGTGCTCGTCCAGCAGCGTGCGGTTCATGCGCTCGACGAAGCCATTGGTGCGCGGGCTCCGGACCTTGGTGTTTCGGTGCTCGATGTCCTCCAGCGCCAGCAGCAGCTCGTAGGGGTGGCTCTCGGGCTTGCCGCAGAACTCGCGCCCGTTGTCCGTGAGGATGGCCTGCACCGGCACGCCCAAGGCGTCGTAGAAGGGCAGCACGCGCTCGTACAGCAGGTCACACGCCGTCACCGGCATCTTGGAGCTGTAGCACTTGGCGAACGCCAGGCTGCAGAACGTGTCGATCACCACCTGCACGTAGACCTTGCCCACGCCCTTGATCGTGCCCCAGTAGAAGGTGTCCTGGTTGAGCAGTTCGCCCGGGGCGCTGGACTCGACGTGGCGGGTACGGAACTCGGGGCTGTGGCGCTCCAGTAGCCGGATCTGGGCCTCGGTGAGGACGTAGGTGGTCTGCTCGCGCGCCGTCATCTCCAGGCGCATCAGGCGCTTGTAGCGCGTCTCCAGATCGGCGCGCAGCCACACGCCGCGCACGCCCGAGGGCGAGACGTTGACACCTTCGAGGCGCAGGTCGTTGGCGACGCGGGCGGCGCCATGGGTGGGGTACTTGAGGCAATGGTCCAGCACGGCCGCCTCGACCTCGGGGCTGACCCGGTTGGGGTGGGGGTTGCGGGTGCCGCGGCGCTGCTCCACCAGGGCGGCCACGCCACCGCTCTGGAAGGCCTTGCGCACCTCGTAGAAGGTGTCGCGGTGAAAGCCCATGATCTGGGCGGCCTTGGCGACGTTGCCGAGTTCCTCGGCCAGTTGCAGCAAGCTGAGCTTGCGTTTGATACTCTGTGTCTGAGCGGTCACGGATTCTTCTCCTGAATACGGAAAACTGTGGAAAGTTCATCGTACCCATGAGACCCGGGGCCGCTCACCCGCCTGTCAGCAGTCGGGTGAGCCAGTCACTCAATCTCGAGCAACTGTCGGAAAAATACTAAACACGTTCA
>NZ_JBKFDG010000018.1:0-1168 GCF_046452315.1 Hylemonella sp. W303a | reverse complement strand
AACCGGCGGCGTCGTCCTTGGCGCTGTTGATGCGCAGGCCCGAAGACAGACGCTGGATCGCGGTGCTCAGGGCCTTGTCGCTGATGCCCTGGTAACGCTGGGCGGACAACGAGTTGATGTTGGTGTTAATGACGGCTGCCATTTGAAAACTCCTGTGTGAATAAAAATGGCACTCGCTGCCTCAGCTCCGTGCCGACGGGTTGTCGTCCACTTAGTCATGCGTGGCTCTACTCGGCGCCGATGAAACTCACCTGACAGGGCAAGTCTCTTGGTGCCTCCAGGGTTACATACCCCGTGGTTCTTTTTCCTCCTGATTTCAATGCGCAATCGTTTCTCTACGCGTAACAGTTAGCTGTACATACCCCATGCCAATCGACGCTGCTCAATTCCCATGGCGTACGATCACCAGACACCGAGCGCCTTGCGGCGCGCCGGGTCACTCACTCTCACGGCGCCGCTCACCATGGCCGAGCGCCGGAACAAAAAGGGCCAGCACCGTTTCCGGTACCGGCCCTGGAAAGCAAGGCCGGGAATCCAATCACCGTCCAAGCTCCCACCCCAACTCTTACTGCAGCAACTGCAGCACGCCCTGCGGAATCTGGTTGGCCTGGGCGATCATGGCCGTGCCAGCCTGTTGCAGGATCTGCGCGCGGGACAAGGCGGCGGTTTCCGACGCGAAGTCCGCATCCTGGATCCGGCTGCGCGAAGCAGACAGGTTCTCGGACGTGATGTTCAGGTTGTTGATCGTCGACTCAAAGCGCGACTGCAGGGCACCCAGCTTGGCGCGCTCACCGCTGATGAAGGCCAGGGCTGCGTCCACCGTCTTGATCGCGTCGTTGGCCTTGGTCACCGAGGTGATGTCCAGGTCCGCCACCTTGTGCAGGGTCGAGGCCACGTCCGTGCCGATGTAGGCGCTGGAAGCCGCCACCGTCGTCGCATGGCTGATCACGAAGGACTTGTTCGAGTCGAAGGTCAGGTAACCGCTGACGATCGCGTTCTGCGCGTTCGTGTCGGCCGCCAGGGTCATCGCGCTGGCCGTGGCCAAGGCGCCCGCGCTGTCCACCCGCATCTTGTTCACCGTCACCGCGCCAGCATTCGCCACGGTGGTGTCGGAGACCATGATGTCGTTGCCGGTGGCGTTGGTCAGGATGATGGCGTTGCCTGTGGC
>NZ_JBKFDG010000017.1:0-1298 GCF_046452315.1 Hylemonella sp. W303a | reverse complement strand
CTTCACGGTCGAACCCAGTTCTTCCATCGAGGCCGCGGTTTCTTCCAGGGCGCTGGCCTGGCTTTCCGTGCGCGCGCTCAGGTCCTGGTTGCCCTGCGCAATCTCGGCGCTCGCCGTCGCCACGCTCTCCGAGCCCTCGCGCACCGCCGTCACCGTGCGAACCAAGGCGTCTTGCATGCGCTTGACCGCGACCAGAACGCTGCTGCCATCGCCGGATCGCACCGCCACGGTCGCGCTGAGGTCGCCGTCGGCAATCCGATTCACAACCTGTGAAACTTCGTGGGGTTCCGCACCCAGTTCGCCGCTGATCTGGCGCGTGATTTGCCATGCAATCAAGGCGCCCAGCAAGGCCATCGACAGAGCGAGCCCAAGAGAAAGCAGCGCGCTGGTCGCAGCGGTTTCAGCTCCGACCTTGGCCAAATTCTGTGCAGTGTCGAAACGCAGCTGTATCGAATCCTCGACCGCCTTGAACAAGGCAAGACGCTTCTCGCGGGCCGTGAACAAACTCTTGTCCGCGCCCACCGTGTCCCCTTGCATGGCCAGCTCCATGGCCTGCGAGGCGATGGCTTCATACGCCTTGCTGTTTTCCTTGATCGCCACGAGCAAGGCCTTGCCTTCTGGGGTGTCAGTGACCTTGTCGAGCTCAGCAATCAGTTTCTCGTTGTCCGCCTTGAGCTTTTCAACCATGTCGCGAAAGCGTGGCTTGAGCTCCAGGTTCGTGCTGATCATCACATTGCGCAAGTTCAAGGCGGCGGCATTCAAGTTGTCCTTGAGCTGGACGAACTGACGCATCTGCGTCATTTGCTGGCCGGACATGATCTCCAGATCAGCCGCCAATCCGTTCATCTTGACCGTGCTGCCCAAGGCGATGACCACCCCCAAAGCGACGACCACACCGAAACCCAGCGCTAAACGCTGCCCCACCTTGAGCTTTTTTGTGCCGAACATGCTTACCCCCTGTATCGATTGATGCGCCACTGATGCTGGTCGAAGCGGTCCGACGCGACGCGCTCACGCCGGTCCATCTCTTGGCCGCCCGTGCCCGAGAGCCAGAAGCTCAACGCAAGGCCAGCAAGGAAGGCCGTGGGCCACCGCTGGCGCCGCTCGCAGGGTTGCCGCCGCTGCCCAGCTTGAACACCGCCACGGTCTGCACCAGCTCCTGCGATTGCGAACGCAGGCTCGACGCCGCCGCCGCCATCTCCTCCACCAGCGCCGCGTTCTGCTGCGTCGCCTGGTCCATGTTCGTCACCGCCTCGCCCACTTGCGCCACCCCAGCGCTCTGCTCCGCGCTGGCCGCA
>NZ_JBKFDG010000016.1:0-2353 GCF_046452315.1 Hylemonella sp. W303a | reverse complement strand
GACGAGCGCGACGTTGACGGCCAACGGGGCGATCGACACGACCGGCAGCGCCACGCTGAGCACGTCTGGGCTGCTGACCTTGAACGCGGGGAGCAATGCGATCACGGTGGCGGCGGGCGACACAGCGAACTTCGGTTCGATCGACCTCACGGGCGGGGCGGTCACGCTGACGGAAGACAGCGCGATGACGCTGGCGGGTTTGTCGGCCACGAGCGCGACGCTGACGGCCAACGGAGCGATCACCACGACGGGCAGCGCGACGCTGAGCACGTCGGGGCTGCTGACGCTGAACGCCGGGAGCAACGCGATCACGGTGGTGGCCGGAGACACGGCGAACTTCGGCTCGGTGAACCTGACGGGCGGCGCGGTGACGATCACCGAAGACAGCGCGATGACACTGGCGGGCCTGTCGGCAACGAGCGCGACGCTGACGGCCAGCGGAGCGATTGACACGACGGGCAGCGCCACGCTGAGCACGTCTGGGCTGCTGACGCTGAACGCGGGGAGCAATGCGATCACGGTGGCGGCCGGAGACACGGCGAACTTCGGCTCGGTGAACCTCACGGGTGGTGCGGTCACGCTGACGGAAGACAGCGCGATGACGCTGGCGGGCCTGTCGGCGACGAGCACAACGCTGACGGCCAACGGAGCGATCGACACGACGGGCAGCGCGACGCTGACGGCCTCGGGACTACTGACGCTGAACGCGGGGAGCAACGCGATCACGGTGGTGGCCGGAGACACGGCGAACTTCGGTTCGGTGAACCTCACGGGCGGTGCGGTCACGCTGACGGAAGACAGCGCGATGACGCTGGCAGGCCTGTCGGCGACGAGCGCGACGCTGACCGCTAATGGGACGATCACCACGACGGGCAGCGCCACGCTGAGCACGTCTGGGCTGCTGACGCTGAACGCGGGGAGCAACGCGATCACGGTGGTGGCAGGAGACACGGCGAACTTTGGCAACCTGACATTCATTGGCGGAGCGGTCTCGATCGCAGTGGACAGCGCGACCGAGTTGTCTGGAACCAGCACGGCCACGAGCTTGGTTCTCTCGTCGTCAGGCGCCTTGACGGACGACGCGACGGCGGATGTGAGCGTGACGGGCAACGCCAGCCTGAGCGGCACCAGCATCACCCTGGGCGATCAGGTTGGCAACGACGTGAACTTCGGCAGTCTGACGGTCAGTTCCACCGGCGCGGTGACGATCACCGAGGACTCGGCCACGGTGCTGACGGGAACGAACACGGCGGCGAGCCTGAGCCTGACGTCGAGCGGGACGATCACGGATGCGGCGAGCACGAGCCTGGTGGTGACGGGGCTGGCGAGTTTCAACGCGGGGAGCAACGCGATCACGCTGGGTGATGACGCGGGCGATACGACGAACTTTGGTTCGGTGAACCTGACGGGTGGTGCGGTCACGCTGACGGAAGACAGCGCGATGACACTGGCGGGCCTGTCGGCGACGAGCGCGACGCTGACGGCCAACGGAGCGATTGACACGACGGGCAGCGCGACACTGACGACCTCGGGGCTGCTGACGTTGAACGCGGGGAGCAACGCGATCACGGTGGTGGCCGGAGACACGGCGAACTTCGGCTCGGTGAACCTGACGGGCGGCGCGGTGACGATCACCGAAGACTCGGCCACGGTGCTGTCGGGAACCAACACGGCGACGAGCCTGACGCTGACATCGGCTGGATCGCTGACGAACGACGCGACGGCGGACCTGAGCGTGACGGGCAACGCCAGCCTGAGCGGCACCAGCATCACCCTGGGCGATCAGGTGGCCAACGACGTGAACTTCGGCAGTCTGACGGTCAATTCCACCGGCGCGGTGACGATCACCGAGGACTCGGCCACGGTGCTGACGGGGACGAACACGGCGGCGAGCCTGAGCCTGACGTCGAGCGGGACGATCACGGACGCGGCGAGCACGAGTCTGATGGTGACGGGGCTGGCGAGTTTCAACGCGGGCAGCAACGCGATCACGCTGGGTGATGACGCGGGCGATACGACGAACTTTGGTTCGGTGAACCTGACGGGCGGCGCGGTCACGCTGACGGAGGACAGCGCGATGACACTGGCAGGCCTGTCGGCGACGAGCGCGACGCTGACGGCCAGCGGAGCGATTGACACGACGGGCAGCGCGACGCTGACGACCTCGGGGCTGCTGACGCTGAACGCGGGGAGCAACGCGATCACGGTGGCGGCCGGAGACACGGCGAACTTCGGCTCGGTGAACCTGACGGGCGGTGCGGTCACGCTGACGGAAGACAGCGCGATGACGCTGGCGGGCCTGTCGGCGACGAGCGCGACGCTGACGGCCAGCGGAGCGATTGACACGACGGGC
>NZ_JBKFDG010000015.1:2500-5695 GCF_046452315.1 Hylemonella sp. W303a | reverse complement strand
ACAAACAGAAACGCCCTCATCGGAGGTTATCCGAGAGGGCGGTCTGAGGCTATAGGAGCCTGACGATGTCCTACTTTCACACGGGAACCCGCACTATCATCGGCGCAGAGGCGTTTCACTGTCCTGTTCGGGATGGGAAGGAGTGGGACCACCTCGCTATGGTCATCAGGCATAACTTTTTGTCTATCTGACTGGGTCAGAAGGACCAATTTATAGAGCTTGAATCAGCTTGTATTTTGATTGCCGTCAAAGTGCTACACGGTGTGTAGCGTTGGCATAACCGTCATTTGATCTGCATTGAGATCAAAGTTATAGGGTCAAGCCGCACGAGCAATTAGTACTGGTTAGCTTAACGCATTACTGCGCTTCCACACCCAGCCTATCAACGTCCTGGTCTTGAACGACTCTTTAGGGGGCTCAAGGCCCCGGCAGATCTCATCTTGAAACGAGTTTCCCGCTTAGATGCTTTCAGCGGTTATCTCTTCCACACATAGCTACCCGGCGATGCCACTGGCGTGACAACCGGTACACCAGAGGTGTGTCCACTCCGGTCCTCTCGTACTAGGAGCAGGCTTCCTCAAATCTGCAGCGCCCACGGAAGATAGGGACCAAACTGTCTCACGACGTTTTAAACCCAGCTCACGTACCTCTTTAAATGGCGAACAGCCATACCCTTGGGACCGGCTACAGCCCCAGGATGAGATGAGCCGACATCGAGGTGCCAAACACCGCCGTCGATATGAACTCTTGGGCGGTATCAGCCTGTTATCCCCAGAGTACCTTTTATCCGTTGAGCGATGGCCCTTCCATACAGAACCACCGGATCACTATGTCCTGCTTTCGCATCTGCTCGACTTGTCAGTCTCGCAGTTAAGCACGCTTATGCCATTGCACTATCGTCACGATGTCCGACCGTAACTAGCGTACCTTCGAACTCCTCCGTTACGCTTTGGGAGGAGACCGCCCCAGTCAAACTGCCTACCATGCACTGTCCCCAATCCCGATCAGGGATCCAGGTTAGAACCTCAAACGCACCAGGGTGGTATTTCAACGTCGGCTCCACGATGTCTAGCGACACCGCTTCAAAGCCTCCCACCTATCCTACACAGATCCGTTCAAAGTCCAATACAAAGCTACAGTAAAGGTTCATGGGGTCTTTCCGTCTTTCCGCGGGGAGATTGCATCATCACAAACATTTCAACTTCGCTGAGTCTCAGGAGGAGACAGTGTGGCCATCGTTACGCCATTCGTGCAGGTCGGAACTTACCCGACAAGGAATTTCGCTACCTTAGGACCGTTATAGTTACGGCCGCCGTTTACTGGGACTTCAATCAAGAGCTTGCACCCCATCATTTAATCTTCCAGCACCGGGCAGGCGTCACACCCTATACGTCCACTTTCGTGTTTGCAGAGTGCTGTGTTTTTAATAAACAGTCGCAGCCACCGATTCTTTGCAACCCCTTTGGGCTCCCCTTGTACAGGTTCACCTACTGAGGGCACACCTTCTCCCGAAGTTACGGTGTCAATTTGCCGAGTTCCTTCTCCTGAGTTCTCTCAAGCGCCTTAGAATACTCATCTCGCGCACCAGTGTCGGTTTGCGGTACGGTCGTCAATAGCTGAAGCTTAGTGGCTTTTCCTGGAAGCAGGGTATCACTCACTTCGGCTGCAAGCAGCCTCGTTATCACCCCTCATCTAAGCCCGGCGGATTTGCCTACCAGGCACGACTACAGGCTTGAACCAACATCCAACAGTTGGCTGAGCTAACCTTCTCCGTCCCCACATCGCACTATTGATCGGTACAGGAATATTGACCTGTTTCCCATCAGCTACGCATCTCTGCCTCGCCTTAGGGGCCGACTCACTCTACGCCGATGAACGTTGCGTAGAAAACCTTGCGCTTACGGCGAGGGGGCTTTTCACCCCCTTTAACGCTACTCATGTCAGCATTCGCACTTCTGATACCTCCAGCAGCCTTTACAAGCCACCTTCACAGGCTTACAGAACGCTCTCCTACCACTTGCACTTGCGTGCAAATCCGCAGCTTCGGTAACTGGCTTAGCCCCGTTACATCTTCCGCGCAGGACGACTCGATCAGTGAGCTATTACGCTTTCTTTAAATGATGGCTGCTTCTAAGCCAACATCCTGACTGTTTTAGCCTTCCCACTTCGTTTCCCACTTAGCCAATTTTAGGGACCTTAGCTGGCGGTCTGGGTTGTTTCCCTCTTGAGTCCGGACGTTAGCACCCGGTGCTCTGTCTCCCAAGCTGTACTCGTCGGTATTCGGAGTTTGCCTTGGTTTGGTAAGTCGCCATGACCCCCTAGCCAAAACAGTGCTCTACCCCCGACGGTAATACTTGAGGCACTACCTAAATAGTTTTCGGAGAGAACCAGCTATTTCCAAGTTTGTTTAGCCTTTCACCCCTATCCACAGCTCATCCGCTAGTTTTGCAACACTAGTCGGTTCGGACCTCCAGTACCTGTTACGGCACCTTCATCCTGGCCATGGATAGATCACTTGGTTTCGGGTCTACACCCAGCGACTAATTCGCCCTATTCGGACTCGATTTCTCTACGGCTTCCCTATTCGGTTAACCTTGCCACTGAATGTAAGTCGCTGACCCATTATACAAAAGGTACGCAGTCACCCTTGCGGGCTCCTACTTTTTGTAAGCATGCGGTTTCAGGATCTATTTCACTCCCCTCCCGGGGTTCTTTTCGCCTTTCCCTCACGGTACTAGTTCACTATCGGTCAATGATGAGTATTTAGCCTTGGAGGATGGTCCCCCCATATTCAGACAGGATTACACGTGTCCCGCCCTACTTTTCGTTAGCTCAGTACCACACGTCTCTTTTCGCATACAGGACTATCACCTTCTATAGTCGGCCTTTCCAGACCGTTTTGCTAAGAGTCGTGCTATCACTAACAGGCTTCTCCGATTTCGCTCGCCACTACTTTCGGAATCTCGGTTGATGTCTTTTCCTCGAGCTACTGAGATGTTTCAGTTCACCCGGTTCGCCTCGTTATCCTATGTATTCAGATAACGATACCTTTGCAGGTGGGTTTCCCCATTCGGAAATCTCCGGATCAAAGCTTATTTGCCAGCTCCCCGAAGCTTATCGCAGGCTATCACGTCCTTCGTCGCCTATCATTGCCAAGGCATCCACCACATGCTCTTAGTCACTTGACCCTATAAC
>NZ_JBKFDG010000014.1:0-10538 GCF_046452315.1 Hylemonella sp. W303a | reverse complement strand
GTTCCTCCATGGATGCGGCGGTCTGCGCCAGTGCGCTGGCCTGGTTCTCGGTGCGCGCGCTCAAGTCCTGATTGCCCTCAGCAATCTCGGCGCTGGCGGTGGACACCGATTCACTGCCCTCGCGCACGGTGTGGACCACCTCGGTCAAGCCGCTGCCGATGCGGTTCATGGCGTCCATCAGTTGGCCCAGCTCGTCCTGGCGCGGACTGCGCATGCGGACACTCAAGTCGCCCCGGGCCAGCGCCTCGGCAAGGCTGCGGGCGTGCACCAAAGGCTGGATGACCGTGCGACGGATCAGCAGGAACAGCACGCCGGACACCAACAGCACCATGACAACGCCCATGACGCCATACAGCAGACGCTGGTCGCGCACATCGGCAGTGACCTCGTCGACATAGGTTCCACCCACCACCAACCACTCCCACCCCGGGAAGTGGGCAAAAGCGGCCAGCTTGTCTTGGGGGCTGGTCTCGCCTTTGGCTTCGTTGATGAACGGGTAATAGATCGTGCCGTTCTTGCGCTCGAGCATGTCCCGGATGAACTCACGCCCATCGGCATCCTTGCTCTCCAAAGCGGCGCGTCCCTCGGCCGTGGGATGGATCACCAATTTGCCGTAATTCGCACCCGGGCGCGAATCCAGCACGAAGAAGTAGCCTGTTTCGCCGATCTTGAGACTGCGGATGGTGGTCCTGAGTTGCTCCAGATAGATGCTGTAATCCAAGCCGATGAAGCTCAAGCCGATGATTTGGCCTTGGGCATTGCGGATGGGGTCGTACTGCGTGATGTACGGTTTGCCGAACAGCGTGGCAGGGCCGGCGTAGGTCTGGCCCTCCAACGTGGCCTTGTAACCCGGGTGATTGCGGTCCAGCAAAGTGCCAATCGCGCGCGCGCCCTCTGCGTTCTTGAGTGAGGTGGTGACGCGAATGAAGTCCTCACCTGTCTTGGCGAAGACGGTGGCCACGGCGCCCGTGCTGGCAGTGAATCCATCCACCACCTCGAAGTTCATGTTGAGCACCCTGCCGTCCAAACGCAGCGTCGGGGCGGGTTTTCCTGCCACTTCGGTGATCGTGGCTGCATCCAGGGCCAGCTGTCCAGCCAAGCGGCCTTGAAACACTTTGGCCAGGGCGGCTGCCCGCAGGCGCAAGTCCTTGTCGGACGCGTCAATCAAGTCGACGATCAGACGTGTCTGCGTATTGAGGTGCTGTAGCGCTTGACGCTCAACGGAGCGCATCAGGGTGTAGCTGATGGCAATGACGAAGACCAGCACCACCGCGCTGATGATGACAAAAATGCTGGCGGACAGCCTCGTGGACAGGCTCATGTTGAGCCACCGCGCCCGGAACCCGTGAGGTGCATTCATCGCGTCGACTCCTCATGTACAAATGTAACAATTGTAACTTCCCGGACTCGCCCGCGTGATTTTGTCGCTTATTTGGGTTTTAGAGAACCTATTTCTTCATCAACTCCAGACAGGAAGAGCAATCTTGCGCAATTCGGCGCGCCGAACCTCGTAATCGGGCATCACGGAGCGCACCGTGGCCCAGAAACGCGGACTGTGGTCCATGACCCGCAAATGGCTCAATTCATGCACCACGACGTAATCGATGACAGGCAGCGGCATGTGCATCAGACGCCAGTTCAGGTGGATGCGGCCATCGCTGCTGGCGCTGCCCCAGCGCGTGCGGGCATTGCTCAGGGCCAACTTGCGCCATTGCACCTGCAGCAGCGGTGCATAGTGGTCGAGCCGCTGCGCGAACAGCGTTCGCGCCTCTTGCGTGAACCAGGCCTGTACCGCGTCGCGGATGTGCTCGGTGGACGCATCGGCGGGCAGGTCAAGACGCAAGGTGCAGCCGATCTCGCCCGAGGGCATGAGGCCCTCCTTGTCCAGCACAGGCGCGGTCATGCGCTGAGTCCTGCGGCGCCCCGACTGCGCAAGAGCGACGGCGGGCGCGGCAAGCTGCGCGGACGCCTCCGCCGCTGGGGAGTCCGCAAAGATCAAGGTCAAAGGCTGCCCCAGCCATGGCAGCACCGTGCCCGCGCGCCAGGCCACCTTGGTGGCCTGCGCTTGCGCCTGTCGCGCCTGCATCTCCTGGAGCTTGCGCACGATCCAAGCGGCTTTTTCCTGCAGCACGGCCTCCACTTCATGTAGCGGCGTCCAACGCGGTGCGCTGACGGTCAAGCCCGCCTCGCCCACGGCCATGCCGATGGTGCGACGCCGGCCGCGCTTGAATTCATAGGCCACGGCAACGTCGCCCAAGCGGGTCTGCCGGTTGGCGCGGGGATGGGTGAAGGCCGACCCCAGGAGATCGGAGGAGTTGAGATCAGGACGCGTCACAGCCCCAGTCGGTCCCGTCGACCTTGGATCTGCGCCTGTCCGCGGCCCGGGGCTGGGTGGCACAGGCGCCTTGAGGGACGGTGCAGGCAAGGGCTCGGCGTGCGGCCCGTCTACGAAATCCAGGGCGAGTTGCAGAAGTCCGCGCATGGCGGGTGCCAGCCTGAACGGCGTCAGGCCCCCGGTTTGGCGGGGTAGGCCTCGGGGTCCAACCGCTGCATCTGGCCTTCGATCCAGTCTTCCACTTCGCGCATGAACTCAGCAGGTTCACGGCCCTGGCTGGGAATGGGTTGGCCGATCACCACGTCCACCACGCCGGGACGCTTGAGGAAGGCCTTGCGTGGCCAGACCTTGGCCGAGCTCACCGCGATGGGCACCACGGGCGCGCCGGTTTCGATGGCCAGGCGTGTGCCCCCGGTCTTGTAGACACCTTTCTCGCCGCGCGGGATGCGGGTGCCTTCGGGGAACATGATGATCCAGACACCCCGCGCCAGCAGGCGCTTGCCCTGGGCCACCACCTTGTTGAAGGCCTCGCTGCGCTGGGAGCGGTCGATGTGGATCATGTCCAGTCGCGCCATCGCCCAGCCGAAAAAGGGCACGTACAGCAACTCCTTCTTGAACACGAAGGCCAGCGGGTGCGGCATCAGCGTGGGGATCAGAAAAGTCTCGAGCGTGGACTGGTGCTTGACCAACAGGATGGCTTGGCTGGTCTCGCCCTGCGGCAGGTTCTCCATGCCGGTCACGCGCACCTTGATGCCCAACAACACGCGCGCGCCCCGGATCGCCAAGCTCAGCCAACCCACGGCCAGCCAGTACATGGGGTTGGCGCGCAGGAAGAGCGAGGCCGTGAGCATCATGATGGCCCAAGGCACCACGGTGACCAGCATCCAGAGCGCGTGCAACACAGAACGCAGAAAGATCATCTCGAAGTCCTCGTTAGGTATCAGTCGCCGTGCGCTGGGCTCGCCAGTTCGTTGTCACGCGCGATCAACCAAGCGGCAAACGCGGCCAAATTCTCGTGCACGCGCGTGCTGGCCGGGAAGTTCGTGGGCAAGCCCTGGCCCGCAGCCAGCGGTTCACGCCAAGCCTCGCCTTTGCCGGTCAGCACCAGGTGCGGTTCGCAGCCCACTGATGTGCCCGCGATCAGGTCGCGCGCCGTGTCACCGACCGTGGGCACGCCTTGCAAGGAGACGCCGTAACGCTCGCCGATCTGCTCGAACAAGCCGGGCGCGGGCTTGCGACAGCGGCAGGCCTGCTCGGGCCCGTGGGGGCAGTAGAAAATGGCCTCCACCCGACCGCCCGCCGTGGCCAAGAGCTTGTGCATCTTGGTGTGCATGGCATTGAGCGCGGCCACGTCGAAGAGACCGCGACCCAAGCCCGACTGATTGGTGGCGACCACCACATGCCAGCCCGCGTGGTTGAGCCGGGCGATGGCTTCCAAGGCACCGGGCAGAGGCACCCACTCCGCCTCCGACTTCACATAGTCGTCGCGGTCCTGGTTGATCGTGCCGTCACGGTCCAGGATCACGAGCTTGAGGGCGCTGTTGGGCATGGCGTGGTGGGGTTTGGGTGGCCGCGAGGCGGGTGCAGTGTCTGTTGCCTCAAGCCGCCAAGCGCGACAGATCGGCCACGCGGTTCATGGCCTCGTGCAGGCTCTTGAGCAGGCCCAGGCGGTTGGCGCGCAGCGCCGCATCTTCGGCATTGACCATCACGCCATCGAAGAAGGCGTCGACCGGGGCCTTGAGCACCGCCAGTTCGCGCAGGGACGCGGCGTACTCGCCATTGGCGTAGAGGCTGTCGGCCAGCGGTTGCACGCTGTGCAGAGCGCCGTGCAGGGCTTGTTCAGCCGGTTCCTTGAGCAATTGCGCGTCGACCTTGGCGACCACCGTGCCTTCGGCTTTTTTCAGGATGTTGCCGATGCGCTTGTTGGCGGCGGCGAGGGCTGGCGCCTCGGGCAATTGTGAAAAAGCTCGAACCGCACTCAGCATCTTGGGCACAGTAGCCAACCCGATCCAGCGGCCGGAGCCGACTACAGCATCCACCTCCGTCGTTGTAAAGCCCTGCTCACGGCAATAGCCTTCCAGTCGTTCCGCCATGAACTGCAGCACGTCCGTGCCCGCGTTGCTGAAACCCTTCTCAAACCCTCCAATGGCCAAGTTAACCAGGTCATGAGCCGACAGCGGAAGCTGCTTTTCAATCACCAGTCGGATCACGCCTAGCGCATGACGACGAAGGGCAAACGGGTCCTTGTCACCGGTCGGTCTTTGACCGATACCGAACAGCCCCATGAGCGTTTCCAGCTTGTCGGCCAAGGCCACCACGAGACCTACGGTGTTGCGCGGCAGTTCGTCACCGGCAAAGCGCGGCTTGTAGTGGTCTTCAATCGCTTGCGCGATCTCCTCGCCCAGGCCATCGTGGCGCGCGTAATAACCGCCCATGATGCCCTGCAGTTCGGGGAACTCGCCCACCATGTCGGTCAGCAAATCGGTCTTGGCCAGACGTGCGGCGGTATCCGCAGCCGCCACCAGCTTGGCGTCGCCCAACTGTTGCGCGATCGCCTTGGCGATGGCGCGCACGCGTTCCATGCGCTCGCCTTGCGTGCCCAGCTTGTTGTGGTAGACCACCTTGCCCAGGCCTTCGACGCGAGACTCCAACGTCTTCTTGCGGTCTTGGTCGAAGAAGAACTTGGCGTCGGCCAGGCGCGGGCGCACCACGCGCTCGTTACCGCCGATCACGGCGCTGGCGTCGGCCGGGCTGATGTTGCTGACCACGAGGAACTTGTTCGTCAGCTTGCCCGCCGCATCGAGCAGAGGGAAGTACTTCTGGTTGGCCTTCATCGTGAGGATGAGGCACTCTTGCGGCACGGCGAGGAACTCTTTTTCGAACTCACAGACCAGCGCATTGGGGCGCTCGACCAGGGCCGTGACTTCGTCCAGCAAGGCTTCGTCCTCGATGGGACGCACGCCGCCGCCCACCTTGGCGGCCGCCGCAGAGAGTTGGCGCACGATCTCGGCGCGGCGCTCAGCGAAGGAGGCGATGACCGCACCGTCCTCGCGCAGGGTCGCCGCATAGCTGTCGGCATCCTTGAGCACGACCACGTCCTTCTTCGCCTCGAAACGGTGACCGCGCGTGCTGTTGCCTGCTCTCAAGCCCAGCGCCTGGACAGGCACCACGGTGCTGCCGTGCAAGGCCACCAGCCCATGCGCCGGACGAACGAAATTCACGCTGCTCCAGCCAGGCAGCTCGCAGTCGGTTTCGAGCTGGTAGCTCATCACCTTGGGGATGGGTAGCTTGGCGATGGCTTCGTCCAGCGCCTTTTGCAAACCAACTTCCAGCGTGGCCCCGGGCACCACGCTGTCATAGAAGAGCGCTTCGGCCTTGCCGTCGGGCGCGCGCTTCAGCGCGGCCACGGCCTTGGCAGCATCGGACACGTCCGCGCCCAAGGCCTGAAGTTTCTTGAGCAAGGCGGGCGTGGCCTGGCCCGCCGCGTCCAGGCCCACGCTCACCGGCATGAGCTTTTGCTGCACGGCCTTGTCCGCAGCCTTGTCCGCCACCGCCGTCACATGCGCAGCCAGGCGGCGCGGTGAGGCGTAGGGAGTAACGGTGGAGTCCGCAGAAGTCAGGCCCTGGGCCTTGAGCTGGTCCAACAAAACGTTAGAAAAAGCCTCACCGAGTTTTTTGAGCGCCTTGGGCGGCAGCTCTTCGACAAACAGTTCGACGAGAAGGTTGTTCATGCTCATGGTTTCAGGCGGCCTTCTTCTCAGTCATCTTCTCGATTTGCGCCACCCACTCGCGCGGCGCCATGGGGAAGCCCAAGCGCTCGCGGCTGTCGTAGTAACTTTGCGCGACGCTGCGCGCGAGGTTGCGGATGCGACCGATGTAGGCGGCGCGCTCGGTCACGGAGATCGCGCCGCGCGCGTCGAGCAAGTTGAAGCTGTGCGCGCACTTGAGCACCTGCTCATAAGCGGGCAAAGCCAGTTGTGCTTCCATCAAGTGCTTGGCCTGCTTCTCGTGCGCCGCGAAGGCGGTGAAGAGGAAATCGGCGTCGCTGTGCTCGAAGTTGTAGGTGGATTGTTCGACTTCGTTCTGCTTGTAGACGTCGCCGTAGGACAAGCCCTCGGTCCACACCAGGTTGTAGACGTTGTCCACGCCCTGCAGGTACATGGCCAGGCGCTCCAAGCCGTAGGTGATCTCGCCGGTGATGGGCTTGCAGTCGATGCCGCCCACCTGCTGGAAGTAGGTGAACTGCGTCACCTCCATGCCGTTGAGCCAGACTTCCCAGCCCAGACCCCAGGCGCCCAGCGTGGGGTTCTCCCAGTCGTCCTCGACGAAGCGGATGTCGTTCTTCTTCAGGTCAAATCCCAGGGCTTCGAGCGAGCCGAGGTAGAGCTCCAGGATGTTGCTGGGCGCGGGCTTGAGCACGACCTGGTATTGGTAGTAGTGCTGCAGGCGGTTGGGGTTCTCGCCATAACGGCCGTCTTTAGGGCGGCGGCTGGGTTGCACGTACGCGGCTTTCCAGGGCTCAGGGCCGATAGCACGCAGGAAGGTGGCGGTGTGCGAAGTCCCCGCGCCGACTTCCATGTCATAGGGCTGCAGGAGAGCGCAGCCTTGTTTGTCCCAATAGGACTGCAAGGTGAGGATGATTTGCTGGAAGGTCAACATGGGTGAACAGGCGGTGGCCTCGCAGTCCATCGCTGGCTAGCAAGGCATCAAGGGGCGGCCAAACGGCCAAGCCCGTGATTTTACGGTTCCACGCCCGCCGTGGGCGTATGCCTCGAACGACCACGCCAAACCGCCCAGGACAGCACCAGCAGACTCAGGATCCAGAGCGGGCTCAGCCCGAAGGCCGCAACCCAGCGGGCGTAGGGCGTGAGCCCGGTACGACCTTCGACCTCCACCGTGAGCACGCCCCGGGTGTGGGGCGCGAGCATGGCACGCACCTGGCCTTGGTGATCGATCCAGGCGGTCGCACCGGTGTTGGTCGCCCGCACTACGGGGCGCGCGAACTCCAGGGCGCGCATGCGGGAGATGTGCAGATGCTGGTCCACCGCCACCGTGTCACCGAACCAAGCGATGTTGCTCACGTTGACGAACACGGTCGGCGCGGTTTGGGCGTCTTCGAAACGCGCGCCCAGCTCCTCACCGAACAAATCTTCGTAGCAAATGTTCAGTGCCAGACGCTGGCCCTGCCAGGCGAAAGAGGGTTGATTGAGGTCACCGCGGTTGAAGTCACCCAGCGGAATCTGCATCATCGCCGTGAACCAGCGAAAGCCCAGGGGAATGAACTCGCCGAAAGGAACGAGATGGTGCTTGTCGTAGCGGTAGGCATGCTGGCCTGGTGCCAGGCCGACTACGGAATTGGTGTAGCCGTCACGGCCATTTCCCAGCGGAAGTCCGATCAATGCAGCCGACGTACCATCGCTCGCGTACCGCAGAACCAGTTGCGACCAGTAGCCCACAGGCAGATCCTGTGGCAGCAGCGGCAACGCCGTCTCCGGCGCAACGACCAGGGCGGCGTCCTGCGGCGCTTGCATCAGATGTTCGCCGTACCAGCGCAGGGATTGCACGACACCGGTGCCGGGTTGGAACTTCTCGTCCTGGGGAATATTGCCTTGCAGCAGGGCGATGCGCAGCGTTCCGGTCGATTGAGTTTCCAGGGGCCACCATTGCTGTTGGACAAGGGGAAGACAAGCGACCACAACCAGTGCCAGCGCAGCCTTCACGACATTGCGCAAAGCGCTCGCGCCAACCACCCACTGTCCTCCCTGCGCCGCACCCGCGATGTGCCGCAGGATATAGGCCAGCATCATCGCAAGCCACGCCGATACCGCGGTAATGCCATAAACCCCTATCCAAGGAGCGTACTCCGCCAGCGGCCCTTCGACATGCGCATAGCCCGCGCCAGCCCAGCCGAACCCGGTGAACCAGCGTCCGCGAGCCATTTCTGCCATCAGCCAGAGCGCAGCGAACAGCAGTGCATTTGCGTAAGGGCGACGCGGCCCCAACTTCTTGGACAGATGGCTATAGAGAACACAGGCGACGGCAAAATACAACGCCAACGCCCCCGACAATGCCAGCACCGCCAGCACCGCGAGGGCGGCGGGCAAGCCGCCATACCGATGCATGGCGATGAACATCCACCAGAAGCTGCCCGCCAGCCAAGCAGTGGCGAACAACCACCCGATCAAGGCAGACCCCCGAAGATGCCGCATGGACGCAAGCGAGCCAGGCAACGCGTCACGTGACAACAGCCAGGACAGCAACGTCATGGACAGCACTTGCAGCCAGGGTTGCGGCTGGCCGCCCCACGGTGAAGCGATGGCCATCGCCTGCAACCCGCCTGCAACGACGGCCAGGCTGGCGTTCAATGCCGTGCTCACGCGCATGGCGCGGCCATCAGGCATTGGGGCGACTGTCGGCGGACGAGGGCACGGGGTTGACCTTGAACCACCTCACCGCGCCGCCCTTGGTGTGCAGCACGGTGAACCTCAGTCCGGCGATGACATGCTGTTCACCTCGGCGAGGGACATGGCCCATTTCGTGCGCGATCAATCCCCCGATCGTGTCGAAACTTTCATCGGGATCGCTGGACAGGATGTTCACGTCAAAGGCCTCGTTGACGCGTGGTATCGAGGCGCTGCCACTGACGCGGTAGGTCTGATCCGCCAGACCGAAAATATCGCCCTCATCTTCAGAGATGTCGAACTCGTCCTCGATTTCACCAACGATCTGTTCCAGCACGTCCTCGATGGTGATGAGACCCGCGACGCGGCCGAATTCATCGATCACGATGGCCAGGTGGTTGCGCGTTCCCCGGAATTCCCGCAGAAGATCGTTCAAACCCTTGCTCTCGGGGACAAACACCGCGGGTCGCAGCAGAGCCCGGATATTCAGTTCGGGAGCGCGCTGCAGTTTGAGCAGGTCCTTGGCGAGCAAGATGCCGATGATGTTTTCTCGTTCGCCCTCATAGACCGGAAAGCGCGAATGCGCAGCGTCAATCACTGCGTGAAGCAACTCCGGGTACGGCGCATTGATGTCCACCAAATCCATGCGGGGGGCGGGAACCATCACATCCCCCGCGCTTTGATCAGCCATGCGCAACACGCCCTCAAGCATGAAGCGGGATTCGGCGCCAATGAGCTGTCGATCCTCGGCGTCGGCCAAGGTTTCGATCAATTCAGCCGTGGAATCTGGCCCCGGATGAATGAATTCGGCGATTTTTTTCCAGAGAGTGCGCTTGTCATCCTTCTCGGAGAAACGCGCAGGGTAAGGGTCAGGCACTGATGCGACGCACGAGGCGGAAGTTAAGAAGCCTATAGGATAGCGGAGATGCGTGATGCATCGAAGAGGCCGCCAGTGGCGCAAGATGCTTCGATGCGTCTTCCGCGCAGCCGTGTGCACGTTGGCAATGGTTTAGCGCGTTCGCTGCCTTCTCATGAGCCAGATCGATGGCGGCCCTCCCGAACGCCACGCCGGACATCTTGCAAATCCGACAGCAGATTCCAAAATTGCCGGGCTTGCATCTTGAGTCTGTAGTCAGCCTGCGCCAACTGCTCTTCCAACAACTCCGTCACCTGTGTCTCGAACGTCGCTGCGGGAAGGCGCAGGTAGGCCTCAGCCTCCGGACCGTCGTATTCGACGGTGGCACCGGCTTTACGCGCGATGCTCAGCATGATTTTGTTTTCGCTCAAAGCGTGGATGAACATCAGCTGCACCCCGGAGTTACGGGCATGCAGCATGGCGCGCGCAAACAACTTGCCGCCGTAACCATGCCCACGAGTCGTAGGTAAGACGGAAACCCCAAATTCAGCGCAGGCGTCATAGCTGCGGTCGACGGAGTGGGCAAGATGAGCCATGGCAACCAACTTCAAGCGCCAGTTGTAGATGCCGAACACCACATCACGCTCGAAATCCAACGCATCCACATAGGCTCGGATCTGCGTGTCGTTGGCCGCATATCCGAAACGGAGGTAGCGATCGTGAGAGTCCAAGGCTAACAGATGCTCGGCTATGCGATCGCGATGGCGCGCACTCAGACGACGAATAATGGCCCACCAAGGCCGCCTGGCCTTGGGCCTGCGTTGCGCAATATCGCTATCCAGCGTGGAGGCCATGGTGAGTTACTTTACGAGCATTCGTGATTTTCACCAAGCTCGGTTTGAGCACACCATTCTTCGACAAGTCCGAAGCGACTTAAACGCTCCAT
>NZ_JBKFDG010000013.1:0-15058 GCF_046452315.1 Hylemonella sp. W303a | reverse complement strand
TTTCACGGTCGAACCCAGTTCCTCCATCGAGGCCGCGGTTTCTTCCAGGGCGCTGGCCTGGCTTTCCGTGCGCGCGCTCAGGTCCTGGTTGCCCTGCGCAATCTCGGCGCTCGCCGTCGCCACGCTCTCCGAGCCCTCACGCACTTGCGACACCACGCGCACCAGGCTGCCTTGCATTTCCTTGAGGCTGTTGAGCAATTGCCCCACCTCGTCGGTGCGGCTGTTGTCGATCTGCACGCTGAGGTCGCCTTGCGCCACCGCGCGCGCGACCTCGCCAGCCTGCAGCAAGGGCCGGGTGATGGTGCCAGACAGCAACCAGGCGAACACCAGGCTCAGCACCGTGCTGACCAGCGCCAGCGCAACGAGCAGCATGCGGCTGGCTTCGTAGTTGGCCTCGATCTCCTTGGCCATGGTGTCGATGTCCTCGCGCTGGTTGTTCATCAGCTCCTCCATCTTCCCGATGTAGAGCTTGGCGGCCGGCGTGAACTTTTCCTCCAGCATGCGATCCGCCTCTTCCAGCTTGCCTGCTTTCTTGAGCTCGGTGATGGCGTCGCGGGTGCTGAGGTACGCCTTGCGTTGCTCGCCAATCTCCGCGAATACTTTCTTGTCGCGCTCCTTGGTCAGCAAGGTCTCGACGGTTTTCTGGTACTCGCCCGAAGCCTTGCTGGACTGGGCGGCATCATCAGCGAAATAAGCCACCAGGGACGGATCACTGCTCTTGGCGATGGCCGCCGTGCGGCGCACGCCGGAGGACAGGTTGCGGTACCAATCGCTGATGAGCCGTTCGGTCCTCACGGGCACGTCCACCATCTCACGTGTCGATTCCGCTACCGCGCTCAACCGGGCGATGCTGATGATGATGGTGATGAGGGACAGCAGCAGGACCAGTGCGAAGCCTAGACCAAGGCGCTTGGCCACTGAGAGATTGGAAATGAAGGGCGGCATGTGCGTAACCCCGCTAGGCAAAGCAGGGACCGGAATGGAGGGAAAAACATGATATCTCCAAACCCATGCAGGTATTTGAGAATCATTCACCACGAGGTCGCCACGACTGCCCTTAAGGTGAAGCGCATGGAGGCCTTGGTTCTCGTCGTCATGCCCGGATTGCAGCCCCGGCTAAGCCATGTGCTCAATCACCCAGCGATTGCGCCAACTGCTCGAGCTCCTCATCGATCGTTCCCCTCGCGCGGAAGTTTCGGCCGGCACGCTCGTACCAGTACTCTGCATCTTCCAGATCGCCTTCCATGACGTGCAGCAGACCATGGAGCCAGGCGCCGAGTTCGGTGGAGTTCAATTGGACCCCGTCATGCGCGGCATGCCAATCGCCTGCACGCACGGAGGCCAGCACGCGGCGAAGATCGCCGCCGTCCGTGCCGCTGGGTGATGCCAATGCGTCCACGTCCATCACGTTCACTCCATGAAAGTCGAACCGGTCACCTTGGGTCTCGCCCAATGGGGCGCAATCAGGTGTCACTCCGCCCGGGGATTGCACAATTTTCTGGCCCGCACTGAAACGCGCCAGTCTCCGGATGCACATCCTTCGCAGGAACTTGCTCCTGCAGCCACAGCCTGAAGGCCTGGGCTTGCCCCAGGTAGGGCCCGATGTCAACGGAGCGCAAGCGTCCTTCCGTCTGGAGCAACAGCGTCGGGAAACCGCTGGCGCGCACACGACCCATCAGCTCCCGCGTTTCTTGGATGTGCGCCTGCGCACGATCTCCCAAGGTTGCGTCCAGCGCGTCAGCGAAGTCCGCGCGATGCATGCCCATCTCTGTGGCGATCTCGATCAACACATCCCGGTCCGCCAAACGTCGCCCTTCAACGTAATGCGCGGTTTGCAGGCGCGCGAGCATGTCCAGTCCGCGCCCCGCCATCTGCTCAGCCGCGAGCATGGCGGCCGTCGGTGGCTCCGAGTCGAAAACCGCGCTGCTGTCACGCAGCAGGCCGTCAAAGTAGCGCTCACCAAAGGGCTGCCCCGTGAGTTGAGAGATGCGGCGATCGTGAGGCATCACGTAATCTCGCAGCTGGGCGGTGACTTGCTGCCGCCGAGAACCCGTCATCATGCCCCCGCCATGCGCCTGCACGGAGACGACCTTGCGGGCCTCCTTGACGAGAGGCGCCGCCGCGTAGCACCAGCCGCACAGGGGGTCGTAGATGTAATGAAGAACCGAGGCGCTCATGGCTTTCCTTTCTCTTTCCTTTTTGATGGACCGGCGAGCGCGATTTGCTCGCGCCCGCCCGCAAGTTCAATGAGTTAACGGCCGGAGGTGGTGTTCACCACTTCATCTCGCCTTGGTTGACTTTCGCGCCGATGTCCAGGGCAATGCCCAGACCCGCGCTCGGATACGCCTTCTTCATCGCCGCAATCAGTTCCGCCGAGTCCTTGGCGCGGCCAAGCTCTTGCTCAAACCGAACCAGGTAGTCGCGGGTATAGCGGATCGCGCTTTCGTCCTGCGCCGCGCCCGCCGCGGCATGGCCAGGCACCACCAGCACGGGCTTGAGCGCCAGCAGTTCGTCGAGTTGCGCCAGCCACGCCTTGCGTTCGCTGAGCTTCTGGGTATCGGCCGTCCAGACATGGAGGTTACCGAACACCGCGATGTTGCCGACAACGGCCTTGATCGACGGAATCCACACATAGGGGCGGTGCGCCAGCTCACCGGTCGTGCCGCGCACCTCAATGGCTTCTCCGTCGACCGTCAGGGTGTTGCCTTGCAGCACGTCGGGCACCAGCGGTTTGCGCGGCGCATTCGTGCCCAGCTTTGGGCCCCAGAACGCCAGCTTGCCGGACAACTTGCTTTGAATCTTCTCGCGCACTGCGGGCGTGGTCAGAACCTGTGCGTTTGGAAACTGCTCTTTCAAGACCTCGGCCCCGAAATAGAAATCCGGATCGGCGTTGCTGATCAGGATGGCTTTCAGCGTCTTGCCACTGTCGAGCACGTTGGCGGCCACGCGCAGGGCGTCGGCCCGCGTGAACCCGGTGTCGATCACCAGCGCCTCGGATTTGCCGCTGACCACCACGGCGTTGACGTGGAAGCTGGTGGCGTCCGCGTTGTACACCTTGAGTTGCAGCGGCGCGGTCACCGTTTGGGCGCCTGCGGTCCCGGTCGCGATGACACCGAAGGCCAGCAGGGGCAACAGCTTTTGAACGAATGGGGTCGTGAACAACATGACGATCTCCTGAGAAGGGTTGCGAGGAAACGCCACTGTATTCAAGCCACTTCAATACATAAACAGCCTATTGGTTGATTATTTATTGCACAATTCGACGCAATATCCGGCCTTCTGGCCGTCCGCTGTTCCGAGGAGTTGCGATGGACCGAATCACCGCCGCCCAGGTCTTTGTCACCGTCGCTGAACGGGGCAGCCTGATCCAGGCCGCCGACCATCTGGACATGTCTGCCGCCATGGTCAGCCGCTATCTGGTGTCGCTGGAAGATTGGCTGGGCGCGCGCCTCTTGCACCGCACGACCCGCCGCGTCACGCTCACCGACGCGGGCCAGCTGGCCCTGCCCACCTGCCGTCGATTGTTGGAAACCGCCGATGACGTCAAGCACATGGCGGGCAACCTCAGCCAAGAACCCCGAGGCCGCTTGCGACTGACCTGCGCGCTCTCCTTCGCCGAAGCGCAGTTGACCCCGGCACTGGTGGACTACCAACAACGCTATCCCCAAGTCCACATCTCCCTGGCGACCACCGACTTGGGCATCAACCTCGCCGCTGACCAGATCGACCTGGCCGTGCGCATCAGCAACACCTTGGAACCCACGCTGATCGCCCGCCCACTCGCCACCTGCCGCTCGGTGATTTGCGCGAGCCCCGACTACCTGGGCCGCCATGGCGCACCCGCCACCTTGGATGAACTGTCTCGGCACCGGTGCCTGGCGCATGCGCTGGTCAGCGCCACGCAGTTTCGCTTCCGGCAAGGCGACAAGGTCGTGGAACCCGCGGTGGACGTGAGCTTCACGACGAATGAAACCGCCATCCTGCGACGGGCGCTTTTGTCAGGCGGCGGGATCGGCATCCTGCCGACCTACTACGTCAGCGAGGATCTGAAGCGGGGCGAACTCGTGCCCTTGTTGAAGGACTACCCACTCGAAACCCTGGGCATCCACGCGGTTTTCCTCTCGCGTCAGCACCAGCCGCTGGCCTTGCGGTTGTTGGTCGATTTTTTGGCGGAGCGGTTCGGGGGCGAGGAGCCGGTTTGGGACAAAGGCCTACACGGCAGTGCCTCAGAAGCGTGAGGGTCGGCCAGCGGCTGCTGGAAATTGCATGAAACCGCCGCGCTCTTTGCGGCGGAGATGTGCCCGCGCTCAACTCACTGATCAACCAGCACCACGCTGTCCAGCACCTGGCGTGCTTTCTCGGCGAACTGGGCGTCTTTGCTGGACTCCACGTACCGGTGATAGAAGCGCAGCTCATAACCCAGCCCTTTGTTTTTCAGCGATCCACAGGAAAGCACATACTGCTCACTCCATCTTCTTTCCTGGGTTTCCTGGCTGGGCTGCACACGCTCCAGCAGCAGGTGAATTCTGGCGCATCGGGCTTCCTTTGGGTCTTCGATGACCTCGAACGCACCGATCTTGAAGTTCTTATTGCGTTCGTATCCCTCGGTGATATTCCGTTTGATCGTCTCTATGTAGTTGGACATAGGAGAAATCGGTGTATCGAGTCTCAGCATGTAGGCGTCGATTTCCATGCTGTCCGTCGGTGAACCTGCGTTTTTCTTGAGGTTCACCCCGCCGCTTGGCCGGGTCATGACCCAGCCCTCCTCGTCGGGCGGCAGAAACTTCATTCCAGCGGACGAACCATCCTTGAACGCAACGCCAAACTGAACCATCTTGCTTGGTTTGACGTCGGCTTCTTGAGCATGGGCATGCGCACCCAACATCGTGAGAGCAGCTAAAAGAAAGACTTTGTAGTTCACGATGGGTCTCCAGCGTGTATCGCCAGGTCAATGCTACTGACCGAGCTGTCCTAGCTCTGATCGAGCACCAGCAAATAAAGCTTCCAGTTCGCGATGCGTTGGAACGGATTCAATGGCAGAAAAATAGCACCTTTGCCTATTCGTGAGATTCAGTTCTGACCGAAAAGCACACGCAGCCAAGCCATCAAGGGCGGCAAAAGTCTTCTTTGCGTAAGCATCTGTAGGTTCTTTCAAAGTGGGGAAATACACCTCTGAAAGCATGACCATTGTCCTGAGTTGATGGGCTATATCTACATAGTCACCCGCTGATTCAGTCTTTAATCGCGCTGGCATCTTATTAAGACTCGACTCAACTTGAAGCGCGAGACTCAATAACATTTCAATCTTTTCTTTCCTGGTCAGCAGATTCTCTCTTTGCTCATTCATTCGCCCTTGAACGTACACAGCAGCAATTGAAATGACGCCCCCGAGGAGCACTGAAAAAAGAGGAATCGCAGCATTCTTAAGTTCATTCCGCCACATATTTCCTCCTAGCCTGCTCAGATCGCCTTCCACAACCTACCCACGCCCTCGCGGATCTTGTCCACCCCCACCGTCGCAAAGCTCAGGCGCAGCGCGGACACATCGGGGTTCGTGGCAAAGAACGGCGCACCCGGCACAAAGGCCACGCCCTGCTCGATGGCGCGCTTGGCGAGTTCGTTGGCGTCCTTGAGCTTGCCGCCCGCGCCGGTGAGGCGGGCCCAGAAGAACAGGCCGCCGCCGGGTTGGGTGAATTCAATCGCATCGCCCAGCTCCTTCTTCAGGCTCTCACCCATGGCCAGCGCCCGCTCGGCGTAGACCGCGCGCACGCGGGCCAGGGTGGCGGGCATGCGACCAGCCTTGAGGTATTGCGCGGCGGTGGCTTGGGCGAAGGTGCTGGTATGGGCGTCGCTGAACTGCTTGCACATGGTGGCTTTCGCGAGCAGCGCGGGCGGCGCGATCATCCAGCCCACGCGCAGGCCGGGGCTCAGCACCTTGCTCAAGCTGCCGCAATGCACCAGCCAGTCGCGGCTGCCCGGCACCTGGGCCGTGAGGGCCAGCAGGCTGGCGGGCGGAGCTTCGCCGAAATAGAGGTCGCCGTAGGGGTCGTCCTCGATCACCACGGTCTGGGTTTTCACCGCGAGTTCGAGGATGCGCTTGCGGCGTTCCAGGCTGAGCGTGGCGCCGCTGGGGTTGCCGAAGGTGGGGATGAGGTAAACGAAACGCGGCTTGTGCTCGGCAATCAGTTGCTCCAGCTTGTCGACCTGCACGCCCTGAGCGTCGATGGGCGCGCCGATGACCTGCGCGCCGTAGAGGCGGAAGCACTGGATGGTGGCCAGGAAGGTGGGCGCTTCGACGATGACCTTGGCGCCCGGGTCCACCAGGGTCTTACCCAGCAGATCCAGGGCCTGCTGGCTGCCGGTGGTGACGATCAGGCCCTCGGGCGTGACCTGGGCGCCCGTGCTCTTCATCTTCTCGACCATGAAGGCGGCCAGTTGCTCGCGCAGCGGGTTGTAGCCTTCCGTGGCGCCGTACTGCAGGGCCGCGCCCGGGTCCTCGGCCAAAGCCTTGATGCTTGCTTCGCGGATGCCGTCGACGTCGAACATGGCGCTGTCGGGGAAGCCCCCCGCGAAGGAAATGATGCCGGGCTTGCCCAGCAGCTTGAAGAGTTCTCGGATGGCGGAGGTTTCGACGTGATCGAGGCGTTGGGCGAATTGCATGGTCATCGGGGAAAACTAGGGGCGTAAACAACGGAAACAAATTGTTCGTGCATTCTCGCATTCCAGGCGCGCGTTCATCATGGACAATCGGGCCAAGGGTCGAACCCGACAAGAACATCAACAAGCACGAGACCAAGTCCCCAATCAACTCCATGGCGCCCCTTACCTCCGCCAACGTCACCGTTCCCACGGCGCTTCCCACGTCCTCAACGCCGCACCAGACCGCCCCTCACCTGGCGGTTTTCTTTCGCTCGGTCAAGCTGCCCGTCATGCCCGAGGTGGCGCATGCCCTGATCCGCAGCCTGCAAGACCGGGACATCCCGGCCACCCAGGTGGGTGCCTTGATTGCCCAAGACCCCGTGCTCACCGCCAAGGTGCTGCGCGCGGCCAACGGGGTGGCCCTGGGCCTGCGCCGGGAGGTGGAGTCGCTGACCTCGGCCATCTCGCTGCTGGGCCTGACCCAGGTGCGTTTGCTGGCGTTGGCCGCTTGCATGAACGTGAGTTTTCCGGCCGCGCCGGGCCTGAACCGCGCGCACTTTTGGCGCAATTGCATGGCCTGCGCAGGGTACGCCCAGTGGTTGAGCGAGCAGGCCCTGCTGACCCCCAGCGCGCCGCGCCCGCCCTTGGACCCGCAACAGGCTTGGTTGGCTGGCCTGATGCTGCGGCTGGGCGAATTGCTGATCGTGCAATCGCAGCCGCAGGCGCTGTCGCTGATCGAGCGTCAACCGCATGTGCCCGGCAGCCGCTGGGCCGCCGAACGCAAGGCGCTGGGCTTCACCGAAGTCGACGTGACGGCGGAATTGGCGCAGCGCTGGCGCTTTCCGGACAGCCTGGTCGACGCCTTGCGGGTCGCGGCGGCACCCTTGGCTTGGCCCGCATCCTCCCCCGCTCATGCCCTGATCAACCCGCTGGGCGGCGTGCTGCATTTGGCCAGCCACCTGGCCGATCTGAACTCGGCCAGCGTGCAGGCCAGCGATGCCCCGGTGCTTGCGCCCGAAACCCTGGATCTGCTGCCCCAGGATGTGCTGACGGCCCTGGGGCTCACGCCCCAGGCGCTGCGCGCGCAACCGCCCGCAGCTTCCTGTTTCGTTGACCTTTCGGTTCTCTGAAGCGTCGGGGCCTTCGTCTGGCAGGCCCTTGCAAAGCCCATGACCCCCGCCGCGATCACGTCCTTCTTCACCACCTTGCGCGCGGCCAACCCGCTGCCCGTCACCGAGTTGGAATACACCTCGGTCTTCGAGCTGCTGGCCGCGGTGCTGCTGTCGGCCCAGGCCACGGACGTGAGCGTGAACAAGGCCACGCGACGGCTCTTTCCCGTGGCCAACACGCCAGCCCGCATCCTCGCGCTCGGGCAGGAGGGGCTGGAGGGCTACATCAAGACCATCGGTCTGTACCGCAGCAAGGCCAAGCACCTGATGGAGACCTGCCGCATCTTGGTGGAGCGGCATGGCGGCAAGGTGCCACGCACCCGCGAAGAGCTGGAAGCCTTGCCGGGCGTGGGGCGCAAGACGGCCAACGTCGTGCTCAACGTGGCGTTTGGCGAGCCCACCATGGCCGTGGACACGCACATCTTCCGCCTAGGCAACCGCACGGGCCTGGCACCCGGCAAGACGCCTTACGAGGTCGAGCAGCAATTGCTGCGGCGCATCCCCGCCGAGTTCATGGAGCACGCCCACCACTGGCTGATCCTGCACGGCCGGTACATCTGCCTGGCGCGCAAGCCGCGCTGCTGGGAATGCCAGGTGTCGGACTCGTGCGACTGGCCCGACAAGACACGCTCGCCTTGAGTCCCGAGAGTCCGGGAGTCTGCGTGTACGCGATCGACGGACTGAAGCCTCAAAACTGCCCGTCGCCCGATACCGGCAATCGCCGGTAACGGCTCACGCCGGGCAAGACCGGGGCCTTCGCGCCCATGGGCGCCTGCGCGAGCGCGACCAGGCGCAGACTCTCCGGCGGCTGAAAGCCCGACTGCCCCGTCTGCAGCCACGGCAAGGGCTGGGTGTCGGGGCGTCGCTGACCGCGCAACAAGCCCGGCACCGCGTCGCTCTCACCCTCGGTGGGGGTTGGGTTGAGGGTGGGCTGGCCCAGGTCTTGATCCTCGCTCAAGAGGAGCCCGGACGCCGCGAGACTGCCCTGCGTCGCCACCACGTCGTACACCGCGCGTGAAATGCCATGCATCACCCGTCGCATGCGTGCGCTCATGGGCGTGGGCCAGGCCAAGAGATGCTGGTAGGGCGCGCTGTCCAGCACCTGCGCGTCACGCAGGCCGTAAAGCGTCAGGTAGCGCGGCCCCACCACGCCCGCCGTGGCCAGGAAACGCAGGCCCCACAGCATGCCGGGCACGGTGAGGCGTTCCGGCACATGTTCATTCGCGTGCCAGTCGTTGTAATCGGCGTCGTGGATGGGATCGACGTCGTTCCACAACGCCAGCACCGCGGTGGCCTGGGTGTCAGCGGCCATCGTGGTCCTCGGGCACCAGCAGCACCTTGTTGGCCTGCTTGCCATGCGCCAGTGCCAGGCCCTCGTGCGCCCGTTTCAAGGGCAAGACATGACTGACCATGGGACGGATGGAGTCACCCAACTCGCCCATCAAAGTCAGAACGCGCGGCCAATCGGATTCGGGCGGGCGGAAGGACCCACGCAACTGAAGTTGACGGCGCACGAAGGGCGTGAGGTCCAGGGACAAGGGTCGGTCATGGATGCCCGTCACCACCACCACGCCGTCGCGCCGCAGCAGGCCCAGCGCCTCGGTGATCGTGGCGGGCACGCCGGTGGCCTCGAACACCAAGTCGAAAGGCGGCAGATCGGCGCGGGTTTTGAGCCACTGCGTGAGCGGCGTCTGCGACACGTCCACCACCTCGTCGAAGCCCATCGCGCGCAAGGTGTCGAGCCGCACCGCGTCCTGGAAACCGGTGACGACGATGCGGGCGGCACCCATGCGCCGCGCGAGCACGGCAATCGCTTGGCCGATGGTGCCGGGTCCCATCACCAGCACGGTACGGCCGGACAGATCCCCGGCTTGACGCACCGCCTGCATGGCAATGGAGAACGGCTCCACCAACGACGCGAGCGTGTCGCTCACGCCCGCTGGCACGGGAATGCAGTTGCGCAAAGGCGCCCGTACCCAGGAGGCGAACGCCCCATCGCGCGTCATGCCGATGCCGCGGCGCTGTTCACAAGCATCGTGGTTCTCGGCCAGGCAGTGCACGCAGCGGCCACAGGTGACCGACGGCCGCACCACCACGCGCTCGCCGATGCGGGGACCGCTGGCGATGGTGCCCACGAACTCGTGACCCAAGGTCACGGGCAGGTAAGGCGCGATGAAGGCATAACTGCTCGTCCAGTCGTCGACGTGCAGGTCGCTGCCGCAGATGCCGGCTGCGGCGACGCGCACCAGCACCTCGCCCTCCTCCAGGGTCTGGGGCACCGGGACTTCAACCAGTTCGGTACCCGCCTCGGCCCGGGTCTTGCGCAAGGCCAGCATGGTGGAAGCCTGTTCGCTCATGGGTGCTCGCTCATTCGATGGTGATGCCGACTCGCTGGATGATGTCACCCCACTTCTTGCTTTCGCTGTCGATGAAGCTCTTGAAGGAGGCCGGGCTACCGCCACCGATGATCAAGCCCTGCTTGGCGAAGCTGGCGCGCACGGCGGGGTCTTGCATGACGGCGTTGACGTCCGCGTTGATGCGGTCGATCACGGCCTTGGGCGTGCCAGCGGGCGCGAAGAGGCCGTTCCAGGCCAGGGCCTCGAAACCGGGGTAGCCCGACTCAGCGATCGTCGGCAGGTTCTCCAAACCGTCGATGCGCTTGAGGCTGGTCACGGCCAGCAGGCGCACTCGGCCGCTCTCCACCAGGGGCAGCAGCGCGGGCGCGACGGTGAACAGGCCTTGGGTATCACCGGCGGCGACGGACAGACCGGCCGGCGGCGAACCGGCGTAGGGCACGTGCAGGGTCTGGAAGCCTGCGGTGTTGCGGAACAGCTCCATGGTCAGATGCGAAGAGCTGCCGTTACCCACCGAGGCGTAGCTCACGCCCTGAGGCTGGGTCTTGGCCCAGGCCACGTAATCCTTCAGAGTCTTGGCCGGGTGGTTGGCCGGTACGGCCAGCACATTGGGCTGCGACGTCGTCAGCACGATGGGCAGCAAGTCCTTGCCCGGGTTGTAGGGCATCTTCTTGTACATGAAGGGGCCGAAGGCCACCGGGCCGTTGAAGCCGATGCCCAGGGTGTGGCCGTCCGGCGCGGCCTTGGCCACGGCGTCCATGCCCAGCATGCCGCCAGCGCCCGCCTTGTTGTCCACCACGATGGGCTGCTTCCAGCGGTCCTTGAGCTTGTCCCCCAGCGTGCGCACGATGATGTCCAGCGAGCTGCCAGCGGGCGCGGGCACCAGCACGCGCACGGGCTTGCTGGGCCAGTCTTGCGCCATGGTGGGCGTGGCCACGGCCAGCGCCAACAGAAGAGAAGCGAGGGATTTCATTAGGGGTCTCCTGGTCAAGATGAAGCGAGGCGGCATTTTTGGCGCATACACCGGATACATCAACAATTGGTTCGGTATGCATCCCATATCTTTTAGATATACCAGAGGGATACACTCCTGAAAATTCCCGAATCTCTTCGAACCGGTCATGGAACTCCGTCATTTGCGCTATTTCGTCGCGGTGGCCGAGGCAGGCAGCCTCAGCCGCGCTGCTGCAAAGCTCTACATCGCCCAGCCACCGCTGTCCTTGCAGATCCGGCAGTTGGAAGAATCGATGGGCACCCCGCTCTTCACGCGCCACCCCAAGGGCGTGCGTCTGACTGCGGCGGGAGAAGTCTTGCTGGTCGAGGCGCGCAGCCTGCTCGAACGCGCCAATCACCTGCGCGACCTCGTGCATGACGCGGCCCGTGGCCCCGAGGGTGTGCTGAACCTGGGTTATGTGCCTTCGGCCAGCAGCACGGTGCTGCCCGCCCTGGTGCGGCGCCTGCGCCGGGACTACCCGCGCTGGAGCTTGAACCTGCGCGAGATGATCAGCTCGCAACAGGTGGAGGGGCTGATCGCGGGCACGCTGGACGCAGGCATCGGCCGTCTGGCGACCGTCCCCGCGCGCTTGCTGATCCCGGTGCGCGTGCCGGACCCCTTCTGCCTGGCAGTGTCTGCGCACCGCGAGCCCCCGGCGCCGCTGCCGTTGGACCTGCGGCAATGCGCCGACGAGAGCTTTGTTTCATTCACCCGCCACAACGGACCGGCCTACTTCGACCGCTTCATCCGACAATGCACCCAGGCCGGTTTCAGTCCGCGCATCCACTACGAAGCCACCACGGTGCATGGTGTGCTGGACCTGGTCGGGGCCGATCTGGGCGTGGCCCTGGTGCCTGCGTCCACCGCGCTGCTGCGCACGCCCGGGGTCACTTGGTGGCCCTTGAAACGGCCCGACCCCGGCGATGTGTTGTGCTTCATGCGGCGCCGGGGAGACGCCCACCCGCTCTACCCGCTGCTGGACGACAGCATGAAGGACATCCTGCAGCGCATCCACCGCCAGACCCGGATGCGCGTGGCGTGACGCAAGGCAAGTAATGCGCGCGATACACGATGCGCGATGCACGATGAGCCATGCTCACCCGCGCCGCTCTTTCTGGACGCGGCTCAGCCTGCCAACAAGGCCACGTTGCCGCCCGCCGCCGTGGTGTTGACCGTCACGGTCTGCTCAGCGCAAAAGCGCTGCAGGTAAAACGGCCCGCCCGCCTTCGGGCCGGTGCCGGACCAGCCTTCTCCCCCAAAGGGCTGCAGGCCGACCACGGCGCCGATGATGTTGCGGTTGACGTAGACGTTGCCCACGTGCGCGCGCGCGGCCAGGGCCTCGGCCCGGCCGTCGATGCGGGTCTGCAGACCGAGCGTGAGTCCATAGCCCAGGGCGTTGATCTGGTCGATCACGGCCTCGGGATCACCGCTCCAGCGCACCACCTGCAGCACTGGACCGAAGATTTCCTGGGTGACGTCGGCGATCGACTTGACTTCAAAGAGGCGAGGCGCGAGCAAGTTGGCGGGGCGAGAGACGGATGGGGTCAACTCCTCCGCGGCCGAGGGCGCGGGCACGGACGTGGAAGTTTTGGCGAGGCCAGAAGTCTCTGGCGGCAAGAGGTCGCGCGCCTGGGCTTCCAGCCGCTTCAAATGACGCTGGATGGAGTCGAAGGCCTCGCAGTCGATCACTGGCCCCAGGTCGGTGCTCAACTGACCGGGGTCGCCCACGACCAGTTCACGCGCCGCGCCCGCGACCATCTCGATCACGCTGTCGGCAATGGCCTCGTGCACGCACAACAAGCGCAGGGCCGAGCAGCGCTGCCCCGCGCTGCGAAAGGCGCTTTGCACCACCGCGTCGGCCACCTGCTCCGGCAGCGCCGTGCTGTCCACCAGCATCGCGTTGATGCCGCCCGTCTCGGCGATCAGCGGCACGATGGGCCCGTCCTTGGCGGCCAAGGCGCGCTGGATGTGCTTCGCAACGGCGGTGGAGCCCGTGAACACCACGCCCGCCACGCCGGGCCACGCCACCAAGGCAGCGCCCACGGTCTCGCCTGGGCCATGGCAGAACTGCAGGGCATCGGTGGGCACGCCTGCGGCGTGCAACACCCGCACGGCTTCCCGTGCGATGGCGGGCGTCTGCTCCGCGGGCTTGGCCAGCACGGTGTTGCCGGTGACCAGCGCGGCGGCCACCTGGCCCGTGAAGATGGCCAGAGGGAAATTCCAGGGGCTGATGCAGACCCAAACACCACGCGCAGTCAGCCGCAGGGTGTTGCGTTCGCCCGTGACGCCGAGCAGGCCCTGGCGCGCATCGCCGAAGCGGGCCCCGCCGTGGCCATCGGCACCGCTGCCGTGCACCCCGTCGGGTCTCACGGGCAGCGCCAATGGCGCCATCAGGCGTTCCGCCTCGCCCGCGTAATAGCGCAAGAAATCCACCGCTTCGCGCACTTCCGCCACGGCGTCACCCCAGGTCTTGAAGGCTTCCTTCACCAGCAGCGCGCACAAGCGAGCAGTGTCGTTCTCCAGGGCATCCGCCGCGCTGCGCAAGATGGCAGCGCGCTCGGCAACCGGTGTGTCGCGCCAGGCGGGCGCAGCGGCGACGGCGCGCGTGAATATCTTGGGCAAAGCGGACAACTCGGTCTCGGCGATGGTAGGCACCACGCATTGGGCGTGCGCGTCGAGCAAGGGCGCGCGCTGAGCCTGCACCGTGAGGTCCAGGCCCCGGCTGTTGCGCCGCGCGGGACCATAAAGATCGGAGGGCAGCGGCAGGGCCGTTTGCGGTGAGAGGCTCAACGGCGAGTTGAGCAGCTCCGCCAAGCCGACCCGGTCGTCGGCGAGCTGGTGCACGAACGACGAGTTGGCGCCGTTCTCCAGAAGACGGCGCACCAGATAAGCCAGCAGGTCACGGTGCGCGCCCACCGGGGCATAAACGCGGCAGCGCACCAGCGGGTTCTTCAGCACCTCGCGGTACACGCCCTCGCCCATGCCGTGCAGTCGCTGGAACTCGTAGGTGGCGCCGACCATTCCGCCGCCCGGCCGCTTTCCGGGGCTGATCACACGCGCCGCCAGTTGCTGGATCGCGGCGATGGTGCCGGCGTTGTGGGTGGCGAACTGCGGGTAAATCACATCGCTGGCCTCCAACAAGGCCCGGGCGCACGCCAGGTAGCTCACGTCGGTATGGTGCTTGTGGGTGTACACCGGGTAGTGCGGCAGGCCCAGCTCCTGGGCGCGCTTGACCTCGGCGTCCCAGTAAGCGCCTTTCACCAAGCGGCACATCAGGCGCACGCGATGGCGACGCGCCAGTTCGGCCACGTGCTGCACCAGCTCCAGCGCCCGGGTCTGGTAGGCCTGCAGCGCCAGGCCGAAACCCGTCCATTCGGGATGCTCCCGCGCGATGCGCACCAACAAGGCCTCAAAGACGTCCAGCGACAGTTCAAGCCGATCCACTTCCTCGGCGTCGATGGTGAGGTTGATGCGTGCCCGCGCGGCAATTTGGCACAGGCCCCAAACGCGCGGCACCAGTTCGTCCAGCACGCGGGCGCGCTGCGCGTCTTCGTAGCGCGGGTGCAAGGCGCTGAGCTTGATCGAGATGCCGTCACGCTCGCGCTCGCTGCGATAGGGGTCGTCCTGGGCATCCTCGGCAGACCGCTCGAGAGGCCCCTCACGGCGCGCGCGTTCGGCCAACAGGTGCAACGCGGATTCATAACTGCGCAGATAGCGCTCGGCATCGGCAGCGGTTCGCGCGCCCTCGCCCAGCATGTCATAGCTGAATGTCAGGGCCCCGGATGCACCATCGCGGGCGCGCTGCGCTTGCTTCATGGCTTCGGGCAGGGTCTGCCCCAGAACGAATTGGCGGCCCAGCAATTGCACCGGGGGGGGAGGGGGGGGGGGGGAAGGGGGGGGGG
>NZ_JBKFDG010000012.1:0-26310 GCF_046452315.1 Hylemonella sp. W303a | reverse complement strand
CGAGGTTTTGGCATCCTGCAAATCGGACTGCAAAAAATTCAGGGCAACGATGCTGGCGCTCAATGCCTGGGCGGCGAGAGCCGTCAGAATCTGACACCTTAATCGGAGAACTCGCGGCCTTGCAGCTCGTTTATGTCAGACATCACCTTAATCAATGCTGCGCTAGCGTTTGGCCATGCGCCCCTGCTGGATCGCGCCAATTTTTCTTTGGAACCCGATGAGCGCGTCGGACTGATAGGCCGCAATGGAACAGGCAAGTCATCGCTGCTGAAGGTTCTGGCTGGACTGGAGAAGCTGGATGATGGCGAGCTTCAGCTGCGGCAAGGCTTACGCCTAGCCTACGTGCCACAAGAGCCCGTGTTCGCTGAAAACAGCGTCACCGTTCTGGAGGGCGTTCGCGAGGGCTTGGTCGACTTGATCGCATTAACGAACCGCTACGCGCAAGGCGACGGGGATCTAACTCAACTCCAAGATCAGATTGAAGCACGTGATGGCTGGAGCTGGCAGCAACGCCTGGACGAAACCTTGCACCGCCTCAGCTTGCCCGCCGAAACCAACATCACAACCCTCTCAGGCGGTATGCGCAAGCGTGTGGCGCTTGCCCGTGGCTTGGTGGCACAACCCGACGTGCTTCTGCTGGATGAGCCCACCAACCACTTGGATCTTGAGTCCATCCTATGGCTAGAGCAGCTACTGCGCGAGTTCAAAGGCAGCGTGATTGTGATTTCGCACGATCGCGCGTTTTTGGACGCTGTCACCACGCGCATCGTAGAGTTGGATCGCGGGCAACTCAGAGCCTTTCCTGGCAACTACGCGGCTTATCAAGCACAGAAGTCTGAGCAACTCGCCCAAGAGGACGTGATTCAGGCCAAGGCGGACAAGCTACTGGCTCAGGAAGAAGTATGGATACGCAAAGGAGTGGAGGCCAGGCGCACACGCAGTCAAAGCCGGGTCGTGCGCCTGGAACGCCTGAGGGCCCAACGCGCCGAACGCCGCGACGCGATCGGTCGTGTTCGCATGGACATTGCCGCCGGCACCCCTAGCGGCAAACTGGTGGCAGAACTCAGTCACGTCAGCAAGTCCTATGGCGGTCATGTGGTCATCCGGGACTTCAGCGCCACCTTGTTGCGCGGCGACAAAGTCGGCCTGATAGGCCCCAATGGCGCAGGCAAGACCACTCTACTCAAACTCATACTTGGTGAGATCCATCCAGACCAAGGGCAGATTCGCCAAGGTAGCAATCAGCAGGTTGCGTACTTTGACCAAATGCGCGACGCGCTGGACCTGAACTCGACCTTGGAGGATTTTGTCAGTCCGGGCAGCGAATGGGTGGAAATCGGCACTCGCAAACAGCACGTCAAAAGCTACCTCGGTGACTTTTTGTTCACCCCCTCGCAGACCAACACCCCTGTGCGCTCCTTGTCGGGGGGTGAGCGCAACCGCTTGCTATTGGCTCGGCTGTTTGCGCGACCAGCCAACGTGTTGGTGCTTGACGAACCCACCAACGATCTGGACATAGATACCCTGGAACTGCTGGAAGCATTGCTACAGGACTATCAGGGCACGGTGTTCTTGGTCAGCCATGACCGCAGCTTTCTAGATCAGGTCGTTACCAGCATCATCGCCCATGAAGGTGATGGGCGTTGGCAGGAGTACCAGGGCAATGTGGAAGACTGGCTCATTCAGTCTAAGCGCTCCATGGAAGCGCGGGGACCTGACCTGGCAACAAGCAGCAGATCACCCAACGTGCAGGAGCAATCCAGCCTGGCCGCCACGACAGTCGCCCAACGGGGGAGCAAACTCAGCTACAAGGAACGCCGTGAGTTGGAGGCCATGCCAGACATCATCGAGCGCTTGGAACAAGAGCAGCTTGTTATACGCGCAGAGTTGTCCGAAGGCCGAATCTACAGCACAGACCCGCGGCGGGCCGCAGAACTACATCAACGTGATGCACAGATCGACGAAGAGTTGACGCAAGCGATGTCGCGCTGGGAGACTCTGTCCCTACGCGAATAGGCGATGAGAGGTGCGGACAGTACCCGACCTGCACCCGACCGGTTCAGACCCGGTAGCGGTCCCCGCCTCCACTGCGCAAGCGGCTTAGCAAGGCCGGCGCAATCTCCAGCAATGGCAGCACCTCGTCCGCGGCGCCGTGGGCGATGGCCTCCCGAGGCATGCCGAACACCACGCAGGTGGCCTCGTTCTGGACGTAGTTGTAGCTACCCGCATCCTTCATTTCACGCATGGCTTTGGCGCCATCGTTGCCCATGCCGGTCAGCATGATGCCAAAGGCGTTAGGTCCGACCACCTGAGCACATGAGTGGAACAACACTTCGACCGACGGCTTATGGCGATTGACCGGTTCACCATCCTCGACGATGGCAATGTAGTTCGCGCCACTGCGATCAATGCGCAAATGACGCCCCCCTGGAGCGATATAGGCATGACCAGGAAGCAGGCGCTCCCTGTCCTCCGCCTCCTTGACCGTGATCTGGCACAGACCATTCAAGCGTGCGGCGAAACTGGTCGTGAAGCCCGGGGGCATGTGTTGGGTGACCAAGATGCCAGGGGCATCTGCCGGCATGCGCATGAGGATCTCCTTGACGGCCTCAGTGCCTCCCGTGGAGGATCCGATGCAAATCAGTTTTTCCGTAGATACACGCCCCAGCAGTTTTGCAGGAGGATGAACCACACCCGCAGCCTCCTGCGAACCCGCTGCGCGCGCGGGTGCAGGTTGAGGTATCGCACGCTTGACATGCGCGGACGCAGCGACGCGAATTTTCTCGACGATCTGATCGGCGAGTTCTTTGATGCCCTCGGCCAAACCAATGCGCGGCTTGGCGACGAAATCAATGGCGCCAAGTTCCAAAGCCTTCATGGTCACTTCGGCGCCGCGCTCCGTCAGCGTCGAAATCATGAGGACCGGCATGGGACGTAGGCGCATCAGCCGCCCTAAGAAATCAAGGCCATCCATCCTCGGCATCTCGACGTCCAACGTAATGACATCGGGATTCAACTCACGGATGATTTCACGTGCCACCAGCGGGTCGTTGGCCACGCCCACGCATTCCATGTCGCGTTGCCGATTGATGATTTCGGCCAGCAGGCTGCGAACCAGCGCCGAATCATCCACCACAACCACGCGTATCTTCTTCAAACCGTCTCCCCTTCCAACACCAGCGGGTGTGTTTCAGAACAGGTCGACCGAGCCACCCGCCGTCGACTTGGCCACATTGAGTGCGTTGCCCTTGCGCTCTTCGACCACAAGCGCCTCGGGATGGGCATGGGCCAAACGCTTGACGAGCGCCTTTCCGGTCACAGGAAAAAAGCACACTTTGCGCGGATGGACGTCCAGCACGTCCTGCGACACCACCGGTATACGCTCAGCCGCCAGATAGTCCAAAACAAACTGGGTATTGCGCTCGCCAACGTTCATGGTGGTGAAACCGGCCATGACGGCTCCGCCACCAAAAATCTTGGCTTGCATCGTTTCTCGGCGCGCGCCCATCTTGAACATTTCATTGAGCAACAACTCCATCGCATACGAACCATAGCGACCAGAGCCATCTTCGCCCTCCGGCAGCATGAAATGGTTCATCCCACCCAAGCGGGCCTTGTTGTCCCATATGCACGCTGCAATGCAGGACCCTAGAACCGTCATCACCAGCACATCCTCGCCTGTGACGAAGTACTCACCCGGTAATACTTTCACAGCGTCGTACTGGAAATGATGATCCACGTAAAAGAAGGAGGCCTCTCCAGGCTTTCGAGCCTGAGCACGCAACTCATCCACGCGCGAGACCCTGCCACCAGCAAGGATCTTGGCGCCACCTTGGGTCATTGGTCGCAAGGTGGACGTGCTCATCGCAATGCTCCCGACAACACGTTGCGCGGGATCGCGCCGTGAACCGCACATTCGCTAAAGCGTTGTTCAGCGCCGCTCATAGACAGTCTTTCCGCGCAGCACGAACAAATCGCGCGATTCGTTGAAGTTCTCCGAATGGCCAACAAAAAGCAAGCTCCCCGGCTTCATGACGCGATGAATCTTCTCCAACACACGGCGCTGGGTCTGCGCGTCGAAATAGATCATGACATTGCGACAGAACACAATATCGAAGGCGTCCTTGAAGGGCCAATCGTCCCGAATTAAGTTGACCTGAAGGAACTCGACCATCCGCTGGAGTTCAGGCTTGACGCGCAGCAGCCCTGCATTCGCGCCTTTACCTCTCAGAAAGAAGCGCTGCAACCGAGCCGTATCCAAGCCTTTGGCCGCTTCCAACCGATACACGCCTCGCGCAGCAGTCGCGAGCACCTTGGAGTCGATGTCACTCGCTTGAAGCTTGAAATGGGCCTGAGACCCCAGGGCTTCCAACGCGGTCATGACGATGGAGTAAGGCTCCTCGCCCGTTGAGGCCGCGTTGCACCAAACCTGCCATGCGCGCCCCGGATGCGCCTTGAGATGCTCGGCGAGGATATCGAAATGGTGCTGCTCGCGGAAGAACGAGGTCAAATTGGTGGTCAGGGCGTTAACAAACTCCTGCCACTCCGGTCCATCGTGCGACTCCAACCAAGCCAAGTAATCGCGAAAGCTCTGATAACCGGTCTCACGCAAACGACGAGACAAACGGCTGTACACCATGGCGTGCTTACCGTCATGCAAACTGATGCCGGCACGCTGGTAAATCAGCGACTGAACGCGGACGAAATCTTCCTGTGTCCAGCTGAACTCGCGCGCCTGCGCATCCCCACTCATCGCATCGATATTTACGCCACCGCCCAATCCTGTACCAGGACCCGGCTTGGGCGGTCGAGCGATTTTGTCGGCGGCCAGCATGCGCTAAAGCTTTATGAGTTGGTATGAATGAACCGAAAAATGGATCAAGCGCTCAGCGACACCAGTCCCATGTCTACGCTGGCCATCAGCTTCTCAATGTCCAAGAGAATGAGCATGCGCTCGTTCACGGAACCCAGACCAAGCACGGCGGAACTATCCAACGATGCGTCAAGGTCAGGGGCAGGACGTACCTGCTCGGATGTCAGCTCCATCACATCACTGACGGAATCCACCACGATGCCCACTACCCGGTTGTACAGATTGAGAATGATGACCACCGTGAACCCGTTGTACTCCGCCTTCTCGCAATTGAACTTCAGTCGCATGTCGACGATAGGGACAATGGTGCCGCGCAGGTTCACCACACCGCGAATGAACTCTGGTACGTTGGCGATGCGGGTCGGCTTTTCATAGCCCCTGATCTCCTGCACCTTGAGGATATCGATGCCGTACTCCTCTTGGCCCAAGCGAAACGTGAGGTACTCCCGGGCGCCCAAAGCCGCCGTCTTGGTTTCACCAACCACCTCATTCATCACTGTTCTCCTCGCAATCAATGGCGGGAGCGCCGCACTAGGGCGCTCGTGTCAAGAATCAGGGCAACTTGTCCATCACCCAAGATAGTGGCGCCGGACACATTGGGTACCTTGCGGTAGTTGGTCTCAAGATTCTTGACCACCACCTGCTGCTGACCGAGCAACTCATCCACCAACAATGCCACCCGACTACCCTCGGCCTCTACCACCACCATGATGTCGCTGGCCTTGTCCGAGCCGTGGCGCGGCACCTGAAAGACTTTCTCGAGTTCAATCACCGGCATGTACTCGTCACGCACCTTGACCAGACGAGACCCTTGCGCAATGGTGTTGACCGCATCTTCCTTGACTTGGAAGGACTCGACGACCGACGACAGGGGCAAGATGTACACCTCTTCGCCAACCCCAACCGACATGCCATCCATGATGGCCAGGGTGAGAGGCAAACGCACCGACACTTTCATGCCCTGACCAAACACCGAGTCGATCTCCACGGTGCCGTTGAGCGCGGCAATGTTCTTCTTCACGACGTCCATGCCCACGCCACGACCAGATACATCGGTCACCACTTCGGCCGTTGAGAACCCGGGCGCGAAGATCAGTTGCCAAACATCCGGGTCCGACATGCTGTCGGAGACCTCCAGCCCTCGCTCACGGGCCTTCTGCAGAATTTTCTCGCGGGACAGACCCCGGCCATCGTCTCGCACCTCGATGACGATGGAGCCACCCTGGTGTGCGGCAGAGAGGGTAATGGTGCCCGTCTCCGGTTTACCGGCCTTCACTCGGTCCTCGGGCAACTCGATGCCGTGATCACAGCTGTTACGCACCAGGTGTGTCAGGGGGTCCGTGATTTTCTCAACCAGGCCCTTGTCCAACTCCGTGGCCTCGCCTTGAGTCACGAAGTCCACCTTCTTGCCCAATTTGCTTGCCAAATCACGCAGCATGCGGGGAAAACGGCTGAACACGATGGACATCGGAATCATCCGAATGGACATCACCGATTCCTGCAAATCGCGCGTGTTGCGATCAAGGTCCGCCAAACCAGCCAACAGTTGCTGATTGACGGCAGGGTCCAGGGCTTGGCTGTTCTGCGCCAGCATGGCCTGGGTGATGACGAGTTCACCCACCAAGTTGATCAGTTGATCGACCTTGCTGATCGCCACGCGAATGGTCGCCGCTTCAGGCTGCGCTGCGTGCGCCGAGGCCGAAGCATTGCCACCACCCGCCGGACGGGTTGTAGCGGGGGCCGGAGTCGCCGCCTTGGGCACATGCACAGGGGAAGGGGCAGAGTTGAAACCGCCAGGAGCGTTCTCGAAAAAGCCATACCCTGGCGCCGGTGCCACCGGGGCATCCGCCGGCGGATCCTCCAGATCCAACCAGCCCACGATGCCCTCTTCTTCTGGCAATTGCTGAATCTGCACCTGTTCACGTGAGACATGGAACACGAAGAGATCCAGCAACTCCTCGTTGGCCGATGACGTCCTCACCTTGAAAACGCGGATTTCGGGGTTGTCGCTTGCCACTTCTGCAATACGACCCAAGCCCACAATATCCCGGAACAGGTCTTTGACCCCGTCTGCCTGCTCGCTGCGTTCCAACGGGCCCAGGCGTACTTCCAGCAGGCGCGATTGGGAAACCTTAGGAGCACTTGCGGCCGGTGCCGCGGCAGGCGCTGCCGGCGGCGTCACGGCGACAGGAGCGGGTGGCGCCACAGGAACCACTTCGACCACGGGTTCAGCCATCACCGGTATCCCGCCAGCAGCCAATTCGCTGATGCGCTGAACCAGCCCCGCAGTGGAAGGGGGATCGCTGGTGTCACCGGTCTGATGCCGCGCCAGCAAAAGGCGGGAGGCGTCGGCCGACTCCAGCAGCACATCCACCATCAAGGGGTTGGGCTGCAACTCGTGGCGGCGCAGTTTGTCAAGCAGGGACTCCATCTGGTGCGTCAGTTCGGCCACATCACTGAAGCCGAAAGTGGCAGCACCGCCTTTGACCGAGTGGGCACAGCGGAAAATGCCGTTGAGCGCCTCGTCATCGGCCGTCTCCAGATTCAGGTTGAGCAGCATTTGCTCCATCTGGTCGAGGTTCTCGCCGGCCTCTTCAAAGAAGATTTGATAGAACTGGGTCAGATCCAGTCCATCACCGCCGCCGCTTTCCTGATAGCCCTCGGCCATACCCTACTCCTTGTTCTGCACTCGCGTCCGACGGACTGCGAGAACTGCTTAACCGCCTACGTGTTACTTGATGACCTTCTGAATGACTTCCAGCAGGCGCGCCGGGTCGAAAGGTTTAACCAGCCAACCGGTTGCGCCAGCAGTCTTGCCGGCCTCCTTCATCAGATCGCTGGATTCAGTCGTCAGCATGAGAATCGGCGTGTCCTTGTACTTTGGATCAGCACGCAGTTTGCGGATCAACCCCAAACCGTCAAGACGGGGCATGTTCTGATCAGTGAGGACGAGGTCCACATGCTGCTGCTGCGCCTTCTCAAGGGCTTCCTGCCCATCACCGGCCTCCACGACTTGATGGCCAGCACCGGTCAGGGTGAAGGCAACCATCTTACGCATCGAGGGAGAGTCATCTACTGCAAGGATAAGGGCCATGTTTAGCTCCGGGAAAAAAGTTGTTTTTGAGTTGCGTGGATTGCTCAGAACAATTCGATTGATCCGGCATCCATCTCGTCTTGTGTCACCGGATTGGGCCGTTCCGGCACATCCTCGACAAACGGCACGGCTTCGCCATCTTCCTGCCCCATGGCTTCGGAAGCCAGACGGTATGCGCAGCCTTGTAACACCTTGGAAGTATGCGTGATGAGCTGGGAGGCCATGTCCTGGAACTGAAGCTCCGTGACCGCCGACCCCAATGCGTCACGCACCTCCTTCAGCGCGGCAGCTTCGGCCGTCGGAAGCTTGTGCGCATCTAGACTATCGAGGGCTCGCGTGAAACGCTCCATGAGATTTTCCATCGTATGGGCCAGCAAGCCGTCCAAGCGTGCCAGATCGTGCGTAACCACCAGCAGGGAATCCTGCACCTCAGCAATCAGCATCACCGGCAATTGCACGGTGGGCTTTTCTGCGGGCAAAGATTTGGGGGCTTGCATGATTGTTTCAGTTGGGTGTCAAGTTGCCTGAGTGATTCTCGGCTCCATACAGTTCACCGTCCAGCATTTAGAATTTTGCAAGACACAAGCGTAGCAGATTCCCCCGAATTACCACGGATTTGCTCAACATTTGCGTCGTTCCCCCCATCCCGCCCCAAACCAGCCCGTTCCGAGCTGCTCAAACGTCGCCCAGCCTCACAGCATGCAGCAACTTGCCCGCCCGACAGCCATCCAGCTCCTGCATCTGGAAGACTCGACGCTGGATCACGACATCGTGCGCCAGGCGCTGCGCCGGGCAGGCCTGGCGTGCGAACTCACCCGAGTGGAAAGCCTGGATGGGTTCGTGCAAGCCCTTTCGCGAGGCCATTACGACGCCGTCCTAGCGGACTATCGCTTGCCCGGCTTCACGGCTCTGGACGCTTGGCAAGCCATGCAGGGTATCCCGGCATTGCGTTGGCCCCCGCCCTTCATTCTGCTGTCGGGTGCAATCGGAGAAACTGCGGCAGTTAACGCAATTCAGCTGGGCATGAGCGACTATCTGCTGAAGGATGACTTGGGTAAGCTCGCGCATGTCATCCAGCGGGCGATCGAAGTGCGGCAGGCCCAGCGCGAGCGGGAACTGGCTGTGGAGGAACTGGCGGCGTCCGAACAACGCCTTGCCCGCTTCGCGGAGCATTTGCAAAGCTCCATTGAGCAGGAACGTGCGGCCATCGCACGGGAAATCCACGACGACATCGGGGGATCGCTGGCGGCCATTCAGTTCGACCTTTCCTGGATCAGTCGACACCATAGCGACCCAGAAACGCTGACCCATGTGCAAGCAGCCACCGAGATGCTACGGCACGCCATTGGCGCCAGCCAGCGCATCATGATGAATCTTCGGCCAGCCATTCTGGATCAGGGGCTGTATGCCGCCATTGATTGGCTGGCACGCGAGTTTGAGCGTCGCACGGGCATACGCACCACACTGCGCGCCATCCTGCACGATCCGGACATGCGTCGAGACCTTCAACTCACTGCTTATCGAACTGCGCAGGAAGCACTGACCAACATCTCCAAACACGCCCGTTGCAGCGAAGTGCGCATCGAACTTTCCGACGGCGAGGGCGTTCTGACGCTGGAAATCGCCGACAACGGCCAGGGCATCGCCGCGGAGGAACGGGAAAAACCCCGCTCATTCGGCCTCAAGGGGCTGCAAGAGCGTGCCCGGACCGTCGGCGGCTGGCTGGACATCAGCAGCCGCACCGGAGCCGGAACTTCGATTACCCTCTCGGTCCCGCTTTCCCCCCAGAGCCATCCCGGACTCGTGGAGGAGGCATGATGGAGGATAACCGCCAATGATTCGTGTCATTCTCTGCGACGACCATGCCGTGGTGCGCCGCGGCATACGCGACACGCTCGCCGAGACGGTCGATATCCAGATCGTGGGCGAGGCCGCAAGCTATTCGGAAGTGCGGGAATTGCTGCGCACCGTCCCTTGCGATGTGCTGGTGCTGGACCTCAACCTCCCTGGTCGCAGCGGCTTGGAAGTGCTGGGCTCCCTGCGTGAGACAGACACGCAAATCAAGGTCTTGGTGGTCTCCATGTTCCCGGAAGACCAATACGCGATCCGCTGCCTGCGCGCAGGCGCCCAAGGCTACCTGAACAAGGCGGGCAACCCGGCGGAGATGGTCACCGCCGTGCGGACCATCGCCCAGGGACGCAAGTACGTGACCCCGGACGTGGCTCAAATGCTGGTCGACAACCTAGCCACCCCCAGTACCGAGGCGCTGCACAACAGCCTGTCCGAGCGCGAGCTGCAGACCTTGCTGAAAATCGCCTCTGGAAAACGGCTGTCTGACATCGCGGAGGAGCTGATGCTGAGCCCGAAAACGGTGAGCGTCTATCGCTCGCGCGTTCTGGAAAAACTCAAGCTGGCCAACAATGCGGAGCTGACGGTCTACGCGATTCGCAACGGGCTGGTCTAGGGCCTGTTCACACTCATTTCCCGAGTGCGAACGGGGCGCAAACAGCGCCAATCTAGGCGCGCGACGACGCTAAGGCTGTCCGCCTTGGCTAGGAGTGCAACAACGAGTGACGCTGTTTGCACCCCGCTCCCTTCGGGTTGCGACCCAAAAGACCATGCGCGGCGTTGCGAAGCCTTGCCGGGGGGCAACCCCGGCTGCGTTACGCGCCTTGCGCATGGCCTTTTTGAACCGCAACGCATCTCGGGAAATGAGTGTGAACAGGCCCTAGCTCCGCGCAAAGAGCGCTCACCTGGGCGGTCACCCCCGCTAGGGTCGCCCGAACAAGTCCATCATGCGCTCTAGCAGGGACTGGAAAGGCCCATCCAACATGGGCAGAGTCGCCGTCAAGCCAATCAAGCCCACGAAAATGGTCAGCGGAAAGCCTATAGCGAAAACGTTCATCTGCGGCGCCACGCGCGAGATGATGCCCAGGGCCAAGTTAGCGAATAGCATGAGCCCGATCATGGGCAGGGCGATCCACAAGGCGCTAGCGAACAGCTCCCCGCCCAGCAAGTGGATCTGCATGGACCGGACGTTGCTCAGGAAATCCGGCGACACAGGAAAAGCCACGAAGCTGTGCGTCACGGCCATCAGCACCAGCAAATGGCCATTCAGCACGACAAACAGCAGCGCGGCGATGTAGCCAAAGAAGCGGGCCACAGCGTTGCTCTGACCACTCAACGCAGGATCGAAAAACGAAGCGAAGCCCAAGCCCATCTGGAAACCAATCACTTCACCAGCCAACTCGAAAGCCGCGAACACCAGCCGCACGACGAACCCGATGGCCAGACCGATGGCCACCTGCTGGACCGTCACACCCAGGGCTTCGGGGCTGTTAAGACTGATCACCGGCATCGGGGGTAGCGTGGCTTGAGCGCAAACGGCAACCAGCAGTGCCAGCAGGATGCGCGCACGCACGGGGAAGGCCCGTGTTGAAAATATGGGTGCGGACGTGAAAACAGCCAGCACTCGCAAGAAGGGCCAGAGCAGCGGCGTGAGCCACGCCATGATCTGGGCTTCGTCAAAGGTCAACATGCAAGCCTCTTAGGCTTGAGGTTTGGATGATCAGCTTGGACCATCAGGCCCTGGAGGGCGATAAGACACACACAGGCTGTCACAGCGCGATGCTGGGCAGCATCTCGATGGTGCGGCGGATGTAATCCACCAACACGCTGAGCATCCACGGACCCGCCCAGGCGAACACCGCCAGCGCGACCACCAGCTTGGGCACGAAGGCCAGCGTGGCCTCGTGAATCTGGGTGATGGCTTGGAAGAGGCTGACCAGCAAGCCCACGAGCAGAACAGCGCCCAGCAGGGGCGCGGACACCATCAGCAAAATGAACAAGGCCTCTTGTCCGATGGTCAGCACCATTTCCGCGTTCATGACCACTCACTCCTTCAAAGGTTGCGATGGCAGCTCGCGCTCACGTCGCGAAACTGGCCGCCAATGAGCCAATCAAAAGGTTCCAGCCATCGGCCAGGACGAACAACATCAGCTTGAACGGCAAGGCCACAAGCACGGGCGACAACATCATCATGCCCAAGGACATCAGGACACTGGCAACCACCATGTCGATCACCAGGAAGGGAATGAAGATCAAGAAGCCAAATTGAAAGGCTGTCTTCAACTCACTGGTGACAAAGGCAGGAATCAGCACCCGCATGGGTGCGTTGTCGGCCGTGGTCGCCGGATCCAGTTTGGCCAGCCTGACAAAGAGGGCCAAATCCGACTGCCGCGTTTGCTTGGCCATGAATTCACGGACCGGCACTTCGGCACGGTCCACGGCCTGCTCGAAAGTCAGCGCATTGCGGGTGTAGGGCTGGTAGGCCTCGGCGTAGACGCGGTCGAAGGTCGGCCCCATCACGAAGAAGGTCAGGAACAGCGACAGACCGATGATGACCTGGTTGGGTGGCGCGGACTGGGTGCCCAAAGCTTGACGCAGCAAGGACAGCACGATCACGATGCGAGTGAAACCCGTCATCATGAGCAGCACCGCCGGCAGGAACGACAGCGCCGTGAAAAACAGCAGCGTCTGGATTGGCACCGAGTAGCTGGTGCCGCCACGGTTGCTGGCCGTCAGCAGCGGAAGGGACATCCCGCCACTGTCCTGGGCCAGCGCCGGCAAGGCCAACACCAGCAAGAACAAGCCTGCGATCAGACGCATCGACGGCAAGCGCCCGGACAACAATCCTTGCCAGGACAGAACAGGCATCTTCATGATGAGCATCTCGGTTGCCAGCGGGCGAATCGAAGCGGCACGTTCAACGGGCCGGGGTACCCGGACGCACCGTGGGTTGCGTGCCTGCGGGCATCACATGCAGGCAATTGATGTTCTGCGCGGTGATTCCCAGAACCAACCAGGTGCGGGCCCCTTCAGGACCGACCTCGACCGTCACGACCCGTTGCTGGGGACCGACGGACACGGTGGAGATGATATTGGCGCCGGACCCAGGCACCATGCCAAGGCCGCGGCTGCGCTGGTACCAGCGCAAAGCGTATGCCAGACCAACCAGCAGGGCCAGGAAAAGAAAAACCAGAGCGAGGCTTTGCATAAGGCTGGAGTGTAAATCGCAACGGGCCGGAGTTTCGGCGCCGCCGAGCCACCCCAGGCAATGTCAGTTCACCCGGCCGCTCAAGACCCCCGGCTGACGCGACGCAGGCGCTCGGATGGCGTGACCACGTCGGTCAGGCGGATACCGAACTTGTCATTGACCACGACGACCTCGCCCTGGGCGATCAGGTAGCCGTTGACCAGCACGTCCATGGGCTCTCCGGCCAGCGCGTCCAGTTCCACCACCGACCCCTGGCCCAATTGCAGAATGTGCTTGATCGGCACTTTGGTGCGACCCAGCTCCACGGACAACTGAACCGGAATGTCCAGCACCATGTTGATGTCTGCGGCGGGTGCATCACCGCGCGCGCTCTCGCTCAGCACGCCACCCGGTTCAACCGCGCCATCGTCTGGCTTCTGCTCCTGCAAGGCCTCGGCCCAGTCGGCCATCGGATCGTCTTGCGGCTTCTGCTCGGTACCCGTTGCGTTTTCAGTGTTTTCCGTTGCCATTAGCGTTCCCCCATCCAACTAGTGTCATTGCCGCGCAGGCTCCTCTCGATGCGGATCGCGTACTTGGCGTTGTGCGTGCCGTATTGACACTCGAAAACCGGCACACCGCTGATTGTCGCCTCAATGCGAGGCTGACGCTCCAACTCGATGAAGTCACCAACCTTCATCGCCAGCAGTTCTTCCACGGTGGTGTTGGCGCGCGCCAACTCAGCCACCAGAGTCACATCGGCCGCCTGAATCTCGCGCGTTAGCACGTTGACCCAACGGCGGTCGACTTCCATCGAGTCGCCCTGGGTCGAGGAATACAGCACGTCTCGGATCGGCTCCAGCGTCGCATAGGGAATGCAGAAATGGATGGTGCCGGACATCTCGCCAATTTCCAGCTGGAAGGAGCTGGACACCACGATTTCGCTCGGGGTGGCGATGTTGGCAAACTGCGGCTGCATTTCACTGCGCTGGTACTCCAGCTCCAGCGGATAAATGCCTCGCCACGCTTTCTTGTATTCGTCCGAGATCACGTCCACCAAGCGGTTGATGATGCGCTGCTCCGTGGCCGAGAAATCGCGCCCCTCGATGCGGGACTGGAACTTGCCGATGCCGCCATACAGCGTGTCGATCACGCCAAAGATCAGCGAAGGCTCACAAACGATCATGCCGTTGCCACGCAGCGGGCGCACGGCCATGATGTTGAAACTCGTGGGCACCGCCAACTCGCGCAGGAAAGCGCTGTAGCGCTGCACCTGCACGGGACCGACGGAAATCTCCGGGCTGCGCCGGATGAAGTTGAACAGGCTGATGCGCAAGTTGCGGGCGAAGCGCTCGTTGACGACTTCCATCGTCGGCATGCGTCCGCGGACGATGCGTTCCTGACTGGAAATGTTGTAGAAGCGGACTTCACCGATCTTCGCGGCGTCGTCGGTCGAGCGTTGGCTCTCACCAGTGACGCCCTCTAGCAGGGCATCAACTTCCTCTTGGGAAAGGAACGAATCACTCATGGGGTGGGCCTGTTCCGTTGGTTCATTTCATGCGCGGTCGGTCGACTCACTGCACGATGAAGCTGGAGAAATGCACCTTGCGCACCGCCTGCGGGCCACGCTTCTCCCCCTTCTTGCGAGCCGCCTTCATCTGCGCCGCCGCGGAAGCCAGGATGTCGGCCTTGAGCTTTTCCTTGCCTTCGTTCGTCAGCAACTCCTCGGCCGAGCGCTGGGAGAGCAACAACAGGATGTCACTGCGCAAGGCGGGTAGATAGCTCTTGACCTTTTCCAGGGCTTGGGCGTCGGAGACTTCCAGCGTGATGCCAATCTGCGCCACGCGATCGCCATCCGGCGACAGATTGACCACCATGGTGTCCAAGGGCAGGTAGATGGGCGCAGCGGACTCCACCACCACTTCCTCTTCTTCTTCCTGGTGCTCTTCCTCGACGCCCAGCATGATGTCCGCATTGCGCTTTTGCAGATACAGCCATCCTCCCGCCAGCGCCACGGCCAGCAGCACCAAGGCAACGCCTATCATCAGCAGGCGCTTGCTCTTGGGCTTTTCCGCGGGGGCGGCGGCGGTTTCAGCAGGCTTGTTCGCAGTTGCCACGGCAGCATCCTCTACAACAATGGTTTTCGGTTGGCGGGTTCAGGACAAACCCGCTCATTCAATGGATTATTCTCGCCCAGTTGGGGGTTGATCGACTGATTAAAGGTGAAAAATCACGTCAATCAGACCCCCAGTGCATGCCCGCTGCGGCTCCACATCCTCCACGACCCACGCCGCTGAAGGTCGTGCGCGGCCCGTGGCGCGCATGCTTTCATCAAACAAACAGATCCAGGGTCCGCCCCGCAGGCAAGGACGCCGCACGCGCCGCGACAGGCTGCGTCGCCCCCGCGTCTTCGGCGTCACGCACGCCCACATTGCCGAGGCGAGCGCGATGGGCGGCCTGTTCTCGCGCCTGCGCGCTGGCTTCAGAACCACCACTCCAACCGGGATCGGAATGCCCCACGGACACATCCGCCAGCGTGAGCCCCTCACGCTCCAGCAACTCACGCAGATGCGGCACGGCGTCCTCCAGCACTTGTCGGGTGTCCGCCTGCTCGGCTCGGAACGCCACGTGGGTCTCCTGGCCTTGCATGGCGATGGTGATGTGGATCGGATTCTCGGCCAGCCCCTCAACGGAAATCTCGGCGTTGCGCGCCCCTCGGCCAACCCAGTAGCTGACTTGCTCCGCCACCTGGGTTTCGGGACTCATGGAGGGGTCCGTGTAGACGGCTGTTGAGGTGACGGAATTACTCGAGTCCACGCCCGTCGAACCGCTCACCCCATTGGACAAGCCAGTCATGGCCGCGAAATCGTTGGCCGTCGAGCGAGCTCCCTCTTCGACACGCTCCCCAGCGGGGGAGCCCAAGCGCCCCTCGGTGTCTCCCATGGACCCGCTTTGTTGTCCGCTCGCGGCCAACGCCGCCTGCGTCGCCTGAGCGACCAGGTCGCTGCGCCATCCGAGGCGCGCCGCTGCGTCCTCGCCCTTGGCGCCACGCAGTTGATCGGCCTTCGCGGCATCGGCGCGGACCGTGGCATTGCGTTGTCCCACCTGACGCTGCAAGCCCAGGCCATCCATGGCCAGCGTGGTGACTTCGGAAGTCCTGCCCGCGAACGCCGTGGTCGCGTCACGTGAATTCAGCACCGTGGCGTCTCGTGCGGTCCCCTGGGTGTCCACACCCGCCTGAAGAGCCGCGCGGCCAGCACCCAGGCCTGTCGATGTCTTGGCGTATCCCTCGCCCGGCATGTTTGTGCCCAGCTGCGCCGGCGTCACGCCGCCCGCACCCGCCAAGGCCTTCAACGAATCGGTGGTTCCGACCACGGCATCGTTGGTCACGGGCGTGCCTGCAAGAGGCTCCAAGCCCAACGCAGCCAGGGCCGCTGCTGCTGCGGCGGCCGTTTGAGCGGGATCGTCCCCTGTGGGGGCGAGCGCACCGGCGCCATGCACGGGATCAAAGCCAAAACCTGGGACGGCTGCGGCGGTGTCCACGTCCGTCGCGAGGTCGAAGCCCTCGCCCGCCACCGTCCGCGACGGATCAAGCCCCAACACGTCGGCGCCGAGGGACTCCTCTTCCGCGCCGAGGCCTGACAACAGCGAAGCGAAACCGCCCGCCGCTCCGGCTTGACTCTTGCCAAAACTGTGCCCGCTGGCGCCATGCGCGCCGTGGGTGGTCTTGACCGTGCTCGTGCTCACACCATGTTCCATGCTCATCGGCTTTCTCCTATGCTTTCCTCGCGCATGCGACGCGCCACGACTTGGCGGGCATGCATCTGCCCCGCGAATTCGTCCATTTGCTTCTGCTCGCGTCGCGCCGCCAGCACGGCGCGCTCCCGCAGTCTTTTTTCCAACAATTGCTCAAATGATTTCAGCTTGACTTCACGCTGCACCCGTCGCTGGCGGGCCACCTCGACCTGCCGCTCCAGATTGCGCAACACACCCTCCTGCATCTGGATGGCTTCGCGCAAGCGGCCCATGAAATTGCGGTGGTGCATCATCAATTCACCATTCAGCGCGGACGCATTGGCCGTGGCCCAGCGCAGATCGGTTTCATCGGCGTAGCCCGACAGCTGCGCCATCTGTGCCTGGGCGTTCTGCAGAACCCGCAAGGCGTGCTGCAAGGCCTGATCGGCCTCGTCACGCGCGCGCGTGGCCATCTCGATGGCCAGCTGCAGACTGCTCAAGGCCTGTGTCATGCGGCCACCCCTTGGCCTCTACCCGCTTGCGCTGGCAGGCCCGGCTGCATCGTGCGTTGCGCCTGTGCCGGGTTCGGCTTGCCGGGCTGTGGATTCGGTTCGCGTTGAACCACCGCGGCCATGCCCGTCAGGCTTTCGCTGAGCGTCACGCCCTGGTACATGTCCTGCTGCAAGAAGGCCATCATGGGCTCGTGCAGTCGAATGGACTCGTCCAGGCCGGGGTCCGCACCCGGCACGTAAGCCCCGATCTGGATGAGATCACGGCCTCGTTCGTAGCGCGATGAGATGCTTCGGAACTGCCGCGCCAATTCGAAATGCTCCTTGGACACGACGTTGTGCATTACGCGCGAGGCGGATTGCGCGATGTCGATCGCCGGGTAATGCCCGGCTTCCGCCAAGGCACGGGTCAGCACGATGTGGCCGTCCAGGATGGCGCGCGCCGCGTCGGCGATCGGGTCCTGCTGATCATCGCCTTCGGCGAGCACGGTGTAGAACGCTGTGATGGAGCCCACGCCATTCAAGCCATTGCCGCTGCGCTCAACCAGCTGCGGCAACTTCGCGAAGCAAGAGGGCGGATAGCCCTTGGTGGCGGGCGGTTCGCCAACAGCCAGAGCGATTTCGCGTTGGGCCATCGCGTAGCGAGTGAGCGAGTCCATGAGCAGCAACACGTGCTTGCCCTGGTCTCGGAAATACTCCGCCACGCCGGTCGCATAACCTGCGGCCTGCATCCGCAGCAAGGGCGGGGCATCCGCGGGGGCCGCCACGACCACGGATCGGCGGCGGCCTTCCTCGCCCAGGATGTCCTCGATGAATTCCTTGACTTCGCGACCCCGCTCACCGACGAGTCCCACGACGATGATCTCGGCCTCGGTGTAGCGCGCCATCATGCCCAGCAACACGCTCTTGCCGACGCCGGCGCCCGCGAACAAGCCCAAGCGCTGGCCGCGGCCCACCGTCAGCAGGGCATTGATGCTGCGCACGCCGGTGTCCAGCGGTTCGCGCACTGGGGCACGGTCCATGGCGTTGAGCGGGCTGCGGTCCAGCGGGCGGGATACCACGTTGGACAAGGGTCCGCGGTGGTCCATGGGCTGGCCTTGCGCGTCCACCACGCGGCCCAGCAAGCCCTCGCCCAGAGGCAGGCGCAATTGGCCGGAAGCCATCGAATGAGAAAAGGCGGGACGGACCGAAGCGCCCTGCGCCATCCCCGTCCATTCCGCGCCCAGGCGCAGCGGCGGCACGTAGGGTGCGGTCGGCATGACGGTGGCTCCGCTGGACAAGCCCTGCACGTCCCCGGCGGGCATCAGATAGGCCCGGTCACCGGCGAAACCGACCACTTCGGCCAGCACGGGGCTCTGTCCGGGCTGGGTGATGAGGCACTGGGAACCCACACTGGCGCGGATGCCCGCGGCTTCCAGCACCAAGCCCGTCAGGCGCGTGAGCGTGCCGCCCGTCTCCAGGGTGGTCTGGGGAGCGCTGGCTTGCTGGCGTGCCTGGTCAAGAAAATTGCGCCACCGTGCACCCGGCTGGGCGCGCGACGGTGCAGCCATGCCTGGCGAGGCTTCGCCGTGCGGGGCGTCTTCAGGTAGGACGTCGGCCATGGCCGGTCTCCTTGTCGCCGGGTTCATCGGCACCCTCATCCGAGGCGCTTTCGTCCCAGCTCAGCGACTGCCCGATGCGTCCGATCGCGCGCAACCAGCGCTTCTCCATGCGCCCGTCGATCACGGTGCCCGCAGCTTCGACGATGCAACCGCCGCGGGCCAGGCCTGCGTCGGGCTGCAAGCTCAGTTTGAGATTCGGATACTCCTCCACCAGCACGTCCTGCAGCACCTCCAGGTCGAGCGGGTGCAGTCGCACCTGCACGGCACGCACGTCCGTGAACAACTGCCCCAAGGCCTCGCGGATCACTGGCAGCAAGGCGTTTGGATTGCCCGCGACTTCCTTGCGCAACACCTGGCGCGCCAGCTCGCAAGCCAGTTCCAGCACGGCTTGGGCGGACATCTGCTCCGCCGCTTCCAGCTGATCGCTCGCGGAGACCATGAGCGCGCCAAACTGCTGCGCGGCCACCCGGCCTTGCCGGGCGATGTAGTCGCTGAGTTGTTTTTGCGCCTCGGCTTCGGCTTGGGCCTTGCCCTGCTCGAAGCCGGCGGCATAGCCTTCGGAGTAGCCCTGCTCGCGGCCCCGGTTATGGATGGCCTCTTCATACGCTTGCTGCTCCAGCAGCAAAGCCTGTTCCTCGCGCTCGCGTGCTTGCTGGGCCAGCAACAAGCCCGCCTCGTCCACGTCGTTGAAATCCCAGCGGGTCAGCTGGTTGATTTCCTCGCTGGGAATGAAGCGGGAACCGGTGCGGGAATTCGTCTGCGGCATGGGGTTCAATCAGGACATTCTTGGGGCATACATTGCAAGGGCCCGGACGCCGCCGGGACCCCGCTCAGACCATCACATCTTCCTCGCCACCGCCGCCGATGCTGATTTCGCCTTCGTCGGCCAAGCGGCGCACGATCTTGACGATTTCCTTCTGCTGGACTTCGACTTCCGACAGACGCATGGGCGGGCTCGACTCCAAATCCTCGCGCATGGCCTCGGAGGCACGCGAGGACATGTTGAGCAGGAAACGCTCCACCAAGGCAGGTTGCGCGGCCTTGAGCGCCACGATGAGCGAGTCGGCCGGCACTTCCTTGAGCACGATCTGGATGGCCTTGTTGTCGAGTTTGATGATGTCGTCGAACACGAACATCTTGTCCATGATCTTCTGCGCCAACTCCGCGTCGAAACTGCGGATGGACTCCAGCACCGCACCTTCGAGCGTCGTGCCCAACAGGTTGATCATTTCGGCGGCGGTCTTGACACCGCCCAGCGAGGCCTTGCGCACCTTGTCGCCGCCCGACAGCACCTTGAACAGCACCTCGTTGAGGTCCTTGAGCGCGGTGGGCTGAATGCCTTCCATGGTGGCGATGCGCAACATCACCTCGTTGCGCTGGCGGTCTCCCAGCAGCTTGAGCACGGCAGCGGCCTGGTCGTAATCCAAGTGCACCAGGATGGCGGCCAGAATCTGGGGGTGCTCGTTGCGCACGAGTTCGGCCACGGAGACCGGGTCCATCCACTTCAGGCTTTCAATGCCAGAAACGTCGCCGCCCTGCAAGATGCGGTCGATGAGCAGCGCGGCCTTGTCCTCGCCCAAGGCCAGCTTCAACACGGAGCGCACGTAATCACCCGAGTCGGTGACGATCAAGCTCTGGTCGGCAGCGTCGGTGGTGAAGCGGTCAATCACCTCGTCGACCCGGTCGCGGGTGATGGATTTGGTGCGGGCAATCGCCTCACCCAACTTCTGCACTTCCTTGGGCGCGAGGTGCTTGAACACCTCGGCCGCCTCGGTCTCTCCGAGGGACATCAGCAGCACTGCGGCGTCCTGCAGTCCTTCGCTCATCGTCGTCTGTGCCATATATCGCTCCCCCGCTTGTCAATCAGCTGACCACGGCGTTCGGGTTTTGGGGCAACAAGGCCATCTCGTCCTTGTTGGTTCCGATCCAGTTCTTCACGATGCCCGCCACCGCGGCCGGGTTCTCACGCGCCAGTTTGCGCGCTTCCTCGAGCTGGCGTTCCTGGATGCGTGGTCCCTTCTTGATGGGATCCGCCACGCCCAACTCGAGATCCTCATCCAGCAAGGCGTCGAGTTGAGGCACGGGCGGCGCCTGCATGGCCTTGAGCACCGGACGCACCACGCCAAACAGCACGACCAGAGCCAGCAAGACGGCACCCACCGGCCAGGCCAGGTCACGCGCCAATTCTTGGACTGCGGGTTGCTGCCAGAACGCCAGGCTCTCGTCCGCCTTGGCATCGACCACGAAGGGCGCATTCATGAGGTTGACGGAATCACCCCGATCGCCGTTGAAACCAATGCTTTCGCGCACCAGGGCAGTCATCTGGTCCACCTGCTGCTGGGTCAGGGGAACCGGCGCAACGTTGCCACGGGCATCCGCCTGCGTGCGTTGGTTGACCACCACGGCGGCGCTGAGGCGCTTGATGGCTCCGCGGGCCGCGCGCACGACGCGCACGGTCTTGTCCACTTCGTAGTTGACGATGGATTCCTTGCGGGTGCTGACCGGCGCGGCTGTCTGGCCACCCCGGCCCTGGGCCAGAGCCTGGGCTTGCGGCACCCCAGGAGCCAGGGGCTGCGCGGCGCCATTGATGGGCGCAGAGTTGGGGCCGGGCGGCTGGTTGCTCACGGCGCCAGGAATGCCGGAGGGACCTGCCGGGCCGGGGTTGGTGCTTTCCAGCGTCTGCTGGCTGCGCACCGCGCCAGTATCCGGTGCCTGGTTGGGCGTGTGGGTTTCCGACGTCTGCTCGCTTTGAGAGAAATCCACGTCGGCCGTCACCTGAGCCTGCACATTGCCCTTGCCAACGACGGGCTCCAGGATGTCCAGGATGCGCTGACGGTACTGCGCCTCAATCTGCTGCACATACTTCAGTTGCTGGGTGTCGACACCGTCTTGTCCGGCGGCACCATCAGGCGACTGGGACAGCAGTTTGCCCGTGTCATCGACGATGCTCACGGCCTCGGGTTTCATTTCCGGCACGCTGGAAGAGACCAAGTGCACGATGCCCGCGATCTGCGCGCGGTCCAGAATGCGGCCCGGATACAGACTCAAGAGCACGGAAGCCGAAGGCTTTTGCTGCTCGCGGAAAAAGCCATTTTGCTGCGGCAGTGCCAAATGCACGCGCGCGCTTTGAACGGACGAAAGCGCTTGGATGGAGCGAGTCAGCTCGCCTTCCAGCCCACGCTGGAAGTTGACGCGCTCCTGGAATTGGGTCGCGCCAAAGCGACTGTTCTCCATCAATTCAAAACCGGTCACCGAGCCCTTGGGCAAACCTTGAGACGCAAGACGCAAGCGGGTGTCATGCACTTTGTCTGCCGGCACGAGGATGGCACCGCCACCCTCGGTGTACTGGTAGGGCACCTGCATCTGCGTCAATTGCGCGATGATGGCGCCGCCGTCCTTGTCGTTAAGCCCGCTGAACAAGACGCGCCAATCGGTCTTGTTGTTCATGAGCAAAGCGCCCAGCAGCACAGCCACGACCAGGACCACGCCCACCGCCAAGCGCATCTTCTGACCTCGCTCGAGCGCCGCGAAGCGCTGAGAGAGCGTCGGATTGGCGGGCAACGCCATGGGCGACGTCGCGACCGGGTTCATAGGGGTAAGTACAGCAGCCTCAGCCATGTTTCATTCCATGCGTCGTAACGCCAGAGTAAGCCCTTTACGGGCGTCTTTGGCATGGAATTATCTGGCAGCGACCAAAATCTTTAGTGGAAAAAGGCAGGGAAACACCCTCCTTTTCCCCCCAAAGCCCCAGAGGGCGGGGACTAGCATCTCCCCCAATTCCTCACGGACGCGGACGCGATTGGCGGGGGTTGTCAAGAGGACAACATCACCATCATCCCGGCTTTTCCGGCCCAGTTCGTGACTTCATGGACCCATTGACCGTTCAACCCAAGGAACACTGACATGGACTTGCGACTGAACCCCAACCTGACACTCAACCGCACTCAACCGGACACCGCTCGCAAGGCCGTGATGCCGGACGAATCGCACGGCCCACAAGGCTTCACGGACGAGTTCAAGGCCGCCCTGCGCGCCGTGAGCAAGTCCCAGAACTACTCGGGCGAAATGCAACGCCAAGTGCAGATGGAAAACCCGAAAGTCAGCCTGGAAGAGACGATGGTGGCCATGCAAAAAGCCCAGATCGGCTTCCAAGCCACTCTGCATGTGCGCAACCGCATGGTGCAGGCCTACACCGACATCATGAACATGTCCGTCTGAACCTTGGACAGCAGGCCATTTCAGGTGGCGTCGCTGTCTCGCTCAGATGGCAAGGATGCTGGCCCGTGCGGGGCCACGCATTGGTCCTTCGATGCGCCGCATGCCTCGCGCGGCTGGCGGCACCCAGTTCAGTGCAGGACTTTGGGGTGTGTCTTGTCGAAAAGACCGCCGGTCATCTCTTCTTCCAACTGCCCCAGCCAAGGCTCGGTCAATTGGCGAATTTCGGCGTCGTTGCGCAAGATGCGCTGCATGATCTGCGTCTTCTCGCGCCGATCTTCCGCGCTCAAGTTTTCCTCGCGAGCACGCTGACGCAGTTGCTCAATGAGCACGGCGCAAACGCCCTCGTAACGCATCACGCCTTCAAGATCCTTGGCGCGGGCCGCTTCCAGCATGCGACGGCTGCCGTCTTCAATGGACTTGTAGTAGTCAATCAGCATCTGAGACATGGTCAACTCCCGGTTCCTGCGCTTCCCGCGAGGGGGCCAGCGCGTTGTCCCTGAGGGGACGTTTCGCCAGACTCGGCGCCTAGCCCAAGGGCTTGCGCTCTGATGTCCTTCCAACTCTGCGCAATCGGCTCCAGCAGCGATTGCACCTCCTGCAGCAGCGACTCATCGCCACGCACATTCGCCAGCACCAGCTGACGCATGCAGTAGTCGTACAACGTCGACAGGTTCTGCGCCAGCTCACCGCCGTCAACCCGATCCAGACTGGTCGACAGGCCTTCCTCAATGATGCGCAGGGCACGCGAGATGGCGTCGATCTTGGTCGTCAGGTCACCGCGCTGAATGGCACCACGGGCCCGGACGATTTCGCGCAACACCCCCTCGAACAACAGATTCACGATCTGGTGTTGATCCACGGTGTGCATGCTGGTCTCAACGCCGATGCGCCTGTAGGCATCGGCGGCACCAGGGCGTGCCGGAGAAAACATGGGGTGACCCGTCCTATCTGAAAATCAAGCCGATACGGAATTCAACGAGGAGCCGCTATTTTGCGCTCCACTGAACTCTATATCGGCACACCCCAAGCGCAAATAAAGCCGCTCAATCTCAGGAATTGGACTTGTTCCACTGGGCAATTTGCTGCGACAGATAGGTGCTGAGAGAGTTCAGCTGGGTCATCTGCAGATCGAGCGCGCTGTACTTGCGATTCAGTTGCGTCTCAACCCGACTGGCCTTGTCATTCACTTTGGCCTGCGCAAGCGCGTTGTTGTCAAGCTCGGTCTGCAAGCTCTCATCCTTGCGCTTGAAGAAGCCCGTAGCACCAAAATTGCCCGTTGTACCGCCCAAGAGCGCAGTCATTAGATTCTTGAAGCTCTGTCCGATCCCTTCGCTGCCACTGGACAACGGGTCCTTGGCGGATTGCGTAACGCTGCCCGCAACGAGTGCCAAGCGTGAGAGGCCGCTCGCATCAGCGTTGTTGCCATCGTTATCGGTGACAGTCATATTGAACGCCATTTCCGCACCGGTGTAACGACTGGTCAGAATCAGCGCGCCACTTGCCGTTGATGACGCGATCACTCCGGCGGCATCATCGGCATTTATCTTGTTGACGATGTCATCAATGGTGTCCGTCGCCGTCACGGTGATATTCACTGCAGGTCCACGGGGTGTAAAGGCACTTGCGAACGCATCGCCACCCCAGGAACCCAACTCAATCGACAAAGTGCCGTCACCGACCGCGATGCTTGTGCTGCCAATTGCAGCCGTTGTAGCGGATTGCGCTTGCCCAGGGTCGCTCACGCGGTTGCCGACAAACAAAGTCTTCATAGCTTCGGGATTCGCCAAAGCCGCGGACAGTTTGGTTTCGTCAATCTCTAAGTGACCGTCTGGACGCATGTCTGCGCTACCAGCGACCCTCACACCAATGCTGCTGAACGAGTTGTAACCACCATTGGTCGAACCAAAAACATTGCCCAATGCCGAGCGCAAGGAACGCTGCATGGCCAAGAGCGTGCTGTCTCCTTGGAATGCACCAGCTGTCTGCGTACCTTCTTCGTACTTGGTTGTTTGATTCAACAGATCATTCAACTCGTTGTAGGCCTTGACGAAGGCCTCGATGTTGGTCTTCATCGCCGAGGTATTGCGACTGATCGACACCGTGGCTGGAGATGATGTAACTTTGGTGGCCGTGATGGTCACGCCGGCCACCACGTCGGTGAAAGTGTTGGTGGCAGAAGTCAGCGCGATGCCGTTCACGGTGATCTGGGCGTCCGCTGCAGCGGTCGTCTCATGAAAGGTGCTGCTTGTGCCGTCGGTGTAAACAAGGCGAGACAACCCACTGTTATCTGTATTGTCGGCTGGGACGCCCCCCTCCTCCACAGACAACGAGAAAGCCTTGCTCTGCCCAGTCTCCTTGCCATTGAGCAGCAGGCGCTGCTCACCCGTGTTCGGATCCGTCATGACGGTGGCCGTAACACCGGCATTACTGCCATTGATCTTGCTGGCCACATCGGACAACTTATCCGTGGCGGAAACGACGATGTCGGTTGATGTGGCAGTCGGCCCTGTCCCTATCGTCACCTTCAGTGTCCCGGAGCCGACAAAGGAATTTGCCGCGAACGCCATCGATGCAGTGGATCGCGCTGCCGCCACCTGTTGAACCTGTACCGACAGACTAGTAGGCTGAGCCCCCCCTACGGCACTCACCGTCACTGCGTCGCTAGAGGAGCTTGCGGCGACAGCATTCCATCCCGTCACGCTGGCCAGTTTGGTGACCGCGGTGTTCAAGGAGTCGGCCAAGGACGTCATCTGCCCCATCAATGTGATTCTGGCTTCGGTTCGCGTTTTCTCGAGCGCGAGCTTCTCCAGCGGCTTCTTTTCCAGGGCAACCAACTGCGAAACGATGCTCTGGACATCCAGACCATTCGTACCGATACCCACCGAAGACATCGTAGCCATGAAAAACTCCTGAACAGCCTGGTCGCCGAAGTGGCGCCAGAAGCCGAAATTAGTGCAGATTATGGTTCGCGTGCCTACAGCCTGTCACGGCCGATTAGCGGGCGCAAAAGGCCATTGTTCTGCCTGTCTCGGTTATCGGCCTCAAGCCTAAAAACTTGAGGCGACTCCAGGCGAGTGCGTAACAAATGGAACGCGTCGGAGCACATGCGCCCAATCCCCACTGGATCCGCTCCAATTCCATGATGCAAAACAAAAAGGGCTGGCGCCGTTTCCGGTGCCAGCCCTGGAAAGCAGGGACAGGAAAGCACTTCCCGCCCAGCCTCCTCTCCCCAACCTTTACTGCAGCAA
>NZ_JBKFDG010000011.1:0-36692 GCF_046452315.1 Hylemonella sp. W303a | reverse complement strand
CGCGGCCAGCGCGGAGCAGAGCGCTGGGGTGGCGCAAGTGGGCGAGGCAGTGACGAACATGGACCAGGCGACGCAGCAGAACGCGGCGCTGGTGGAGGAGATGGCGGCGGCGGCGTCGAGCCTGCGTTCGCAATCGCAGGAGCTGGTGCAGACCGTGGCGGTGTTCAAGCTGAACGGCGCGAACGCTGGAGCAGGGGGTGCCAGCGCGGGCCGCGCCGGTGCTCAACCCGCGCTGCTGTCCTTGCGCTGAGCCCTCGTCGAGACAGGACCGCCCGACCGGGGCTGCAGGGTTTCAGCGTTTCCAGAATCCCTGGTGCGGGGCGCTGGCCTGTGCGATCAAGGCCGGTCCGATGCACTGGATAGGGTGGGGCGACGCCGCGAACACGTCTCTGCAAGACAGCTCCGCGTCGCGCTGCTCAGCCCGCTCACCGCGAAACACCCGAAGCCGCACCGCGTCGATGCCGTAAACCACGCGCCCGATATTGGACCAAAAGATGGCGCCCGCGCACATCACGCAAGGCTCGGCCGATGAGTAGAGCGTCGCGCGCGATAAGGTGTCACGGTCCACGAGCGGCGAGACCAGGCGCACGGCATTGGTTTCCGCATGGCCCGTGCAGTCGCCGGTTTCGCTGGTGTTGCACCAGGCCTCGGCCAGCACCTCGCCCCGGTCCGAGACGATGACCGCCCCAAAGGGCCGGTTGCCGCGCGCGCGTCCGTTGGCCGACCACTTGATCGCCTGGCGCAAATAGGTGCTGTCGCGCTCGTCCAGGGTGACTTCCTCGGGCAGGTTCATGCTCATGCCTTGTAGCTGCGTTCCGCGCTGGTGGGCAGGAGGCTGCGCTCGAACACGCTGTCGGCGACGGGACGGTTTTGCAGGCCGAAGACCTGTGCCACCTGGGCAATTTGCTCTTCCAGCAGCGCCTTGCGCACGTCGCCCAGGCCATGGCTGACCACGTCAGTTGCCGCCACGTACTGCGCGGTCAGGCGCCAGCGTTCAAGTTCCACCGATTCGTCCAGGATGGGCTCGCGTTGCTTGATGGCGGCGATGGCCGCGGCTGGATTGGCCAGTGTCTCTTTCAGTGCGCGGTTGCTGGCACGCAGAAAACCCGCGACCAGGGTCGGTTGTTCGGTGATCAACTTGCGGCTTGCCAGCACCGCGTTGCCATACAGGTTCACCCCGGCCTCGGTGTACTTGAGCACCGACAGCTCTTGCGGGTTCATGCGCGCGAAGAGCGACACGGCTGAGTCGTGAAAATAGGTGGCACCGTCCACGTCACCGCGCACCATCACGTTGTCGCGAGCGCTGAAGTCAGTGGTGATCCATTGGAAATGATCGGCGCCGAGCTTGAGCTTGTTGGCCACCATGGGCCAAGCGCGGCGGGTGGACTCCACGGCGGCCGCGGCGATGCGCTTGCCCTTGAGGCTCTGGAAGTCGCTGGTGATGCCCCGGTCCTTGCGGCCGATGATCACGAATGGTGCGCGGTTGTAGTACTGGTAGACGGCCTGCACCGCCGGCGTGCCGGGGTTCTGGGCCTGGAACTCGATCAGCGAAGAGATATCGCCCAGACCCAATTGGTACACGCCACTGGCCACGCGGGTGATGGAGGTCACCGAGCCTGCACCCACGTCGATGGACACATCCAGTCCTTCATCGCGGTAGTAGCCTTGGGCCAAGGCCAGGAAGAAGGGCGCGGTCTGTCCGGTGACGCGGAAGTCCAGCGTGAACTTCAGGGGTGTGAGCTTGGGGGCGGATTGGGCCCAGACCGCAGGGGCGGCGAGGGTGGAAGCGGCAAGGGCAGTAGACGTACCGAGGAAGTGACGACGCACATGGCAATGCTCCTGGAAGGGGTTGAGTGCCTGGTCGGTTGGACCAGGTTTCCAGAGCAATTTCCGGGCGCTGGCTGAGCCTGCGCTGAACGCTTCTACTCTTGGGAGTCTTCAAGCAAGCGATATGCCAATTTTGTATACAGAGACATTGGCCACGCTGGCCCGCACTTTGCTTGTGCTGGGTCAGGAGTAGAAGCGTTCAGCGTCGGTCGGTCCGGCGCCCGGAAATTGCTCTTGAAGTTCAACTTTCAGGAGATTGGCATGACCGCACCTGCTTACGACCTCACCGAGCTGCAAAAAGAATCGCGCATGGGCGCGATGGGCACGCTAGACACCGCGCGCGAAATCCGCCGCATCGACCTCTCCAACTTCGAAGCCCGCAAGGCCGAGATCGCCGACCAGCTCTGGGACGCAGCGGTGGACGTGGGCTTCTTCCAACTCATCCATCACGGCATCTGTCCCGAGGAAATTCAGGCTGCGTTCGCCATGGCCGAGCGCTTCTTCGCCTTGCCGGAATTCGTGAAGCAGCAATACCCGCACAAGAAGGCGCTCAATGTGGGCTGGGAGAGCCGCGCTCAGGTGCGGCCTTCCACCGGCACGCCGGACCAGAAGGAGAGCTACCAGATCACCCGGCCCCACATGGCGGACCTCTGGCCCACCGAGGCCGAGTTGCCGGGCTTTCAAGCGGCCATGCTGGCCTTCGAGCGCAAGAGTTGGACTGTAGGGATGCAGGTGCTGTCCTGCTTTGCGCACAAGCTCGGCTTCGACGCCGATTTCTTCACGCGAGCCCACGATCCCGACCAAGCGGACTACCAGAGCACGCTGCGCCTGCTGCATTACTACGCCATTCCGCCCGAGGCGCAGGACAAGTTGGATCTGTGGCGTGCCGGCGCGCACACCGATTTCGATTGCCTCACCTTGCTCTACCAGCGCCAGGGGCAGGGCGGTTTGGAAGTTTGCCCCGGCAAGGAGATGGATGCGCAGGCCTGGACGCCGATCCCGCCCGACGGTGAAGCCATCACTTGCAACATTGGCGACATGCTGATGCGCTGGAGCGATGACCGCCTGCCCAGCAACTTCCACCGCGTGCGCAATCCGCAGCCGGGTGAGTACATGGGGCCGCGCTACAGCCTGGCCTTCTTCGCCCAGGCCAACCGCTCGGCCGTGATCGAAGGCCCGGGCCGCAAGTACCCGGCCATCACGGCGGGCGATTATCTGAAGCAGCGGGTCGCGGCGAACTTCAAGGCGTATTGATCGCGCACGGGGTAAGCACGGGCAGGCGCAAGCGCGTGGCTTGCCTATCATGGGGCCGGTTCACAAACCGAGGAGACCCCATGACAACAAAGCCGTATGAACGGCGCGGGCCGCGCGCATGAATTTCATCGACCTGCTGCCCCAACTGCTGCTGGGCGCCCTGGCCCTGGTGATGTTTGGCCTGGGCTTGTCCTTGACGGGGGGCGATTTCACGCGCCTACGTCACCATCCTCGGGCGGTATTGCTGGCGCTGCTCATCCAGATGGTGTTGCTGCCCGCCTTGGCCTGGCTGCTTGTGGTGATGACGGGCCTGGCGCCGGTTTACGCCGTGGGCCTGCTACTGCTGGCGGCCTCGCCAGGTGGCGTGTCGGCCAATCTGTTCAGCCACCTGTTCGGCGGCAATGTGGCGATGAACATCTCGCTCACCGCCATCAACACCGTGCTGTCCATCGTCAGCCTGCCGCTGATCACCAACTGGGCCATCGCCACTTTCGTGCAAAGCGGGCAGATCGTGCCCCTGCAGTTCGGCAAGGTGTTCGAGGTGGTGGCCGTGATCCTGCTGCCGGTGCTGATTGGCATGGCGGCGCGTCGCCGCAACCCGGGGTTCGCCGCGCGCATGGAGCGGCCCATGAAAGCGCTGAGCATGGCCGTGCTGGCGGCGTTTGCGCTGATCGCCATCGTCAAGGAATGGTCGTCGGCGCTGAGCCAGACGCTGATCAGCCTGGGGCCGGTGGTGCTGGCCTTCAACCTGCTGAGTCTGTTCGCGGGGTACTACCTCTCGCGCGGCGCCGGGCTGGAGAAGCCCATGGCCACGGCGGTGAGTTTCGAGATCGGGATCCACAACTCGACGCTGGCCATTTTCGTCGCGCTGTCGGTGCTGGGCAATTTCCAGCTTGCGTTGCCCGCGGCCATTTATTCGGTCAGCATGTACCTGACGGCCGCGCTGTTTGGGGTGCTGGTTTTGAGACGGGCATGAAAAAGGCCCTGCGAGCAGGGCCTTTTTCGGGGAAACGGAGCGAAGTGGATCAACCACCCTTGCTCGGACGCTTGCCCGGGTTCTTCTTGCTGCGCGTGGCGACACCGCGCTCCAGGCTCACGCGCTGGCCGCGACCACCGGTGGGCAGGGAGAAACCGTTCGGGGGAACGGGGCGGGGAGTGGCCTTGCGGTCTGCTTCGGTGACGATCTTGTTGCCCATGGCAAATCCTTCTGGGGTGGTGTGACTTTGGTGTGACTCGAACGAGAAACGCGCATTTTAGCAGCGCCGCTGCCGGGTTTGTCCGGGTCTGGGTCCGCGCTGCTTCGAGGGTCCGCGGACTTACCATCTCCGCCACCATGACCACTGCTGAAACCGGCCTCGGCCCCTACCCGCATTTGCTGGCTCCCTTGGACCTCGGTTTCACCCGGCTCAAGAACCGGGTGCTCATGGGCTCCATGCACACCGGCCTGGAAGACGGACGCGATCTGAGCAAGCTGGCCGCCTACTTTCGCGAACGCGCGGAGGGCGGCGTCGGCTTGATGGTGACGGGCGGTTTCGCACCCAATGTGGCGGGCTGGGCCAAGCCTTTCGCGGGCACTTTGTCCACCTCGGGCGCGGCGCGTCGGCACCAGGTCGTGACCCGAGCCGTGCACGAGGCCGGCGGCAAGATCGCGCTGCAGATCCTGCACACGGGCCGCTACGCCTACCACCCGCTGGCGGTTGCGCCGTCGGCGATCAAGTCGCCGATTTCGCCCTTCAAGCCCTTTGCCTTGTCGGCGCGTGGCGTGGAGCGGCAAATCCGAGCCTTCGTCAACTGCGCGGTCAAGGCGCGCGAGGCCGGTTATGACGGCGTGGAAATCATGGGCAGCGAGGGCTACTTCATCAACCAGTTCCTCGCGCGTCACACCAACCACCGTGACGACGCCTGGGGCGGCGATTACAGCCAGCGCATGCGCCTGCCGCTCGAGATCGTGGCGCGCACGCGCGAGGCCGTGGGACCCGATTTCATCCTGATCTACCGGCTCTCGATGATCGACCTGGTGCCCGGCGGTAGTTCCTGGGACGAGGTCGTCACCCTGGGCAAGGCGGTGGCCCAGGGGGGTACAAGCATCATCAACACCGGCATCGGTTGGCACGAGGCGCGCGTGCCCACCATCGCGACCAGCGTGCCGCGCGCGGCTTTCGCCTGGGTCACGAAGAAGATGAAGGCCGAGTTCGCCGCAGCGGGCATCCCCACGCCCTTGGTCACATCCAACCGCATCAACACCCCCGACGTCGCCGAGCAACTGCTGGCTGAGGGCTGCGCGGACATGGTCTCCATGGCGCGCCCCTTGTTGGCCGACCCCGCCTTCGTGCGCAAGGCGGCCGAGGGTCGGGCGGACGAGATCAACACCTGCATCGCCTGCAACCAGGCTTGCCTGGACCACATCTTCGTGAACAAGTTGACGAGCTGCCTCGTCAACCCGCGCGCCTGCCACGAGACGGAGCTGTTCTACCGCCCTCTGAAAGACCTGGGCAGGGTGGCCAAGCGCATCGCGGTCGTCGGCGCGGGGCCGGCCGGGGTGACGCTGGCCACGATCGCGGCCGAGCGTGGCCACGAGGTGCATTTGTTCGAGGCCAGCGCTGAGATCGGCGGCCAGCTCAACCTGGCCAAGCAGGTGCCCGGCAAGGAAGAATTCCACGACATGCTGCGCTATATGCGCCGGCGCATCGAGACCACGGGCGTGCGTCTGCATCTCAACACGCGCGCCAGTGCCCAAGACCTCAGCGGCTACGACGAGGTGGTGGTCGCCACCGGCGTGGTGCCGCGTGACCCCAAGATTGCGGGGCAAGACGATGCGCGGGTGATGAGTTACGTGGAGCTGCTGCAAGGCAAGAAGCAAGCAGGTCGCCGGGTTGCGATCGTGGGTGCCGGGGGCATTGGCTTTGACGTGGCCGAATACCTGACCAGCGCCGGGCACTCCACGGCCCAGGATCTGCCAAGCTGGTTGGCGGAGTGGGGCGTGGTCGATCCCGCCCAGGCGCCAGGGGGTTTGGCTCCCGAGGGGCCGCAGCCGCCCGCATCTCCCCGCGAAGTCACTCTGCTGCAGCGCAAGGCGGGCAAGCTGGGCGAGAGGCTCGGCAAGACCACCGGCTGGATCCACCGCGCCGCACTGAAAATGAAGCGGGTGCGCATGGAGGGGGGCGTGAACTATGAGCGCATCGGTACCTACACCGAGGCGGGTGCCGAGGCCTGGGGCCTGTGTGTCAGCCAAGGCGAGAAGCGCGAAGCCCCGCGCTGGATCGCCTGCGACACCGTGGTGCTGTGCGCTGGCCAGTTGTCGCAAAGACCGGTGTTTGATGCGCTGCAGGCCTTGGGCCGAAGGCCTGGCGTGGATCTGCACCTGATCGGTGGTGCCTTCGAAGCCGGTGAACTGGACGCCAAACGCGCCATCGACCAAGCCGCGCGCCTGGCGGCACGGCTGTGATCAGGTCTTGCGCGCGGCTTTGGGCACGGCCACCTTGCCGACCTGAGGCATCGCGCGACCGGCCGCCAGCTCCTCGCGCAGCACCTGAATGAAGCTCTGGCTGGCCAGCGAGAGTGAACGGCCGCGCTTGCTGACCAGGTAGATGTCGCGCGACACCATGGGCTGGCGCAAGGGTTTGATCAGCAGGTCCGGGTGCGCCAAGCACAGGGCATAGGCCGTCGGGACCAATGCCACGGCTTGGCCGCTGCGCGCCAGCCACAGCGCCGTGGACTGGAACGACACTTCTCCCACCACGTTCAGTCGCACACCCGCGCGGGCCGCGCTGGTCTCGACCAAGTGGCGCACGCCATAACCGGGGCGCCCCGTGATGAGTGCTTGACCATCCAGGTCGGCCCAGCGCACCTGCTTGAGCGCCGCCAGCGGGTGGCCGTGCGCGCAGACCAGGCAGAGCGTGTCGCGCATCAAGGGGTGCTGCTCGATCTCACCACCGGCGCGTTCTGGCGTGCCGATGCCGAAGTCCACGTGCTCGCCCACCACGCGGCTGAGAAATTGATCAGGCGCCACATCGTCCACCAAGGTCTGCACATGGGGGTAGCGGGCGCTGAAGGTCTGCATGACCTCCGGCAGCAGCATGCCGGCCAGCGTGGGCGTGATGGCGATGCAGACCCGCCCGCGTTGGTGCGCGCGCAAGTCCATGAAGCTGGAGCCCAGCGTGTCCACGTCGCGCAGGATGCGCTCGACCACCTCGATGGCGTCCTGGCCGGCCTGGGTGGCCTGCAGCGAGCGCGTCGTGCGGTCGAACAGACGCGCGCCCAGCCCTTCCTCCAACTGACGGATGAGCACGCTCACGGCGGATTGCGTCAACGACAGTTGCTGCGCCGCCGCGCCGAGCTTGCGCAATTGGTAGACCGCCTTGAAGGCGCGCAGCTGGCGCAGGGTCGGAGAGAAGGAGTGGCTCATTGAAAAAAATTCATGAGTGATTCGATATTTTTCGTTTTACAGATGAATTATCAGTGCGTTTAATGCGACGTCAAAGGAGACGAGGATGAGTCAGAACGCATGGCGTCGCGTTGCGACGGAAGAGGCCTGGGCCACGCCGGAATTGGTGCAGAGGTACCGCCAGATCATCGAAACCCGCAGCCTGGACGACCCCGGCTTCTTCAGTCTTTGGGGTTTCTTCGGCACCAGCGAGGCGCCGCGCGCCAAGGACCTGCGTGACCGAATTCAGGACATGGAGACACGCCGCCTGGCTGACATGGACGCAGCAGGCGTGGACGTGCAATTGCTGCTGCTGACCGCGCCGGGCGTGCAGGTCTTCGCGCCCGACGAAGCCGCCGCCCTGGCCGTGTCCACCAACGACCAGCTGGCCGAAACCATCCGCAAGCACCCGGATCGGTTCGCCGGCCTGGCCGCGGTGGCGCCGCATGCGCCGCGCCAGGCGGCGCAGGAGCTGGAGCGGGCCGTGCGGAAGTTGGGCCTCAAAGGCGCGGTCATCAATTCGCACACCATGGGCCTCTACCTGGACGACGAGCAATACTGGGATGTGTTCGCGGCGGCCGAGGCCTTGGACGTGCCTTTCTACATCCACCCCAACACGCCGTCGCCGCAGATGATCCAGCCCTTTCTGCCGCGCTGCATGGATGCCGCGATCTATGGCTTCCAAGCCGAGACCGGCTTGCACGCCCTGCGCCTGATTCTCTCGGGCCTGTTCGACCGTTTCCCCAAGCTCAAGATCGTGCTGGGCCACCTTGGAGAGGGTTTGCCCTTCTGGCTGTACCGCATTGATTTCATGCACGCTGGCATCGTGCGCGCCAACCGGCATCCGGGCGTCAAACCGCTCAAGAAGAAACCCAGTGACTACCTGCGCGAGAACTTCTGGTACACGACCAGCGGCATGGCTTGGGAGCCGGCCATCAGCTTCGTGCAGCAGCAGATGGGCATGGACCGCGTGATGTACGCGATGGACTATCCCTATCAGTACGAACTGGGCGAGGTGGCTGCCATGGATGCGCTGCCGTTGTCGCCCGAGCACAAGAAGATGTTTTACGAAACCAATGCCGTGAACCTGTTCCAGCTCTGAACGGAGCAGGCGACACGGCAGAGGCGTTGGCGATCATCACCAAAAGGACAGGAGACCCCATGAAATTCTCACAAACACGTCGATTTTTGGCGCTGAGTGTCTTGCTCGGCCTCTCGAGCGCAGCGCTGGCGCAGGCTTGGCCCGCGAGCCCGATCAAGCTGGTGGTGACCTTTCCGCCGGGCGGCAGCAGCGACGCCGCCGCGCGCATCGTCGCACCCAAGCTGGCCGAACGCCTGGGCCAGCCCGTGGTGGTTGACAACAAGCCCGGAGCGGGAGGCGGCCTGGGTCTGGGCCAGGTGGCCAAGGCCGCGCCCGACGGCTACACCCTGGTGTTGGCGTCTGCGGGCGGCCTGACCGCCAATCCCTCGCTCTACAAAAACTTGGCGTACGACCCTCAGCGCGACTTCGCGCCCATCACCGGCTTCGGCACCAGCCCCTTTGTGCTGGCGGCCAGCGCGACGCTGCCGGTCAAGACGGTCAAGGACGTGATTGATCTGGCGAAGAAGGATCCCGGCAAGCTGACCTATGCCTCCGGTGGCAATGGCACGGCCATGCACCTGTCGGGCGAATTGCTCAACGCGATGGCCAGCGTCAGCATCACCCACGTGCCTTACAAGGGCAGCGGCCCCGCAGTGGTCGCCATCATGGGAGGAGAGACGTCCTTGGCCATCGCTGACATCACGACCATCAAGCCGCAGATGCAGTCGGGCCGACTCAAAGTGCTGGGCGTTCTGGGCAAGACACGTTCCTCACTGGCACCGGAACTGCCCACCCTGGCCGAGTCTGGACTGCCGGGGTATGAGTCCAACGGCTGGTTTGCCATCCTCGCACCGGCAGGCACGCCCCCCGCGATCGTGAAACGGCTCAACGCGGAGTTTGGTGCCGTGTTGCGCTCAGCCGATGTCCGCGAGCGTTTCTCAGCCGCCGGCCTGGAGCCCATGCCCAGCACACCGGAAGAGCTGGCGGCCTTGATGAAGAGCGAGACCGTCAAATGGGCCAAAGTCATCAAGGACTCGGGCGCGAAGATCGACTGATCAGGGCGATCGATGCAGGCGTGGCGCGGCCAGCAGCGCCATGTTCTCTTCGATCGCCAAGTCAAGCTCGCGCCAGCGGCCTCGCAGGCCGGCCTTGTTCAATTCGGACTGCAGTTGGCGCAGGTCTTTGACCGTCGGGGCGACCTTGATCTGCGCGATGGCCGCTGCCACGTTACCGGACTTGATCACGGCCAGCATTTTGCTGGGCCATTCGCTCTGTTTTGCCATGGTGGGTTTTCAGGAACAGGCCACACTGTAGCGCCATCCCGGACGGCTTTGAGCCCGCCGCCGCCTCCAATAGCCGCGTCGCGCTGCCATGACAGCACCGTGGCGTTGTCAGACCACGCTGCGGTGGCGCTCGATGCAGGTGGCCAGGGTTTCCTCACCAGGGCGCTGCCACCAGTCCAGCGTCGAAAAAATCTCCACCTCGCTGTAGCCAGCGTAACCCGCAGCCTCGACCCAGCCGCGGAGCTTGCGCAGTTCCACCACGCCGTCGCCCATCATGCCGCGGTCGTTGAGCAGGTCACGCGTGGGTGTGAGCCAATCGCAGACGTGGTAGGCCAGCAGGCGTGTGGCTCTGGCCCGACCCGCGCGGGCGATTTGGGATTCCAGCTTCGGGTCCCACCAGCAGTGGTAGACGTCGAGCGCAATGCCCAGGTCAGCTGGCCGCCCTGTGTCGCTCGTCGCTGGTCGCGGCGGGTCGAGCTCGTCGCAAAGGTCCAGCGCCTGTTCCAGCGTATTGATGCAAGCGCGCTCGGCGGCTTGCATGGGGTGCAGCGGTTCAATGGCCAGGGGCATGCCGACCGAGCGCGCGTACTCCAGCGAGGCCGCGATGCCATCGCGCACCTCGCCGCGTGCGCGCGCGATGTCCTTGTAAGCGGGCTTGCCTTGCAGCGCGCCGGGCAGGGCGCCGACCACCAGCACCAGGCAGGGCGCGTTGAGCGTCTTGGCTTCATCGATGGCGCGGCGGTTGTCGTCCAGCGCGGCGCGCAGGCCTGCCGCGTCGGCGGCAGGGTAGAAGCCGCCACGGCAGTAACCGGAGAGTTCGATGTTCAGCGCTTTCAGCTGGCGCGCGATTTTGTCAAGCCCGACGGCGGCTACCTGATCGCGCCAAGGGCTGATGGCGCGCACGCCACGCGCGGCGCATTGGTCAATGATCAGGTCGAGCGCAACTTCCTGGCCTTTCTGACGGCGCAGGGTGGCGGTGTTGATCGAGAGCCAGTGGTGGTTCGTGGAGAAATCGCGCATGGTCAGTGGTTCACCCTTCCACGCCATGCAGGGCCAGCAGCGTTCGCATGCGGCGCACGGCCAGCTCGGGCTGCTCAAACAGGTTCGCCGCGTCGGCCAAGCGGAACAGTTCGGCGAAGTGAATCAGCGAACGGGTGCTTTGCTGTCCGCCCACCATGGTGAAGTGGGATTGGTGCCCATTGAGCCAGGCCATGAACACCACGCCCGTTTTGTAGAAGCGCGTGGGCGCCGCGAAGATGTGGCGCGACAGGGGCACCGTGGGGCCGAGGATGGCGTGGAACTTCTCCGTGTTGCCCTGGGCCAGCTCGCCCAGCGCGACGCTGGCGGCGGGCGCGATGGCATCGAAGATGCCCAACAGCGCGTCACTCTGCCCGCGCACCCTTGCCGTGCCGAAACCGTCGCCGGCGATCAGCTCGGCGTAGTTGAAGTCGTCGCCCGTGTACATGCGAACGCCCTGGCCATCCAGGCCGCCCGTGGTCGGCAGGCGGCGGCGCATGGCGATTTCCTTGTCTTTGTCGAGCAGGGAAATCTTGATGCCGTCCACCTTGTCCGGGTGCGCGGCGATGATGCCCAGCGCGGTGTCCATGGCCGCATCCACATTCTTGGTTCCCCAATATCCGGCAAGTGCGGGGTCGAACATGTCGCCCAGCCAATGCAGCACGACGGGCTGTTTCGCTTGGCTGAGGATGCGGTCGTAGACCTTCTCGTAGTCAGCGGGGCTCTTGGCCACGCGCGCTAGCGCGCGGCTGGCCATGACGATGAGTTTGCCGTCGAGTCGCTCGATGGCTTCCATCTGCTGCTCATAACCACGGATCACGTCGTCGACGCTCTTCACGTCGTCCAGCACCAGATGGTCGGTGCCACAACCCGAGGCGACGAGAGCACCAGGCACGCTCTTCGCCGCTTCCAGCGAGCGGCGGATGAGCTCCAGTGAGGTGGGCCAGTCCAGGCCCATGCCGCGCTGGGCCGTGTCCATGGCTTCGGCCACGCCCAGGCCCAGGGACCACAGGCGTAGGCGGTAGGCGATGGTCGCGTCCCAATCCACCGCGCATTGCAGCCAGGGGTCGATGGCCGCGCGCGGGTCGGCGACCACATGGGCGGCGGAGTAAGCGATGCGGTTGAATTTCACGCCTGCAGCCGGCTTGGCCGGTATCGTGCCGCGCAGCGTGTAGTGTTCCAGCGTGCCGGAAAGATGGGGCAGCTTGAGGGACAAGGCCATCTCGAGTCTCCTCAGAATTTCAGTGCCGGGACGTCGACGAAGCGGCGTTCCTTCCAGCTCTGCAGCGCGGCTTCCACCAGTTGCACGCCCTTGGCGCCTTCGGGCAGGGTCCAGCTGTAGGGCGCGTCTTCGACCACATGGCGGATGAAATGCTCCCACTGGATCTTGAAGCCGTTGTCGTACACCTGCGTGTCGGGCACGTCCTGCCACTGGGCCCTGAAGTCCATGGTTTGCTTGACGTCCGGGTTCCAGACGGGGCGTGGCGTGTTCACGCGGCTTTGGGCTTTGCAGTCGGTCAGCGTGGCCACGGCCGAGCCATGCGTGCCGTCGACGTGGAAGGTGACCAAGTCGTCACGGTTGACGCGCGTGGCCCAGGACATGTTGAGCTGGGCGATGACGGGCTCGCCGTTGTGGCCGATCAGCTCGGCGACAGCGTAGGCCGCGTCGTCGGCCGTGCAGGTGTAGGGCTTGCCGGCTTCATCCCAGCGTTGCGGGATGTGGGTGGTGCCCAGGCAGCTGATGGACTTCACTTCGCCGAACAGGTTGTCCAGCACGTAACGCCAGTGGCACATCATGTCCAGGATCATGCCGCCGCCATGCTCGGCACGGTAGTTCCAGCTCGGGCGCTGGATGGGTTGAAGATCGCCTTCGAACACCCAGTAGCCGAACTCCAGCCGCAGCGACAGCATGCGGCCGAAAAAGCCGGCGCGCCGCAGCATGTCCAGCTTGCGCAGTCCGGGCAGGAAGAGCTTGTCTTGCACCGCGCCGTGCTTGAGTCCGCTCTTCCTGGTGGCCTCTTGAGCTGTCTTGGCGATGTCCATGGCCTCGGCCAGCGTGGTGGCGATGGGCTTCTCGCAATAGACATGCTTGCCCGCGCGCAGCGCCCGGGCCAAGAGCGTGGGGCGCATCTGTGTCGTGCCCGCGTCGAAGAAGACCGTGTCCTCCTTGCTCGCCAGCGCCTGGTCCAGGTCCGTGCCCCAGCGCCCGATGCCGTGTGCCTTGGCCAACGCCTCGATCTTCTCGGCGTTGCGGCCGATCAGAATGGGGTCGGGCATGACCTTGTCGCCATTCGAGAGCGTGACGCCGCCTTGGGCGCGGATGGCGCAGATGGAACGGATCAGGTGCTGGTTCATGCCCATGCGTCCGGTGACGCCGTGCATGATGATCCCCAGACGTTGGGTGGGCATGGATGAGTTCTCCTACGAGTTGGTGTTGACGGCGATGCCGCTCAGGGGTGGACTTCCAGGCCGGCGGCCTTGACCAGCGCGGCGTTGTTCTTGATTTCGTTGCGGATGTAGGCGTCGAAGTCGCGCGGCGTCAGCGTCCAGGCATCGGCGCCCAGGGCCAGGAAGCGTTCCTTGACTTCCGGTGTCGCCAAGGCCTTCACGACTTCGGCGTTCAGACGATCCACGATGGCGCGCGGGGTCTTGCCGGGGGCGAAGAGCCCGATCCAAAAGTTGAATTCCGAGCCCGGCACGCCCGCCTCGGCCGTCGTGGGCACTTCGGGCAAGGCGCTGGCGCGTTGGGCCGAGCCGACCGCAAGCGGCAGCAGTTGGCCCCCGCGGATCTGTCCGATCACAGGCGCGATCGGCGAGAAGTAGTAATCCACCCGACCCGCGATGACTTCGTTCACGGCCTCGGCCGACCCCTTGAAGGGGATGTTGGTTGCCTCGATCTTGGCGGCGAGTTTGAACTTCTCGGCGTTCAGATGGGTCGCGCTGCCTTGGCCCGCCGAGGCGAAGTTGAGCTGCCCCGGGTTGGCGCGGGCATAGCTCAGCAGCTCCTGCACCGACTTGATGTTCTTGGACGGCGCGATCACCAACACATTGGGTGTGGCCGAAATTGGAGTGATGGGGGCAAAGTCCTTCAGCGGATCAAACGCGAGCTTGGCAAAGGTATGCGGCGTCACCGTGTGGGAAGACGAATGGATCATCAGGGTGTAACCGTCTGGCGCGGATTGAGCCACCACGGCCTGGCCGATGGTGCCGCTGGCGCCACCTCGGTTGTCGATCACGAACTGCTGACCCATGCTCTGGCCCATCTTGTCCGTGATGGCTCGGGCGATGATGTCCGTGGTGCTGCCCGCCGCGAAGGGCACGATCACGCGGATCGGCTTGTTGGGGTATGCCTCCTGGGCGATAGCCGACAGCGGCGCAAGCGCCGCCAGCCAGGCGGCCGCGATGAATCGACGTGTGTAGCGCATGGTGTTGTCTCCTGGGTGATTGAAATAATTAACTGCCCAGTGAATTATAGGAAGCGCCGATTCTTTGGCGCATTAGGGATACGCCGGAGTCCTGTGGGGTAGGTCAAGGCCGAAAAAACCAAACCGACCGCGGGTGCCAGGTGGTGGAAGTGTCCGCGACAGGGCTGAAAGTCGGCTTGGATCGGGGGGGGGCGTCCGGATCGCCCCGATCAGGCGCTCTGACAGGCCAGCGAACGAGCTGCAGTCTGCCCCGGGGGAGCCGGAATCGTCGTGGGCTCAGTCGCGCAGCAATCCGCCCAGAATCAGGTCGGTCATGTGAGACAAGCGCTCGTTGCGCGCCTTGGACGACATCAGATCTCGGCCGAAGATCGCCGAGAGGGTGTGGTTGTTCGAGAGGTAGAAATAAGCCATGCCCGCGATCGAGATGTAGAGCTGCATCGGGTCCACGCCGCCCCGGAAACTGCCGTCGCGTCGCCCTCGCTCCAGAATCTCCGCGAGCAAGTTCAGCAAGGGCGAGTTCAGCGCGCGCGCTTGCCGCGAATCTTGCAGATGCCGCGCCTTGTGCAGGTTCGCGCTGTTGAGCAGCGTGAGGAACTCAGGGTGGGCCAGGTAGTAGTTCCAGGTGAACTCGATGAGCGTGCGCACGGCCTCGGCGGGGGTCAGGTCTTGCAGGCGCAACTTGCGCTCTTCTTCCCGGATGTTGCCGTAGGCTTGCTCGAGCACGGCCTGGAACAGCTTCTCCTTGTCCTCGAAGTAGTAGTAAATGAGGCGCTTGTTCAGACCCGCCCGCTCGGCGATGCGGTCCATGCGCGCACCCCCCAGGCCGTACTCGGCGAATTCATCACGCGCCGCCGTCAGGATGGTGCTCTGCGAGCGGTCCGCGTCGCGCAGACGTTCCTCGGGAGCGGTTTTCGGCGCACGTGGCATGGGTTTAAATCACCAAAAGGTTAATTGTTGTGGGGAAAGAGGAAAACGCCGGGACGCGCCGACTTTACACAAACGCAGCGGCATGTAAGCTCGTCGGATGACGCAGCAGGTACTCCAAGATTCAACACAACAGCCCGCGTCGACCGCCGTTCCCCGTCGCATCCTGCCGGTGATCGTGCTGTCGCAGTTCGCGGCGACCACGTTGTGGTTCGCCGTCAATGCGGTCATGCCTGACTTACAGCAAGCATGGGCGTGGCCGCCCGACGCGGTGGGACGCCTGACATCCTCCGTGCAATTGGGGTTCGTGGCGGGGACCTTGGTCTTTGCCTTGCTCATGGTGGCCGACCGATTTTCGCCCTCGAAGGTGTTCATGGTTTGCGCCGTCCTGGGAGCCTTGGTGAACGCCGCCACGCTTGGGGTGGACGGCAATCTCGCAGGGTTGTTGGTGCTGCGTTTCGCTGTTGGCTTCTTGCTTGCCGGCGTTTATCCCGTGGGCATGAAAATCGCCGCCAGCTGGTACCGCGACGGTCTGGGGGCCGCCATGGGTGTTCTGATTGGCGCCTTGATCTTGGGCACCGCTTTGCCGCATGGCCTGCGTGCTTTGGCGACTGTGCTGCCGAGCGCCTCAGCCGGGGTCGACGACGATTGGACAAGCGTGGTCGCGGTGTGGAGCTTGGCGCCCTGGCAGGCGGTGGTACTGGGCGTGTCGCTCCTCGCGGCCTTGGGCGGGTTGCTCACGGCTTGGCAGGTGCCCGACAGTCCCTGGGCGCGTCGCGCCAGTCAGGCCGTGGGCGGCGGCGCTCCCTCAGGATTGAAGCTAGGCGCTCTCGTTTTGATCTGGCGCGATCGCAAGCTGCGGGCGTCGGTCTTCGGCTATTTCGGCCACATGTGGGAGATCTATACCTGCTTTGTGCTGGTGCCACTGGTCGTTGGCCTGCGTTTCGCGGGCGCGACGCAGAGCGCCTGGGCCTTCGCCATCATCGGCGCGGGCTTCATCGGCTGCGCGGGCGGTGGATGGTTGGCGCGGCGGCACGGCAGTGCCCGTGTTGCCCAGGTGCAATTGGCGGTCAGCGCGCTCTGCTGCCTGCTTGCGCCACTCATGCTGAAGGCGCCGGATGCCTTGTTCCTCGTCTGGCTGCTGGTGTGGGGCGTGACGGTGTCGGGCGACTCGCCGCAGTTTTCGGCCTTGACCGCGCGCAACGCACCTCAGGCGGCGGTAGGCAGCGTGTTGACCTTGGTCAATTGCATAGGTTTCTTGATCTCGGTGCTCAGCATCGAGCTGTTCACCCGGGCCTTACCCCATTTGGCGCTGGCCTGGCTCTTGCCGTTGCTGGGGGCCGGGCCCTTGCTGGGACTGTGGATGTTCCGTCCGCTGCTCAAGCCCTAGACGCGCCGACGTCCGTTGCCGGTCCGCACGGGCGCCATTTCAGTCGGCGTCAGGCCATTCGTTGAAGGGAAAGGGCACATCCTCGCGGGCGAAGCTCAGGAAATCCGCGATCTGCCGCAGGTAACGCCCCAGACCTCGGCCAAAGCGGCGCAGGCGTTCGTTGCTTTCGTCGCTGGCGATGCTCAGCAGCAACTGCACCAGTGCGACCGCGAAAAGCAGTGTGACGGCCAAATGCAGGGCCAGCCCCATCAGCACCATGTAAATGACGCGCGGGATCAAGCGGCGCTTCTTGCCTTGAACGGCTGCGGCATGGTCCTGGTCAGGCGGGATTGGGTGATCGCTCACGGTCCTTGCTCCTATCGGTTGGGGTGGCGCACTGTACCTAAGCCGCCGGCGGCTCGTGCCTTAAGCTCACGCCATGAAGGATTTAGAACTGCCCTACGCCGTGCGGCTGTACAACACACAAGGTGACAGCGATGCGCCCGATCTGGACACCGCCCGTCAAGTCGCGCAGCGGCGCTTCGCGCTGATGCTGCAAGACAGTTTGGGCGACGCCGACATGGTGCTGCCGGTGTACCAGGCCTACCAGCGCATCGCGCAGGCCTATGGTGATCCGCCCGACCTTGTGGCGCTCACGGACGCCGAACGTGAGATCGCCGAGGCATGGCTGGCCGCCGAGCGACTGGCCATGGACGCCGTCTTTGGGCCTTTGCGCGGCATGGGAGATGGCGACTATGAGATCTTGCCTGCAGATGGAAGATGAGGGCGCGCGGGGCCACTGGGGGTATCCCACTGGATCACTGGCCGTGCAGGTCGGATAATCCGGCCATGGCTCTCTTCACCGAAACCTCCACTGTCACCCACGGCATTCAACTTGCCGTGGCGCCGGTGTTTTTGCTCACCGCCGTGGCCGGCATGATCGGCGCGGTCGCCGGCCGGCTGGCGCGCATCATTGACCGCGGCCGCACGCTCGATGAGAAATTGCGCATCAACGCCGAACCGGCCTTGGCCCAGCACTGGGTGATGGAATTGGCCGCGCTGCGGCGGCGCGGCCTCTTGGCCAACACCACCATCGGCCTGCTGACACTGTGCGCCTTCGTGATCGGCCTGACCATCGTGCTGCTGTTCCTGGGCGAGACCACGGAGTTCAAGATCGACCACTACGCCATCTATGGCTTCCTCGCGGGGGTGCTGTGCTTCATGGCCGCGCTGGGCTGCTTTTTTGCCGAGACCTTGTTGGCGGCCCGGGTGCTGAAATTCCGCCAACTCGGCGACGACTGATTCAGCGCCGCCGCTGCTCAGTCTTTCTTGCCCGGGGGCAGCAGGCCGCGCAGGGCATCCAGGGTGTCCTGGGCCCAGCCGCGAAGCTGTTGTCGCAGTTGCCGCGTCGGCGCGATGTCGGCGTAGGCGATGCGCCACTGAAGGTCCTCATAGGGTCCTCGCAACTGCACCGGCACAGTCACTCCTCGCAGGCTGTCCAGCGACTGCAGCGTCGTGTCCGCCCCGGATTGCAGGGCGGCTGGCGCCAGGGTGACCCGCAAGGTGTAGTCCAGTCGCCTCTCTGCCAGCCAGGCCGTGCCAGTGCCTGCGGCGCGCCAGGGCGGCGCCTGGAGGTTCAGGTCTTGGCTGCGCGCGACGCCGTCTTCAATCTGAAAACTCACGCGCAAGCGCTCGAACTGGGTGCGCCAGGGCGACCTTGCCGCCTCGGTACGCGGCGGGGTCGGCGGTGGCGACGCAGCGGCGCGACCTGCACGGTTGCTTGAACCGACTTGGCCCAGACCGGCGCGCAGCACCTCGGCGATGTTCAGTCCCACGGAACCGTCCTGCAGCTGCAAGCCCACGCTGCCATTCAGGTGGCGCGCGTAGGCACCGGGCGTGGTGCCGCCGCTGCGCAGGTCGAGCGCCATATTGCCTCGGCCTTCCAGCCAGTCGATGCCCCATCCGTCGCGCAGCAGCGGCCCGATGCGCACGTCCCGCAGGTCCAGCTTTGCCGAGATGAAGGGGGTCGCGGGCGAGGCGCGGGGTGTCTCGGGCATCTCGTCGTCAAGATGAATGCGCAAGGCCCCGTGCACGCCCCCGTCGTAGAGGGAAGCGGTCAGCGGATTCAGATCGATGCGGCGTCGCTTGCGGCCTTGGCTCTCTTGCAAAGGGAGGTCCTGCGCCTGCGCCTGCAGGCGCAGGTGCTGGAGTTGCAGGTTCATGAACCGCAGCGAGGCCACGCGCAGCGTGCCTTGCAAGTCCACCTCATCGAGTCCAAGGTCATGCACCCAGCGCAGCAGAGGGACGGCGCTGGGCGGCCGGGCGCGCGCGCCTGGGCTGGCGTTCGCAAGCGCGGCGCGGTCGGCCGAGGGGGCACCCACCGCCTGCGGCATCGAGGCTTCGGGCAGGTCGGTCGTCGAGGAGTTGCCGTCGGGTCCCGCAGCGGTTGGCCGCAGGGGCTGCGCGAGAGGGTGCGACTGGTAGTGGTCCAGGTCCAAGGTGCCCAGGTTCAGGTCAAAGCGCAGGATCGCCGACGCCTCGGTGCGGCTGGCGTCAAGGACGAACGTGGTTTGGTCCCATGTGCCTTGCAGCAGCATGTGGAAAGCGCGCGGTGGGCGGGACAGGGTGCCGTGCGTCGCGGCTTCTGGCGCCTCCAGCCCGATTTGTCCTTGCAACTGCAGCGGCCGAGACAAACTGGCGGCATCCAGCACGGTGGCGTGCAGCTCGAGCGCATGGGTGAGCGGCGGAGCCAAGCGCGGGTCGGCGATCGCATGGTTGCCGCTGGAGGTGGCTGGTCGCGTTGGGGGCGTGGTGTTGCGTGGCGCCGGCCCCGTGAGTCCGTTCACGCCCGGGGTCGGATTCGGACCCGTTGCCGCGAGCGGGGCGAGGTTCAACTCCAGCGTCGGCAGGGCGTACCGTCGATCAGGAGCGGGCCAGAGGTTCAGCCCCTCAATGCGCAGCCGTCGAACCTGGACTGTCCCGCGCAACAGAGCGAGCGGGTCCAGGGTCATGTGCATGCCTTGAGCCGTGGCCACGGAGCGTGCGGGGGTTCCCGTGCTCATGGCTTCCCCTGCGGACAGCAGCGACAGCGGGCCCCATGCGAGGCCGAGGCGGGGGGCGAAAGTGAGCTTGGGGGCGGCTGCCATGAGTTGGTAGCCGGTTTGGCCATGGATGTGCTCGGCAATTTGACGCGCCTGAGCTTGAGCGTCGAAGCGCGCCGCGATCCAGGCCAGGCCTGCCATCAGAACGAGCACGATGACCAAGCCCAGCATCAGCAAGGAGCCGAGCAGCCTGCGCAGCAGGCGCGGCCAACGGCGACTGGAAGCGGCGGCGGGCGGGGGCGGTTGGTCGTTCACGGTCATCTTTGGATTGTCGCCGCGCGCGGCAGCGGGCCGGCCTCAGGTCAGCCACATGCCCACGAGTGCGCCTGCGCCCAGCAGCCAAAGCAGGTGCAGCCGCGTGCGCCACACCAGCAAGGCGGTGGCTGAAGTCAGCAGCCAGAACGGACCCGCCTCGCGCACGGCCGAGGCCAGGTCATGGAATGCCTCGGACTGCGCGCTGGCAAGAATCCAGCCCGTGGAGATCAGCAAGGCCACCACCACGGGCGCAAGCCCCTGCTTGAAGGCACGCACGGCACGTTGTTCACGGTGGGCATGGCTCCAGCGCGCGGTCAGATAGACCAGCGTGGAGCTCGGCAACAGCACGCTGACAAGGCAGGCCAGGGCGCCGAGCAATCCCCACGCCATGGCGCTCCCTCCCGCGCCCTGGTTGAGCCCGACGTTCCAGCCCAGCAAGGCAATGAACAACACATTGGGGCCGGGTGCCGCCTGTGCAATCGCAATCGACGCGTTGAACTGTGTTTCGCTCAGCCAGCGCTGCTCGGTCACCAGAAAGCGGTGCATGTCTGGCGTGGTCGTGATCGCGCCGCCCACGGCCAACAGCGAAAGCATGGCGAAATGCAGCACCAGTTGCAGCCAGTCCATCAAGCCCAGGGAGAGCAGGGGGGCAGCCAAAGCGCTCATGATCGTGCCCCTGTGCCATTGGCGGAGTGCCGTTCAAGGCGTTTCAAGCGCGACCAGGCCAGTGCCCAGCCCAGGCCACCCAGCCCCAACAGCACCCACACCAGGGGCCACCTCAGCCAAGCGATGGCAACAAAGCAGGACAGGCCCAAGAGCAGGCACTGGGCCGGATGCAGGGGATTCTGTTTGAGCGTGGCCAGCAGTTTCAAGCCCGTGCCCATGACCAGTCCGGCCGCCACCGCGCCCATGCCATGCAGTGCACCGGCCACTGCAGGGTGGCTTGCGTAGCGGGCGTGCAACCCAGCGAGAGCCAGCAGCACCAGCAAGGGCGCGCTCAGCATGCCCGCCATCGCGGACAGCGCGCCACGCAGGCCGAAGTGACGCGCGCCGAGCATCAGCGCGAGATTGACGATGTTGGGGCCAGGCATGATCTGGGCCACCGCCCATTCTTCGACGAACTGGCGGTCGGTCATCCAGCGCTTGCGCTCCACGAGTTCGCGCTGCGCGACGGCGGCGACCCCGCCAAAGCCCTGCAGGGCCAACACGGTGAAAGACACAAAGAGGTCCGTGCAGGAGCGTGGCGCCGATGGGGCGGCGGCGTCCTTGGACTCGGACGCCGACTTCTGGGGTTCGGTCATGGGGTCAAGCGGGCAGGCTCCGGCCGCGGGTCGCCCAGGCACGGCCTTGGGTGCGCAGCAACTCCAGCAGATCTTCCAGCGGCATCGGCTTGCCATAGAGCCAGCCCTGGGCCAGCTGAACGCCGCGCTCGCGCAGGTAATCCGCTTGGGTTTCGGTTTCGACCCCTTCGGCGATCATGGACAGGCTCAAGGTCTTGGCCATGTCGATGATGTGCGGTAGCACCAGGCTGGCCGCCGCTTGGGCGTCGATCGCGTCGACGAAGGATTTGTCGATCTTCAGGATGTCGAGTTCCAGTCCCGCCAGGACCGACAGGCTCGAATGCCCAGTACCGAAGTCGTCCACCGCCACTGGCACGCCGTGGTCGTGCAGGCGGGCGATCTGCTTGGCCGCCGCCTTGGCATCGGTGACGTTGCGCTCGGTGATCTCCACCACCAGGCTACCCGCGGGCGCTTTCATCGCGCGCAGGCCCCGCAGCAATTGGGTGATCGAGCCATCGGCTTCAAGGTCCTGAGCGGAAAAGTTGATGCCGAGATGAAAATCGGATTGCATCGCCAGCAGCGCGGGCAGGTCTTTCAATGCGTTGTCGATGACGTGGGCCGTGATCGCGCGGATCATGCCGCTGCGTTCGGCCGCGGGAATGAACAGATCGGGTGACATGGGCAGGCCCTCGGGCCTGCGCCAGCGCAGCAGGGCCTCGGCGCCAACGCAACGACCCGTGCGCAAGTCCACCACCGGCTGATAGTGCAGGTGAAACTCCTGTCGTTTGAGGCCCAGGCGGATTTCACCGGGCAGGCTCAGACGGCGGTGCGTGGCCAAGGCCACCGCGGCCACCAGCAAAAGGCCCGCCACCGCGCCCAGCGGCAGAAGGATCAAAGCCTGCCGCTGCATGCGCTCGCGCAGACCCACGCGCGAGATCGCCACCAGCGCGGTGAGGTTGTTCTGAGCCGAGTGGCGCCGCACCAGCAAGTGGTCCGGCAGCTCAGCGTGGCCAGCGGTCAGCGCTGGGTCATTCATCAGTTGGAGCGGCTCGATGGGGCCGCGTGACTGAAGAATCAGGGGCGGCGACCCGATCAAGACGGCCACCGTCGTTTCCTGGTCGTGCAAGGCCAAATCAAAGACGAAATCGGGGTGCACCGCGACCATCCAGCCATCGCGCTCGAAGACATTGAGGTGCAGCCCCGGCGCGTAAGGCAGCACCACGTCGCGCCAGACCTGAACCCCACTGGAGACTTGCACATCGCTCGGTCCCAAGGCGATGCCGTTTCTGTACTGACCCATCGAGGAGCAGACCAAGCGGCCCTCTCGCACCGCGCCCACGTCCTTGAGGTAACTCAGTCCCATGGTCAGCTCGCGCATCAGGGCCAGCGTGGCGTCGGAGCAGTCTGCTCGCGCGGCTCCGCGCAAGGTGTCCAGGGCGAGGTAAATCTGTTGGCGCGCGGCGGCGGAGCGACGCAGCATTTCATCCGCCAGGGAGCCTGCGTAGTCCAGCTCCGCGCGCAGCGCCTCATGCGAGGCCCAGTACAAGGATGCGGCAATGGGTGCCGTCAAGGCGGTGAAACCCAGCACGCAGGCAAGGATCAGCGATTTGCGCATAAGTTCGGCGGCAGGAATGTGGTTCATCTTACCCGCGCGGTGATGCATGGCGGCAACGTCCAAGACGGGGAGAGCCCGCGAAACTGACCCGCTATGTTGTAATGAAAACCCATGTTCCGCATCGCCCCTCGACCCGTTTCGCGCTGGGTTTCCGTCACGCGTCAGCTGTCCTGGACCATGGGCGGATTGATCGTCGCCTTGCTGCTCCTGCTGGCGGTGCTGGGGTATGGCGCGATGAGTTGGGCGGCGTCGCGCTTGGCGCCCATCCTGGCAAGGCAGACTGCCGATTTGCGTGCGGAGGCTGGCGCTGCCGTCTTCCTTCAGGCTCAGAACAGCGTGTCGCGCCTGCAGGAGGAGTTGCTCTTGCGCTTGGAGCAACAAGATCCTGGCGAGGCTCGCCGACGCTTCAACGCCTTGTTCGCCCCGGGTTGGGATGGCGTCTGGCGCTTGCGCCCAGAGCGCTTGGACACGGAAAGCGCGCCTACGCTGTACCTCAATCCCGGCCCGCGCGGCCCGAGCGATTCGATGCGTCTGCGCGCCGTCGTCAGCTATCAGTTGCTGCGTGAGCAAGGTCCGGCGCTGGCCCCGCCGTTCTTTTCCGCCTACATGGATTTCGTGGAGAACGGCCTGATGGTCTATGCCCGGGGGCGCGATTGGGGCGGCGCCGCCCACGCCGATGCCACCAACGCCAACTACCCCACGATGACGGGCTCGCGTCCAGAGAACAATCCGCAGCGCAAGCTGTTCTGGACGCCGGTCTATTTCGATGAGCAGGCCCAGGCCTGGATGGTGTCGGTCATCCAACCCTTGGACTGGCGCGGCGCCTGGGTCGGCACCGTGGGGCACGACATCGTGATCCAGACCTTGATCGACGCCGTGCGCGCGCGCAGCGCCGAGGGCGGCCTGCAGATGATCCTGAGCGCGGACGGCCAGCTCATCGCCCACCCGGACCTGCAAAATCACATCGTGCAAGCCGACGGGCAACTCGCCATTGCCAGCCTGGGCGATCCGCTGCTGACCGAGGTGCACGCCTTGATCGCGGCCGAGGAGGGCATGGGTGGCGCCACCGGCGGCGCTCGACGCATCGGTGCAACGGGTGGCGACAACGGCCACGAAGCCTACTGGGTGGCTTGGTCTCGCATCAAAGGGCCAGACTGGCGTTGGGTGCAGCTCTTACCACAGTCCCAGGTGGACCAAGTGCTGCGCTGGGGCACGGCCTTGGTCTTTTTGATCGGAATTCTGGGCTTGTTGCCCGCCCTCGCGTTCATGCGCGTGCTCATACGCCGCATCGTGACCCAGCCCCTGCAGCGCTTGACCGTGGCGGTGGATCAATTGGGGCAAGGCCGCGTTCCCGCGCCCATCGCCCTCAACGGCGCCGACGAACTGGGGCGCCTGGCCCGGGCGTTCGATGGCATGGTGTTGGAGTTGCGCGCGGGTGAGGCCGCGCGCCGCCGGTACCTGACCGGCCTCGAGGAAGAGCATGCCCGTCTGCTGGCGCTGCTCGGTGCGATGGACTTGGGCATCATCTTCGTGAACGCCGACCGACAGGTCCAGTATTGCAATCGGACCTTCCTGCGCATTTGGCGGATGGACGAACAGGCCAACCTGGTCGGTCGGTCCGTGGGGGACGTGCTGGTCGGCTCGGCCGTGGAGATCGTGCAACCCGAGCATTTCTCCAGTCATCTGCGCGAGGTCCTGGGAACCCACGAAACCACGACCACCCACGAAATCGCCACGGCCGATGGTCGCGTGATCGTGCAGACCGCCTACCCGGTGCGGGACGCCGAAGGCCGCTTCATCGGCCAGCTCTGGATCCACGAGGACGTCACGCGTGAGCGGCAGACGGCCGAGCAACTGGTGTACCTCGCCGAACGCGACGCCTTGACGGGGCTGTTCAATCGCCGCCGCTTCGAGGACGAATTGGCGCGCTTCATCCAGGAATCACAACGGCGACACCGGCATGGCGCGCTGCTGTTCTTTGACCTGGACGAGTTCAAGCACATCAACGACACCTTCGGTCATCGCGCCGGGGATGCCGTGCTGATCCGGGTGGCCTCGGAGGTTGGCGCGCTCACCCGGCGCAACGAGCTGCTATGCCGTCTGGGTGGTGACGAATTCGCCGTGCTGATGCCCGACGCGCGCCAAGAAGAAGCCGAGCAACTGGCCGAACGCATCGTGCGCGCCATCGCTTTGATTCCCTTCCGCCTCGACGGACAGAACCTGCGCCTGACGTCCAGCCTGGGCATCGCGCTGTACCCCCATGGCTCGGTGAGCGCGGAGGAACTGGTGGCGCACGCCGACGCGGCCATGTACCAAGCCAAGGAAAGCGGCAAGAACGCGTGGCGGCTGTACGAGCCGGGGCGTGACAGCTCGCGCAAGATGATCACCCGCCTGGGCTGGAACGACCGCATCGCGCGGGCGCTGGAGCAGGGGCTGTTCCGCTTGCATTACCAAGGCGTTTACCACGCATGCGACGGCACGGTGTCCCACCTGGAGGTGTTGATCCGCATGGTGGACGTGGACGATCCGTCCCACCTCATCATGCCGGGGCAGTTCATCACCCACGCCGAGAAGAGCGGCAAGATCCTGGACATCGACCGCTGGGTGGTCCGTGCCAGCATCGAGCAGTTGGCCGCGAATCCGGACATGCCGCCGCTGGCCGTCAACATTTCCGGCCGCTCCTTTGACCAGAACAGTTTTCCGAACTACATCGCCGAGATGCTGCGCATCCATGGTGTGCAGCCCTCGCGCTTGCTCGTCGAGCTGACGGAAACTTCCGCGGTGTCCGACCTACAGGATGCGGAGTGTTTCATCGAGGCCTTGCGCCAGACCGGTTGCCAGACTTGCCTGGACGACTTCGGCGCCGGTTTCGCGTCCTTTGCCTACCTCAAGCACCTCAAGGTCGACCTGCTCAAGATCGACGGCCTGTTCATCCGAGACCTGCCCAAGGATGGCGACAACCAGATTTTCGTGCGCGCCATCGTGGATGTGGCCCGGGCCCTGGGCAAGCGCACGGTGGCCGAATTCGTGGAAGACCAGCCAACACTGGACATGGTGCGCGCCCTGGGCGTGGACATGGTTCAGGGCTACCACCTGGACTGCCCGCGATCGGACCATCCCGCACTGGCCCGGGCGTCTCAATCACAAGCGGCCTCCGATCCGGTGTGAAATCAGCGGCGCGCTGACGTCCCCGCGCGGCGAAACCGGGCTTGTTGACCGGCCGCTTTGGCCGGGTTGGGGCAGGGGCTTGAGCACATGGTTTGTGCAAATCCGGGACAATCGGCGGTTTGGTCCGCCTCCACACGGGCGGGCTGCCTCGATGCCATGCAAGCCTATTCCGACGTTTCCTTCTTTCCTCGCGCCGCCAAGCCTTTGACGAGCTACCGGCCCTATTGGGCCAAACGCTTTGGCACGGCGCCCTTCCTGCCCATGAGCCGCGCCGAGATGGAGCGCCTGGGCTGGGACAGCTGCGACGTGATCCTGGTGACGGGAGACGCCTACGTGGACCACCCCAGCTTTGGCATGGCCGTGGTCGGGCGCGTGCTGGAAGCCCAAGGGTTCCGTGTCGGCATCATCGCCCAGCCGGATTGGCAAAGCGCCGAGCCCTTCAAGGTGCTGGGCAAGCCCAATCTGTTCTGGGGCGTGACCGCGGGCAACATGGATTCCATGATCAACCGCTACACGGCCGACCGCAAGATCCGCAGCGACGACGCCTACACCCCCGGCGATGTCGGCGGCAAGCGCCCCGACCGCGCGGCCATCGTCTACAGCCAGCGTTGCCGCGAGGCCTATCCGGACGTGCCCATCGTGCTGGGTGGCATCGAAGGTTCCCTGCGCCGCATCGCGCACTACGACTACTGGAGCGACAAGGTGCGCCGCAGCATCGTGGTCGACAGCAAGTGCGACTTGCTGCTCTACGGCAACGCCGAGCGCGCCTTGGTTGAAGTGGCGCACCGCATCGCCGCCAAGGAGCCGGTGCACGAGATCACTGACGTGCGTGGCACGGCCTTCGTGCGGCGCGAAAGCCCGCCGGGCGATGACCCGTGGTTCGAGATTGACTCCACCGAGGTGGACACGCCCGGCCATGTCGAAGAGCACATCAACCCCTACATGACCACCGCCGAACAGGCCGCGGCCCAGGGTCAGAGCTGCAGCAAGTCGGACGGCGAGGAGGGCGGCGGCAGGGGCACTGGCCAGGGCGCTGACCAAGGTGGTGCCGTGGCCACCGCCGTCATGCCCGCCGTGCAGCCCATCACCTTCATGGCCAATCCAGCCTTGCACGGGCGCGGCAGCATCAAGCGCCTGCCGCGCGCGCGCACCGTCATCCGCTTGCCCAGTTTCGAGCAGGTCAAGTCCGACCCAGTGCTTTATGCCCACGCCAACCGCGTGCTGCACCTGGAAACCAATCCGGGCAACGCGCGTGCCTTGGTGCAGGCCCACGGCGAGGGAACGACCGCGCGGGATGTCTGGATCAACCCGCCGCCCATCCCGCTCACCACGGCCGAGATGGACCACGTGTTTGGCTTGCATTACGCGCGCAGTCCGCACCCGAGCTACGCGGATGAGAACGGCAGCCACGACGGCGCGACCAAGATCCCGGCTTGGGAGATGATCCGCTTCAGCGTGAACATCATGCGCGGCTGCTTCGGCGGCTGCACCTTCTGCAGCATCACCGAGCACGAAGGGCGCATCATCCAGAGCCGTTCCGAGGAATCGATCATCCAGGAGGTCGAGGACATCCGCGACAAGGTCAAGGGCTTCACCGGCGTTATCAGTGACTTGGGCGGGCCGACGGCGAATATGTACCGCATCGGCTGCAAGTCGCCCGAGATCGAAGCTGCCTGTCGCAAGCCCAGTTGCGTCTACCCGGGCATTTGCCAGAACCTCAACACCGACCACTCGGCGCTGATCAAGATCTACCGTCGCGCCCGCGCGCTCAAGGGCGTGAAGAAGATCCTGATCGGCTCTGGCCTGCGCTATGACCTGGCAGTCAAGAGCCCTGAGTACGTGAAAGAGCTGGTGCAGCACCACGTGGGGGGCTACCTCAAGATCGCGCCCGAGCACACGGAGCAGGGGCCGCTGTCCAAGATGATGAAACCGGGCATCGGCAGCTACGACCGCTTCAAGCAGATGTTCGAGAAGTACAGCGAGGAGGCGGGCAAGAAGCAGTACCTCATTCCGTACTTCATCGCCGCGCACCCGGGCACGCGCGACGAGGACATGATGAACCTCGCGCTCTGGCTCAAGAAGAACGGCTTCCGCGCCGACCAGGTGCAGACCTTCTACCCCAGTCCCATGGCCACGGCCACGACCATGTACCACACGGGCCTGAACAGCCTCAAGGGCATCCATCGCGACGTGGGTGAGGAGGGGCGCACCGAGAAAGTGGACATCGTGCGCGGCGAAAAGCGCCGCCGTCTGCACAAGGCGTTTCTGCGTTACCACGACCCGAACAACTGGCCTCTGCTTCGCGAAGCACTCAAGGCCATGGGCCGGGCCGACCTGATCGGCAACGGCAAGCAGCACCTGATACCGACCTTCCAGCCGCTGACGGACGGCGGCTACCAGAGCGCGCGGCGCAAGAACAGCACGCCACCGGGCAAGACCACAGTCACCGCGCGGGTCACGGGGGGCAGCACCGGCACAGGCATGGGCCCGAGTGCGTCTCGATCCACGGCGACGCCGCCCAAGGGACGTATCTTGACCCAGCACACTGGCCTGCCACCGCGCGAAACCGGGAGTGCTCGCAAGGGGCGGCGCAACGGGTGAGCCTCAAGACACCGGGACAAGACACGCAGCCTGCGTGGTGCCCTGGCTTGACTGCTGCGCGGGGCGTTGCGGCCGAGCCCAGACGGCTCAGCTCGCGTAATCCAAGGGCAGGGCGGTGGTGAACTTCAGTTCTTCCATCGCGAAACTGCTGCTCACGTCGCTCAGCGCCACCGAGCGGATCAGGCGCTGGTACACCGCATCGTAGGCGGCGATGTCCGGCACCACGACGCGCAGCAGGTAGTCCACGTCACCGCTCATGCGGTAGAACTCCAGCACCTCTGGAATCTGGCGCACGGCTTCGCGGAACTGCTCAAACCACGCCGGGTTGTGCTGGCTGGTCTTGACCGAAACAAACACCGTGACACCCAGGTTGAGCTTGCCTCGGTCCGCCAGCGCGACGTGGCGCGTGATGTAGCCGCGCTCGCGCAAGGCCTGCACGCGACGCCAGCAGGGAGATGTGGAGAGGTTCACGGCCTCCGCCAAGGTGGCCAGCGGGGTTTCCGCGTTCTCTTGCAGCAGCGCCAGCAGCCGCCGGTCGATGGCATCCAGTTTCTTGCTCATCGGCAAATTATGGGATGGATTGCCTAGGCTCAGGGTACCAGAGAGCACCCTGATGCGGCTTGCCGCGCTGCCTTTTGATGCAGATCAAACCCAGCATCGGGCCAGACCCTGACGCCGGTCGCGGCCAGTCTGCATACCCCCCGGTGTGGGGCCGCCTTGTGAGAGCCCGGCCTGGCCATGCAGCCGGGACGGCTGGGGCCGAGGAGACTCAGGCGCCGAAATCCAAGGGCAAGCCGACGTAGTTCTCCGCGACGGAGCGCGCGCCCGTTTCGGAGTGGACGATGTAATCCAGCTCAGCCTCCTGCAACTTCTGGCCGATCTCGCCGTTCTCGGGGAAACGGTGCATCAAGGTGGTGAACCACCACGAGAAACGCTCGGCCCGCCAGATGCGCTTGAGGCAGCGTTCCGAGTAGTGGTCGATGCCCGCTTCGCTCTTGTCCCGGTAGAACTCGATCAGCGCGGCGCTGAGGTACTTCACATCGGTGGCGGCCAGGTTCAAGCCCTTGGCGCCCGTGGGCGGCACGATGTGGCCCGCGTCACCGGCCAGGAACAGGCGGCCAAAGCGCAGCGGCTCCGTGACGAAGCTGCGCAGCGGGGCGATGCTTTTCTCGATGCTGGGGCCGATGACCAGGTGCTCGCGCGCCTGCGGGTCCAGGCGCAGTTTCAGCTCGTCCCAGAAGGCCTGGTCGCTCCATTGCTCCACCTTGTCCGTCAAGGGCACCTGCAGGTAATAACGGCTGCGCGTGGTGCTGCGCTGCGAGCACAGCGCGAAGCCGCGTTCGCTGTTCACGTAGATCAGCTCATGGTGCACGGGCGGCGTGTCCGACAGCACGCCCAGCCAACCAAAGTTGTAGACCTTCTCGTACTCGCGGATCGTGGACGCGAAGCTGCTTTTCTTGACGGTCTCACGGCAGACCCCGTGAAAGCCGTCGCACCCCGCGATGAAGTCGCATTGCAGCTCATGGGTCTTGCCATCTTTCTCGAAAGTCACGCGGGGCTTGCCTGCGCCGAAATCATGAATCGCGACGTTCGCGGCTTCATAGATGGTGGTCAGGCCCGCCTGCTTGCGCGCGTCCATCAGGTCGCGCGTCACCTCGGTCTGGCCATAGACCATGACGTTCTGGCCGCCGGTAAGCTTGTTCATGTCGATGCGGTGGCGCCGCCCTTGGAACAGCATGTCGAAGCCACCGTGCACCAGGCCTTCCTTGTGCATGCGCGCGCCGACGCCGATCTCGTCCATCAGGTCTGTGGTGACCTGCTCCAGCACGCCAGCCCGGATGCGGCCCAGCACGTAGTCGCCACTCTGGCGTTCCACGATGACGGCGTCGATGCCAGCCTTGTTCAGCAGCGCGCCCAGCAGCAGGCCGGACGGACCGGCGCCGATGATGGCGACTTGGGTGCGGGTGGGGGTGGTCATGTGTTGCTCCTGCTGTGTTAGTTCATCGTGTGAGGCTGTGGACTGAAAGCTCCGCGAATGTCCCCCGCCAAGGCTTGCGCCTTGGCTCCTCCTTTATTTCGCTGAGCTTCCAGTCCACAGCCTCGCTTCCGTTGGAGCGTAGCGGTGCGCGACCGAAAAGAGGGGGTACTGCCTGTCAGCTTTGCGCGACAATCGCCACCACTGCGCGATGATCGCGCAAGGAATGCATGGAGGAGGTACCAATGATCGCCAAAGCCGATTTGATCGAGGGCATGGTCAAGGGACTGGCCGTGCTGGAGAGTTTCGACACCGAGCGCCAGCGCCTCAACGCCACCCTGGCCGCGCAGCGCGCGGGCATCACGCGCGCCGCCGCGCGCCGACACCTGCTCACGTTGGCCCACCTGGGCTACCTGGAGAGTGACGGTTCCTGGTTTTGGTTGTCCAGCAAGGTCTTGCGGTTCTCGGGCAGTTACCTGGCCTCGTCCCGCCTGCCGCGCGTGCTGCAGGCGCCGCTGGAGCGCCTGGCCTTGCGCACCGGAGAGTCTTTCTCGGCCGTGGTGCTGGGTGGTGACGAGGTCGTCATCGTGGCGCGCAGCAGCCCGGTGCACGCCGGCGCGCCATCCACCGTGCTGCCGTATGGCCTGCACCTGGGTGCGCGCTTGCCAGCCCACGCCACGTCCACTGGCAAGGTGCTGCTGGCAGCCTTGCCCAAGCCGGAGTTCGCCGCTTGGCTCAAGGGCCGGCCCTTGGCCCGTCTGACCGCCCATACCTTGACCGAGTCGCGCGCCTTGAGCGTGTTGATCGAGGCGGTGCGCAAGCAGGACTACTGCCTCAGCAGCGAGGAGCACGAACTCGGCGTGCACGCCTTGGCCGTGCCCCTGCGCGACAACCAAGGCCGCACCGTGGCGGCGCTCAACGTGGTGGCCGAGACCTCGCGCCTGTCGGCCGAGGATCTGAAACGTGATTTGCTACCCTTGCTTTGGGAAACGGCTGCGGCGGTGCGTCCAATGCTGTGAATCATTCGCCAAAGGGGTTCGCCACAGGGGTTCGCCACGCGGATTCGCCAAAGGGAGCTTGAGTCATGAAGAAACTGCTGGGCCACGTGGGCCTGGTCTTGCTGTGGTCCTGCCTTGCATCGCTGGTGCAGGCGCAAAGCCCCGACCCTCGCGTCGAATGGCGCACGGCCGACAGCGCGAACTTCCGCGTCCATTACCGGTCTGCGCAGCGCGTACAGGCTGAAGCCGTGGCCCGCGCCGCCGAGCGTGCCTACCCCCGTGTGGTCGAAGCCTTGCAATGGCGTTTGCGTGGGCGCACCGAAATTGTCGTGATCAGTGAGACCGACCTGGCCAATGGTTACTCCACACCGCTGCCTTTCAATCTGATCGGCGTCATGCTGGCCCCGCCGGATGAAGGCGAGCTGCTGGAAAACAGCGCCTGGCTGGACTTGCTGCTGGTGCACGAACTCACCCACGCCGTGCACCTGGACCAGGTGCGGGCCTTGTCCGCTGCAGGCCAGCAGATCTTTGGCAACATGCCCCTGTTCATACCCAACCTGTTCAACCCGTCTTGGGTGTTGGAGGGCCTGGCGGTGCAGGTGGAGAGCGGCCTCTCCGGCTCCCCCGGCGCGCAGGGCGACGGCGATGGCCCTTGGTCCGGGCAGGGACGCCTGCGTTCCCCGGCCTATGAAACCTGGTTGCGGGCCGAGCGCCAGCGGGGTTTCATCCGACTGCAAGAACTCAATGCCAATGGACGCGCTTTGCCGCTGTCCAAGCAGTACCTGTACGGCGCCTATTTCTACGATTTCCTGACCCGGCGGTATGGCGCCGACGCGCCCCGGTACTGGGTCACGCGCTACAGCGCCAATCCGCCTTTTTGGCCCCGTCTGAACAGCAACCCCGTGGCCGTCACTGGCAAGACCTTGGACCCGTTGTGGGACGAGTTTCTCGCGGACCTGAGCGCCCAGGTCGATGAACGCTCCGAGCCCCTGCGGCGGCAACCCGAGGCGACGGGTTCCCCCCTGACCGCGCAGCTGTTTCGCATTCCCTCGGTGGCGATGCAGGCCGATGGCGCGCTGCTGGCCGTGCTGGACGATGGGCTGGGCCCGCCGCAGCTGGTCCGTTTCGCGGCGGATGGACAGCGCGATGAACTGGCCCAGGTCAACGCGCAGGCGCGCGTGACCGCTGCGCCGGATGGCCGTGTGCTGATCGCCCAACCCGATTTGTGCGATGCCTGGACGCTGAGTTTTGACCTGCATGTGCTGCGTGATGGCCGTTTGGAGCGACTCACGCATTGCGCGCGTTTGCGCCGCGCTGTGTTTGCCAGTGCTGGGGACGCGGCAGGGCACGCGGCAGGGCACGGGGCAGGGCACGGGACGGGGATTGCGGCACTCAAGCAGGAGGCAGGGGTCACACGCTTGGTCTGGTTGGATGCGCAAGGGCGGAACGAACAGTTGCTTTACGAACCGCCCGCGGGCGTGGAGCTGATCGATCTGGCCGCCGATTCAACGCGCGTCAGCGTCGTGGCGCACCAGGCTTCGGATTGGCGCATCCTGCAGTTTGACCTTGCGCACCGGCAGGCTCCGCCCCGCACCGTCCTGCGCAGCGACCGGCCCTTGTATGGCCTTGCCACTGATCGCCAGGGGCTGACCCTGGTCCAGGCGGGCGAAGACGGTGTGCCCAACGTTTGGCAGCTCGATGATGCTGGCCTGCACCGCCTCAGCCATGCTTACACCGGCGTCGCGGCGCAATCAGGGCGCGCGGCCGATGGCAGCCTAGCGATGGTGACGGTGGTGCCGGGCGGCTATGAGTTGCGCCGCATGGCTGCCACCGCACCGCTGCAAACACGTCAGGTGGCACGGGAGGAGGCGCCAGCGTGGCCCGTCCCACCAGTTCCGCCCCCGACCCCAGCCCGTGAATCCCTGGGCGTGGACCGCTCGTATGCCGCCTGGCGCTCGATGTACCCCCGTTGGTGGTGGCCCGCCCTCATGTCGGACCATGGTCTTTTCACCGTGGGTGCGCAGACCAGCGGCGCCGACGCCCTGGGCTGGCACCAATACGCCGCCATGCTGGCCGCGGAAACCACGCAGAACGAAGCCGTGGGTAGCCTTGAGTATTTGTACCGAGGCCAGCATCACTGGTCGTTCAGCCGCAGCATCGAAGCGCGCGCCTGGACGGGCAAAAGCGACGACCAAGAAACCACGGCTTACAAGCTCGACACCCAAGCCCAATGGCTGAGCATGGCCCGCTGGCCCACCTTGGAGCGACGTTTCAGCCTGGGCTTGGGCGCCGCGTTGCAGCGCAGCGAATGGGTGGACGTGGAGAGCGAGAGCGCGCGCCGCCTCGAAGACACGCGTCTCGCTGCCGCCGTGATCGACTACGACAGCCTGGACGCCAACTGGTACAGCGAGGGCGCGAACCGGGGCTTGAACGCCCGACTGCTTTACGAAAGTTATTCGCCCTTCAAAGGCGAGGACGGTGATGATCTGCCTCGCGACCAGGACTATGACGGCGCGGTGCTGCGCGCCGACCTGCGGGGTTTTGTGCCCCTAGGCCGCAGCGTGCTGGGCCTGCGTTACACCGAGGCCCGCGCCCAGGGGCGAACCGAGGTCTTTCAGCTCGGCGGCGCCACGGACGAGCACCTGCAACTCGGCGTCCAACTCGCCAACCGCACGCTCGCGTTGCGCGGCTACAGTGGTGACGAACCGGAGCTGCAAGGCGCCAACGCGCGCGTGGCCAGCCTCGAATGGCGCACGCCCCTGGCCGACATCGATCGTCACCTCATGGTGCCCGCCGTCGGCATCAACCGCCTCTCCGCCAGCGTGTTCTACGACGTGGGTGGTGCCTGGGGTCGGGACGAGGACGCGCCTGCGCGCTACTGGCGTGGTGTGGGCGTGGAGCTGCTGGGGGAGGTTAAGCTGCTGTATGTCCTGGGGCTGCAGCTGCGCTTGGGGATTGCCCAGGGACTAGACGGGCGGCAGGAGACGCAGGGCTATCTCACGGTGGGGCGGGCGTTTTGAATGTTGGTTTAGCCACGATATGGAAAGCGAACACCCGATAAAGTCTTGACTCGATGATGAGTAGTAGGATTCAGTCCTCTTATTTTTTTCGCATGAATTATGTTTATTGCAAGACATTTGAGAACTAGGCAACCCTTGCTCCCCGCTATTGCAGCACTTATTTTTTTGACGGGTGCTCTCCCGGTTTATGCTCAAGCAACATCGGACATTTCGCTTCCGAATTGCCTGGCGGACAACACAAGCGGAAAAGATAGAAAAGACCTTGCTCGCTGGGTATTCTTCGCCATGGGGGTGCATCCCGAAATCAAACAGTATTTGGCTTCCGGTGCTGTCAACGCCAAAGATGAGGCAGACAAAGCGATGGCTGGTCTATTGACCCGTCTAATGACCGAGTCGTGTTCGACTCAAGTAAAAGCAGCGTTTAAACAAGGAGGACCAATTGCCATTCAGTCGGCGTTCCAGACGCTGGGGCAATTGGCTATGCAAGAGCTGATGACTGATGTGCAGGTTACCGTAAGCATGGGCGCATTTCAAAACTACATTGATCGGGAGAAGCTCAACGAAATGTTCGGTCGAAACTGATATCTTGTTTTCCCGATCAGGCCAGAACTGCTGGGCGCCGAAGCTTCTCGGCTGTATGCGCATTAAAACTAAACCCGTTCTTTAATGTGCGGCTTACGAGGTTTCTCCCAAACTCGACGGCAATCAATGGGAAGAGCAGTTTTATATTGGCAGTAAAGTCAGAGTAGCAGTCGAATTGCTCAACTAATTCATGAGTGCGTTGTAGAAGATTAGTCTCGCACTGGTTCTATTTGAACGGCTGTCTGGAATTGAGTGATGGCAGCTTTCATCTTCTCCGGGAACGCCTTCAAAAGATGATCCATCAATGATTGATCAAAAACGTGTTTTTGAGGATCGTAAGTTTGTTTGATCAACCGGGAAGAATGTTTCCAGCCTGTGGTTAGATGTGTGAAATGAGCGAAATAGCAGGATTCGCTATTGTGAATTTTCTTGAGTCCTTGAATTCGATGGTGTTCCCAGACTACTTCTGGTAAGAACGCTCGGAGCCAACTGTTTTTTCTTGAGATGCGTTCAGGTACAAGAACCCATTTGGGCTTGCCTCTTCGCTCGCCTTTTTCAAAGTGAAAATAGTCGGGAAAAGATTTTTCTTGACTATCAGAACTCCACGTGATTGGTTTCACGTTCCGAGTTTCGAAAGAAAGCCCTATCGATCGTCGATGCGAAGCTAATTCCTTTTCGATCGAAGTCCCCTTCATCACTAGCAATTCATCGATGTCTGGGTCTATCACCCAGGCAGCTTTGGACAGAAAGCGAAAGTGGGCATTTTCCCAGGCGCCACGCTGACAGAATGCAAAACGCGTAATGAGTCCGCCTGAAGCGCGACGCGCGTGGCCGTACTTAAAGTTCCAAGGCACGATTACGATTTCTACGCCTTTGATATCTGAAAGTGCGGTAGTCATCTCACTTATTGTGTATGCGTCGGAGTTGTTGTCATAAATGAGCACGCCATCGACGCCGTGATTGACTGCGTAATAAATGATCCAGTCTCTTATCCATGTAAGCGAGTTGTTTTTTGAGAGAGTAAATGCCACTCGCTTGCCAGCGAAAATCTGATTGCAATCGGGGTTGATCGGTAAGTTCCATTGGTGACCAAATGCAGATATGGAGAGCTCGCGCCCCGAGTGCAGTATGTGTATCCGATGATGCCGGGAATACTCTGAAGCCCGAATTTTTCGAGATACGTCAATACCATCAATATAGAACTTTCCCTTCAAGAAACCTTTGAGATCAAACAGCCTCGGGCCTGAGAGCACAGTCTTCCCATTGCTTGAAAAGACATCGTGAGCAAGAGTTTTGTAGTCCATCTGGCTTGCTTCAATTGCCTTCGATGGTGGAACTCTGAGCTCCGGCGAGCTTTCTGGCAATGCGATGGGTGAGACAGGAATGATGCGAAGAGCCATGAGATTTCTTTGGCGACGTTAAACAAAGCGCTGAGCCTATTTTTTTAGTGAATCTTTAAAATAATCGACTCAAGCATGAAATTGAGCAGTTATT
>NZ_JBKFDG010000010.1:0-59942 GCF_046452315.1 Hylemonella sp. W303a | reverse complement strand
CTCTACAAACTGATTGTGTTGAACGTACGCACTTATTCAGAAGGCTGGCTTCGGCTTCGCCTCTGACGGATATTTCGGATGTATAGGACGATGATAAAAAAAATTGTCGGCAAGCAAAGCAAGCTGGACCATATCCGACGCCATTGAATTTTCCCTTCGGAATCGGGGGCGCTTGGTGCCCAACCGAATATCGCATCAATCCACGGTGCGATTGTGTGGACATGCCATGCAAGCAGCCAAAAACCACCCACGATGAGAAGCCCAAGAACCAAATCTCTGCTTTTCATGGGATTACTTACTCTCTCAATCATTTTTTTGTACGAATGATTGAGAGAACTTAGCCGAAAGAGAATTCGCCGATACATTAGCGTCGATCCTTTTTGTCACTTCCCAACGGAATAAAGCTTGGCAAATTGCTCACCGTGGTTTGAGTGGTGCAATCGACGCACGGATTCAGCGATCGCCAAACAACTCGTCAACCCCGGCGATTCGATACCGAACAGGTTGACCAACCCCGGCACGCCGTGGTCGGCCGGTCCCTGAATCAAGAAGTCGGCGGCAGGGTCGTCCGGCCCGCTGATCTTGGGGCGCACGCCTGAATAGGCGGGCTGCAATGCACCGTCTTGCAAGCCGGGCCAGTAGCGGCGGACTTCAGCATAAAAGGCATCGCCACGCGCGGGATCGACGGTGTAATCAATCTGCTCAGCGGAGGTGACGGACAGCCACTCGGCGTCGGGACCAAAACGCGCCTGCCCGCCCAGGTCGAGTGTGAGGTGCACGCCCAAGCCGCCGCCCTCGGGCATGGGGTAGATGAGGCGAGAGAAAGGTGCGCGCCCGGCCAGCGAAAAGTAGCTGCCCTTGGTGTAACGAGGGGTCGGCACATTCAGCGGGTTCAGCCCCTGGATCTGGCGCGCCAGCGCGGGCGCGCTCAGACCGGCTGCGTTGACGAAGGTGCGGGCCAGCAGTCGGGTGCTGCTCCCCGATACGCCGTCCACCGCTTCCACCTCAATGCCCTGAGGCACGACCACCGCGCGGGCCCCCGCCGTGTTCAACACCACCTGCCCACCCGCGTTTTCCAGATCCCCTTGCAGTGCCAGCATGAGGCCATGGCTGTCGATGATGCCGGTGCTGGGTGAATGCAGCGCGGCCACGCACTCCAGCGCCGGTTCAAGGGCGCGGGCCTCTTCGCGGCTGAGCCATTGCAGGTCATGGACCTCATTGGCCGCGGCCTGCTCGGCGATGGCTTGCAGCTTGGGCCTCTGCGCCTCACTGGTGGCGACCAGCAGCTTGCCGCAGCGGCGATGGCTCACGCCCCGCTCGGCGCAGTAGGCGTAGAGCATGTCACGCCCCTGAACGCACAGGCGCGCCTTGAGCGAGCCCGTCGGGTAATAAAGTCCCGCGTGGATGACTTCGCTGTTGCGGGAACTGGTGCCGGTGCCGATGGCCCCGGCGGCTTCCAACACCAGCACTTCGCGCCCGCTTTGAGCCAAGGCGCGGGCAACGGCGAGGCCCACCACGCCTGCGCCCGCGACAACGACATCAACTGTTTCTGTGGTCTGCTCCATGCGTCAAGCATAGTGCAGACGGGAACGCAAACAGGGCTGAAGCGTGTGACGAGGGCAGCGCGGCTCAGCCCTTCTTGACCGAGTCCACCTCGTCTCCGCCCCCCAGCGCCTTGTAGAGCTGGGCGGCGGCGGACCACATGCTGCGGCGCACCTGGATCAGGCTTTGCTGCACGGCGAAGAGCTGGCGTTGCGCGTCCAGCACTTCCAGGAAGCTGCCAACGCCCTGCGCGTAACGCGCTTCAGCGATGAGCGTGGCGCGTTGCTGTGAACGTTCCTGCGCCTCCACCGCCTGCAGCTGCGCGGCCAGTTGGTCGCGGGCCACCAGTTGGTCTGCCACTTCGCGGAAAGCCTGCTGGATGGTCTTCTCGTACTCGGCGACGGCGATGTCCTTGCGCACCGTGGCGAGGTCGAGGTTGGCCTTGTTGCGCCCACCTTGGAAGATCGGCAGACTGATGGTGGGCGTGAAGCTCCAGGCCTCGGAACCGCTCTTGAACAGGCCATCGATCTCACGGCTGGCAAAACCGGTGGAGCCGGTGAAACCGATGCGCGGGAAGAAGGCCGCACGCGCCGCGCCAATGTTGGCATTGGCGGCCAGCAGACGCTGCTCGGCGGCGAGCACGTCGGGACGACGCAGCAGCACTTGCGAGGGCAACTCCGCCAGTTGGTCGAGCGCGATGCCTTGCGCGGCCAAGGAACGACCGGGCGGCAGATTCGCGGGCTGGGTGCCGACCAGGGTGGCCTGGTAATTGCGCGCAGCGGACTGCTGCCGCGTGAGCGAGGCGACCTCGGCGCGGGCGCCTTCGTAAGCGGCATCGGCCTGCAAGTAGTCCAGATCGCCAGCCAGACCGCCCTTGCGGCGCTGGTCCACCAGGTCACGGGTCTGCGCGCGGGTTTTGAGCGTTGCTTGCGCCAATTGCAGACGCTCGTCGGCCTCGCTCAAAGCCAGGTAGGCATCGGCCACGTTGGCGATCAAGGACAGGCGGAAGCTGCGTTCGGCTTGCTCGGTCGCCAGGTAGCTGGCTTTGGCGGCATCGCTGAGACTGGCCACACGTCCCCAGAAGTCCAGCTCGAACGAAGGTATCGCGACATTGACGTCAGCTCGCCGCCCAAGCACCGAGCTGCCGGTGCCCGACAGATCCCCGGGCGTGCGGCTGCGCGCGACGCTGGCCCCTGCATTCAGGCTGGGCAGACGGTCGGCACGCTGGACGCCGTACAGCGCCTGCGCCTCGAGCACGCGCGCGGTGGCAATGCGCATGTCTCGGTTGTGCTCCAGGGCCACCTGGATCAGGGCGCGCAAGCGCTCATCGGGAAAGAAGGTCTCCCAAGCCACCGGCTTGGCGGCCACGGTGCGTGCGTCCACCTGGATCTCGGCGGGCCACACATCCGGCACGGACAGCGCGGGCCGCTCATAGCTTGGCGTCAAGACCGTGCACGCGGAGAGCAAGGCGGCCATGGCCACCAGGGACAGGGAACGCAGCATGAAGGGCATGTTGTGAGGATCTGAGTTCGACGGTAGAGGCAAATGGATGCCCACCGTGCCGGGTTGCGACTTAGTCATGACGCGCCCCCACATCCAGCGCGGGCAGGCCGTCACCGGATTGGCCACCGTCCCGGCCCTTGGACGGGAACAGTCGGCTCACCGTCAGATAAAACACTGGCACCAGGAAGATCGCGAGCACGGTGGCGGCGATCATGCCCCCCATGACACCAGTGCCGATGGCGTGGCGACTCTGCGCGCCTGCGCCGGTGGAGATGGCCAGCGGCAACACGCCCACGATGAAGGCGATCGAGGTCATCAGGATCGGGCGCAAGCGCAGGCGGCAGGCCTCGATGATGGCCTCTTTCAGGGCCATGCCTTGGTCTTGCAGGCTGCGCGCGAACTCGATGATCAGGATGGCGTTCTTGGACGACAAACCGATGGTCGCGATCAGCCCCACCTTGAAGTAGACGTCATTCGGCAGGCCGCGCAGCAGCACCGCGAGCAAGGCGCCAAACACCCCCAGCGGCACCACCAGCAACACGGAGAAGGGAATGGACCAGCTCTCGTACAGCGCTGCCAGGCAGAGGAAGACCACGATCAGCGAGATCGCGAACAGCATGGGGGCCTGAGAACCCGACAGGCTCTCCTCGAAGGACGTGCCCGACCACGAGTACCCCACGCCCGGAGGAAGCTGGGCCGCGATGCCTCCCATGGCAGCCATGGCCTGGCCCGTGCTGTAGCCCGGCGCGGGATTGCCGGTGAGCTTGACCGAGGGCACGCCGTTGTAGCGGTCGAGCTTGGGGGCGCCCACCATCCACAAGGGCTTGACGACCTCGGCCAGCGAGACCATGCCACCCGTGCGATTGCGCACCTGCACGCGCAACATGGCTTCAGGGCTGGTGCGCACAGCCGGGTCGGCCTGCATCTGCACCCGCAACACCCGACCGTTGCGCTCGAAGTCATTGATGTAGGCCGTGCCGAACAAGGTCTGCAGCGTGTCGTTGAGCGTCGCGATGTCCACGCCCAGGGTCTGGGCCTTCTCGCGGTCGATCTCCAACAGCAACTGCGGGCCCGCCGGCATGCCGTCCAAGCGCACCCCAGCAAGCGCGGGGTTCTTGGAGGCAGCCTGCAGCGCCAAGGCTTGCGCCTGCGCGAGCTGCTCGCGACCCAAACCACCGCGATCTTGCAGGCGGAAGTCGAAACCGCCCACGGCCGCCAGCTCCGGAATCGGGGGCGGGTTGATACTGAAAATGAAGGCTTGCTTGAGCATGAACAAGGCGCCGTTGGCGCGCTGCACCACCGCCTTGACGCTGTTCTTCTCGTCCGGACGCAAATCCCAATCCTTGAGACGCACGAAGAGCAGGCCCGCGTTCTGGCCACGGCCGAAGAAGGAGAAGCCCACGATGCCAATCGCATGCTCGACCTCGGGCTGGCTCAGGAAGAACTTCTCAGCCTGTTCCATCACGGCGACGGTGCGCTCCTGCGTGGCGCCGGGCGGCAACTGGACCATGGTGATGAAGTAGCCCTGGTCTTCTTCGGGCAGGAAGCTGCCTGGCAGTTTGGCGAACATCAGCACAGCGGCGGCGACGATCACGCCGTAGACCACCAGCCAGCGTCCGGGCTTGCCCAGCAGCTTGCGCACCGCGGCGACGTAACGCTGGGTGGCCGCGAGGAAGGTGCGGTTGAACCAGCCGAAGAAACCCGTGCTGGGCAAGGCGTGACCTTTCGGATCGTGCTTGAGCAAGGTGGCGCAGAGTGCCGGCGTGAGCGTCAAGGCCATGAGCGCCGAGAACAGCATGGTCAGCACCAGGGTCACCGCGAACTGACGGTAGATGGCGCCCACGGAGCCGGAGAAGAACGCCATGGGCACGAACACCGCCGACAGCACCACGGTGATGCCGATGATGGCGCCGACGATCTGGTCCATGGCCTTAGCCGTGGCCTCGCGCGGCGGCAGATGTTCCTCCTCCATGATGCGCTCGACGTTCTCCACCACCACGATGGCGTCGTCCACCACGATGCCGATGGCCAACACCATCGCGAACAAGGTCAGCACGTTGATGGAGTACCCCAGCACGTAAAGCCCCAGCGCCGCGCCGACCAGGGAGATCGGCACCACGATGGTCGGGATCAGCGTGGCGCGCCAGTTCTCCAGGAACAGGTACATCACGATGAACACCAGGATCACGGCTTCGATCAGGGTCTTGATCACTTCTTGGATCGAGACATCGATGAAGGGCGTGGTGTCATACGGGACTTCCCAGGTCATGCCCTGGGGCAAGAAGCGGCCCAATTCCTCCATGCGTGCGCGCACCGCCTTGGCCGTGGCCATGGCGTTCGCGCCCGGCGCGACCTTGATGCCCACGCCTGCGGCGGACTTGCCGTCGATGCGCGCGAAAACGGAGTAATCCTGCGCGCCCAATTCGACGCGCGCGACATCACGCACGCGCACCAGGGAACCGTCGGACTGCGCACGCACCACCACATCGCCAAACTCCTTCGGCGTGCTGAGGCGACCACGGGTGATGACCGACGCGGCGTACTCCATGCCAGCGGGCGCGGGCGGTTGGTTGACCTCGCCCACGGCCAGCAGCACGTTCTGCGCACGCACGGCGGCGATCACGTCGCTGGGGCTGAGCTTGTAGGACGCCAGCTTGTCCGGGTCCACCCACAAGCGCATGGAGTACTCAGAGCCAAACAACTGAGCCTCGCCCACACCCGGCACGCGGCGGATTTCATCCAGCACATTGCTGGCCGCGTAACTCGCCAGGTCCACGCTGCTGCGGCTGCCATCGGGCGAGAACAGCATGACGAACATCAGGTAGTTGCGCCGGGTCTTGGTGACGTTGACCCCGAGACGCCGAACCTCGTCGGGCAGGCGCGCCTCGACGCGCTTGACGCGGTTCTGGGCTTCGACGGAAGCCACTTCGATGTCGGTGCCCGTCTGAAAGGTCAGGTTGATGGTGCCCGTGCTCTGCTCGGAGGACGAGTCCATGTAGAGCAAACCTTCGATGCCGTTCATCTCCTGCTCGATGAGCGAGACGACGGTGTTCTCGACCACCTGGGCCGAGGCGCCGGGATAGGTCACATTGATGGCCAGCGCGGGCGGCGCCACTTCGGGGTATTGGGCCACGGGCAGCTGCCGCAGCGCCAAGGCGCCGGCCAGCATGATCACCAGCGCCAACACCCAGGCGAAGACCGGTCGGTTGACGAAAAAACGAGCCATGTCGATTTCCTTGTTCTGTGCTCTGCTTCAGCGTGAGCGCGCCAGGGCGCTCAGCGGCTCTGTCCGGGTGTCGCACCATTCGGCGCTTGCGCCGTCGCGCCTGCGGCCGGGGTCGGATTCCAGATCACCGGCTTGACCGTGCTGCCAGGCGGCGCCTTCATGTGGCCCTCCACCATGACTTGCTCACCACCCGCCAAACCGCCGGTCACCGTCCAGGTGCTGCCGTTCATGCCGCCCAGCTGAACGGGACGCGGCGCCACCTTGCCGTCGGCCCCCACCACCATCACGATGGCACCGTTCTGCGTGAGCATCACCGCGCGCTGCGGCAGGGTGATGAGCTTGTCAGCACGCGCCTGCGGATAGCGCACCCGCACAAACATGCCGGGCAGCAGCTCCCGCTTCGGGTTCGGGAACTCCGCGCGCATGGACACCGAGCCCGTGTTCGGGTCCACCGCCAGGTCCGAGAACAGCAGCTTGCCCGGCAGCGCGTAAGTGCTGCCGTTCTCCAGCACCAACTCCATGCGACGGGTTTCGGCTTCCTTCCAACGACCGCTGTTGATGGCCTCGCGCAAGGCAAGCAGCTCGGCACTGCTCTGCGTGAAATTCACGTAGATGGGATCGATCTGCTCAATGGTGGCCAATTGCGTGGCCTCGCCTCGACCCACCAACGCGCCTTCGGTGACCAAGGAACGGCCAATGCGGCCGGAGATGGCTGCCGGGACGGTGGTGTTTTCCAGATCCATCTCGGCGCGCGCCAAGGCCGCTTCCGCCTGACGCAAACGCGCTTCGGCGCTGTCCAGCTCCTGCTGACTCACTGCCTTGATTTCCACCAAGGGTCGATAGCGGTTGACCACGGCCTGCGCCGCGATCAGATCCGCCTTGGCCGCGGCATAGGTCGTCTTGTAGGTGCGCGCGTCGATGCGGTACAGCGGCATACCCGCCTTGACCTCGGAGCCTTCATTGAAGAGGCGCTCCTCGACGATGCCCTCGACTCGGGCACGAACTTCCGCCGTGCGCCAGGCTTGCAAACGCCCCGGCAGTTCCTTGGTCAGCAGCGCCTCGCCAGGACTGGCGATCACGACGGAAACTTCCATCGGGGGCATGGCCGGCGGCCCGCCAGCGGCGGCGCCAGCAGTGGCTTCGGATTTGCCACAGGCCGCGAGGAAGACGGGTACGGAAATCACCAACACCAGGGCCGCAGCGCGCGGCAGGAACGACGGAATGGAAAGACGGAATGCAGGGGCGTTCATAAGGGGTCCTTCTCAGGGATGCAAAGGGAAATCAGGGAGCGCGGCTTTTGCGTCGGGAGCGAAAGCACGCATGAAAACGTCAACGATCTGCGCGGGGGAGAGTTGCGACTCGTGCAGGGGCTTGCCCATCAGACGGCCACGGTGCACGCCCGTCAGGAGACTGATCAACACTTCAGCCGCAAACTCAGCGGGCTCCGCCCGCAGTTCCCCGCGCTCCATGCCCGCCTGCAGCAAGCGGACCAAGCGGTTCTGGGCCACCTGCCACGATTCGTGCAGGGTGTGCGCCAATTCGGGAAAGCGCTGCAACTCGGCCATCATCACGCGGTGAAAAGCAAGGCCTTCCTCGCTCAGCACGCGACTCTCAAAGGCCTCCACGAAGTGCTGAATATCCAGCCGCACCGAGCCTGCACTGCTGGCCGCATCGACCACCAGCATGGAGCACATCCCGGTGAAAGCCTCTCGAAACAGCCCTTCTTTGCTGCCAAAGTGGTGGTACAGGGTCTGCTTGACCACACCGGCACGGCGGGCGATGTCATCCACGCTGGCGGCGTAACCCTTCTCACTGAAGGTATCCAGCGCGGCTTGGAGGATGCGCGCGCGAGTATCTATACGGGTTTCTTCGGACATCCAGAAATCATACTGGACTGTCCAGTCTAATTTAGACTAGACTCACAAGTCCATTCCAGGATGAAGGATATTGATCCGCGAAACGGAAATACCTCGGTCGTTATCGCAAGTTATTGCGGAACAGGGCGCTAAAACAAAAAAGGCCACGACCGCGGTCGTGACCTTTTAATGATGATTGGTGGGCGATACATGGATCGAACATGTGACCCCTGCAGTGTGAATGCAGTGCTCTACCGCTGAGCTAATCGCCCTTGATTCTTGCGTCTGCAGCCATGCAACCTAAACACGGCTACCGGCTTGCGATGACTTGCTGGATCTATGCAGACCCCTGCGTTCTCAAGAGACCAAGATTATGCCACAAGTTCAATGCGAATCTTGAACTTGCGCTGCTTCAACTCGCTGAAGCCACACGGTCTTGCCACCGCAAGCCTTGTCGATCTGCGCGAGCACGTCACCATGCGCGGCAAGTTCCTGCTCAGAGGCGTGCAGCACGGGCAGATCGAAGCGGGACAGATCAATGCGTTCAAAACCTACACCCACTTGCTCCGCGGCATCCCCCGCGTCAATCAGCAAGGCGTCCTGTCCACGTGTCATGTTGATGTAGACATCAGCCAACAGCTCAGCATCCAGCAAGGCGCCGTGCAAGGTGCGCCCTGAGTTGTCCACGCCCAAGCGATCACAGAGCGCGTCCAACGAATTGCGTTTGCCGGGGTAGAGCTCCTTGGCCATGGCCAAGGTGTCGGTGATGCTTCCCACAAAATGGGGCAAGGCGGGCTTGCCGATGAGTTCGAGTTCCTTGTTCAAGAAGCCGACATCGAAGGCCGCGTTGTGGATGATGATTTCAGCGCCCTGTAGGTAGGCCAGGATCTCTTGAGCCACCTCGGAGAACTTGGGTTTGTCGCGCAGAAATTCGTTGCTGATGCCGTGCACTCGCAAGGCATCCTCATGGCTGTCGCGCCCGGGATTGAAGTAGAAGTGCAGGTTGTTGCCGCTGAGCTTGCGATTGAGCAACTCCACGCAACCCAGTTCGATGATGCGATCGCCGCCTTCGGCGGACAGACCCGTGGTTTCGGTGTCGAGAACGATTTGTCGCATAGGCTCGATCATAAGGACCCGGGCAATCGCGCCCGAGTCGCTGACTCAATGCTTTTCCTTGGCGTGATTGATCGAGTACTTGGGGATCTCGACCACGAGATTGTCCCGCGCCACGATGGCTTGGCAGCTCAGGCGCGACTGCGGGGTCAGGCCCCAGGCACGGTCGAGCAGATCTTCCTCGTTTTCATCCAGTTCGTTGAGCGAGTTGTAGCCTTCGCGAACGATGACATGGCAGGTCGTGCAAGCGCAGCTCATGTCACACGCATGCTCGATGGCGATGCGGTTGTCGAGCAGCACCTCGCAAATCGAGTCACCGGGCTGGGCCTGAATCTCAGCGCCCTCGGGGGCGTACTCTGGATGAGGTAGGACTTTGATGACGGGCATGGAATGGATTCTTTCAGATGGCTTGAACCGCGAACACGCAGATACTCAAACCGCTTCGATGTTCTTGCCGGACAGCGCCTTTTGGATACCACGGTTCATGCGCAGCGCAGCGAACGCCTCCGTCCCTTTGGCCAAAGCCTCGGTGGCAGAGTCAATCGCCTTGGCATCCTCAGTAACCCGAAGGTCCTCGAGCGACGTCATGAGGCCATTGATCGTGGCTCGCTCTTGCTCGGCGAGCAAATCCCCATCGGCTGCAAGCGCACTGCGCGTGGCCAACAACATGCGATCGGCCTCGACGCGCGCCTCGGCCAGCGCCCTCGCCTGCATGTCCTGCTGAGCAGTGGCAAAACTTTCCTGCAGCATGCGCGCGATCTGGTCGTCCCCCAGGCCGTAGCTGGGCTTGACCTGGATGCTGGCTTCCACGCCGCTGGTCTGTTCCTTGGCGCTAACGCTGAGCAAACCATCGGCATCGACCGTGAACGTCACACGGATACGTGCAGCCCCGGCCGCCATGGGTGGAATACCGCGCAAGGTGAAGCGGGCCAGGCTGCGGCAATCGGCCACAAGATCCCGCTCGCCTTGCAAGACATGGAGGGCCAATGCGGTTTGGCCGTCCTGGTAGGTGGTGAAGTCCTGAGCCATTGCCGTGGGTATGGTGGTGTTGCGCGGCACGATGCGTTCTACCAGCCCCCCCATGGTCTCGATGCCCAGGGACAAGGGAATGACGTCAAGCAAGAGCAAATCGCCGGCTGGGTTATTACCCGCCAACTGGTTGGCCTGGATGGCCGCGCCCAAGGCCACGACCTCATCCGGATTCAAATTGGTGAGCGGCGTCTTGCCGAACAATTCACCAACCACTCGCTGAATCACCGGCATGCGGGTGGAGCCACCGACCATCACCACGCCTTGCACATCTTCCACTCGCAACTTGGCGTCACGCAAGGCCTTGCGCACCGCGGTCAAGGTGCGCGTGGTCAGAGCGGATGTGCAGGCCTCGAACTGGTCACGATTCAAGGACAGGTCCGCACTTCCGCTGGACAACTCGATTTCCGCAGTCACGATCTCTTCTTCGGACAATGCTTCCTTCGCGGCACGGGCCGCAGCCAGGAGATAAGCACGGTCTTCGGGTGTGTCGGCGCTGAGTCCGGTCTCGGACAGCATCAAGTCCGCCAAGGCTCGGTCATAGTCGTCCCCACCCAGTGCGGAGTCGCCTCCGGTGGCTATGACTTCGAATACACCCTGACTCAAGCGCAAGATGGATATATCGAAAGTGCCACCACCAAGGTCATAAACGGCATAAACGCCCTCGCTCGCGTTGTCCAGACCGTATGCAATTGCGGCCGCCGTCGGTTCGTTGATCAGCCGCAGCACGTTCAGCCCAGCCAATTGCGCCGCATCCTTGGTAGCCTGCCGCTGGGCATCGTCGAAGTAAGCCGGCACAGTGATGACCGCGCCATGCAGTTCACTGTCAAACGTGTCTTCCGCACGCTGGCGCAGTGTGGCCAGGATTTCGGCGCTGACTTCCACCGGGCTCTTCTCGCCAGCAATCGTTCGGATGCGTACCATGCCCGGCGCACCGGTGACGTCGCCCTGCCCCCCACCCGTCAAGGCGTAAGGGAGCTTTCCGGGTTCCGGGATGTCGACCAAGGCTCGCCCCATCAGGCGCTTGACCGAGACGATGGTGTTGCCTGGATCAAGGATCTGCTGTTCACGCGCGGCATGACCGATCTGACGACCATCCTGCAGGTACCGGACCACCGAGGGCAAGATGACGCGGCCTTGCGCGTCGGGCAGACATTCCGCCACGCCATTGCGCACGGCGGCGACCAGGGAATGGGTGGTGCCGAGGTCTATGCCCACCGCAATGCGCCGTTGATGCGGATCGGGGGCTTGACCGGGTTCTGATATTTGCAGCAGGGCCATGTACTTCTTATGCTTGCTCAGCTTTCCATGCTTTCGTAGCGGGCATCGACGTCCTGGGCAAAACGTTCGATGAACATCAAGGACCGCACCTGCTGAACGGCACCCGCGTAGTCGCCCTTTTCGTCCAGCAGCCAATCAAAGGAAGACAGCGCGCACATGCGCGCAGCCCCCACCTCTTTGCTCAATGCGTCCAACGCACTGAGGTCCTCGGCCTCTTCCAGCGCCTCACGCCAAGCCATCTGCTGCATGAGGAACTCAGTCGGCATGGCCGTGTTGTCCTCGGCTTTGACGGAAACACCATGGAGTTCGCACAGATAAGCCGCGCGCCGCATCGGATCCCTCAGACGCTGGTAAGCCTCGTTGATCCGCACCGACCACTGCATGGCCAAGCGCTGCGCGGCCGTGCCCTGGGCCGAGAACTTGTCAGGATGTGCCTCGCGCTGCAGGTCTTTCCAGCGGGCATCGATCAAGCTGCGGTCCTGCGCAAACTGCCGAGGCAGGCCGAACAACTCGAAATCGTCAGACTGAAGTGTTGCCACAAGAACCGGCACGCGCTCTCAGACGCGGAACGACTCGCCACAACCGCAACGATCGCGCTCATTCGGGTTGTTGAACTTGAATCCCTCATTCAGGCCCTCACGAACGTAGTCCAGCTGCGTGCCATCGATGTAGGAGAGACTCTTCGGATCGACCAACACCTTGATGCCATGTCCCTCGAACACGATGTCTTCGGGCGCGACATCGTCCACGTACTCCAGCTTGTAAGCCAAACCGGAGCAACCCGTGGTCTTCACGCCCAATCGAACGCCCACGCCCTTGCCGCGCTTGCTCAGATAGCGACTCACGTGGCGGGCGGCGGATTCAGTCAAAGTAACAGCCATATCAATCTTCCAGGTCCTCACCCCGCCTATAGGACCGACAGCGCTCGCGTCCAAGGGCCGATGCAACTTGCCGCAGGGTGGGCATCAGTGTTCAGGCCGCGACCTGCGCGTGCTTCTTGCGGTAGTCGTCCACCGCCGCCTTGATCGCGTCCTCGGCCAGGATGGAACAATGCACCTTCACAGGCGGCAAGGCCAGCTCCTCAGCGATCTGGCTGTTCTTGAGCGCAGCCGCCTCGTCCAGCGTCTTGCCTTTGACCCACTCGGTCACGAGGGAACTGGAAGCGATGGCCGATCCGCAGCCGTAGGTTTTGAAACGTGCGTCCTCAATCACGCCCGTGGACGGATTCACCTTGATCTGCAACTTCATCACGTCACCGCAGGCAGGAGCGCCCACCATGCCAGTGCCGATCGTGTCGTCGCCCTTGTCAAAGGAGCCAACGTTGCGGGGATTCTCGTAGTGGTCAATGACCTTGTCGCTGTATGCCATGTTCGTTCTCCTACTGTCTGCCAGGAATCAATGTGCGGCCCACTGGATCGTGTTCAAGTCGATGCCATCCTTGAACATTTCCCACAGCGGGCTGAGTTCGCGCAGTTTCGCGACATTGTGTTTGATGGTGGTGATCGCGTAGTCGATTTCCTCGTCGGTCGTGAAGCGACCGATGGTCATGCGCAGGCTGCTATGCGCCAGTTCATCACTGCGCCCCAAGGCACGAAGCACATAGCTCGGCTCCAGGCTGGCCGAGGTGCATGCTGAACCCGACGACACGGCCAGACCCTTGATGCCCATGATGAGCGACTCACCTTCGACGAAGTTGAAGCTCATGTTCAGGTTGTGCGGCACGCGCTTGTCCAGGTGCCCATTCACGAAGACCTGCTCCACATCTTGGAGTCCATCGAGCAGCTTGCGCTGCAGGCGGCGGGCCTTTTCCAAGTCTTGCGCCATTTCAAGCCGGGCGATGCGGAAGGCCTCACCCATGCCCACGATCTGATGAGTGGGCAACGTTCCCGAACGCATACCCCGCTCATGACCGCCACCGTGCATCTGCGCCTCCAGGCGCACGCGCGGCTTGCGGCGAACATAGAGCGCGCCGATGCCCTTGGGACCATAGGTCTTGTGCGAAGCCAGGCTCATCAAGTCGACCGGCAGCTTATTGAGGTCGATCTCCACCTTGCCCGTGGCTTGAGCCGCGTCCACATGGAAGATGATGCCCTTCTCGCGGCACATTGCACCAATCGCAGGAATGTCCTGGATCACGCCAATCTCGTTGTTCACGAACATCACGCTGATCAGAATGGTGTCTGGACGGATGGCCGCTTTGAGCGCATCGAAATCCAGCAGACCATCTTCCTGAACGTCGAGGTACGTCACTTCAAAGCCCTGGCGCTCCAACTCGCGCATGGTGTCCAACACGGCCTTATGCTCGGTCTTGACAGTGATCAGGTGCTTGCCTTTTTCCTTATAGAAATGGGCAGCGCCCTTGAGCGCGAGGTTGTTGCTTTCGGTGGCGCCGGAAGTCCAAACGATTTCGCGTGGATCGGCGCCGATCAACTCGGCCACATGAACGCGAGCTTTCTCGACCGCTTCTTCCGCCTCCCAGCCCCAAGCATGGCTGCGCGACGCGGGGTTGCCGAAATGCTCGCGCAACCAGGGAATCATCGCGTCCACCACGCGCGGGTCCACCGGCGTGGTGGCGCCATAGTCCATGTAAATCGGGAAGTGAGGCGTCATGTCCATGGTGATGTACTCAATGTCTGCTATCGCGTGAATTTCTCTGCGAAAAGGTGTTGCGCTTCAGGGTTTGAATGCGTTGCCCAGCGCGAACACCGAATTCGGCGCATTCACGCGCACGGGCTTGACCACGGGCGCGACCGAAATCGCTCGCTTGATCGCGGGCTTGTCCTCCACCACCAGGCCCTTGGCCAACTGCTCGTCAACCAGCTTTTGCAGCGTGACGGAGTCCAGGAACTCGACCATGCGGGAATTCAGGGCAGACCAGAGCTCGTGCGTCATGCAACGGCCGCCATCGCCGCCTTGGCAATTCTCCTTGCCCCCGCACTGCGTTGCGTCGATGGGCTCGTCCACCGACAGAATGATGTCAGCAACCGTAATGTCCCCAGCCTTGCGGGCCAGGGTGTAGCCGCCGCCCGGTCCGCGGGTAGACTCAACGAGTTCGTGGCGACGCAACTTGCCAAACAGTTGCTCCAGATAGGACAAGGAAATCTGCTGACGCTGGCTGATGGCTGCCAGCGTCACAGGGCCGTTGCTCTGGCGCAGGGCCAAGTCAATCATGGCAGTGACCGCAAAACGGCCTTTGGTCGTGAGGCGCATCGCAAGCTCCTTTCCAGTCCGGTGTTCGTCCTGTGTTCCAATCGGTCCCGGCGTTGCACACTGGCGCGCGCAATGCCCGAGTAAGGAACTCAAGTATACCAAAAGACCCGCTACCCCGCTCGGGATAAGGGTCTTTATCGGGTCACCGCCGCGCGCTTAGCGCAACCTCAGCCGTCCCGCCACACTGAATCCATCCTGTCGCGGCGTCAGGATGACCATTTCCGACGTAGCTGGAGAGACCCCCACTAAAGCGCTGATCGTGGAGCCATGCGTGAACATGAAAACATTGCCAGGCGCCCCAGCGTCCGACTGGACCACCTCGGCCACCAGCCTCTTGAGAGCCTGTGTCTGTGTCGCCTCCCGCTCGGGACGATCAAACAGATTGCCAAGTTCGGCACTGACCTGCGGCATGCGCTCGAAAGCAAGACGCGCGGTCTCGACGCACCGGCACCAAGGGCTCGACAAAATACGCCGCACCGACACCCCCTGACGTTGCAACGTAGCCCCCAGTAGCCGGGCATCACGGCGACCTTCCTCGCTCAGGTTGCGCTGGGTAGCGCAGTCATCCAGCCGCATGCCCGGCGGATCGCCGACGCCTGGGGTGGTCTGCGCATGACGAACCAGCACGATCTGCCCACCTTGGCGAAGCAACGACCAGAGCGCATCGTCGCGGGCTTCAAGCGCCAACCCAGGCGAGCAGCTGAGCAAGGCAATGACGAACGTCGCCAAGCTTCGTTGCACGTGAATGAAGAGCTTCATGAGGATCCCAGTGATCGATGAGCTTTCGCCCCGACGCTAAACCGGATGGTCCGGCACCGCCGCGCCGAAGGCTCGCGCCTTGAGCATGGTGAGCTGATCGCGCGTTTTCGCCGCTTGCTCGAACTCCAGGTTCTTCGCGTGCTCGAGCATTTGCTTCTCGAGGCGCTTGATCTCGCGGGCAATGTCCTTCTCGCTCATGTCTTCGACCTGGGCGCGGGCCATCGCCTCCCTCTCAAGACGCTCGCTTTCGCGCCCTGCTTTTTCGCTGTAAACACCGTCGATCAGGTCACGCACCTGCTTGACGATGGCGCGCGGCGTGATGCCATGCTCGGTGTTGTGGGCCAGTTGCTTGGCACGGCGACGCTCGGTTTCATCGAGGGCCCGTTTCATCGAATCGGTGATCCGATCGGCGTACAGAATCGCTTTGCCGCGCAGGTTGCGCGCGGCCCGTCCGATGGTCTGGATCAGGCTACGCTCGGAGCGCAAAAAGCCCTCCTTGTCGGCGTCCAAAATGGCCACCAGCGACACCTCCGGTATGTCCAAACCTTCGCGCAACAGGTTGATGCCCACCAGCACATCGAAAGTGCCCAGCCGCAGGTCCCGCAGGATTTCGACCCGCTCCACCGTGTCCACGTCACTGTGCAGATACCGGACTTTGACGCCGTTTTCGGTCAAGTAATCGGTTAGCTGCTCGGCCATGCGCTTGGTCAGCACGGTGATCAGCACGCGCTCCTGGCGCTCCACCCGCAGGCGGATTTCCTGCAGCACGTCATCCACCTGGTGCAAGGCCGGGCGCACCTCGACCTCCGGATCAATCAGCCCCGTGGGACGCACCAGTTGCTCCACGATCGCTCCGGTGTGGGCCTTTTCCCAGTCGCCCGGCGTGGCGGAGACGAAGATGGCCTGACGCATCTTGGTCTCGAACTCCTCGAACTTGAGCGGGCGGTTGTCCAACGCCGATGGCAAGCGAAAGCCATACTCGACCAGCGTGGTCTTGCGCGCCCGGTCGCCGTTGTACATGCCACCGAGCTGTCCGATCATCACGTGGCTCTCGTCCAGGAACATCAAGGCGTCCCTAGGCAGGTAGTCGGTCAAGGTGGGCGGTGCGTCGCCAGGCCGGGCACCGGAGAGGTGGCGGGTGTAGTTCTCGATGCCCTTGCAGTGCCCCACTTCGCTGAGCATCTCCAGATCGAATCGCGTGCGCTGCTCAAGGCGCTGCGCTTCGACCAACTTGCCCGCGCCCACGAATTCCTTCACACGATCCACCAACTCGACCTTGATGGTCTCCACGGCCTTGAGCACCTGCTCACGCGGGGTCACGTAGTGACTGCTCGGATACACCGTGAAGCGCGAGATTTTCTGCTTGATGCGTCCGGTCAAGGGGTCGAAGAGCTGCAGATTCTCGATTTCATCGTCGAACAACTCGATGCGCAGCGCCAGCTCGGAATGCTCAGCGGGAAACACATCGACCGTGTCACCCCGAACGCGGAAAGTACCGCGAGAAAACTCCATGTCATTGCGCTGGTACTGCATGCGCACCAACTGGGCGATGACATCACGCTGCCCCAGCTTGTCCCCTGCGCGCAGCGTCAGGATCATCTGGTGATAGTCCTCGGGTTTGCCGATACCGTAGATGGCGCTGACCGTCGCAACAATGACCACGTCGCGCCGCTCCAGCAAGCTTTTGGTGCAGGACAGGCGCAGCTGCTCAATGTGCTCGTTGATCGCGCTGTCTTTCTCGATGAAGAGGTCGCGCTGCGGCACGTAGGCCTCGGGCTGGTAGTAGTCGTAGTAGCTGACGAAGTACTCGACCGCGTTGCGTGGAAAGAACTCGCGGAACTCGCTATAGAGCTGGGCTGCCAACGTCTTGTTCGGGGCAAAGATGATCGCGGGCCGCCCCAGGCGGGCGATCACATTGGCCATGGTGTAGGTCTTGCCCGAGCCCGTCACGCCCAGCAGAGTCTGGAACACCTCGCCATCGTTCACCCCCTCAACCAATTGGCGTATCGCCTCCGGTTGATCGCCAGAGGGTGGATAAGGCTGAAAAAGTTCGAAGGGCGAGCCGGGAAACGACACGAACTGGCCAGTCGGGGCCTCGGCCAGCGCGACGTTTTCGGCGGTATCGGACAAAGTGTCAGAGGCAGAAGGCATGGCGGACATGGCGACGAGTGCAGGTGGTGGTCGCCCGGTAAAATCCGGGGTTCCATTGGGGAATTGGCGAGAATACGCCATTCCTGAATTCCACAAGTCTCGTCCTCTCTTCTCTCTCAAAACCCTCTAGGAGTCCTATGTCTCTCTTCTCCGCCGTCGAGATGGCGCCGCGTGATCCCATCTTGGGTCTGAACGAACAGTACGCGGCCGACGCCAATCCGAACAAAGTCAATCTCGGCGTGGGCGTGTATTACGACGACAACGGCAAGCTGCCCTTGCTGCAATGCGTGCAGGCGGCGGAAAAGGCGCTGATGGACAAGCCCGCGGCGCGTGGCTACCTCCCGATCGACGGCATCGCGGCCTACGACGCAGCGGTCAAAAGCCTGGTCTTCGGCAGCGACAGTGAACCCGTCAAGAGCGGTCGCGTCGCGACCGTGCAAGGCTTGGGTGGTACTGGGGGCCTGAAGATCGGCGCGGACTTTCTGAAAAAACTCAACCCTCAAGCCAAGGTGCTGATCTCCGACCCGAGCTGGGAGAACCACCGCGCCCTGTTCACTCAAGCCGGCTTCGAAGTGGGCAGCTACCGTTACTACGACGCGGCCAAGCGTGGCATCAACTTCGAGGGGATGCTGGCCGACCTGAAAGCCGCCGCGCCGGGCACCGTGGTCGTGCTGCATGCGTGCTGCCACAACCCCACGGGTTACGACATCACGCCCGCGCAGTGGGATCAGGTGATTGCCACCGTGAAGGCAGGCCAGCTGACGCCGTTCCTGGACATGGCCTACCAGGGCTTTGGCGCGGGTCTTGCGGAAGATGGTGCTGTCATCGGCAAGTTCGTGGCGGCTGGGTTGCTCTTCTTCGTCTCGACCAGCTTCTCCAAGAGCTTCAGCCTTTATGGCGAGCGCGTCGGCGCGCTCTCAGTGCTGGCCGCGAGCAAGGAAGAAGCCGATCGCGTGCTCTCGCAACTCAAGATCATGATCCGCACCAACTACAGCAACCCGCCCACGCACGGTGGCGCGGTCGTCGCGGCGGTGCTGAACAACCCCGAACTGCGCGCGCTGTGGGAAAAGGAACTGGGCGAGATGCGCCAGCGCATCAAGCTCATGCGCCAGAAACTGGTGGACGGCCTCAAGGCCGCTGGGGTCAAGCAGGACATGAGCTTCATCACCCAGCAAGTCGGCATGTTCAGCTACTCTGGCCTGACAAAGGAGCAGATGGTGCGCCTGCGCAGCGAGTTCGGCGTCTACGGCACGGACACAGGCCGCATGTGCGTCGCCGCGCTCAACAGCAAGAATGTGGACTACGTCTGCAAGGCGATCGCGCAGGTGGTCTAAGCCTCCGAGGCCCTTTCGGGCCGGCCGACGCAAAAGCCGCCCTTGGGCGGCTTTTTTTCTGGGTTCCATCCATGCCTCAATCGGCGCGTGCATTTTGTTCGCGCAAATAGCACTCGAACTCCTGAACCGGCATGGGTCGCGCGAAGTAGTATCCCTGAGCCTCGTCGCAGCCGAACGCGCGCAGTCGCGAAAGCATTTCGTCGGTTTCGACACCCTCGGCGATGGTCGACAGGCCCAGGCTGCGGGCCATTTGAATGATGGCGCGCACGATGGCGGCGTCGTCGGCGTCCACGGCCAGATCGCGGACGAAGGATCGGTCGATCTTGAGCTTGTCGATCTCGAAGCGCTTGAGGTAGGACAGGCTGGAATAACCCGTGCCGAAATCGTCGATGGAAAAACGCACGCCCTGCTGCTTGAGGCGACGCACCGTGGCCAGCACGCCTTCGGACTCGTGAATCAGGATGGATTCGGTCAGCTCCAGCTCCAGCCATTCGGAAGGCAAGCCGGCGGCTTCGAGCACGGCCAACACCGTCTGTTCCACATCACCGCGCCGGAATTGCACGGCAGAGAGATTGACCGCCATCACGAGGGACGGCAGACCTGCCCGGCGCCAGGCGGCGGCCTGCCGGCAGGCCTCGTGCATGACCCAGGCACCCAGTGGGATGATGAGCCCGCTTTCCTCGGCCGCAGGGATGAAGCGGGCCGGCAGCACCATGCCGCGCTCGGGGTGATTCCAGCGCACCAGCGCCTCGGCACCGACCACGCGCCCGGTCGCCAATTCGATCTGCGGCTGGTAGTGCAGCACAAATTCCGAGCGCTCCAGGGCATGCCGCAGATCACTGCGCAAGGCCAGCTGCTCGACCGCCTCGACGTTCATCTGCTCATCGAAATAGCGGTAAGTATTGCGCCCCGCGTCCTTGGCGCGGTACATCGCCATGTCGGCCTTCTTCAGCAAGGTGTCGAAGTCGCGGCCATCGTCCGGATAGATGGACACGCCGATGGACACGGACGTCGATAACTCCCGGCTCTCGACGCGCACTGGCTCATGCAGGCGCTCCAGCACCTTGAGCAGCACCGGCGCCGTGTCGTCCGCGCTCGAGATGTCGGACAGCAGCACGAGGAACTCATCCCCCCCCAATCGGCTGATGGTGTCGCTGTCGCGCACACAACCGCCCAGGCGTACGGCGATCTGCTGCAGCAGGGCGTCGCCCACGCCGTGGCCCAGTGAGTCGTTGATGGTCTTGAACCCATCCAGATCGAGGAAGAGCAAGGCCAGCTTCATGTTCTCGCGGTCGGCCCGGGACTTGGCCTGCGCGAAACGGTCCTGGGCCAGCACGCGGTTGGGCAACCCAGTGAGCGTGTCGTGGTGCGCCAGGTACTCCATCTGACGCTCCGCTTTCTTGCGCCATAGGATCAGCTCGTTGAAATCATCCAGCAAAGACCCGATTTCGTCCTTGCGCTCGATGGGCAAAGGTGCGAATGGCTCACGCCCCTCGGTCATGCGCCGAATGCGGGCGCCCGCCACATCGATGGGCGCCCACTGGCGACGCAAGATTTGGTACAGCACCCATCCCACGACCACGGACAAGAGAAAAGCTGCCAGGTACACCTGCCACCGCAAGGCGGCGATGGAGGCGAACGCCTCCTGAGTCGGCACTCCGGCCACGACCAACCAGCCCGTGGTCTTCATGCGGCGACTGACCGAGAATGTCTCGATGCCCAAGGATGTAACCGACACTCCCGGACCGTCATAACCCTCCTGGAGGCGGCGATCCAGCAGCGGATTCAAGCCCTTTTCGGGCATCGGCTGCATGACACGCGACTGCTCGGTGGCGGAGACGATCAGGTTATGTTGGGGCGCCATCACGACGAAGCTACCGGATTGACCAAGCTTGATAGATTCGAGCTTGCCAAACAAATGGCTGTCCCCCGGGTACATGGCGGCGGCCAGCACCCCGACCGTGCGCCCTACAGCGTTCTTCAAGGGCTGGGTAATGAAGACGATCGGTTTTTGAGCCACCTGGCCGATTCGGGGCTCGCTGATGACGGGCTCGCCCGTACGCAGGGTCTCCAAGAAGTAGGAACTTTTGGTGATCAATCCGCCCAAACGCCCAGGCAAAGGAATTTGCTCACCCACGATGACGCCATCCGCGTTGGCAACGAACACGCCCGTCGGAAAGATGCTCAAGGGCATCCTCTTTTGCTGGAGATAAGCGGAGAGAGCCGACGGAGATGCGAGCAGAGCGGGCGTGATGCCCGATGCGATCAGGGCCATACCGTCATGACGCAGCTGGATCTTGCTGTCCAGGTCGGTGGTCACGTACTCGACGGTCGTTGTCAGCTGAGCCGACAACATCTGCTCAAGCTCGGTTTGCATGACCCCGGTCACCCGCACTGCAAGCAACCAGAGCCCAGAGACCACCAGCGGCAAAATAGTGAGCAGGAGCCGAGCCTTGAGACTCAGGTTTTTGAAGAGGTGGGCCATGGTCGCCATCCGGTTCCCATGATCTTATACGGCAGGGAGGTGGGTTTCAGCCCTGTCGCAACCCCTTACAACCGGGCCAGACCGGGCGTGACGAGCATCACGTGCCGCGACTCCAGACGACCGAACGCATGGAGATCGAGGCCATCTGGATGCCGGCATTGAAAAACTCCACTTGGTCACGCCGCGCGTCGGCGGCACCCGCCGCGTACAACAGCGGCAAGAAATGTTCATGGGTGGGTTGAGACAGGCGGGCTGAGTCGCCCAACTGCTGGAAATTGGCCAGCGCCGCCAATTCACCGACTTCGATGCGGCGGGCGATCTCCGAGTCAAAGGCGCGGGCCCAGTCGTACGCGCCACTGTCATCACTGGCGCCCCAGCGGGCAGCACGCAGGTTGTGCACGATGTTGCCGCTGCCCACGATCAGCACCCCACGCTCGCGCAAGGCAGCCAGCCGGGCACCCAAGGCGAAATGGTCCGCAGGTGAGCGGTGGTAATCCATGCTGAGTTGCACCATGGGAATGTCCGCGGCGGGAAACATGGGCTTGAGCACGCCCCAACTGCCGTGGTCAAAGCCCCAACCCTGCTCGCCCACACTGTCATCCACGCCAACGCCCCAGTCGTCGCCCAACCAGTCGGCGATGGCGCGGGCGGCGTCGGGCGCCCCGGGCGCCGGGTATTGCTGCGCGAACAGCTCCGCGGGAAAACCGCCAAAATCGTGAATGGTGCGCGGGCGCGCCTGGCCCGTGAGCCACCAGCCCTCGGACAGCCAGTGCGCCGATATGCACAGGATGAGGCGTGGGCGGGGCCAGCGTCCACCCGCTCCGAACGCCGCCCCCAAAGCTTGCCAACTGCGCCGGTAGGCGTTGTCCTCGATCACGTTCATCGGACTGCCGTGGCCAATGAAAAGTACCGGCATGGCGACATCGGTGGCGTCCAAGTTGAGGCCGGGGATGGAAATGGACATGGTGTTCAGGGTTCCCAACTGATATATTGCACCGCAGCATACCCAAAGCGCCAGTCCGGCGCAGGAGTGGTCTTTATGCTTTACCAACTCTACGAAGCTCAGCGCTCCTTGATGGAGCCTTTTGCCGACCTGGCCAATGTGATGGCCAGGAGCTTCAACAACCCCCTGCTGCCACTGGCCCATCTGCCACAAGCCCAGCGCTTGGCGGCCGGGTACGCCTTGCTGCACCGATTGGGCAAGGACTATGAAAAGCCAGAATTCGGTATCCGGACGGTGCCGGTGGACGGCGTGGACGTCGCGATCCACGAGCGGGTGGAAATGGAGCTGCCCTTCTGCCAGTTGCGCCGATTCAAGCGTTTCTCGGACGACACGGCCACACTGTCCAAGCTCAAGGGCCAGCCCGTGGTGCTGATCGTCGCCCCGCTGTCGGGACACTACGCGACGCTTCTGCGCGACACCGTGCGCACCATGCTGCGGGACCACAAGGTCTACATCACGGACTGGAAGAACGCGCGCATCGTCCCGCTGTCCGAAGGCGAGTTCCACCTGGATGACTATGTCAATTACGTCCAGGCCTTCATCCGCTACCTGCAAGATGGGTACGGCAATTGCCACGTGATGAGCGTCTGCCAGCCCACCGTGCCGGTGCTGGCGGCGGTGTCGCTGATGGCCAGCAAGCGCGAGCGTCTTCCCTTGTCCATGACCATGATGGGCGGCCCTATTGACGCGCGCAAGTCACCCACCGCCGTGAACAACCTGGCGATGACCAAGAGCTACGACTGGTTCGAGAACAATGTGATCTACCGCGTTCCCAGTAGCTTCCCCGGCGCGGGACGGCGTGTTTACCCCGGTTTTCTGCAGCACGCCGGTTTCGTGGCCATGAACCCGGAACACCACGCCAAGAGCCACTACGATTTTTTCGAACATCTGCTCAAGGGCGATGACGCCAGTGCCGAAGCCCACCGCACCTTCTACGACGAGTACAACGCCGTGCTCGACATGGACGCGGACTACTACCTCGAAACCATCCAAACCGTTTTCCAGGACTTCAAGCTGGTGAATGGGACCTGGGACGTCAAGGACGACGATGGTCAGACGCGCCGGGTGCGCCCTCAGGACATTCGGGACACCGCCCTGCTGTCGGTGGAAGGTGAGTTGGACGACATTTCGGGCTCGGGACAGACGCGGGCCGTGCATGCCCTGTGCACAAGCGTGCCCGAAGCCCGCAAGCACCACTACGAAGCCCAGGGCGCGGGGCACTACGGCATCTTCTCGGGACGACGCTGGCGAGAGAAGGTCTATCCGACCGTGCGTGAATTCATCCTCTCTCACAACGTCCAGACCAAGCCGCCGGGCAATCGGGGCGCGAAAAACACGGAAGCAAGCACGAGCTGAGTCAGGCACGCGACCCGGTCGCGGCGCTCACGTCATCTCTCGCGGCAAGGCACCGATAATCGCAGGTATGGTTGCCCCCGACGCCCCCAACCTGGCTCAGCTGATCCTCGATGCGCTGCCCCAGACTCAGTGCCAGCGCTGCGGCTACCCTGACTGCGCGGCCTATGCCCAAGCCATCGTGGACCAGGGCGCAGCCATCAACCGTTGTCCGCCGGGTGGAGCCGAGGGCGTCCGCCGGCTCGCTGCGCTCACCCACCAGCCCGTCCAGCAGCTGGACGCGGCCTGCGGCAGCGAGGGGCCGATGACGGTGGCCGTGATCGACGAAGACTGGTGCATTGGCTGCACGCTGTGCCTCAAGGTCTGTCCGACCGACGCTATCCTGGGTGGCAATAAGCACATGCACACGGTGATTGACGCGTACTGCACGGGCTGCGAACTGTGCATCCCGGTGTGCCCGGTGGATTGCATCCGCATGGAACCTGTGACACACGATGGCTCGGCCATGGCGCCCACGCCCACGGGGTGGTCGGCTTGGAGTCCCGCGCAGGCGGTGATGGCGCGCCAACGTTACGACTTTCATCAGATGCGCTTGCGGCGCGAGGCGCATGAAAACCGAGAAAGACTGGCAGCCCAGGCGCGGGCCAAACTCGCGGACCTTTCCGCGCACAGTCAGCTGACCGACCCCGTCGTGCTAGAGCGCAAACGCGCCCTGATCGAAGCCGCAATGGCGGCGGCACAACAACGTGCCCTCACGGCACAGTCGCCGAACGAGGACGATCCGCGCCACCCCGAAGGATCCCGCACAGGCTCATGATGCACCCGCTTCTGAATCCCGGCCCTGTGCTTCTAGATTGACACCATGCCCAGCACAGCGCTGTTGCTTTTCATCAGCTCGTCCTTGCTGCTGGCGCTGACGCCTGGCCCCACCATGCTGCTCACCTTGTCAAATGGCGCGACTGCTGGCATGCGCATCGCGGCGTTCGGCATGCTGGGCGCCAACGTGGGGGCGGGCCTGCTGATCACCGCGACTGGCTTGGGTCTGGGCGGCTTGCTTGCCGCCTCGGAGGCTTGGTTCAACGCACTGCGTTGGCTGGGCGTGGTGTACCTGTGCTGGATGGGCTGGCAGCTGTGGCGGACCCCGCCCCAGCCACTGAAGGACACTCTGCCCCAGTCGTCCTCAACGAGGGATACCGGGGCTGCCACCGCAATGACGCCCGACACCGGATCGGCCACTGGCTCGACTCTGACCCCACGAACCGCCTTCCTGCGCAGCTTCAACGTCGCCATTTCCAATCCCAAGACCCTGCTGTTCTTTGGCGCGTTCTTGCCACAGTTCGTCGATCCCGGCGCACCACAGGCACCGCAGTACCTTCTTCTGGGCCTGATTTTCCTGGGGCTGGACACACTGGTCATGGTGGCCTACGCCAGCGCTGGGCACCAATTCGTGCGGCTGCTGACGCGGCGAGGCCTGACACTGCTCAACCGCGCCTGTGCGGCGGGGGTGTGGGTTCTGGCCCTGGTGCTGGCGATGCACCGCAAGACTTGAGCGAGGGTCTGAGCCGCCCCGGCAGAGGCAAGCGCCACGCGCAAGCCCCGAGCCTCAGGTGGCCACCAGCTCCTTGTAAACGCCGCAGCCCACGTACAGGTCATCAACGCGCTGGACATACGACATCTTGGTCTGCACCTTGCCCGTGACGGGGTTGGTGATGTCGTACTCCACCCAGCCCGGCTCACGTTCGGCCTGGCTCACGATGGCCTGCAGCAGGCCATGACCATCCACACCCGGGATGTCCTGCACCCGCGTGCCGACCTTGGTCTGGTTGCCGCCGAAGGCCACATAGTGCCCCTCGCGGTCCAGGGCGAAGATGTACATGTCTCGGTCGTGAAAGCCTTTCCTCGGATCAGGATCGGAGGCTGTCAGCCCCCTGGGATAGGCTTCCCGCGTGACGTGCTGCCGATAGGCGACGGCGCGCCGCACCAGCGCCAAGGCTTCGTCCGCTGTTCCCTGCTGCAAGCGGAAACTCGCCACGGCCTCGGCCAGCGTCGAAGCCCGCTCGCCCAGCTTCATGGCCTGCTCAACCGCGTGCTCCACCATGGACACATTGCGCTGGGTGATCTCGTCGAGTTGCTGGATGGCGGCCGTGATCTGAGCGAGCGAACTGCTTTGGGCCACGCTGGACGCCGAGATGTCGTTCATGCGGTCAGAAACGCCACGGATGCCATCAACGATGCGCCCGATGTCGCCGCCCATCGCACGGATCTGTGCCACGCTCTCGCCCACTTGCCCCGCGGATGACAAGATGAGCGCACGGATCTCCTTGGCGGCATCGGACGAGCGCTGGGCCAGGGTTCTCACTTCGGTCGCAACCACGGCAAAACCGCGCCCAGCCTCGCCTGCGCGTGCCGCCTCCACCGCCGCATTCAAGGCCAGGATGTTGGTCTGGAAGGCGATGCCGTCAATCACACCGATGATCTCGTTCATGCGCTGAGCGCTGCCCTGACTGGCCTCCACCGTTTGGACCACGGCCGTCATTGCCTGCGCGCCGCCTTCGGCCACGCCACGCACCTCGGCCGCCTGCGCCGTGGCCTGCTGCGTGGCGACGGCATTGCCTTGGACGGAAGAGGCCACATCCTGCACGCTGCTGGCGGTCTGCTCCAGGTTGGCGGCCTGCTGCTCGGTGCGCTCGGACAACTCCCGGCTGCTGTAGGCCAGGCTTTGCCCCGCCTGAGCCACCAAGGCGGAGTTGCTGCGAATGCGCGCGACCATGGCGGAAAGGCTGTTGACCATGCCACGCACAGACCTGTCCAGGGCTGCCACCTCGTCATGTCCTTGTGCCTCGGCTTGGGCGCTGGTCACGCCACGCAGATCGCCGTGGGCGGCCTGCTCCATGAGCCGCACGACGCGCCGGATATCGGCGCTCAGGCTGAGATGGAAAGTCGCCATCAAGTAAATCACCAGCGCACCCGCGAGCAGGCTTCCTTCCCAGGCCCAAGGCGTGCCAGCGCCCAGCCAGGGCGCCAACACGGCGAGCAGCATGAAGAGCAGCAACAGCAGGAACTTGCCCAACAAGGGCAATCGTCGCATCAAGCGCACACCGGGAGAAAAAAAGAATCGCACCGATCTTGTCCTGAGAGGGATGAGCAGACGTCCGTGCGCGATGGCATGCACCTCGGCACAGCCTCCATGCGCCAACGGCTAGAACGATCGCTGATATCAGAAATACCGCCAAAGGCAGTATAGGTGGCAGCCCAGCGCAACCGCAACGGGTTTGCCCCTAAGCGATCAGGCGGTGGGCGCCTCGACAAGAGCGAGGCTCAGCGCGCACTCAGGCGAGCGCAGCCCTCACGTCTGGCGGCGCCTGCACCAGCTCGATCAACACGCCTTCACCCGCGATCGGGAAAGCGTCGTTGGCCTTGGGATGCAGGAAGCAGATGTCATGGCCCGCCGCACCCTTGCGAATGCCACCCGGCGCGAAGCGCACGCCCTGCTCCGTCAGCCATGCGTAAGCCTTGGGCAAGTCATCCACCCACAAGCCCACATGGTTGAGCGGCGTGGCGTGGACCGCGGGTTTCTGGTCGGGATCAAGTGGCTGCATCAGGTCAACCTCCACGGCGTGAGGGCCACGGCCGATGGTGCAAATGTCCTCGTCGACGTTCTCGGCCGCGCTGCGGAAGTTGCCTGTCACCGGCACGCCCAGCATGTCGACCCAGAGCGTGCGCAAGCGGGCCTTGTCCAAGCCGCCAACGGCGATTTGCTGCACACCCAGGATCTTGAAGGGGCGCTGGCTCATGGTGATTTCTCCATCAAGTCGGACAGGACAGGGTTTGGCCCAGGCGCGCGGGCAATTCGCTCGTCAAGCAAACTCGATGATGGGCTGGTCCACCGTCAGCGATTCGCCCTTGGCCGCCAACACCTTGCCCACCACGCCATCGGCGGCGGCGAACAGCACGTTCTCCATTTTCATCGCCTCGATGACGGCCACGCGCTCACCGGCCTGGACCTTCTGACCTGGCTGCACGGCCACATCGACCAACAGGCCAGGCATGGGCGACAGGACGTATTTGCTCATGTCCGGCGGCGCCTTGTGCGGCATCAGCTTGTGGAGTTCGGCCATGCGCGGCGAGATGACCAGGGTCTCGATCTGAGCACCGTTGTGCCGCAGGCGCAGGGCCAGGGGGTTCTTGGCCGTGCCGCGCTCCACCTGGGTGGTGAAGGGATGGCCGTCCACCGTGCCTGCGATGATGATGTCGTTGAGGCGGGAATTGCTGCGGATCTCGTAGTTTCGCGCACCCACCCGAACACGGGCCATGCCGGTCTCACCCACGAACTCATCCACATGCACGGGGGTGTGAACATGCCGGCCGTCGACTGCGAGGGTGATCACCACATAGTCACTGCCCGCGTTCACCGTGTAGCCCGGCAGTTGGCCGGTCAGCGTGGTGGTGCGTTCACGGGATTTGCGCCGCACGAAAGCGGCCAGTGCCACCAGGAAGTCGGGGTCTTCATGAGCCACGCTGTCCGCGTTGAAACCCTTGCCGTAATGCTGGGCGATGAAGCCGGTGTTGAAGGCCCCCGAGACGAAATCCGGATGCGCCAGCAGCGCGGCCTGGAAGGGGATATTGCTGCTGATGCCTCGCACCACGAAGCCGTTGAGCGCGGCGCGCATCTTGGCGATGGCTTCCTTGCGGTCCTTGCCGTGCACGATGAGCTTGGCGATCATCGAGTCGTAGTGCATGGGAATCTCGCCACCCTCCTGCACGCCGGTGTCCACGCGCACCCCGTTGAGCTGCTGCGTGTTGGCCTGCCACATGGTCTGCGGCGGCGGCGTGAAGCGCACCAGGCGCCCGGTGCTCGGCAGGAAGTTGCGGTAGGGGTCTTCGGCGTTGATGCGGCACTCGATGGCCCAACCATTGCGCTTGACGTCGGCCTGCGTGAGCGGCAGCTTCTCCCCGGCCGCCACGCGGATCATCAACTCCACCAGGTCCAGGCCGGTGATGCATTCCGTCACCGGGTGTTCGACCTGCAGGCGCGTGTTCATCTCCAGGAAATAAAAGCTCTGGTCCTTGCCGACCACGAACTCGACCGTGCCCGCGCTTTGGTACTTCACGGCCTTGGCCAGGGCCACGGCCTGCTCACCCATGGCCTTGCGCGTCGCGTCGCTGATGAACGGGGACGGCGCCTCTTCGATGACCTTTTGGTGGCGGCGCTGAATCGAGCACTCGCGCTCGTTCAGGTAAATGACGTTGCCCTGCGCGTCGCCCAGCACCTGGATCTCGATGTGACGCGGCTCTTCGACGAACTTCTCCATGAACACGCGGTCGTCGCCAAAGCTGTTGCGCGCCTCGTTGCGGCAGCTCGTGAAACCCTCGAAGCATTCCTTGTCGTTGTGCGCCACGCGCAAGCCCTTGCCGCCGCCACCCGCGCTGGCCTTGATCATCACGGGGTAGCCGATCTTCTGCGCGATCTTCACGGCCTCATCGGGCGATTCGATGGGCGCGTTGTGGCCGGGGATGGTGTTCACCTTCGCTTCGCCCGCCAGCTTCTTGGACGCGATCTTGTCGCCCATGGCAGCGATGCTGTAGTGCTTGGGGCCGATGAACACGAGACCTTCGTCCTCCACGCGCTTGGCGAAGTCCTCGTTCTCGGACAGGAAGCCGTAACCGGGGTGGATGGCTTGAGCGCCCGTCTGTTTCGCGGCGGCGATGATCTTGTCAGCAACCAGGTAGCTCTCGCGGCTGGGCGCGGGGCCGAGTAGCACGGCCTCGTCGGCCAGCATCACGTGCCGCGCGTCGCGGTCGGCCTCGGAGTACACGGCCACGGTGGCGATGCCCATCTTCTTCGCCGTCGCGATCACGCGACAGGCGATTTCACCTCGATTGGCAATCAGAATTTTTTTAAACATAGGCCTTCTCCATCGAGGTGCGATCGCCTGCGCACGCTACGCGTGCCATGCAATTTAGCTTCGCTGCTGCGCCGCTTTGCGGCTGGTCACCCCGATTCGCTATCAAAATTTTCTTGAACATGTTCTTGTCCTGTCTCAACGTTGTCGGGCCAGCAGCGCCTTGCGCCGGGCCGTGAAATCCCACCACGGGCGGGCGGTTCCGCCATTCATGAAGTCATGCGCCGCGAGAAAGGTGTCCAGCACGCACGGGTCATGACGTTCACCCATCGGGCCTCGCAATTGCTCATAGACTGTGACGGGGTCCATCGACCTGACCTGGGCTGGCGTCTCGATGCCGAGGCCACGCAAATCTTCCGCCATCGACCTGCCGATGTTCGGAATGTCAGTCAGCTCGCGGGCCTGTTGCGAGTTCATCGCCTTGGGCATGGGCCAACTCGCGCCAAACCTTCAGAGCGGAATGTTGCCGTGCTTGCGCCACGGGTTGTCCAGCTTCTTGTCCTTGAGCATGACCAAGGAGCGGCAGATGCGCTTGCGCGTCTCGTGTGGCTGGATCACGTCGTCGATGTAACCGCGCGCGCCGGCCACGAAGGGGTTGGCGAACTTTTCCTTGTACTCGGCTTCACGCGCCGCGAGCTTGGCCGGGTCGCTCTTTTCCTCGCGGAAGATGATCTCCACCGCGCCCTTGGCGCCCATCACCGCGATCTCGGCGTTGGGCCAGGCGAAGTTCACGTCGCCGCGCAGGTGCTTGGACGCCATCACGTCGTAGGCGCCGCCGTAGGCCTTGCGCGTTATGACGGTGATCTTGGGCACCGTGCATTCGGCGTAGGCGTAGAGCAGCTTGGCGCCGTGCTTGATGATGCCGCCGTATTCCTGGCTGGTGCCAGGCATGAAACCCGGCACATCCACGAAGGTGATCACCGGAATGTTGAAGGCGTCACAGAAGCGCACGAAGCGCGCGGCCTTGACGCTGCTCTTGATGTCCAGGCAGCCGGCCAGCACCAGCGGCTGGTTGGCGACGATGCCCACGGTCTGACCGTCCATGCGGGCGAAGCCAATCAGGATGTTCTTGGCGTACTCGGGCTGGATTTCGAAGAAGTCGCCGTCGTCGACCGTCTTGACGATCAGCTCCTTCATGTCGTAAGGCTTGTTGGGGTTGTCAGGCACCAGCGTGTCCAGGCCCAGCTCCATGCGGTCGATGGGATCACCGCTCTTGCGCACCGGCGTCTTCTCGCGGTTGTTCAGCGGCAGGTAATTGAAGAGTCGGCGCAGCATCAGCAGCGCTTCCACGTCGTTCTCGAAGGCCAGATCGGCCACGCCGCTCTTGGTCGTGTGCGTCAGCGCCCCGCCCAGCTCCTCGGCCGTGACTTCCTCGTGCGTCACGGTCTTGACCACGTCAGGGCCGGTGACGAACATGTAGCTGCTGTCCTTGACCATGAAGATGAAGTCGGTGATGGCGGGCGAATACACCGCGCCGCCAGCGCTGGGCCCCATGATCATGCTGATCTGCGGGATCACGCCGGAGGCCAGCACATTGCGCTGGAAAACCTCCGCGTACCCACCCAGGGAAGCGACGCCTTCCTGGATGCGCGCACCGCCCGAATCGTTGAGCCCAATCACGGGGGCGCCGACCTTCATGGCCTGGTCCAGGATCTTGCAGATTTTCTCGGCGTGCGTCTCCGAAAGCGAGCCGCCGAACACCGTGAAGTCCTGGCTATAGACGAAGACCAGGCGGCCGTTGATCATGCCGTAGCCGGTGACCACGCCGTCACCCGGTACCTTTTGCTCGTCCATGCCGAAGTCGACCGAACGGTGCTCAACGAACATGTCCCACTCTTCGAACGTGCCTTCGTCTAACAAGACCTCGATGCGCTCGCGCGCGGTCAACTTGCCCTTGGCGTGCTGCGCGTCGATGCGCTTCTGACCTCCGCCAAGGCGCGCGGCGGCGCGCTTCTTTTCCAGTTGTTCCAGGATATCGTGCATGGTGTCCTCAATCTGCTTTCTAGGCGCTCTTGGTTTTTTTCAACCTTCGATTGTCGTCGTTCCTTGTCCTGACGCAGTGCTGGCGGCCCGGTCCGCCCAAACCTGCAGCAGGTGCCGCGCGGCGGTCGATGCTGCCACACGTCCGGCCCGCACCTCCTCCGACAGAAGCGGCAGCAGCTGCCGGATGCGTGGATCGGCACGGAAGGCCAGCCGCAGACCGCTGTCGATGCGTTCCCTCAGCCAGGCGGCGGACTGCTGTTCGCGCCGCGCGCCCAGGGCCCCATTGCCCGTCTGCAAGGCGCGAAACCGGGTGACGGTGGCCCAAAAACGGTCCACGCCCGCGCCGGTCAAGGCACTCAGTTGCATGACCTGAGGCTGCCAGATTTTTTCGTCCGTGCCCATCGGCGGATGCACTGCCCCGCTCGCCCCGCCGATCTCGTCCTCGGGCGACAGATCGGTCCCCTGTGGCTTGGCGGCGCTTGCATGCGCCATGACACCCACCGATCGGGCGGGGTTGCCATGCTGGGTCAACAGTCGCAAGGCCGAAGTGATCTGCGCTTGCGCGCGCGTGGCCGCGGCGCTGTCCAGATCGCTTTTGTTGATGACCACCAAATCGACCAGTTCCATCACGCCGCGCTTGATGGCCTGGAGGTCATCGCCCGCATTGGGCAGCTGCAGCAAGCAGAACATATCGGTCATGCCCTGCACCGCGGTTTCGCTCTGCCCCACACCCACGGTTTCGACGATCACAACGTCATAGCCCGCCGCTTCGCAGACCAGCATGGCCTCGCGGGTCTTCTCCGCCACGCCGCCCAGAGTGCCACTGCTGGGACTGGGACGGATGTAGGCTTGTTCATGCACGGACAGTTTTTCCATGCGGGTCTTGTCGCCGAGGATGGAGCCGCCGGACAGCGAGGAGGAAGGATCGACCGCCAGCACCGCGACGCGGTGCCCGTGCTCGATGAGGTACAAGCCCAAGGCCTCGATGAAGGTGGACTTGCCCACCCCGGGCACGCCGCTGATACCGAGGCGGAACGCGCCACCCGTGTGCGGCAGCACGGCCGTCAGCAGTTCATCACCCTGGGACCGATGGTCGGCACGGGTGGATTCGAGCAAGGTGATGGCCTTGGCAATGGCACGTCGCTGCAACACCGGAGCCGCCTGGTTCAGCAAGGCACTCAACAAACTCAATTCACCCATCACCGGCGCCCTTGCAGCATCCGCCCCGCGCCTTGCGCAACCAGCCAACCTGGCTTCATTGAACGCCTTGCGCCTTCTTGATCTGTGCCAGAACGTCCCGGGCGCTGGCCGGGATCGCCGTGCCAGGTCCGTAGATGCCCTTGACGCCAGCCTGGTAGAGAAAGTCGTAATCTTGCTGCGGGATGACCCCCCCCACGAAGACGATGATGTCGTCGCCCCCTTGATGCTTCAGGGCCTCGATGATGGCTGGTACCAGGGTCTTGTGGCCGGCCGCCAGCGTGGACACACCCACGGCGTGCACATCATTTTCGATGGCCTGGCGTGCGCATTCCTCGGGGGTTTGGAACAGCGGGCCCAAGTCCACGTCAAAACCCAGGTCGGCGAAAGCGGTGGCGACCACCTTCGCGCCACGGTCGTGGCCGTCTTGGCCCAGCTTGGCGATCAGCACGCGCGGCCGTCGGCCTTGCTGCTCCGCGAATTGCGCGATGTCCTGTTTCAAGCGGTCCCAGCCTTCGGCGTCGTCATAAGCGGCAGCGTACACACCGGTCACCTTTTGCGTGTCGGCGCGATGGCGCCCAAAAACCTTCTCCAGCGCATCACTGACTTCGCCCACGGTGGCGCGCAGCCGCACGGCGCGGATGCTCAGGTCCAGCAGATTGCCCTGCCCGCTTTGGGCAGCGGCCGTCAGCGCGTCCAGGGCAGACTGAACAGCGGAGGCGTCGCGCGTGGCGCGGATCTGCTGAAGGCGAGCAATCTGCTGCTCACGCACCTTGTGGTTGTCCACCTCCAGGATGTCGATGGCTTCCTCGGAGCCCTTGGGCAGTTTGTACTTGTTGACCCCGACGATCACGTCTTGGCCCGAATCGATGCGCGCCTGTTTCTCGGCGGCGGCGGCCTCGATCTTCAACTTCGCCCAGCCCGAGTCCACCGCCTGGGTCATGCCGCCCATGGCGTCGACCTCCTCGATGATCGCCCAGGCCGCGTCGGCCATGTCCTGGGTCAGCTTCTCCATCATGTAGCTGCCGGCCCAAGGATCGACCACGCTGGTGATGTGGGTCTCTTCCTGCAAGATGAGCTGGGTGTTACGCGCGATGCGGGCGGAGAACTCCGTGGGCAGGGCGATGGCTTCGTCGAAGCTGTTGGTGTGCAGGCTTTGCGTGCCACCGAACACCGCCGCCATGGCCTCGATGGTGGTGCGCACGATGTTGTTGTACGGGTCCTGCTCGGTCAGGCTCCAGCCGCTGGTCTGGCTGTGCGTGCGCAGCATCAGGCTCTTGGGATTCTTGGCGCCGAAGCCCTTCATGATGCGCGTCCAGAGCAGGCGCGCCGCGCGCATCTTGGCGATCTCCAGGTAGAAGTTCATGCCGACCGCCCAGAAGAAGCTCAGACGCCCGGCGAAGTCGTCCACGTCCAGGCCCTTGGCCAGCGCCGTCTTGACGTACTCCTTGCCGTCGGCCAGGGTGAAGGCGAGCTCCAGCGCCTGGTTGGCGCCAGCTTCCTGCATGTGGTAGCCCGAGATCGAGATCGAGTTGAACTTCGGCATGTGCTTGGCGGTGTACTCGATGATGTCGCCGATGATGCGCATGCTCGGCGCGGGCGGGTAGATGTAGGTGTTGCGAACCATGAACTCCTTGAGGATGTCGTTCTGGATCGTCCCGGCCAGTTGGTCTTGACGCACCCCCTGTTCCTCAGCCGCCACGACATACCCCGCCAACACGGGCAGCACCGCGCCATTCATGGTCATGGACACGCTGACCTGGTCCAGCGGGATGCCATCGAACAGGACTTTCATGTCCTCCACCGAATCGATGGCGACGCCCGCCTTGCCCACGTCGCCGAAGACACGCGGGTGATCGCTGTCGTAACCGCGGTGGGTCGCCAGGTCAAAAGCCACGCTCACGCCCTGCCCCCCGGCCGCCAGGGCCTTACGGTAGAAGGCATTACTTTCTTCGGCAGTCGAAAATCCCGCGTATTGACGGATCGTCCACGGCCGCACCGCGTACATGGTGGCCTGAGGCCCGCGCAGGAAGGGCTCGAATCCCGGCAGCGTGTCCGTGTGGGGCAAGCCCTGCACGTCGCGGGCGGTGTACAAGGGCTTGACCGCGATGCCATCGGGCGTCACCCAGTTCAGGCTGTCCAATGCCTCGCCTTTCAGCGATTTCAGGGCCGCGTGCTCCCAGTCGGACAAGGCGGCGGACGAGGCGTCAGGTGGCGAGGTGGGACGGGATTCGGGACTGCGGCTCATGGTCGATGGAACGCGCGCGCCCCCAAAACTGTCCGAGCGCGGTCGCTTGTGTCTCCTCAAAGGTGCGAACGAGTTTAACCCTGGCGTCCCCCCCTTCTAGAGGGCGGCCTGTTGCCTTCAAACCACTCAAAGTGACAGGACTTTCCCTTGGAATAGACCTGTCTAAGCCGCAATTGCAGGATTTTTGCCTTATTCTGGGGGGTTAAGTCATGGCCCAGGGAGCCAGAAACGCCAGGGAACGTATTGCATTGAACGCACACCCCGACACCCAAGCGCTGGCAGAGGCCCGCGCCCAGCTACAACGCGAGATCGCCGAACGGCAGGCCGTGGAGGCGCGTTATCAGGCGCAGATGGCGCAGCTGCGCGCCGAACAGGCTCGCCTGCGTGAGTTGGCCGAAATGAGCTCGGAATGGTTCTGGGAGATGGACGAGGAACTGCGGTTCTCCAAAGTCTATGGGGGAGGGCTGTTGGTGTCGTCGTCCGCCACCGACATGCAGAGCCCGCTGGGCAAACGGCGCTGGGAACTGCCGATCACCAACGTGGCGCCCGAGAAATGGACCGAGCATCGGCAAATGCTGGAAGCTCGCCTGCCTTTCAAGGATTTTGTCTACCAGATCCAATCCCCGCTGACGGGTCAGTTGCACTGGTGCTCCATCAGCGGCAAGCCCATCTTCGAGAACGGTGTGTTCAAGGGCTACCACGGGATGGGGATCGACATCACCGAGCGCAAGCGGGTGGAAATGCGGGTCGAGTTTCTCGCTTACCACGATGCGCTGACGGGTCTGCCCAACCGGGCCTTGCTGCAGGATCGCATGCAGCAGGCGATCGCCCAGGCCGAACGCGCCCAAGACGGCTTGGCACTGGCCTTCATCGACCTGGACAACTTCAAGCGCATCAACGATTCCCTGGGCCACGCCGCGGGTGACGCCTTGCTGCGCGAGATCGCCACGCGCCTGAAGGGCTGCGTGCGTGAGAGCGACACCGTGAGCCGTCAGAGCGGTGACGAATTCATCCTCGTGCTCAGCGGCGTGGATGGGGTGCAACGCTGCATCCCCACCTTGGACAAGATCATGCGCACGCTTCAGGAGCCCATGCATTTCGAAGGCAAGGAGATCAGCGCCTCCGCGTCCATCGGCGTGGCGTTCTACCCGCAAGACGGTACGACCTTCGACGAGCTGCGCAAGAAGGCCGATCTGGCCATGTACCGCAGCAAGGACACGGGACGCAACGCCTACTACTTCTACGACGAGGCGATGAACACCGACGCGGAGGAGCACCTGCTGCTGCGCAACGGACTTCGGCTCGCGATCGAACGCGGCGAATTGGTCTTGCACTACCAACCGCAAATGGACATCCGCAGCGGCCGCATGGTCGGCGTGGAGGCCCTGCTGCGCTGGCAATCACCGACTTTCGGATTGGTCGAGCCAGGGCGCTTCATCCCGGTGGCGGAGGACAGCGGCCTGATCGTTCCGATTGGGGCCTGGGTGCTGGAGCAGGCATGCCGCCAAGCCCGCGCCTGGCAGGACGATGGCCTGCCAGCGCTGACCGTCGCGGTCAACCTTTCGGCGGTGCAGTTCCGCCGTGACGACGTGGAAGCCACCGTGGATCAGGCATTGGAGCGCAGTGGCCTGCCCCCGCATTGCCTGGAACTGGAGCTCACGGAATCCATCCTGCTGCAGGACGTTGAACAGGTGTTGGCCCTGGTGCAGCGGCTGCGCCAGCGCGGCATGCATTTCTCCATCGACGATTTCGGCACGGGTTACTCCAGCCTCGCCTACCTCAAGCGCTTGGACATCGACAAGCTCAAGATCGACCGCAGCTTCGTGCACGACCTGGACCAAACGGCGGATGCCGCCGCCATCGTTGAGGCCATTGTCGAGATGGCGCACAAGCTGGGTCTGCGCACGATCGCGGAAGGGGTGGAGTCACCCGAACTGCTCGATCGACTGCGCGACATTGGTTGCGACGAAGCCCAAGGTTATCTGCATGCCCGGCCCATGCCGGCACATGACTTCGCGCGCTACCTGCACGCCCATTTCCACAACAGCGCCAGGGCAGCCCAGCCCGCCTGAGTTCCGCGCAGCACAGCAGCCGCTGTAGCCCGCGTGGCAGGTGCCTCCCTTCTCCACACCAGAGCGGTGCACCGTAGTCGCACGCTATCATCGCGGGCTTCCCATCCTAGGGCACCCCGCGCATCCCGCAGCGCTCGAGGACCGCTTTAGCAACGCATGCTGAACGCATGCCCAACTCATGCCTGGGAAAAGACAGACACCACGTCGCATCCACCCAGACTCTTGCTCGCTCTCGTTCATGACGCAACTCCTTGACGTCGCTTCGGCGGCCACACCCATCGACTCGATTCAAACCCTGCCTGAGTTACTGGCATGGCGCGCCACGCAAAGCCCAGAGCGCGAGGCCTACCGGGAATTCGACGCGAACACACAGCAATGGCGCAGCCTCAACTGGGCCCAAACCGTGAAGCAAGTGCGGGCCTGGCAAGGCGCTTTGGCCGCCAGCGGTGTCAAATCCGGCCAGAGGGTCGCGATCCTGCTGGCCAATGGCTTTCATGCCATGCGCATCGACCAAGCCACGCTGGCCCAAGGCGCGGTGCCCGTGCCGCTGCACGCCATCGACAACCCCGGCAGCATCGCCTACATCCTCTCCGACTGCGAAGCCAGCCTCTTGATGCTGAGCCACGCAGCGCAGTGGGAGCAGATCCAAGCCGCGGCGGTGCAGACTGGCATCGCGCTGACATCGCTGCGCACGGTCGTTTTCAGCGAGGCGTCGACCCAGGAACTGGACACCCTGGCCGCGACGGCAGCGAAGCACTCCGCACCGCCCCGTCTCATGACGCTGCGCGACTGGCTGATCACTGACACGAAGGACGCCAACCACGAGACCGCGGCCCTTGGCAACCCCTCGCCAGGAGCTGAAGACTTGGCCGCGATCGTCTACACCTCAGGCACAACGGGCAAACCCAAAGGCGTGATGCTCACGCACCGCAACGTGCTGGCGAACGTGAAGGCCCTTTACCCCTTCGTGACGCCCTTGCCCGACGATGTCTTCCTGTCTTTTTTGCCCCTGTCGCATACCTTCGAGCGCACGACGGGGTACTACCTACCGATCGCCTCGGGCTCGGCGGTCGTTTACGCACGCTCGGTGCAGCAATTGGCCGAAGACATGAAGCTCGTGCGGCCCACGGTGCTGATTTCGGTACCGCGCATCTACGAGCGCGTGCACGCCCGGCTACAAGAGGTGCTGTCCAAGTCGGCCTTCAAGCAGCGCTTGTTCGAGGCAGCGCAAGCCAAGGGCTGGCAACGATTTCGCGCTCGGCATGACCTGAAAGTCAGCGCCGAGGAAGACGCAGTTCACGCCGCGAAGGCGGGTTGGCTGCGCCTGCTGCCCTGGGCCTTGCTGCGCAAGCTCGTTGCTCAGCCGCTGATGGCGCAGTTTGGCGGGCGCATCCGCATCGCGGTGAGCGGCGGGGCCCCCTTGGCGCAGACTCAGGCGCGCTGCTTCCTCGGTCTGGGCTTGCCCTTACTGCAGGGCTACGGCATGACGGAAACCTCGCCCGTGGTCGCGGCCAATCGTCCCGATGACAACGATCCGGCCACGGTGGGCCGCGCCCTCCCGGGCGTGCAAGTGCGCATCGCCGCCAACCGAGAGTTGCAGGTGCGCGGTGCCTCGGTGATGCGAGGCTACTGGAATCGACCCGAGGACACCGCGCGCGTGCTCGATGCCGAGGGCTGGCTTTCGACCGGGGACCAAGCCGAGATTGACGCGCGAGGCCGCATCCGCATCCTGGGTCGCATCAAGGAAATCATCGTCACATCCACCGGGGAGAAAGTGCCGCCCGGCGACTTGGAGCAAGCCATCCTGGCCGCCCCCTTGTTCGAGCAGGTGTTCGTGGTCGGTGAACAACGGCCCTTCATCGCCGCCGTGGCCGTCGTGCAAGCCGACGAATGGACCAAGCTCGCCAACAAGCTGGGTGTGGACCCCAAGGACGACAACAACCTGGCTCACCCGGAGGCGATCGCCATGGCGCTCAAGCAGATGGAACGCGTAACGGGCAGCTTTGCGCGTTATGCCGTGCCGAGAGCCGTCACGCTCACACGGGAACCCTGGAACATCGAGAATGGGCTGATGACGCCGACGCTCAAACTCAAGCGCAACAATCTGATGGTCCGCTTTGAATCGGCCATCGAGGCGATGTACCGCAAGCGCTGATGCTGCTGGCGCGGAGAACCCGTGCCGCGCCAGCCAAGGCCGACGCGCAAAAAACCTCGGCCACCTTCCTGTCCCCGCGAACTACTTGTGTTCTCGGGTGTAGACACCGTCCCAATCGGCCGCAGGGGGTTCTTGTTGGTAGTCTAGGCAACGCGTGACCAGTTGCTCAACGGCCAAATCCGCAGTGCCCCGCACCTCTTCTGACTCCTTGAATTTGGCGACGGCCGCGCCCCATTGGCGTGCAAGGTAAAGATCCAGACCTTCGCCATACAGGCGAGCCGCAGCCTGACGCTTGCGAATCTCGCTGCCCAACTCCGCATGCTCCAGCTCGGACCATTCGGCGATGGGCTCGTACAGGACCACGGGTTCGCTCTTTCCCTTGACACGTACCAGATCGAGCTTGCGCGAGAAAACGTGGTCCTTGACCTCCGCGTACACCGCGTCGGAAATCAGCAACGACACCCCATAGTCCTTCCCCGCAGCTTCGAGCCGTGCGGCCAGGTTCACGGTGTCTCCCATCATGGTGTAGGACGCCAGCGCATCCGTGCCCATGAAACCCACTTTGGCCAAGCCGACGTTGAGGCCAATGCGGATGCGCATCTCGTGCACCTCGGGCATGTAGCGGTTCTCACGCTTCCAGAGTTGGCGTAGCTCCTCCAGCTTGCGCAACATCTTGAGGGAGGCGCGCACGGCCTTGAGGCTGTGGTCCTCGACCGGCACCGGCGCGTTGAAGATGCCCACGATGGCGTCGCCGATGTACTTGTCCAGCACCCCCTCATGTTCCTTGAGGATGAGCGTCATGGCCGATAGGTACTCGTTGAGCAGGTTGGCCAGTTCGACGGAGCTGAGTTTTTCGCTGATGCCCGAGAAACCCGCCACGTCGGAGAAGAACGCCGTGACCCGAAGTTCCGAACCGCGCTTGAGCGCCGCCATATCCTTCATGGCCTCACCCACCACCACGGGATCGATCATGTTGCCCAGGATGCCCTTGATCTTCTCGCGCTCACGCAAGCCACCAACCATTCGGTTCAAGGCCCGCGACAGACTGCCGAATTCATCCGCGCCCTTGGTGGGAAACGCCACGTCCAGATCGCCCTGCCCCACCTTCTCTGCGTTTCGGATCAGGCGCTTTATCTTGCGCACAGCGATGTAGGAGATGGCCACCGCCAGCACGACGGCGGCGCCGAAGATCAACAGGGCCATTTCAACGGCCTTGTCACGGTTGCTTTGAATGGCACGCAGACCATCCGTGCGGTCAACGATGGTTCGGGTCATGCCCGCGAAGTTCTGCGCCAGAACGAACTGCGGCAGATCACCACGCCCGGAGTCGGAGAACAAGGGCGTGGTGTCCAGCTTCCAAAGCACCTCTTCGGCCTCGGTCCGGCTGTTGCCGATCAGGCCATCGGAGAACAAGGTCTTGAGCAAGGGCGTGGGGGTCTCGCTTTGACCAGAGTAGATCCAATCGCGCAAGGCCTTCCAGCGCCTAAGCGACGTGGCCCGATCCTCGGACGATCGCACCGAGCGCTGGTAGTCGGCCCCATCGGTGCGGAAGCGAACCAGCAGCTGATCCTCCAGCGCAGAGTCACGCAGGTAACCGAGCGCCTCGACGGACAGGCGCTCGTCCTCGGACGGCGGATACCGCTTCAAGTAGCTCTCATACAGGGCGTTGCGCTGCTGCACCAGCTTGGCGTAGCGCTCGTACTGCGCCCGAAACGCCGCATCTTCGTGAGGCGGGGTTGGCGGGTTGGTTTCGCGCAAGGTTTTCAAGCGCGCGCGCAGCACCGGCGCAATCTTGGCGAGTTGGTCCAAGATGGGTTTCTCTTCTTCCGCATACGCGGCCCAGACCCAAGGCTGAATCTCCTCGCCCTGCGGGCTCACCCGCACCTTCAGCGCGGGGCGCTTCTCCTCGAGCAGGCGCGCCCTTTCGGTGGATGCGGGGTGCTCGAAATAGGGCGAGTAAAGCGCCTGCAATTCCAAGCCATTTATTCGAGCCGCCACCGGTGCCAGGTCACGCAGAACGCCGTTTTGCTGGATGGAGACAAAGGCGCGCAGCAGGCTTTCCTCCAAGGACTCATCGACATCCAGCTGATTGAGGGCGGAAGACGGGTCGAAGATGCGGGTGTCGACAGCGGCCTCGGGCGTGAGACCTGGCCGCAGCCCCAGGGCGGAGAAGGTCTGGATGCGGAACCGTCCGGTATCGAGCCCGAACTCCTGAATCTTGCGCTTACGTGCTTCAAGCAGGTGAGCGATTACGCTGGAGTCGAGTTCACTACGCAACTTGCGAGCCTGAATCGACTGCTTGCGAAAGCGTTCTTCAGCGGCTTGGGTTTCGGCAGCGGCCTTCATGCGCGACGGGTCACCCTCGGGCTTCTGCTCAGCGACCGCAGATTCACGCTGCTGTCGCTCCGCGAGACGTTCTTTGAGTCCGTCAAGCTCGCGATTCGCCAACACGAGTTTCTTGGCTTGCGCCTGCAGCGCGGCAAAGGCCCGGTCCGAGATCGCGCCGCCACTTTGCTGCAGCAACAGCAAGACATTTTTCTCCAGCACCTGCGTGTCGTTGCTGGACAGGTAAGTGGAAAAATAGTTGTCGCTGGTCTTGGTCTGCTTTTCCTCGATCTTCTCCGTGCCGGCCAATCCAAACCAGTTGCTCTTGATGCCAAGAAAGGACGTCTCCTTCTTCTTTTCCGTCACGGTCACGGTCGTGGTGACAGTCTGGTACTTCTTCAGCGCCTGGGTCTGCTCTCCCACGCGCAGCCGGAACTCCTCCACCCGGATCAAACTCTGAGAGATGTTGTCGAGTTCCAGAACCAGTGACGAGATGTAGTTGCGCGAAATGGCGGCTTCGCGCTCGTAGCTCTCGCGCAGGATTTCAGTCTGCTGGTAGACATAACTGGTCGACAGGATGACGATGGTCCCTGCTATCAGGCTCCCAGTGAACACCGCCAGTCTGAACTGAATGCCGTTGAGAACTCGCCATATCCAGCGCAATGCAGACATCACGCCGCGCCCCAAGACCCGCGGCCCTTGGGCAACCCAACGCCAAGCGCCCGGAGCGTCGTGCCCTTGAATGACCACGCCGATCGACGGGTCGGCGACCGCGCCTTGGGGTCTCGCAGTGGCCACTGAGGACTCCACCTCGACGCTAGGCCTTTGCGCAAGGGAACTGCGACGGCGACCACGCCCAGTGACTCGTGCGATGACATCGATGCGTGCCCTCAGCCAGGACTTGAATGATGTTTTTGGCGCCATGGCGTGTGCGGACTTGTTTTTTTGAGAAACTCGGTCGAGTTCTCGGATTCAAAACCGAGCATTCTTGTGCAGATCATCCGCACTGACAAGTCCGGCCTGTGAACAATTACCGGTGTCGAGCGTTTGAACTGTGTCCGCCTCGCATGCGTCGTGGTGACGGCTCCACAAGACGATTGCGTGTCACTGTGTCACTCGCCTGCGCGCTCGCTGTGACTGGACGTATCCTGCCGTAACAAAAAGCTGCGGGGCCTGTCCTTGCCATGGAAAGATCAGCCCGTGCGCGCATCTCAATGAGGAGTCTCGCTTGTTCGATCTCATGTTCCACTGGTCCGAATGGATCAAGCCTTCCGCCGGTCTTCCTGTCGTGCAATGGGCACTGCTGTTGGCCGTGGCCGCTGCGATAGGCCACGGCCTTCAACGCCGCTGGGGGCTACCCCAGGTGCTGGGCTATTCCTTGATCGGGGCCTTGGCGGGCTACTCCGGCTACATCAAGGCCACTTGGCCTCTGGACGGCATCGCCCAGTTCCTGATCGAATTGGGCCTGTCCATCGTCCTGTTCGAGGCCGGCGGACGCCTGTCGCTGCGCTGGCTGCGCATGAACCCGATGCTGCTGGTGCAGAGCATCGTTGAAACGCTGGTCACCTATGCGGCTTCGCTCTGGATGTTGCGTCTATTCCAGATTGAAGCGGCACTGCAGCATCCCTTGGCCCTGCTGATCACGACCACGTCCCCCGCCTTGTTGATGCGGGTGGCTCACGACTTGCGCGCCAGCGGCCCCGTGACCGATCGGGCCATCACGCTGGCCACGCTCAACACCTTTTACGTCCTCGCCCTGGGCGGCGTGATGGCGCGATTGGTGGGTCCGATGGAAGGACGTGTGGAAGGCCCTGGTATGGGCAGCTGGTGGGGAGCCACACTGGCCGTGCTGCTCTTGGTCTTCACCTCGGTGCTGGTCGGGGCCTTGCTCGCGCTGGCTTTGCGCAAGGCCCTCGCGTGGATGAGCCCGAGCAGCGAGAACACCGCCGTGCTGCAATTGGCGCTGATCGCCGCAGGCACGGCGCTGGCCGCGCACTTTGGAGGTTCCGCGCCACTGGCTGCCTTGTTGGCTGGCGTGCTGCTCAAGGCCTGGAACCCGCGCCCGTGGATCTGGCCGCGCCAATTCGGAACAGCGGCCAGCGCGCTGAGCATCCTCACCTTCGTGTTGGTGGCCATGACAGCTGCCCAGGCGCCTTGGCAATGGCAGGCTTGGGGCCTGGTGCTGGCGCTGGCGTTGACGCGGGGGGCTGCCCGCATCGGCGCAATGAGCGCGACCACGCTGCTGGGCATGGGCAGCGGCGCCAGTCTGCGGCAGGCACTCTGGACCGCGAACACGCTGTGGCCGATGTCGGCGGTAGCCTTGCTGCTGATATCGCAGTTCGCCGAATTCACGCCCACGCTGGGAGCCGCGATTGCCTCGATCGCGCTGCCCTTGTTGCTGCTGCTGGAATTGCTGGGCGCCCTGCTGATGACTTGGAGCCTCAAACAGACCAGGGAGGTCAGTGAAACCAGTGCCGAGCGCGTGGCTTCTGGCCGCCTCAGTGCCCCCGCGGTAACTGCCGAAGACCGCGCGTCGCCATCCATGCAAGAACCGGAGGACAACCGCCATGGCGCTTGAAACTTTTCGCCCTTCCGAGCCCCTGACGTTGGGCGTGGAGCTTGAACTGCAGCTGGTCAACACGCACGACTACGATCTCGCGCCCTACGCGGACGACATGCTGCGCTTGATGCGCAAACATGATCTGCCTGGCAGCGTCGTGCCCGAGATCACCTCCAGCATGATCGAGATCTCCACTGGGGTTTGCCACTCACCGCAACAAGTGAAGGAAGAACTGGGTCAGATCCGCGACGCCCTCGTTCGCAGCGCGGACCAACTCAACATTGCCGTCGTGGGCGGTGGCACGCACCCGTTTCAGCAGTGGCACGAGCGGCGCATCTACGACAAACCGCGCTTCAAGGAGATTTCAGCCCTCTACGGCTATTTGTCCAAGCAGTTCACCATCTTTGGCCAACACGTGCACGTGGGATGTCCCGACGCAGACAGCGCCCTGCTGATGCTGCATCGGATGAGCCGTTACATCCCCCACTTCATCGCTTTGTCAGCGTCCAGTCCCTTCGTGCAAGGCCATGACACGGCGTTTGATTCCGCGCGCCTCAACTCGGTCTATGCCTTCCCGCTCTCTGGCCGCGCCCCCTTTGTGCTGCGGTGGAGCGAGTTTGAACAATTCTTCGACAAGATGACACGCACCGGCGTCGTCAACAGCATGAAGGACTTCTATTGGGATATTCGGCCCAAGCCGGAGTTCGGCACCATCGAGATCCGCGTCTTTGACACGCCGCTGACCATCGAACGGGCTGCGGCGCTTGCCGCGTATGTGCAAGCGCTGGCGGCGTGGTTCCTGAACGATGCACCATTCACGCCAGAGGAGGATGACTACCTCGTCTACAACTACAACCGCTTTCAAGCTTGCCGATTTGGCCTGGACGCCATCTATGTCGACCCGGCCAAGGGAGAGCATCTCGCGCTCAAGGATCACCTGCTGATGACCTTGGATCAGGTGGGCCGTCACGCGCAGTCACCCGGCGCCGAAAGCGCGCTGAACCTCCTGCGCAAGAGCGTCCTTCAAGGACAGAACGATGCGCGTTGGTTGCGAGAGGTTCAGGTTCGAGAGCAGTTTCTCGCTGAAGTCTCGAGGCAGGCGAGTTTGCGATTCAGGACCGACTCGCAGACCGAGGCCGCAGCCCTTGTGTGAAGATGGCTTTACGCTTCTTTACGTTTTCCCAAAATCCGCACCGGCCTGCTGGGTAAGCCCTTGATTTACCAGAGATAGTTCTTTATGGTCGGCGTTCCGTCCCATGAGACTCACCTCGTCCGAGGGAGACCTCAATGGGCTCTTGGGCGCAAGACGCCTCCGACCCCTCGGCGGCATGGTGTCATTCATGCAGCCGACTCACCCAAAGGAGAATTTGATGTCGTTGAAAAAATGGATTGTGCTTGGCGCTGCCCCCCTCCTCAGCTTGTTCATGGTGGGCTGCTCCTCAGTGGCCACGACAGCCCCGGATACCACGAGCAGCACCGCAGCAGCGGCAGCTCCAGCAGCCCCGGCCCCGAGCGTGACGACAGCCGCGCCGGAAGCCAAACCTGCTGCGCAGGCCAGCACACAATCGGCGGCGCCTGTGGCTAAGCCTGCGGACGCGATCGCTGACGTAGCCAAACTGGTCTACTTCGACTACGACAGTTCGGCCATCAAGCCCGAGTTCCGTGCCGTGATCGAGGCCCACGCCCGCTTCATGCAATCCAATCCCGCGCGCTCTGTCACGATCGCGGGCCATGCCGATGAGCGTGGAGGCACCGAGTACAACCTCGCGCTGGGCCAGCGCCGGGCGGACGCCGTGCGACAGATGCTGGTGCTGCTGGGCGTGAACAGCTCGCAGATCGAAACAATCAGTTTCGGCAAGGAAAAGCCCGCGGTTCGCGGAAGCAACGAAGCCGCTTGGTCCAAGAACCGGCGCGCCGAAATCACCTACAAGTGAGCTAGCGAGCCAGTCCCCAAAGCGGTCTTCGGACCGCTTTTTTTTGGCTTGCTCAATTCAGCGGCGTGATCGCCTTGCCGGTTTGGAAGTAGGCGATCAAGTTGTCTGCCGCGAGGTCTGCCATGGCGCGCCGGGTGGGCACGCTTGCACTCGCAATGTGCGGTGTGAGCACCACGTTCGGCACGGTCAGGAGTTCCGGGTTCACCTTGGGTTCACCCTCGAACACATCCAGTCCCGCAGCGGCGATGCCTCCGCCCTGACTGCCCTTGCGCAGGGCTTGGACCAGTGCGTTTTCTTCGACGATGCCGCCGCGCGCGATGTTGACCAACGTCGCGGTGGGCTTCATCAAGGCCAGTTCCGACGCGCCAATGATGTGGTGAGACTCCTTCGAGTACGGCAACACCAGCACCAAGTGATCAGCCGTCCTCAGCAACTCATCCTTGCTGACGTAGCGGGCCTTGCACTCGTTTTCCATGGCGGCATCGAGACGGCTTCGGTTGTGGTAGATGACATTCATGCCAAAGCCGTGCGCGCCACGCTTGGCGATGCCTTGTCCTATGCGACCCATGCCCAGGATACCCAGGGTTGAGCCGTGGATGTCCGCACCGGCAAACATGTCGTAGGCCCATTTGTGCCACTTGCCCGCGCGCAGGTAATGCTCGCTTTCGGCGATCCGGCGGGCCGTGGCCATCAGCAAGGCGAAACCGAAATCCGCCGTGGTGTCTGTCAGCACATCGGGCGTGTTGGTGCCGATCACGCCACGCGCTGTCATCGCGTCCAGATCAAAGTTGTTGTACCCGACGGCCATGTTGGCGCAGATTTTCAGTCGCGGGCAGGCCTCCAACACCGTCTTGTCGATGCGCACGCTACCTGTGGTGAAGGCACCGTCCTTCTCACGCAGCTTGTCGATCAGCCGATTACCACTCATGTCCTCGTCGGGCTGATTGGTCTCTAGGTCGAAATGCTGCTCTAGCTTGGCGATGATCTCGGGAAAGATCGCGCGTGCCACTAGCACACGGGGTTTGCTCATCAAAACACTCCAGGTCAACGGAAGAATAGAAAAGTCATCACGATGAACAATGGCACAAGAATGCCCACTGACCAGAGCATGTAGCCAAAAAAGCTCGGCATCTTCACGCCGCGTTCTTCCGCGATGGCCTTGACCATGAGGTTGGGCGCGTTGCCGATGTAGGTATTGGCGCCCATGAAGACCGCGCCGGCGGAGATGGCTGCCAGCGTAGTGGACATCGAAGTCATGAGCAGCGCAGGGTCACCCCCCGCCGTGTTGAAGAAGACGAGGTAGGTCGGCGCGTTGTCGAGGAAGGAGCTCAGGGCGCCCGTGGCCCAGAAATACATGGAGGGGTTCGGCGTGCCATCGGCATTGGTGACCGCAGCCACGACACCACCAAAAGGCCCGTTCACGCCAGCCTTCAGCATGGCGATCACGGGGATGATGGTCAGGAAGATGCCAGCGAACAGCTTGGCCACCTCCTGCATCGGGCCCCAAGAGAACTGATTGTTGTCGTGCACATCCCCGGGGGTGAGCTTCAGGGAAATCAGCGTCACGGCGATCAGACCGGCGTCCCTTGCCAATCCGGCCAATCCGACTTCCGTTCCCAACACATTGAACACCACGCCGGGTTCCCAAATGCCGCTCATCAACACCAGGACCACCACCACCGCCAGCAGCGCGAAATTCACGCCCCCATCGAAGCCCAGCTGCCTCGTGTCAGGGGTTGGGTCCACCGGCTTGATTTCCTCGCGACGACGGCAATACCAGCTATCCAAGACATAGAAGAGCGCAAGCAGACTACCTACGAGGAACAGCGTATCGGGCCAGATGTGCTGCAAAGTCCAGAAAAAATCCACCCCTTTGAGAAAACCGAGGAACAGCGGTGGGTCACCCAAGGGCGTCAAGGAGCCCCCTGCGTTCGAGACGATGAAGATGAAAAAAACGATGACGTGCACTTTGTGCCGCCGGTTGTCATTGGCTCGGATCAACGGACGGATCAAGAGCATGGATGCGCCAGTTGTCCCCATGAAGCTGGCCAGTACTGCGCCGATGGCCAGGATGGCCGTGTTCAACCCAGGACTGCCATGCAGATTGCCCTTGATGTAAATCCCGCCTGATACGGTGAACAACGCCGTCAGCAGGAGGATGAAGGGGACATACTCGGCCAGCAAGGCGTGAACGAAGCTGTGCGCTGCCAGCGAAGGACCGAAGACCACGGCAAATGGCAGCAAAAAGGCCAAGGCCCAGGCTGCAGCGATCTTGCCAAAGTGGTGGTGCCAGAAGAACGGGGTCAGCAAGGGCAGCAACGCAATCGACAGCAGGATTCCGGCGAAGGGCACGCCCCACCAAGCAGAGAGTTGACTACCGTCCAGCTCCGCCGCCGAGGCCAAGCCAGGCCATACGCTCCCAGCAAGCAACAAGCCCGTCAACACCCTACGCCATTGCTTCACATTCATTCCTTTCGCGTCCATCCACTCTTTTCCTTGTTACTCAACGAGAGCCAGTTTCATTCCGATGCGGGGGTGTACAGCGCCTGCGTAGCGGATCGAAGCCTCGACGGCAGAGATACAGGGCGGCGTGTAGTGCGGTCCACGTACACGTGGACGAGGTGACCTTGGGCCGAGGCAGTTTCTGCCAAAAGAGCGAAGATGCCCAGTTCGTAGCGCACGCTGCTGCTGCCGACATGACCCACGCGCAGACCGACTTCGATGTCCTGAGGAAAGCCTACAGAAGCAAAGTAGTTGCAATGGTTTTCGACCACCAAACCGATGGTTTGGCCAGATTCGATGTTCAGCAAGCTCTGCTCGATCAGCCAGGCATTGACTGCCGTGTCGAACCAGCTGAAATAAGCCGCGTTGTTGGCATGCCCATACGCATCGTTGTCCATCCACCGCGTTCCGAACCTGCGGAACACCCGGTAAGCCTCGCGCCGTTCAGGCCCGGGACGGTGTCTCCCGGTTTGTGAAGTTGTGTGTTCGGGGACTTGACCCGCCTTTTCCGTCATGGGGCGGCATTCTGCCAGTCTGATCGGGCTGCCCCTATTAGGGCTTGGCCCCTAAAGCGTCAAAACAGAATCTGAACGCCTTGTCATCGTGCGGCGTCTCCCTACAATGGACGCCATGTTGCAGTGCAACATATCGCGTGAGCCCCGTGGTGTCGAAATCGTTCTGAAACCATTCATCAAGGAGTACCGTATGCTGACCGCTGAACAAGTCCTGGCCACCAACAAGGCCAACATCGAATCCCTCTTCGGCCTGACCAGCAAGGCATTTGAAGGCATCGAAAAGCTGGTGGAGTTGCATCTTGCCGCCAGCAAGGCGCTGTTGGCCGATACCGCCAGCCAGACCCAGACCGTGCTGAGCGTGAAGGACCCCCAGGAACTGATGAGCTTGCCGTCCAGCCTCTTCCAGCCACTCGGCGAAAAGGCCGCAAGCTATGGCCGAGAGGTGTACGAGATCTCCACCACCACCAGTGCCGAGTTCACCAAGGCGTTTGAAGCCCAATTCGCCGAGGTGCAGCGTAAGTTCCAGGATCTCGTGGACAGCACCGCTCAGAACGCCCCGGCCGGTTCGGAAACCGCCGTGGCCTTGTTCAAGAGCGCTGTGGCCGCTGCCAACAATGTGCTCGAAACGGCGCAGAAATCGGCCAAGCAGGCTGCGGTACTCGCAGAGTCGAACATCAAGGCTGCCACCACCAGCGCGATCGATGCCGCGACAGGCGCAGCCGAAACAGGCAAGGCCAAGAAGCGCGCTTGAATAGGCCAACCTGCCCCTGCTTTTTACAAGGATTTACAGTCGCCGACTTTACAGACCGGTGGAAACCCTGACATAATTCACTCATCGGAAATTGATTTCGCTTTATGAATTAAATGTCATAAAGTTTTCAGATCAGTTCCCACCTCTTGTCTCCTCGGGTCCTTTCGCAAGCTCAGGCTTCAGGGATCCCTTCAAGGCCCCATCTTCGGATGGGGCTTTTTTTTGCCCGCTTTGAGCAACGCCGCCTAATCCCTTCGAGTCATCGATATTTTCTGAGAATTATTCTCATCGCATATAAGATGCGATCCCCAACGTTTCTGAGAATGATATCCATGAAGCTTTTCGCTGATCTTTCTGTGGGTCGCCTGCTGGGCGCGTTGTTGTTGCTGGTGGGTAGCGCCGCCCACGCGCAACAGGTGTTGAATGTCTACTCCGCTCGCCACTACCCGAGTGACGATATCCTTTATGCGGGCTTCACCAAGAAAACCGGCATCCAAATTCAGCGGGTGGACTCGGACGACGCGGGCATCATCGCTCGCCTGCGCGCGGAAGGCACGGCCTCTCCCGCCGACGTGATCCTGATGGTTGACGCAGCACGTCTCTACCGAGGTGAAACCATGGGTCTTTACCAGCCTGTGAAGTCTTCCGTGCTGGATGCCGCCATTCCCCTGAACCTGCATGGAACGGCCAACGCCGACGGCGCGGCCAGCTGGTATGGTTTTTCCACACGTGCACGCGTGGTGGTGTTCGACCCGCGCAAGGTGAAGCGGGAAGATGTCGACACCTACGAGGAACTGGGCGACCCGAAGAACAAGGGCAAGTTGTGCATCCGCTCGGGTTCGCACCCCTACAACCTTTCCCTGTTCGGCGCGGTGCTTGAGCACACGGGCGAAGCCAAGACCGAAGCTTGGCTCAAGGGCATGGTCGCCAACATGGCTCGGGAACCCAAGGGTGGTGACACGGACCAAATCCGCGCCGTGGCCTCGGGGGAATGCGCGATCGCGGTGACCAACACCTACTACCTGGCACGCCTCATGAATGCCACTGCGCCTGAAGACCGCGCGGTAGCGGACAAGGTGGAAGTTGTCTTCCCCAATCAGAGCAGCTGGGGCACGCACATCAACATCGCGGGCGCGGCCGTGGCGCGGCATGCGCCCAATCGCGCCAATGCGATTCTTTTCCTGGAATACCTTGCGAGCCCCGAGGCACAGGAAGTGTTTTCCAACGCCAACAACGAGTGGCCCGCTGCGCGCGGCATGAAGCCGAACAATCCGGCGCTCCAGCGCATGGTCGGCCAGGGCTTCAAGAGCGAAACCATCCCGATCAGCGCCGTGGGCCGCAACACGATCAAAATTCAGCAGATGTTGGACCGCGTCGGATTCAAGTAAAGCGATCCGAACACGCTCAAAGCGGTAAAACCAACGGCCATGGCTTCGTCGCCATGGCCGTTTTTTTTGGCTGAGGGAGAAGCGCACGGGCCTCCATGAAAGCCGCGCCGCAGGGGTTAGCGCGGCATGGAAGGAGGCCGCCGATCAGATCGGCAAAGCAACCAGGTCGTGCCCATCGGTCGCGACGATGCGCGCCTTGGTGAACTCGCCTGCCTTCAAGGTCTTGCTGATCTTCTCGGGTGGCAGCAGTCGCACTGTGCCGTCAATCTCCGGCGCGTCGGCGTAGCTGCGGCCCACACCGCCCTTCTTGCCCAGGCCGGGCGCGGAATCGACCAGCACCTGCATGGTCGCGCCGATACGCCGTTGCAGTCATGTATGAGTACGTTTGTCAGATTGGAGCAGACGCTGCATGCGCCCTAACACCCTGCAATCAGGCATCTCGGGAACGCTATGAAGTGCTGGCCAGGCGCACACCTTTCAGAACCGCTTCGCTGAGTTTTGTGAGCCGTTCTAAACACCCGGGGGCTGCGCGCCCCCAGCGCACCGGGTCTCTTCAAGCCGCGCCCAGCGGCGACAGCCGGGCCTGCGGCCCGGACCGCCGCAGGTACCACTCGGCCACCAGCAGGTTGGGCACCCAGCACAGCCAGGCGATGAAGGGGTAGGACACCTCGATGTCCACCCCCGCCGCAGCCCCAAGACCCAGGTAAATGCGCAGCGTGATGGCAGCCGCCGTGAGAGCGTAGCTGCGCAGCATCCAGCGCCGGTGCTCAGCAAACCGCCGCTGCAGCGCGCAGGCCACGCCCCAGCCCGTGGCCACGACCCATGCCAGGCCCAGCGCAAAAAAGCCAACGGCTGCCACCACACCCGTCATCGCATTCGCGGCCAAGGGCAGCGATGACAACCAGGCTACGGCAATCGCCAGCACATAGGCCCGGCCTGTCCACCGGTGGGCGGCAGGGTGCCGATTGCGCAGCGCCGCCAGCAGTTGCAAGGGCCCCAGCATCAGCGCCAGCGACGCGCTGACCGCATGCACGACGAAGGCATGGCGCCACAGCTGCAGGCTGGGCAGCTCGGACGGAAACGGCATGGCGGGCAACGCATACCGCAGCGAGACCAGACCCACGGCCAGGGCCGACAGCGAGAGCAGGCCCCAGGCCAGGCTTGCAAGGGGATGGCGTGTTTTCATACAAAGAACTTTCTCAAGAGGATGGACATGCATCCACTCTAGGAAGCGTGACTCAGCCTGGCGTTAGCCCTGTCTTAGCGCTGAGTTAGCGCCGAGCCAGCGGCAAATGTGGCGGTGGGCGCCAGATGCACGCGCGCCACCAGCCCACTGACCCCATCGCTGCGTGCCAGCAGCTCCACCCTGAGGCCCTGGCGCAGCGCAGCCGCCCGGGTGATGGCCAGGCCCAGCCCGCTGCCATCTGCCTGGGTGCCCGGCACGCGGAAGAAGCGGTCGAAGACACGCTCCAGCAAGTCCGGGGGAATGCCCGGCCCCGTGTCCACCACATCCACCACCACGCTCCCTTCTCCGGCACTTCCGGCGCCCCCGGCGTGCCCCGCATCCAGGCGGTGCAGGCGCACTTCGACCGAGCCGCCTTCGGGCGTGTAGCGCAGCGCGTTGTCCAGCAGGTTGTCGAACACGCTGCGCAGGTCCACGGCCGAGGCCTGCAGCACCACTTGCTCGGTGCCGTCAAAACCCACCTCGATGCGCCGCTGGTCGGCCAGCGGCATCCACTGGCCCACGCTGTCGCGCAGCACGGCGGTGATGTCCACCGGGGCCAGTGGCTGCGCAGAGGCCGGTGCCTCCTGCCGAGACAGACGCAGCAGCTGCCCCACCAGATGCTGCGCGCGCCGCATGCCGGCATCCAGCTGGACAAACTGCTGCTGCGCTTCGCCCGGCGGCACCCAGGGGCGCAGGTTTTCCATCTGCAGTGCCATGGCGGCCATAGGGGTACGCAGCTCATGGGCCGCGTCCTGCACAAAACGGCGCTGGGCGGCAAACGCCTCGCCCAGCAGCGCGAGCAGTGCGTTGAACGAGGCCACCAGCGGCACGATCTCCTCGGGCACCCGGCCTGCCGGGCCGAGGGGGATGGCGCCCAGGCTGCGGTCGTCGCGCAGGGCCACCTCTTGCGCCACCCCCCGCAGCGAACGGGATGCACGCCCCACCACCCACCACAGCGTGAACAGCAGCGCGGGCAACAGGAGGGCCAGCGGCAGCAGCACATACAGGGTGCGCCCCCACACTTCTTCCTGCAGGAACTGCTCGCTTTGCAGCACCTGCAAACGCTGGTGGCCGGGCCCGGCCGGTGGCGCGGTGTACACCCGCCAGCCCTGCACCCACCCCGCACCCTGCTGCACCAGCCGGTGGCCCGGCGCAGCCTGCAAGGGCACGGCGGCGTACGGGCTGGCGCTGGAAGTGGCCAGCAGTTGGCCGTCGGCCGACCACACCTGCACAACCAGTGCACCCCATCGGAAAACGCTCTCGTCGCTCAGCACCTGCAGGGGCGGCGGCGCGTCCCCCCGGCCGCCGGGCACGTGGTGGCGCGCCAGCACCTCCATCTGGGTCTGCATGAAGGTGTGCAGCACCAGGCCATAACTGGCATAGAAAGCCCAGCCCGCCACCACGGCGCCCACCACCACCCAGGGGGCCAGCCACGCCAGCAGCTGCCCACGCAGCGACCGGGGCTGGTACCAGCGGCTGGGCGCATCGGTGCAAGTGCGGCCGGTCTCGGCGGCGGCCTTCATGGCGCAGCCACCCGCCAGCCCAGGCCGCGCACATTGCGAATGGCATCGGGCCCCAGCTTGCGGCGCATGCCGTGGATGAGCACGTCCACCGCGTTGCTGCTGACCTCCTCGCCCCAGCCGTAGATGCGGTTTTCGAGCTGCTCGCGCGAGAGGATCGCGCCGGGACGCTCCAGCAGCGCCTGCAGCAGCGCAAACTCGCGCGCGGTGAGGGCTTCGCGCGCACCGGGGCGCAGCACCTCGCGTGTGGCCAGGTCCAGCTGCACCACGCCATTGCCCACGATGGACTGGGCCACACCGCTGCGCCTGCGCACCACGGCACGCATGCGGGCGAGCAGTTCGCCCACCTCGAAGGGTTTGAGCAGGTAGTCGTCGGCGCCCAGGTCCAGCCCCTGGATGCGGTCGTCCAGCCCGTCGCGGGCGGTGAGCACCAGCACGGGCGTGAGGTCGCCGCGCGCACGGGCGCGGCGCAGCACCTCGGTGCCGTCCAGCCCGGGCAGGCCCAGGTCCAGCAACACGCAGCGGTAGTCGCCATCGGCCAGCGCACTGTGTGCCAGGGCGCCATCGCGCACCCAGTCCACCGACCAGCCCGCCCCCTTGAGCGCATGCACAAGGCTGCGCCCGATCATGTCGTCGTCTTCCACCAGCAGTGCGCGCAACAGGTTCTCCTCTGATACATCCGCCGCATGAGTACACGGGCCCGGGCGCAGCCTAGCGCGCCATTCTTAGCGCCAGATGAGCGCCACATGAAGACCCCAAGCCGCCAGGCCCAGGGCGCTAACTCCGGGCTAAGTCAGGCTTCCTACAGTCGCCCAGCCAGCCAGTCGGCCGACCCGCTGGTCTTTCAGCGCAGGGCCGCCGCACGCTACCACCCCAGCGGCGAGGTGTCCACGCCGACAAGCCCTGTACCCCCTGCTTCACCCCTTCTGAACCATGACGCATCATCCCGACACCTTGTCTTGCGCCCCCCGCCGCCTGGCGGCCGTGGCCGCCCTGCTGACCCTGGCGGCGGCACCCGCCAGCCTGTGGGCGCAGCAGCCCCAGCCCCAGCAGCAGGCCCAGGAGTCCGCCTGGGGCCTCGGCCTGGCCGTGAGCGCCGACCGCAAGCCCTACCGCAGCTTTGACCACAAGGTGCAGCCCCTGCCTCTGGTCACTTACGAAAACCGCTGGATCAGCATCATGGGGCCGGGCGTGGACTTCAAGCTGCCCTCGGCGGGCCCCTTGGACCTGCGGCTGCGCTCCCGCTTTGGCTTTGAGGGCTACGATGCCAAGGACTCGCCCCACCTGGCGGGCATGGCCGAGCGCAAGGGCAGCCTGTGGCTGGGCGCCGCCGCCACCTGGCACACCGGGGTGGTGGACCTGTCGGCCGATCTGCTGGCCGACGCCTCGGCCCACAGCAAGGGCCACCAGCTCACCCTGCAGGCCGAGCGCCGCTTCCAGGCAGGCGCCTTCGACATCACCCCGCGCCTGGCCCTGTTGCGCCAGGACCGCAAGGCCGTGGACTACTACTACGGCGTGGAGCAGCACGAGGCCCGCCCGGGCCGCCCCGCCTACGCAGGCAGCGCGGCCGTGAACCTGCAGGCCGGCGTGCGCGTGGGCTACACCCTGGCGCCCCGGCAGTGGATTTTTGTGGATGTGAGCAGTACCCGGCTGGGCAGCGCCATCAAGAACAGCCCGCTGGTGGAGCGGTCCAGCCAGCCCGCGATGATGGCGGGATTCTTGTACCGGTTCTGAGCCTGGTTCGCCACCGGTCCGCGCGGGACAGGGCTGGGCATGGCCAAGCCCGTCAATGCCCCACGTACCGCCCCGGCCGGTGGCTGATCCACAAGAACCCGCTCATCACTTGCACCACCAGCACCGCCAGCACCGAATACGCCACGCGGTCCACCGGCACCACCCACAGCGCCAGCAGCACCACCGTGCCGTCAATCATCATCTGCACCTTGCCCGCGCGCATGCCGTAGCGGCCTTGCAGGTACAGCGACACCACGGTAGCCCCACCCAGGCTGGAGCGGTGGCGCGCCAGAAACAGGCAGCCCGTGCCCAGCAGCAAGCCACCCTGCAAGGAAGCGAACTGCGGGTTGAGGTAGTCCACATGCATCACGTGTGGGAACAGTTCGGTGAGCAGCGACAGCAGGGCCACACACACAAAGGTCTTGAGGATGAGCTCGCGGCCCATGCGCGCCCAGGCGAACCAGTAGAACGGCAGGTTGACGACAAAGAACAACTTGCCGAACGCGATGCCGGTGCCGCAGTGCCGCCAGGCGGTAAGGCGTTGGCACCCCGCAGAAGCCGTGGTCAGATCGGCAAGGCCACGAGATCGTGCCCATCGGTCGCGACGACGCGCGCCTTGGTGAACTCCCCGGCTTTCAGGGTCTTGCTGATTTTTTCGGGCGGCAACAAGCGCACGGTCCCGTCGATCTCCGGCGCGTCGGCATAGCTGCGGCCCACGCCGCCCTTCTTGCCCAGGCCGGGTGCGGAGTCGACCAGCACCTGCATGGTCGCGCCGACACGCCGCTGCAGGCGGGCGGTGGAAACCTCTTCCGCCACGGCCATGAAACGCTGGCGCCGCTCCTCCCGCAGTGCGTCGGGCAGAGCGCCAGGCAGTTCATTGGCTGCTGCCCCGCGCACGGGGCTGTAGGCGAAGCACCCTGCGCGGTCGATCTGGGCCTCGCGCACGAAGTCCAGCAAGTGCGCGAACTCTTCCTCGGTCTCACCTGGAAAGCCCGCGATGAAGGTGCTGCGCACCACCAGTTCGGGACAGATCTCGCGCCAGCGCTGGATACGCTCCAGGTTCTTCTCACCGCTGGCCGGGCGCTTCATGCGTCGCAGTACTTCCGGATGACTGTGCTGGAAAGGCACATCCAGGTAAGGAAGCACCAGGCCTTGCGCCATGAGAGGAAGGATATCGTCCACGTGCGGATAGGGATAGACGTAGTGCAGGCGCACCCAGGCACCATGCTCAGCCGCCAATTCCCCCAGCACTTGCACCAAATCCAGCATGCGCGTCTTCACCGGCTTGCCATCCCAGAAACCGGTGCGGTACTTCACGTCCACGCCATAGGCCGAGGTGTCCTGGCTCACGACCAGCAATTCCTTCACACCGCCTTCAAACAGGGCCTTGGCCTCCTTGAGCACATCCCCGACCGGACGACTCACCAGGTCACCGCGCATCGAGGGGATGATGCAGAAGGTGCAACGGTGGTTGCAGCCTTCGCTGATCTTCAGGTAGGCGTAGTGGCGCGGCGTGAGCTTCAAGCCCGCCTCGCCAAAACCGCCCGGCACCAGGTCCAGAAAAGGGTCGTGCGGCTTGGGCAGGTGCAGGTGCACCGCGTCCATCACTTCCTGCGTGGCATGCGGCCCCGTGACGGCCAGCACGCTGGGATGCATCTGCCGCACGAGATTGGCCCCACCCTCGCCGCCTTCACCTTCACCCACGGTACGCGCGCCCAGGCAACCCGTGACGATGACTTTGCCGTTCTCCGCCAGCGCCTCGCCAATCGTGTCCAGGCTTTCCTTCACCGCGTCGTCGATGAAACCGCAGGTGTTGACGATCACCAGATCCGCGCCAGCAAAGGTCTTGGACGTCTGGTAACCCTCGGCACTCAGCTGCGTGAGGATGAGCTCGGAGTCGGTCAGGGCCTTGGGGCAGCCCAACGACACCATGCCAATGCGAGGGGCAGGTTTTTCGGAAATTTCAGTCATGAATCAGTACGTTTTCAGATTGGGGCAGTTACTGCATGCGCTCCAGCGACGCGCTATCAGGCATGCCAGGGCGGTATGGCGGGCTGGGCGGGCCGACGGAATGGGATCACCGACGTGGTTGAGGGTGGCGAAGACATTTGCCATTTAGTGCACGTAGCGCGCCGATACACCAAAAGCAATCCTCTGTGCATCGAATCGCCAGCGCGCTCCTCTAGACGCCTCGCACACCTGCCACAGTCCGGTTGAAGCCGGCTACATCATGGACCGCCCCAAACTCTCAACCCGCACGCATGGACAAAGAATGTGCAAACTGATCCGGTCTATTGTAATTGCCTGCATCACTGCGGCTGGAGGCTGGTCGACGCCGGAAGACAGGCACAGAACAAGTGAAGCCCAAGTTGCCTAACGGCGGCATTCCCCCGGGAAACGCTGCGAAATTCGAGGCAATTCCCAACTCGAAAATGCAAAAAACCCCCGCCCGTGACCTGAAAATTCACGGGCGGGGAGCCAGAACATCTCGCGGAAGACGTTGTCCATCACTTTCCGCGCACTCTCTTAAGGATCTCAGCAGCATCCTTTCCCTTCTGACGCTTGAGCCAGAGATAAATGGCCGCGAAGAGCCAGGGCCCTGGCAAGCTACACAGAGGCAGGATCCACGCAGAGACAATCACGACACCGGCGACGCTACCCAAGTTCGGCGCAACGCCCAATACCAAGGCCAGTTGACTCGCGACCGCGAAGACCTCCGGGTAGTAGTGCATGAGCGCCAGCACTGCGGGCACGCCACACACAAAACTACTAACAACACAAGCGGCAAGCCGATCCACCAAATCCTTCCACTGCGCATCCTTGTGCAAGGGCGCATACCGAAGACCGAGCCAAAACGCGAGCAAGAAGCTGATGAGGGGCAGCGAAAAAAGGAAGGCCTTGTGTGCCGCAATGGCCCCGGCGGTGGTGTGTGGTTCAGTCATGCTTTCCTCCATGATCAATACCTCCTTACACGGAAGTTGGAATCGGAATCGCGCAGCCCCATCTGGCTCGTGCGCCTTGAAAAAATGCTCTCTGGCTGAGTGTCAAAGTTGTCCAAAGGCTGTAGTAGCCTTCGGCTTTTTTCATGAAGCATCCTCGCCGTCTCCGCCATATTGCAGCACCTACCTTGGCCAGTGCGATCAATCGTTATTTGGTTGAGATCTCGACTCTCAAGAAAGGCCACCGTGCCGAGCAATCCATAGCGCGTACTTGGCTCGCGACCCGGTTGGCCAGTCGCCCCGTAGATCGAATTCGCAATACCGACCTTCTGGCTCTGCGCGACGAATGGCTGCAGAACAAGGCCGCTGCCACCGTCGTGCGTCGCTTGGCCTTCATCAGCCATGTATTTACCGTGCTGCGCAAGGATTGGGGGTGGACGGAGCTGGCCAACCCCGCCCAGCTCGTTCGCCGCCCTTCCGTCAACGATGCCCGCGACCGCAGGCTCTACGACCACATCACGCTGCGCGGCATCAGCGAGGCCGAGTGCCCGCGCGACGAGCTGACCTGGATCATCAACCACACTCGAAGCGAAGAGCTGCCGACCATTGCCACCCTGGCAGTCGAAAGCGGGATGCGGCGCGGCGAGATCTGCGGCATCGAGCGCCAGCACGTTGACCTGGTTCACGGCGTCGTCAAGTTGCCGGACACCAAGAACGGCACCAGCCGGGAAGTGCCCCTGACGCCGACGGCCAAGGACTGCCTGCGCCGCTTCCTGGACGGCAAACCTCTGCGGGGGCGCATCTTCAGCATGACGCCCGGTGCCGTGACTCGCGCCTTCATCCGCGCCCGCAAGCGCGCCAGGAAAGGCTACGAAGTGGTCTGCCGCAAGCACGGTCGCCGACCGCTGCCGATGTATTTCCAAGACCTCCGCTTTCATGATCTGCGGCATGAAGCCACTTCACGCCTGGCTCCGGTGTTCGACCTGGGTGAAATGGCGAAGGTCAGCGGCCACCGAGACACCCGCATGCTGCTGCGCTATTACCACCCTCGCGGGTGGGAACTCGCACGAAAGCTGGCGCGCAGCCCACTCGGACGCAGGCAATTGGAGCAACTCAAAACTCGAGAGTTGGTCACAAACTGACGCT
>NZ_JBKFDG010000009.1:0-82056 GCF_046452315.1 Hylemonella sp. W303a | reverse complement strand
GTAGAGCGTTGTGTTCACGTGGTTCGCAATTAGCGGAATTTCTCAGTGTTTTCGGAACGAAACCCGACATCCCACCGGATTGAGTAGCAGTTGACTCTGGAGTCCAATCCCAAACGACAGGAGATTGGACGTGAAGGAGAGATTTACGAAAGAGCAGTTGATTGGCTTGAGCGGCTCTTGATTGCTTCCGCCGCCCCCCTCACCAACCCTGGCCCCTGGTAAATGAACCCGGTGTAGATCTGCACCACATCCGCCCCGGCTTCGATCTTGCCGACCGCATCCTCCGCACTCAGGATGCCGCCCACGCCTATGATGGGGAAATCCTTGCCCAGCGCGGCGCGCAGCTGGCGGATGACGTGGTTGCTGGCTTCGAGCACGGGCGCGCCGGAGAGGCCGCCGGTTTCCTCCGTATGCGGCAGGCCTTGCACCGCATCGCGGGCCAGGGTGGTGTTGGTGGCGATCACACCATCCATCCCTTGGCGCTTGAGCGTGGCGGCAATCAGCTGCACTTGCGCCTCGTCCAGGTCGGGCGCGATTTTCACGAAGATGGGCACGCGGCGCGGCGTCACGCCGCCTAGTCCATTGGGTGTGCCGTGTTGCTGCGCCAATTGTTCGCGCCGCGCGGCGATGGCCGAGAGCAGGGCGTCCAGCGCTTCGTCGCTTTGCAGGCTGCGCAGGTTCTTCGTGTTCGGGCTGGAGATGTTGACCGTCACGTAGTCGGCGTGCGGGTACACGCCTTCCAAGCCCTTGAGGTAATCGTCCGTGGCGCACTCGATGGGCGTGGCGGCGTTCTTGCCGATGTTCAGGCCCAGCAGGGCCGGGCGCTCTGTGCCTTGGCGGAACTTGGCCTTCTGCACGTTGGCGATGAAGGCGTCCAGGCCTTCGTTGTTGAAACCCAGGCGGTTGATCAGCGCATTGGCCTGCGGCAGGCGGAAGATGCGCGGCTTGGGGTTGCCGGGTTGGGGCAGAGGGGTGACGGTGCCGACTTCGACGAAACCGAAGCCCATGGCCGCGAAGGCGTCGATGCAGCGGGCGTTCTTGTCCAGCCCGGCGGCCAGGCCCACGCGGTTGGGGAAGATCAGGCCCGCGAGCGTGATCGGGTCTTCCACGCGGGTCTGGCGGTAGGCGCAGGCCAGGGGCGTGTTCTGTGTGCGGGCCAGGGCGTCGAGGGTGAAGTCGTGCGCGGCCTCGGCATCCATCTTGAACAGCAGGGCGCGGGGCAGGGCGTAGGGAAGCAGGGCGGATAGGAAGGACATTGGATAATTGTCCCAGAACCTTTTTCACCCTTTGCTTTTCTCCCCTCCCGCGATTTCCACTCCATGACCCAAGACGAACTCAAAACCCTGGTCGGGCAGGCCGCGCTTCAGTATGTGGTCCCCGGCGAGATCGTCGGGGTCGGCACCGGCTCCACGGTCAACAAGTTCATCGACGCGCTGGCCGCGATGAAGCGCCAGATTCCCGGCGCGGTGTCTAGCTCCGTGGCCAGCACCGAGCGGCTGAAGGCCATCGGCATCCCGGTGCTCGACGCCAACGAGGTGAATGAGCTGTCCGTCTACATCGATGGCGCGGACGAGATCGACGGCGCGGGCAACATGATCAAGGGCGGCGGCGCGGCGCTCACGCGCGAGAAAATCGTCGCGGCGCAGGCGCGGCGTTTCGTCTGCATCGCGGACGAATCCAAGCTCGTCACGGTGCTGGGCCAGTTCCCGCTGCCGGTGGAGGTGATTCCCATGGCCACGCGGCGCATCACGCGCCAGTTCGAGGCGCTGGGGGGCACCGTGACACTGCGCCTGAAAGACGGTGCGCCGCTGCTGACCGACAACGGCCAGCACATCCTGGACGTGAAGGGCCTGCAGATCCGTGACCCGTTGGCCTTTGAATCGGAAGTGAACCAGTGGCCGGGCGTGGTGACGGTGGGGGTGTTTGCGCACCAGCGGGCGCAGATCTGTTTGCTGGGTACCGCAGACGGCGTGAAGACGTTGAACTACACGTCCTGACCGGCCGGCTGCGCTGGTAGGGGCGTCCGAGGATGCGGGGTGACTGCTCCGCGACTGTCCTCCTTCAAGGGCCTGACGGCCCTTGAATTCCCCCTTTATGTCGCTGCGCAATCACCCCGCATCCTCGGACGAGGCAGTGGCGCTCTGATGAAGGAACAGCGGGAAGTAAGCTCAAGCCGCTCCCGCCATCCCCTGATGCCGCAACAACGCCTCCAGGCTCGGCTCCCGCCCCCGGAAGGCTTTGAACGATTCGATGGCCGGGCGTGAACCGCCCGCTTCCAGAATCGCCTGCCGGTACCTGCGGCCGGTTTCCACGCTGGGCATGCCATCCGGCCCGGCCGTTTCCTCGAAGGCCGCATAGGCGTCCGCGCTCAGCACCTCGGCCCACTTGTAGCTGTAGTAACCCGCCGCGTAACCGCCCGCGAAGACGTGGCTGAAGGTGTGCGGCGTGCGGCTGAAGGAGGGCGCGGGCAGCAGGGCCACTTCCGCGCGCACCTGGCGCAGCACGTCCATGAAGTCCGGCTGCGCGCCCGCCGTGTGCAGCAGCATGTCGTAGAGCGAATACTCGATCTGCCGCAGGGTCTGCATGCCGCTCTGGTAGTTCTTGGCCGCGATCATCTTGTCGTAGAGCGCGCGCGGCAGGGGCTCGCCCGTGTCGACATGGGCGGTCATGTGGCGCAGCACTTCCCATTCCCAGCAGAAGTTCTCCATGAATTGGCTGGGCAGTTCCACCGCGTCCCATTCCACGCCGCTGATGCCGGACACATCGCGTTCGTTCACCTGGGTCAGCATGTGGTGCAGGCCATGACCGAACTCGTGGAACAGGGTGATGACGTCGTCGTGCGTCAGCAAAGCGGGCTTGCCGCTCACCCCGTCTGCGAAATTGCAGACCAGGTGCGCCACCGGGGTTTGGAGTTGGCCGTTGTCCGGGCGCAGCCAGCGCGTGCGCACGTCGTCCATCCAGGCGCCGCCGCGCTTGCCCGCGCGGGCGGGCTGGTCCAGGTAGAACTGGGCCAGCAACTGGCCCTTGCGTTCGATGCGGTAGAAGGCCACCGCTGGGTGCCAGACGGGCGCCTTGTCCTCCCGAATTTCCACCTCGAACAAGGTTTCCACGATCTTGAACAGGCCGGCCAATACGCGCGGCGCGGTGAAGTACTGCTTCACCTCCTGCTCGCTGTAGGCGTAACGCGCTTCCTTGAGTTTTTCGCTGATGTAGCTCCAGTCCCAGGGGTGCGGTTCGGTGATTCCCAGTTCCTGCGCAGCAAAGGCACGCAGATCGGCCACGTCTCGCTCACCATAAGGCCGGGCCTTGGTGGCCAGGTCGCGCAAGAAGGTGATCACCTGTTCGGGCGTGTCGGCCATCTTGGGCGCGACGGAGACTTCCGCGTAATTGCGGTAGCCCAGCAAAGTGGCCTCTTCGTGTCGCAGGGTGAGGATCTGCTGGATCAACGCTGTGTTGTCGTACTGCTTGCCGTCGATCGCCGTGCCGTCCTTGCCGGGCGCGTAGGCTTCGGCCTGGTCGGACGCCCTGGTGACAAAGGCGCGGTAGAGGCGCTGGCGCAGCGCGCTGCTCTTGGCGAACTGCATCACCGGCAGGTAGCTGGGCATCTTGAGGCTGAGCTTGTAGCCGTCCCGGCCATCGGCCTGGGCCGCGGCGCGGAACGACTGCAGCACGTCCTCGGGCACGCCGTCCAATTCTTCGGCCGTCGCGTAGTCGGCCCACTGGTCGGTGGCGTCCAGCACGTGCTCGCTGAACTTCTGGCTGGCCTCGGCCTGCTCTTCCTGAATGCGTGCGAAGCGTTCCTTGGCCGCGCCTTGCAGTTCCGCGCCGCCGAGCACGAAACCGCGCAGCGCGTTCTTGTGGGCTTGCCGTTGCTCGGCGTTCAAGCTGTCGGGGGCGATGGCCTTGTACTTGGCGTACAGCCGTTCGTCCGAGCCCAACCGGGTCCAGAACTCCGTGACGCGCGGCAGGGCCGCGTTGTAGGCGGCGCGCAGTTCGGGCGTGTCGGCAACGGCATTGAGGTGGCTGACCGTCCCCCAGGCCCGCCCCAGTTTCTCGGTTGCTACGTCCAGCACCTGGGCGATTCGCTTCCAGTCAGCGGGATAGTCGGGTTGTGTGACGGTGTCGAGCGCGGTTTCGGCTTGGGCCAGCAAGGCGTCCAGCGCCGGGGCTACATGCTCGGGCCGGATGCGGTCGAACAGCGGCAGGCCGGAGGCGTCGAGCAAGGGGTTGGGGGTGTCGAGGGTGGCAGGGGTGGAGGCAGTCATGCTCGACATTTTGCGGTATTCGGCCGCCGTTCAAGCCCTGACCTGCCTAAGGCCTTCATAGCCCGGACCGACCGCCAGCGCTGGTGGCGACCCGCCACCCAGGCCGATGCAGATCCGGTGCGGATCAGGTGCAGATCAGACGCGGCTCGCCTTATCCCGCAGGGCCCGCGCAACCCGCGCCACCACGCTGGGCCAGTCACCCATCGAAGTTTGGCGGAACAGACGCACCACGCCCGGGTACCAAGGCGAGTCGTCCCGATCCAGGAGCCAGCGCCAGTCGGGCAAGTGCCAGGGCAGGAGCACCCAGCAAGGTTGGTTGAGGGCACCGGCCAGGTGGGCCACGGCGGTGTCGACGGTGATCACCAGGTCCAGGTGGGTGATGACCGCGGCAGTGTCGGCAAAGTCCTTCAGCTCACCACCCAGCGGCGTCAGAGCCAACCCTGCGGGCGGATTCTGAGCTTCGTCTTCGCCCTCACCTTTTTGGAGGCTGAAAAAGGCCACGCCTGGAGTTTGCCCCAGCGGTGCGAGCGTGGCTAGTCCGGGCAGAGAGCGCTCGGCGTCGTTCTCGAAATTGGGGTTGCCCTTCCAGACCAGGCCGACTTTCAGCGTGCCCGGTGGCGCTGCCAGCCGGGGTGCCCAGCGCGCGACGCGTTCCGGGTCCGCGTGCAGATAGGGCAAGGGTGCGGGAATCGAGTCAAGCCGGGTCTTGAAGAGGTAGGGCAGGCTCAGGGGCGGAACCCAGTAGTCGAAATCGGCGGCCTGCCCCGTGTCTCCGTCGGGCAACTCCTGGTCGAATGGGAGGGCCTGGTCACAACCGTCCAAGGTAGCGAAGAGGTTGACCAGCGCCGGGTGGCACAGCACGGTGACGCGCCTGGCACCGGCGGCCTTGGCCAAGGCCGCATAGCGGCAGAAATGGACCATGTCGCCATGGCCGGCTTCCAGCGCGATCAGCAGGGAGCGGCCCTCAAGCGGTTCGCCCTGCCAGCGCGGGCAGGGCAGTTGCTTCGCCAAGCGTTCGGCCAGCGCGCCGTGGCGGTCCCGCTGCTCAAGCCGCAGCCAGCCTTCTTCCAGGCGGCCCTGGCGCAACAGCAGGTAGCCCAGGTTGTAGGCCGCGTTGCGGTGCGTGGGCTGCAGATGCAGGGCCATGCGCAGGGTCGTCTCGGCTTCTTCGTCGCGGTACTGTTGCGCCAGCAGCACACCCAGATTGCTCAGTGCGGAGGTGTCGTCCGGGGCCAGCGCCAAGGCTTGGCGCAGCGCGGCCTCGGCTTCGCACAGACGCTTGCCTTGCAGCAGCAGCACGCCGTGGTTGATCCAGAGCTGAGCCTGCTCGGGTTCCAGTGCCAAGGCCTGGCGGTAATGGTGGTCCGCAGCTTGCACGTCACCGGCTTCGTCCAGCGTCAGGGCCAGGTTGCCGTGCAAGGCGGCCTGAGTGGGGTCCATGCTGAGCGCGGCGCGGTAGGCCGCGGCGGCGGCGGCCAAGTCCCCAGCGGCCAGGCAGTGGTTGCCCCGGGCAAAAAGCTGTTCCAGTGTCTCGGCGGGGGTGGCGTTCATGGCGGCATCAGCAGGCATCGGGCGTGCGGGAGTCTTTACCCAATTCTGCGGGCAGAGCGCCGTGCAGAGACCAGGAAAAGCAGGGCGAAAGGCATCGGGTGCTAAGTGCCGGGCCTGGGATGCGCTAAGGTGCGTTTGAACAGACTTTGTGGCTACGACCGGAGACCCGCGTGATGCATCCAGACGACGCTTACTTGGAGCTGGCCTCGGCCCATTCTTTCCCCGTGCACGAGGCCATCCAGATTGGTGGCAAGTATGTCCCGGTGTTGCGTGACGGAACGCTGCTGTACGTCAGCGGGCAGATTCCGCGCATCGGCGATCAAGTGCATTTTGTCGGGGCCGTCGGCAGCGGGCCCCATGCGGCCATCGACCTCGCGGGCGCGCGCCGTGCGGCCACCGTGTCTACTTTGCGTGCCTTGGCCCTGGCCAAGGCCGCACTGGGCAGCCTGGCGGCGGTCCGCTCGGTGCCCCGCATTTCTGTGTTCGTGCGCAGCGCGCCAGATTTCACGCAGCAGAGCGAAGTGGCCGACGGCGCTTCGGAAGCTTTGTACGCAGTGTTCGGACCCAGGGGCGTGCACACACGGACTTCGGTCGGTGTGCTGCAACTGCCCAAGGGCGCTGCGGTGGAGATTGATTTCGTGTTTGGCGTGGAGTGAGGCCGACCGAGGGCCGTCACCTTCAGCCGCCGGTCGAGCCTGATCAGGCGTCTTCGTTCAGGGTTCAGCCCGCCGCGCGCTGAGCCGCTTCCAGGGTGTTGACCAGCAGCATGGTGATGGTCATGGGGCCCACGCCGCCGGGCACGGGGGTGATCCAGGACGCGACGTCTTTCACGCGCTCGAAGTCCACGTCGCCGCAGAGCTTGCCGTGTTCGTCGCGATTCATGCCGACGTCGATCACCACGGCGCCGGGTTTGACCATGTCAGCCGTCAGCATCTTGGCCTTGCCGACGGCCGCGACGATCACGTCGGCCTGCAAGGTCTGGGCCTTGAGGTCCTTGGTGCCGCTATGGCAGATCGTGACGGTGGCGTTCTTGCCCAGCAGCATGAGGGCCATGGGTTTGCCCACGATGTTGCTGCGCCCAATGACTACGGCGTGCTTGCCCTTGAGGTCGTAGCCGATGTGCTCCAGCATCTTGATGCAGCCGTGCGGCGTGCAGGGCCAGAAACCGGGCAAGCCGGTCATCAGCGCGCCCGCGCTGGCCACGTGGAAGCCGTCCACGTCCTTGTCCGGCGAAATGGCTTCGATGACCTTCTGCGCATCGATGTGCGCGGGCAGGGGCAGTTGCACCAGGATGCCGTGGATGGTGGGGTCGGTGTTCAACGCGGCGATGCGCGCCAGCAGAGCAGCTTCGCTCATCGTCGCTTCGTATTTCTCAAGGACGGAGTGGAAGCCGCTGTCCTCACAAGCCTTGACCTTGTTGCGCACATAGACCTGGCTGGCGGGGTTGTCTCCGACCAGCACCACGGCCAGGCCGGGCTTGTGGCCGCGCGCGGCCAGAGCGGCGGCGCCTTGCGCGACTTCAGCGCGCAGTTGCTTGGAGAGGGCGAGGCCGTCGATGAGTTGTGCAGTCATGGTTCAACGTGGGGTAAGAACGAAAGGCCCGCCGGGATCAAATGCAAACGCCCGCTGGCGGGAGCAGCGGGCGTTGGAAGGGGGAAGGAAACTCAGGCCTTGATCGCGTTTTGCCCCAGCGCGATCTTGAGCAGGTCGGCCACGGTGTTGGCGTTGAGCTTTTCCATGATGTTGGCGCGGTGCGCTTCCACCGTCTTGATGCTGATGCCCAGGTCGTCGGCGATCTGCTTGTTCAGGCGGCCCGCGACGATGCGCTCCAGCACCTGGCTCTCGCGGGTGGTGAGTTTGGCCAGCAGTGCGTCGCGGTCGGCGGCAAGTTGGTGTTCGCTGAAGGCGGCGCGAGCGCGGTCCAGCATGCGCTCCACCAAGTCCAACAATTGGGCTTCGTTGAAGGGCTTTTGAATGAAGTCCATCGCGCCCTTCTTCATGGTGTCCACCGCCATGGGCACGTCGCCGTGGCCGGTGATGAAGACGATGGGCAGAGGAGAGTGTTTCTCGATCAGCCGGTTTTGCAGTTCCAGGCCCGTCATGCCGTCCATGCGGATGTCGGCGATCAGGCAGGCGACTTCGCGCGGGTCGTAGCGGGAGAGAAAGGACTCGGCCGAATCGAAGCAGCGTACCCGGTAATCCTTGCCCTCGAGCAGCCATTGCAGGGAATCTCGCACCGCCTCGTCGTCATCCACGACATACACGGTGCCTTTCTTGGGGATCAAGCTCATGTTCTTATCCTGTCATCTTCCTGGGTCGACGGCGATGGCGGTTTGTCTCCGCGTGTTGTTGTTTCGCGAGCAGGTTCCGGTTCCAGGGGCAACCAGAAGGAGAAGCGGCAACCCACGACCTCCGGCGTCTCCGTTCCTGCTCCCGGGCCATTGTAGAGGTTCTCCGCTCGCATCCGACCCTGGTGCGACTCGACGATGGAACGGCACAAAGACAGTCCGATGCCCATGCCGCCAGCCTTGGTCGTGTGGAAGGCTTCGTAGAGGTGCCCCATCATTTCTGGCGCGATGCCATGGCCGCGGTCGGTGACGATGAACTCGACCACGGGCCGACCATCGACCTCGGCCGCCTGAATTTGCAGGTCGATGCGCCGCTGGGGCAGGGGGCGCCTGGCCTGGACGATGGCCTCGGCCGCGTTCTTCAGCAGGTTGATCAGCACCTGCTCGATCAGGATGGGGTCCACCATCAGGCGCGGCAAGCCGTCGGCGATTTGCCGCGTGAGGCGCACGTTGTTGCGGCGCAATTCGATGTCGGCCAGTTCGATCGCCTCGTCCACCAGAACGCTGGCCTCGAAGGCCACGCGCTTGGGCTCGCTGCGTTTCACGAAGGCCCGGATGCGTTGGATGATCTGGCCCGCGCGCTGGGCTTGACGGGAGGTCTTGTCCAGCGCGCCCAGCAGGTCTTCCTCGGTGATTTGACGGGCCTGGATGCGCGAGATCATCCCGTTGCAGTAATTGGTGATCGCCGCCAACGGCTGGTTCAACTCGTGCGCGATGCTGGAGGCCATCTCGCCCATGGTGATCAGGCGGTTCGCAGTTTGGGCCCGCTCAGCCTGGGCCGCCGCTTGCTCTTCGGCACGGCGGCGCGGCGTGATGTCGGTGGCGATGACCATCTGCGCCAGGCGCCCGTCCACCCACGTCAGGTAACGGGTACGGACTTCGAGCCATTTGTCCAGCGTCTCGACGTGGATCTCAGCGTTTTCAGCTTCGACCGGGTCGTCGGCAGCATCCAGCAGGCTGCTGGCCGGCAAGCCTGCGAGGTCGTCCACCGCATCTTGGTTGTCGCGATCGCGCGCGGCGGCGCCCGCCGGCGTGTCCATGCCCCCGTGCCCCGCCTGACTGGAGAGCTGCACATGGCCGAGGTTCTGGTCCCCAAACCATTGGCGGTACATCTTGTTGGCGAACAGCAGTTCACCGCCACCCAGGGGCGCCACAGAGACCGAGGCGTCCAGGGCCTCCAGCACGGTGGTGAAGCGCTCGTAAGAAGCGTAGAGCTGCTCGCGCACGCGGTTGGGTTCGGTGATGTCCGTCATTGACGTCATCCAGCCCGTCTGCTGACCATTCGCATCGATCAGGGGCGAGACGTGGATGCGCGCGTCGAACAGCGAGCCGTCCTTGCGTTGGATGCGCACCTGCAAGCCGCTGGAGGTGATGCGGCCCTGAAGCTCGTCTTCCAGGCGCGCGGCCAGCAGCTCGTGGGAGTCTTCCGGCCAGAAGGGGAAGGGCGGCATGGCCCCGACCAACTCCTGCTCGCTCCAACCCGTCATCGCGCAGAAAGCCGCGTTCACGTAGGTGATGCGGCCCTGCGGATCGAGCGCCCGCATGCCCGTGGGCATGGAGTTTTCCATGGCGCGACGGAAGCTCGTCTCCAGCAACAGTGCCCGTTGGGCTTGCACGCGGCGACGGGTGTGCCGCCAGTTGGCGATCAGCATCCAGGCGGTCATCACGCTGAGCATCGTCACCAGCCAGAACAGGCTGCTGCCGATCAAACCCTGCGAGGCTCGGTAGGCCTGGGCGTGCAGCACCAGGCCGGTGCCGGCCGGGGACACCAGCACCTGTTGCTCCGCCTGGCCAGCCCAGCCCAACCAGGCGGTCAGGCCATTGCTGCCGGCGGCCGCTTTGGGGCGCGGCACGCGACTGCCCGCGAGGACCTGGCCGCTGCCGCTGCGCAGCGAGGTGGCGTAGCGCGCGGAGACATCGGCCGAGATGCTGTAGTCGTAGAGCGCGTCGATGGAATACTCCGCCAGCAGCACGCCGCCGAAGCGGCCCTGGATTTGCAAGGGTAGGAAGAGGTTGAGCCAGGATGGGCCATCGGCCGACATCAGCCAGGGGCGGGCGTAGGCGGGCTGGTGCAGCTCACGGGCCTGCGCAAAGGCGTCCAAACTGCCCGGGAGCGAGGCTGAGGCCGAGGCACTGGGGTAGTTGATCAGCGCTTGCGCGGCGGGGCTGTAGCCCTGACTCGCGCGCAAACGGAAACGTTCGCCTGCTTGCGCGTTGGCAGGCGACCTCGTGGGACCGGAAACCGGCGTGACCCAGCTCAACCCTTGGATTTCGGGGTAGAGGTGCAAGATGACCTCGGCGCGGTGCCGGAACTGGGTGGTGCTGAGTTCCTGGTTGGAGATTTGCTGGGCCAAGCGGGTCAGATCTTCCTGACGCTCCAGCAAGCGCAGGCGCAGGCGTTGCTGGGCGTATTCAACGTCGCGGCGCAGTGCTTCCTGCTCGCGTTCCATTTCCTCGACGCGCAAATAGCCCACTGCGACCACGATGGCCGTGAAGAAAAAGAGCACCGCCACCAGAGGCGCCAGCATGGCGTAACGGTCTTGCCGATGAGGTGCTTGTCGGTTCCACCATTCGCGCAGGCGCACAGGGATGGGCAGGACGCGCAGCAGGCTGGCGTAAAGCTTGGCGAAAGGCGTGGACATGGGGTGAAACTGAGGGCAACGGGGAGACAATGGCGCGAGTCGCCAGGACGATGTCAGGCGCAGTGTATGCGGGCGCGGCGGCGGGTGGCCAAGCCCTGCTTGGGAGGGCTGCTGGGCAGGATCAGCCCGCCCAACGGTACGGCCTGACGGGTTAATTCATGTTGTGGAATTGATGGTCGCAATTTGAAATCGTCATGAATTGTGCGAAACTCGCCGACTGTCTGAAGCAGCACGCGCGGGCGGACGCATTCGAGCGCGCTGGTTTTTTTCCCGAACGTAAGACTGATGAGAGGAGCCTCGCCATGTCAGCCCTGCCCCAAAACCGCCTGGACGCTGCCGATCAGGACAGCCAGGAAACCCTTGAATGGAAACACGCCCTGGAGGCCGTGATCGAGCAGGAGGGTGCCGAGCGCGCGCACTTCTTGCTGGAGCAACTGCTGGAGCACGCCCGCGAGCACAGCATCGACATGCCCTTTTCGGCCACCACGGGTTATGTCAACTCGATTGAGCCGGACCAGGAAGCTCGCAGCCCGGGCAATCTCGAACTGGAAGGCCGCCTGCGCGCCTACATGCGCTGGAACGCGATGGCCATGGTGGTCAAGGCCAACCGCCTGGACCCGGCCGACGGCGGTGATCTGGGGGGGCACATCAGTTCCTTCCAGTCCCTGGCCCACATGTTCGCGGCTGGTTTCAACCACTTCTGGCACGCCGACAACACGGACGAGGGCGGCACCCATGGCGGCGATCTGCTGTACATCCAGGGCCACAGCGCGCCCGGCATCTACGCCCGCGCCTTCCTGGAAGGCCGCATTTCCGAGGAACAACTGCTGAACTTCCGCCAGGAAGTGGACGGCAAGGGCCTGTCCAGCTACCCGCACCCCAAGCTGATGCCCGGCTTCTGGCAGTTCCCCACGGTCTCCATGGGCCTGGGGCCCATCATGGCCATTTACCAGGCTCGCTTCCTGAAGTACCTGCATGCCCGCGGCATCGCCGACACCAGCCAGCGCAAGGTCTGGGTCTTCTGCGGCGACGGTGAAATGGATGAACCGGAAAGCCTCGGCGCCATCGGCTTGGCCGCGCGTGAGAAGCTCGACAACCTGGTCTTTGTCGTCAACTGCAACCTGCAACGCCTGGACGGCCCGGTGCGAGGCAACGGCAAGATCATCCAGGAACTCGAAGGTGAATTCCGTGGCGCGGGCTGGAACGTCATCAAGCTGATCTGGGGCAAGGAGTGGGACGCGCTGCTGGCCAAGGACAAGGACGGCGTGCTGCGCAAGGTCATGATGGACACCCTGGACGGCGACTACCAAGCCTTCAAGGCGAATGACGGTGCCTACGTGCGCAAGAACTTCTTCGGTCGCGATCCGCGCACGCTGGAGATGGTGTCGCATATGAGTGACCAGGAGATCTGGAACCTGCGCCGTGGCGGACATGATGCGCAGAAGGTCTATGCGGCCTTCCACAAGGCGCACACCACCACCGGTGGCCCCACCGTGCTCCTGGTCAAGACCGTCAAGGGTTATGGCATGGGCAAGGCGGGCGAGGGCAAGAACACCGCGCACCAGACCAAGAAGCTCGGTGCCGACGACGTGCGTTACATGCGCGACCGTTTCAACATCCCGATTCCTGACAGCGAACTGGACAAGGTGCCCTTCTACAAGCCGGCCGATGACACGCCGGAGATGAAGTACCTGCACGAGCGCCGCAAGGCCTTGGGCGGCTACCTGCCCAAGCGCCGCGCGGTGTCGACCGAGAAGTTCACCGTGCCGTCGCTGGACACGTTCAAGGCCGTGCTGGAGCCCACCGCCGAGGGGCGTGAGATCTCCACCACGCAAGCCTACGTGCGCTTCATCACGCAACTGCTGCGCGACCAAGCCCTGGGCCCGCGCGTGGTGCCCATCCTGGTGGACGAGGCGCGCACCTTCGGCATGGAAGGTCTGTTCCGCACCGTGGGTATCTACAACCCCGAAGGCCAGAAGTACACCCCGGTCGACAAGGACCAGGTGATGTACTACCGCGAGGACAAAGCCGGCCAAATCCTGCAGGAAGGCATCAACGAGGCGGGGGGCATCAGCTCCTGGATTGCCGCGGCGACGTCGTACTCGACGAACAACCGCATCATGGTGCCGTTCTACATCTACTACTCGATGTTCGGCCTGCAACGCGTGGGCGATCTGGCCTGGGCTGCGGGTGACATGCAGGCGCGCGGCTTCCTGCTGGGCGGCACTTCGGGTCGCACGACCCTGAACGGCGAGGGCCTGCAGCACGAGGACGGCCACAGTCACGTGCTGGCCTCGACCATCCCGAACTGCGTCAGCTATGACCCGACCTTCGCGCACGAGGTCGCCGTCATCATCCACCATGGCCTCAAGCGCATGGTGGAGAAGCAGGACAACGTCTTCTTCTACATCACCCTGCTCAACGAGAACTACGCCATGCCCGGGCTCAAGGCCGGCACGGAAGAGCAGATCATCAAAGGCATGTACCTGCTGCAAGAAGCCGACAAGAAGATCGCCGCCAAGAAGGGCGCGCCGCAGGTCAACCTGCTGGGCTCCGGCACCATCCTGCGTGAATCCATGTTCGCCAAGGAACTGCTCGAGAAGGACTGGGGCGTGGCCGCCAACGTGTGGAGCTGCCCGAGCTTCAACGAACTGGCCCGCGATGGCCAGGATGCCGAGCGTTGGAACCTGCTGCACCCGACCGAGAAAGCGCGTGTGCCTTTCGTCACGCAACAGCTGGAGCCTCATGCCGGCCCGGTGATCGCCTCCACCGACTATGTGAAGAACTACACCGAGCAAATTCGCCCGTATCTGCCCAAGGGACGTACCTACAAGGTGCTGGGCACCGATGGTTTCGGTCGGAGCGACTTCCGCAGCAAGCTGCGCGAACACTTCGAGGTCAACCGCCACTACATCGTGGTGGCTGCGCTCAAGGCCCTGGCCGACGAGGGCACGGTGCCGGCTGCCAAGGTTGCCGAGGCCATCGCCAAGTACGGCATCAAGACGGACAAGATCAATCCGCTGCACGCCTGATCGCAAGCACCCACAGAGGAAGACGTAGACATGGCTCTCGTAGAAATCAAGGTACCCGACATCGGTGATTTCGAGTCGGTGGCGGTCATTGAACTGCTGGTCAAGCCGGGCGACACGGTCAAGGCCGAGCAGTCGCTGATCACGGTAGAGTCCGACAAGGCCTCGATGGAGATTCCATCGAGCCATGCGGGCGTGGTGAAAGAGTTCAAGGTCAAGATCGGCGACCAGGTGAAGGAAGGTTCGGTGGTGTTGTTGCTGGAGGCGGCGGGTGCCGCCGCCGCGCCGACCCCTGCGGCCTCGGCCCCTGCAGTGTCCGTTGCCGCGGCACCCGCGCCAGCCGCTGCGCCAGCACCGGCGCCTGCCGTCGCGGCCCCAGCCCCAGCACCTGCTGTTGCGCCCGTGGCGTCGGCTCCTGCTGTCGCCGCGGCCGCGCACGACCCCTTGGCCCAACAGGCGAAGGTGGGCGTGTTGCCCCATGCCAGCCCCTCCATTCGCAAGCTGGCGCGTGAATTCGGTGTGCCCCTGGCGGAAGTCAAGGGCAGCGGACCCAAGGGCCGCATCCTTGAGGAAGACGTCAAGAACTTCACCAAGGCCGTGATGAGTGGCGGCGCGCGCACCCAGGCCATGGGTGCTGCGCCTGCGGGCGGCGATGGCGCGGGCCTGGGCTTGCTGCCCTGGCCCAAGGTGGACTTCGCCAAGTTCGGCCCGATCGAACGCAAGGAACTCTCGCGCATCAAGAAGATCAGTGGCGCGAACCTGCATCGCAACTGGGTGATGATCCCGCACGTCACGAGCTACGAGGACGCCGACATCACTGAATTGGAAGCGCTGCGCGTGCAGCTGAACAAGGAAAACGAAAAGTCCGGCGTCAAGTTCACGATGCTGGCCTTCGTGATCAAGGCGGCTGTCGCGGCGCTGAAGAAATTCCCCGAGTTCAATGCCAGTCTCGAGGGCGACCAGTTGGTTCTGAAGAACTACTGGAACATCGGCTTCGCGGCCGACACGCCCAATGGCCTGGTCGTGCCCGTGCTCAAGAACGCTGACCAGAAGGGTTTGGTGGAAATCTCTACCGAGATGGCGGAACTGTCCAAGAAGGCGCGCGACGGCAAGCTGGGCGCGGCCGACATGCAAGGCGGCACCTTCAGCATTTCCTCGCTCGGTGGCATCGGCACGACGTACTTCACGCCCCTGATCAATGCGCCGGAAGTGGCCATCTTGGGCCTGTCGCGCAGCGCGATGAAGCCGGTGTGGGACGGCAAGGCCTTCCAGCCGCGCCTGACCCTGCCGCTCTCGCTGTCCTACGATCACCGTGTGATCGACGGCGCGGCCGGTGCCCGCTTCAACGCCTATCTGGCCCAGGTGCTCGGCGACTTCCGCCGCGTGCTGCTCTGATGCTGACGAGGGAAATTCACATGGCTCTCGTGGAAATCAAGGTACCCGACATCGGAGATTTCGAGTCGGTGGCGGTCATTGAACTGCTGGTCAAGCCTGGCGACACGGTCAAGGCGGAGCAGTCATTGATCACGGTGGAGTCCGACAAGGCTTCGATGGAGATTCCGTCGAGCCACGCGGGCGTGGTCAAGGAGTTGAAGGTCAAGATTGGCGACCAGGTCAAGGAAGGCTCGGTGGTGCTGATGCTGGAGGCTGCGGGCGTAGCGGCTGCCCCCGCTGCGACTTCTGCTGCGGCGCCGAGTCCCGCAACACCGGCCGCCGCGGCGTCGCCTGCCCCCGCACCCGTGGCGGCCAGCTTCGGTGGCAGCGCCGACCTCGACTGCGATGTGCTCGTGCTCGGCGGCGGCCCCGGCGGTTACTCGGCCGCCTTCCGCGCGGCCGACCTCGGCCTCAGGGTCGTGTTGGTGGAACGCTACGCCACTCTGGGCGGCGTCTGCCTGAATGTGGGCTGCATTCCGTCCAAGGCCTTGCTGCACGTCGCGGCCGTGATGGACGAAGTCAGCCACATGGCCGACCTGGGGGTGGACTTCGGCAAGCCGGTGCTCAACATCGACAAGCTGCGCGGCCACAAGGAAAAGGTCATCGGCAAGCTGACCGGTGGCCTGGCTGCCATGGCCAAGATGCGCAAGGTCACGGTGTTGCGCGGCTATGGCTCCTTTGCCGGCGCCAACCATCTGGAGGTGGAAGAAACCTCCGGCACTGGCCAGCAGAAAAGCGGCAAGAAGCAGGTCGTGGCCTTCAAGAAGGCCATCATCGCCGCCGGTTCGCAGGCCGTGCGCCTGCCCTTCATGCCTGAGGACCCGCGCGTGGTGGATTCCACGGGTGCGCTGGCCCTGAGCCAGGTGCCTAAGAAGATGCTGATCGTCGGCGGCGGCATCATTGGCCTGGAAATGGGCACGGTCTACAGCACCCTGGGCGCGCGCCTGGACGTGGTGGAGATGATGGACGGCCTGATGCAGGGCGCCGACCGCGATCTGGTCAAGGTCTGGGACAAGATGAACAAGCATCGCTTCGACAATGTGATGCTCAAGACCAAGACCGTCGGGGCGCAAGCCACGCCGCAAGGCATCAAGGTTCAGTTCGAAGGCTTGGACGGCACCAAGAGCGAAGGCGTGTACGACCTGGTGCTGCAGGCCGTGGGCCGCACGCCCAATGGCAAGAAGATCGCCGCCGAGAAAGCCGGCATCGCCGTCACGGACCGGGGTTTCATCAACGTCGACGTGCAGATGCGCACCAACGTGCCGCACATCTTCGCCATTGGCGACATCGTGGGCCAGCCCATGCTGGCGCACAAGGCCGTGCACGAAGGGCATGTGGCGGCGGAAGTCATCGCCGGCGAACTGCAAGGTAATCCGGAACTGGCCAGCAGCGCCTTCGATGCCCGTGTGATCCCCAGCGTGGCCTACACCGATCCTGAAGTGGCCTGGGTGGGCCTGACCGAAGACCAGGCCAAGGCCCAGGGCGTCAAGGTCAAGAAGGGGCTCTTCCCCTGGACGGCCTCGGGCCGTGCCATCGCCAACGGTCGTGACGAGGGTTACACCAAGCTGCTGTTCGACGAAGAGACACACCGCATCGTGGGCGGCGGTATCGTCGGCACGCACGCGGGCGACATGATCGGCGAGATCGCGCTGGCCATCGAGATGGGCGCTGACGCGGTGGACATCGGCAAGACCATCCACCCGCACCCCACGCTGGGCGAAAGCATCGGCATGGCGGCGGAAATTGCCCATGGCAGCTGCACGGACGTGCCGCCGCAAAAGAAATAAGCGTTTCTGGCGCGGCTCAAGCCAAAGCCCGAACGGGAAACCGTTCGGGCTTTTGCCTTCCTGTGTTGCGCACGCCCATCAAGACGGGCAGAACCCCTGAGCCCGGGCATGCTTCTCATTGCATGGGGCTCCATTTCCGGGTCTAATATGAGAATAATTCTCAATCATTGATCCGGACGTGCAGCACTGCCGTCCGGGTGCAGTTCTCAAGCCGTCGTGTCTGCCCATCCTGTTGATCCCATCGCCGAGCTGTACAGCAGTCATCGTGGCTGGCTCCAAGGCTGGTTGCGCAAGAAAGTGGGTTGCCTGTACCAGGCGGCCGATCTGGTGCAAGACACCTTCGTCAAGCTGCTGGCCCTGCCGCAATTGCCGGTGCTGCGCGAGCCGCGCGCTTATCTGCTGGTCACGGCAAATCATTTGCTGATCAACCAGTTCCGGCGGCGCAAGCTCGAAGAGGAAACCCTGCGGACCATGGCGATCCTCGCCGAGGACAGTCGGGCCCACGGCCCGGAGGACATCACCGCGTCACGCCAGTTGCTGAGGCAGACCGTGTTGCTGTTGGCGGATGAGCTTGACGAGAAGCCGCGTCGGGCGTTTCTGATGGCACGCATCGATGGCCTGTCCTATGCGGAGATCGCGATCGAGTTGGGTGTGTCCGAAAGCAGCGTGAAGCAGTACCTGGCCAAGGTGCTGGCGCATTGCCATGCACGTCTCTACGCGCTGAATGCCCATGACTGAGACCGTGTCGCTGGCCGATCCGCTGGCGCTGATCCGTGACCGTGCTGCCGAATGGATCGTCCTGATCGAAGGGGCCGGCAGCGAACAGGAGCGCGCAGCCCACATCGAGGCTTGTCGCGCATGGCGTGGCGAAGATGCTCGGCATGACCAAGTGTTCCGGCAGATGCAGCAGATGTGGCGGTCGGTCGATGCGCGCCCGCCACGCCGCAAGGCGATGGCGGTCATGGTCGCGACCGTGGCCGTGACGTTCCTGGCGTGGATGACCTTGCCAACGGAGCGGTGGCTCGCCGATCAGTACACGGCCCTGGGAGAAGTGCGGCGCGTGGCGTTGGCTGACGGCAGCGTGCTGACGCTGGACAGTGCCACCGCGGTGGACGTGCGCATGGATGCCCGCCAACGCGAGATTCACCTCCACCGGGGCAGGATCTTGGCCCAGGTTGCCAAGGACGAGGCCGGTCGGCCCTTCGTGGTGATTGGCCGAGATGGCACGGCGCAGGCTCTGGGCACGCGCTACATCGTCGACCAGCGCGCGACGCAAACCCGCGTGCAGGTCCTGGAGTCGACGGTCGCGGTCGCCATTGACAAAAAACCTGGGCAGCCTGTCGTGCTGCAAGCGGGTGAGAGCATCCGGTACACCAATTTTGAGCTGGGGGCGAGAGAGCCTGTGTCGGCGGCGGCGGCGCAAGCCTGGACACATGCGCGGCTGGTTTTCAACGAAGCGACCTTGTCCGAGGTCGTGACGGAACTGTCGCGCTACCGGCGGGGCGTCTTGACCGTTCGTGACTCGGAGCAGCTCGGCGCGATGCGTTTCACTGGGGTGCTGCCCCTGGATGACACCGACGCCGCCTTGCGCATCGTCGCCCAGAACTTGGGACTCAAGATCGGTCAATTCACACCTTATGCGGTGTGGCTGGAGGCCCCGTAAAAATCATTCACGCCTGGGACTGCCCGAATTTCGGCCTCGCTGGTCATTGTTAGTGGAACAGCAGTTTTCACCAACTTTGAGGAGTTTCCCTTGCGTCACCCATTTCGCCGCCCCATTTGGGCGCCTGTCCTGGTGTCCCTGTGCTTGGGACTGGCCGCGCCAGCATGGTCCCAGACCTCTGCCCCGGGGCCCGTCGCCATCCCGCTTCACATCCCTGCTCAAGCGCTGGATCGGGCGCTGACCGAACTCGCGGCCAAGACTGGCTTGCTGATTGGCGCGGACAGTCGCTTGCTGTCTGGCAAGCAGGCGCCAGCATTGGACGGCGTCTATGCACCGGCCGCCGCCTTGCACAAATTGCTCGAAGGCAGTGGCTTGGAAGCCCTGCCTGGCGCCAACGGCAGTTATCAGCTGCGTCGCGCAACGCCGAGCAGCACAGGCTTGTTGCCCGAAGTCCGCGTCTCGGCCTCGGAGAGCCTTGCAGCCTATGTGGCACCTCAAAGCGCCGTGGGGACCAAGACCGGCGCCACGCTGCTTGAAACGCCGCAATCGATGTCCGTTGTCACGGCCGACCGCATCGAGACCCTGGGGGCAACCACCATCAAGGATGTGCTGGCGTTCACGCCCGGCGTTGAGATTGCGCCCTACGGGACCGACTCTCGCTACGACTGGATCGTCATCCGTGGCTTCGAAGCCTATGCGCCGGGCTTTTATCAGGATGGCCTGCAACTGCGCAACAACGGTTATTGGGCGGTCTGGCAGACCGAGAACTACGGTCTCGAACGCATTGAAATCCTGCGAGGTCCATCCTCCGTGCTCTATGGTCAGAACGGTCCTGGTGGCATGGTCAATTTGGTGAGCAAGCAGCCCTTGGACGAGCGGCGCAATGAGGTTCAGGTGCAAGTCGGGTCCGATGCGCGCAAGCAGCTCGCGGGAGATTTTGCCGGTTCCTTGCGTGAAGATGGCACGGCGCTGTACCGCGTGGTCGGCCTGGTGCGCGACGCGGAACTGCCCCAGGGTGGCATGCCCGACGACAAGTTTTATTTGGCGCCATCGCTGACGCTCAAGCCCTCCGCACAGACGTCGCTCACGCTGTCGTCGCATGTTTTGCGCAGCCGGGCCGGCACCTATGTGCGCAGCTTGCCGGAGCAGGGGACCCTGGTGAAGACACCGGCCGGGACCAAGTTGCCGACCAACACCTACATCAGTGAACCTGATTTCAATCACTTGGATCAAGACCAGTGGTCGGTTGGCTACATGCTTGAGCACAAGCCGAACGACGTCGTGACCCTGCGCCAGAACCTGCGCTACGCCCACTTGGACACGGACTTTGGACAGGTCTCATTGCGTGATTTCGTCACAGTGAACGCCGACCCAACCGACCCCGTCAACTACCGTCAGATCACGCGGCGCGTGCATGCGAGCAAGGAAAAGACCAGCTTATTCACGATGGACAACCAAGCACAGCTGGAGCTCACCACAGCGTCCGTGCGCCACACCCTGCTCGCTGGCTTTGACTACCAGAACGGGCGCTTTGACCAGACCAGCTACTTCAGCGGCACCGCCACCGATTTCGACCTCTACAACCCGGTCTATGGCGGACCGGTGACGATAGGCCCTGCTGACATGGATCTGCGGACCAAGCTGATTCAGGCCGGGCTCTATCTGCAAGAGCAAGCGAAGTGGGACCACTGGGTCGCCACGGTGGGCGGTCGCTACGACCGTGCCACGATCGACGTGGCTGATCATCTGGCGGATAGCACTTCTTCCCAGGTGGATGAGCAGTTCAGCAGCCGTGCCGGCCTGGTCTACTTGCACCCGAGCGGGTGGGCGCCGTATGTGAGCTACGCCACCTCCTTCATTCCCAACACAACCATCAATCCCGACACGGGGTCCGCCTTTGATCCCGAAACCGGGCGCCAGATCGAAGCGGGTGTGCGTTACCAGCCGGTCAACAGCAAGGCCATGTACAGCGCGGCGATTTTTGATTTGCGCCGCCAGCACTACGTCACCTATGAGCCCGCGACCGGCTCGCCCAAGCAGACGGGGGAAATCGTCGTGCGCGGGCTGGAGCTCGAAGCGCTGGTCACGCCCATGACCAACCTCAATGTGACCGCGGCGTACGCCTACACGCCCAAGGCTGACGTGACCCAGAGTGAAGATCCCGCAGAAATCGGCAAGCAGGCTTCGGCTGTTTCCAAGCAGCGTCTTTCGCTCTGGGGCGACTACCGGTTGGGTACCGGCCTCAAGCTGGGTCTGGGCATGCGCTATGTCGGTCCGACGAACGGCAACTACGAGTCCGCGACGACCGAAGTACCCGGCTACACCCTGTTAGATGCCATGGTGGGATATGACATCGCCCACTGGAGCGTGGCATTGAATGTCAGCAACTTGACCGACAAAGAGTACATCGCCAATTGTGGCTATGGCAGCTGCTACTTCGGAACACAGCGCAAGCTGTTGATGACGACGACATACCGGTGGTAGTCGCCATCTGCGCAAGCCGCTGGGCTTCGCTCAGGCGGGAGGTGTCGGTTGCTGGAACAGCGCTGCGACACGCTTCCTGAGCGATGAGCCCGCCTCCGTGTCAATGACACGGGGCCGGGTTCCCGCTGTTGCCGCGGTCAGGGCTTCTTGCTGTAGAGAAAATCCGTCACCAGCGCGATGAAGTAGTCCGGGTCTTCCAGGTGCGGTGTATGTCCGATGTCCGGCAGTTCGCGCAGTTGCGCACCGGGAATGCGGGATTGAGCATCCTTGCCGAGCTTGGAAAAGTCACCCAAGCTCTTGATGACGTCAGCCGGGTAATAGCGCTGGCCCGGCACCGTGCGGTCTTTGAGACCGATGATGAGCAGGGTGGGGGCCAACAGGCGCGGCATCTCGTTGAGGATGGGGCCTTCGAGGATCATTTGCTGCGTCTGCGCGGCGACCTGCGCGTGCCTTGGATATTCGCTGCTGAGCTGCAGGCGCGCGAACTGCTCGACGAGGCGCTCGTAGGCCGGTCGCCAGGTGGCGAACTGAGACCTGAGTTCACGCCGATACAGGGTGGGCGTGAGCAGCAGATTCTGCCGCGTCATGGCTTCGGTGTTGATCGGCGGCAGCGTGGCATAGTCTTCCAGTCCGGCTGGATTTTCAAGCACCAGCGCGCTCACGCGCTGCGAGTAGCGCCGCGCGAAATGCACGGCCAGCATGCCGCCCATGCCATGTCCGATCACCGCCACTTGGGGAATCTGCAGATGGTCCAGCAGGCGCAGCGTGGACTGGGCTTGCAGACCAAAGCGGTAGGCCATGTCCGGCTTGGAGGAACGGCCAAAACCGATTTGGTCGGGAACGATCAGTCGATAGCCGTAATCGCTGAGCGTGCGCAGCGTGCGTTCCCAGTAGTCGCTGCTGAAGTACTGGTCATGCAGCAGCAACAGGGTCTGGCCATTGGGACTCTTGGGGCGCACGTCCATGTAGGCCATGCGCACGGTTTGCCCCTCCAGCGAGATTTGCAGCAGGCTCACCGGGTAAGGGTAGGGCCAGCCTTCGAGCGAGATGCTCAAGGGCTCTGCGGTCAGGTAGCTCGGGTCAGCGGGTTGCAGGAAATTGAGCAACTGGGCGCGGACGGGCAGCAAAGCGCAAGAAGCCAATAGGGCCGCGAGGAAAAATTGTCGAAGGGCTAATCGTGGCACGGGAAAACTCTGCGGATAAAAACGGATACGGCTGCGAAGGTGAACGGTTGCTTGAACGACTGCGCGCGATAACGCGGTAACGGTGAGCAGCGCCAGCGTGTGAATGCGCGAGCATAACCGTGGCCCACGGACCGCACCCCGGTCAACTCGGTGGGCTCACACGCCGCGCGGCATTGAAGCGGTCATCCCAGTAGCGCAGGCGCATGTTTTCGATGCGCACGCTGGCGCCGGCCTTGGGCGAATGGATGAAGCGTTCATCGCCCACGTAAATGCCCACGTGGCTGAACGCTTGGCCCACGGTGTTGAAGAACACCAGGTCACCCGGTTGCAGGTCGCGCCGCGCGATGGCGCGCGTGGCGCGGGCCTGTTGCGCCGACTGGCGCGGCAGAGTCAACCCCCAGGTTTGTTGATAGACCGCGCGCACGAAGCCACTGCAGTCAAAGCCGCCTTCATAGCTGCCGCCGCCGTAGCGGTAGGGCGTTCCCAAGGCGCCCATGGCGGCGACCACGATTTCAGCGCGGCGATCTTCCGCACCGTCATGAACTGCGGCACGCGGGCTGTCGTCATAGGATTCTTGGGCCCAACGCTGCGGCGAAGCGCAACCGTGCAGCAGGGCCGTCGCGGCCAAGGCCAATGCGAGGGCGTTCAGCCTCAGGGGGCGTAGGGCGCGGGACTGGGGCATGTGGGGGCGCTCGATCATCGGGGTAGCATAGGGTTTGGCGCCGATCCTGCCGCATTCCAAGGCTTTTTTACGAGGAGAAAAGACATGTTCCAGGCTCTTATGTTGGACCAAGCCAACGGCCAGCCCGAGGGGTTCAACGTCCGACTGACGACCCTGGACGAGGCGAGTCTGCCTACCTCAAACGAGGGCGATGTGACGGTGGCCGTGCAGTACTCCACGCTCAACTACAAGGACGGCTTGGCGTTGACGAACAAGGCGCCGGTGGTTCGCAAATGGCCCATGGTGCCGGGCATCGACGGCGCGGGCACGGTGATCGAATCGCGCCACCCGGATTGGCACGTGGGTGATGCCGTCATCCACAACGGCTGGGGCGTCGGAGAGACGCACTGGGGCTGTCTGGCCGCCAAGGCGCGACTGAAGGGCGACTGGCTGGTCCGCCTGCCGACCGCTTTCACGCATCGGCAGGCCATGGCCATCGGCACGGCCGGCTACACCGCCATGCTCAGCGTGCTGGCCTTGGAGGACCACGGCATCACGCCGGCGTCGGGCGAGGTGCTGGTGACGGGCGCGACCGGCGGGGTGGGCAGCGTCGCCGTGGCCTTGTTGAGTCGACTGGGCTACCAGGTCACCGCCGTCACGGGCAAATCAGCTCAGGCAGATTACCTCCGGGCCTTGGGGGCTGCAGCGGTGATCGACCGTGCCGAGCTTGCCGCGCCTGGCAAGCCCTTGCAGAAAGAGCGCTGGGCCGCCGTGGTGGACGCCGTCGGCTCGCACACCTTGGTCAATGCCCTCGCCCAGACGCGCTACTGCGGCGTGGTGACGGCCTGCGGTCTCGCGCAGGGCATGGAGTTGCCGGGCTCGGTCGCCCCCTTCATCTTGCGCGGTGTCACGCTGGTGGGCATCGATTCGGTGATGGCGCCCCGTGCCCAACGCCAGCGCGCTTGGGACCGACTGGCACGAGACCTCGACCTGGCCCTGCTTGAGCGCATGATCGAGGAGGTGCCACTGTCCGCGGCCCTGGAAAAAGCCCAACAACTGATGACAGGGCAAGTGCGCGGTCGCATCGTTGTCAGAATCACGGCTTGACGACATTTTTTCAGGGACACACGACATGCTGCTGGAACGCGACGACTCTCAACTGCTGTTGGTGGATTACCAGGCCAAGCTGCTGCCTGTCTTGCACGAGGGGGCGCTGGCCCTGGCCAACGCCCGGCGCCTGGCGCAACTGGCGCGCTTGTTCAAGGTGCCGGTCTGGCTCACCGAGGAAAACCCCGGTGGACTGGGCGCCACGGTGGCCGATCTGCAAGCCGTGGTGGCCCAAGCCCAACAGGCCGCAGGCGGTAAGACTTTCCCCAAGATGAGCTTCAATGCGGTGGCCGACGGACTGGGTGAATGGCTGCGCCCACCGGCAAAAGCACAGCAGCCTCAAGGCGGAAATGCTCGCAGCCTGCCCAAACACTTGCAGAAAAAGCCCGAGGCGGTGCCCGAGCGTGGCACCTTGGTGATTGCGGGGTGCGAGACCCACGTCTGCCTCTTGCAGACGGCCTTGGCGTTGCTTGAGGAGGAGTTCGATGTCTGGGTCGTGACCGATGCCTGCGCCTCGCGCACCGAGCGCAACCGAGATGCCGCCTTCGACCGCTTGGCGGGAGCTGGGGCGGAATTGGTGACCACGGAGATGGTGGCCTTCGAGTGGCTGCGCACGGCCGAGCACCCGGCCTTCAAGGACACCTTGCGCATCGTCAAAGAGACGCTGGCGTGAAGTCGGACAATAAGGCGATGAGTGGCCCAAGGGGTCAAAGATCACCAGAGAAGTCAGAGGAGCCCTGGGCATGTACAGCACCATCAGCCTGAGACAACTGCGGCGACACCGGCTGGCGCTGCTTGTTCTGTCGTGGGGACTTGCGCTCGGGGCGGTGCAGCTCCAGGCCCAGGCCCAGGCGGCGCCCCAGAGCGCTGCACCGGCCGGGGACGGGGCTCCATCGGCACCGACGGAAGGCAAGGTGGCGCCCAAGTCCGAAGGGGCCCCCAAGGCAGCGCCCGCCCTGGTGCTCAGCGCCGACGGCGCCTATGTGCTCGATGCCCAGAACAAGCTGGCATGGTTGCGGTGCGTGGAGGGCATGACCTGGAACGGCCACCAATGCGCGGGTGAGGCGAGCCTGATGACCTACACCACCGCCCAGGCGCTGGCCGCCGCGCGGGCCAAGGCCGACGGCGTGGCTTGGCGCCTGCCGCGCATCCACGAATTGCGCCGCCTTCAGGAAGACCCCGCCAATGCCACGCTCTTCCCCGGTGATCCAAGGGAGTGGACCTGGAGCGGCAACGCCAGCATCAACGTCGCGCAGACCAATCCCTACAACTACGACAACATCGCCAGTGGCAGCACCAACCGCCAGGAACGCTTGTCGGCTCGACTGGGGTGGGCCGTGCATCTCGGCAACGGAGAGTCTCGCGGTGACGTCTCGCGCGGCACGGCCTTGGTGGTCCGCTTGGTACGTCCGTATCAGCCCTGAACCGCTTACGCTGTTCAGGGCCAGGGCTCAACCAGGGACAGCGGTGGAAAGGCCATGAACACCAGAGTCGCTGCGGCACCGGGCCGCCTGCGCCTCAGACCACCTGCAGTTTGATCGGCGTCAACCCGCCGACCGTGCCTTCCAGGACGTCGCCGCGCTGGAGCGCCGACACGCCTTCGGGCGTGCCCGTGTAGATCAGGTCACCGGGCTTGAGCAGCCAAGCCCGGCTGAGGTGTTCGATGATCTCGCCCAGGTTCCAGATCAGCTTGGAGACGTCGCTTTTTTGGCGCGTCTGACCGTTGACGGACAACGCGATCTCGGCGCTTTCGATCTGGGCCGCGACCTGCGCTGCGGGAGTGATCGCGCCGATGGGGCTGGCGGCCTCGAAGGTCTTGCCGATGCACCAGGGACGGCCTTGCTTCTTCTGTTCGCCTTGCAGGTCGCGGCGGGTCATGTCCAGTCCCACGGCGTAACCCCAGATGTGCTGGCGGGCTTGGTCGGCGGGGATGTTCATGCCCCCCTTGCCGATGCAGGCGACGAGTTCGATCTCGTGTTGGAAATCCTGGGTCAGGCTGGGGTAGGGCAGTTGGGCGGTCTGCCCGGTTTCGACGACCAAGCAGCTGTCCGCCGGCTTGATGAAGAAGAAGGGCGGTTCACGGCCCGTGAAGCCCATTTCCTGGGCGTGCGCGACGTAGTTGCGGCCGACGCAGTAAACACGGTTGACGGGGAAGCGTTCGGCACGGCCGACGACGGGCACGGAGACCGGCGCGGGGGCGGAGATGACGTAAGACATGAAAACCGATTCCTTATCGGGAGGGTTCTTTGCTTTGAGTGAAGAGCATCTGGCGAGGTGCCAGGTTTGGGCAAAGTCAGTTGCTCTTTGACAGCAGCGTGAAGTGTTCGACCTGGGGCGGCTGAGCAAAGAAGGGGCCCACGATGGCGCGCCATGCCGTGAAGGCGGGCGACTGGCGGAAGTGCACGGTGTGGTCTTCCAAGGTCTCCCAAAAGATCATCAGGATGTAACGTTCGGGGCTTTCCACGCCTTTGTTGACCTTGTGGCCACGGTAGCCGCGCGACTGGCTGATGACGGTGGCCAGGCCGCGCTGGATCGCCTCGTCAAAGGCGGCCTGCTGACCGGGCTGAATGCGGATGTCGGCGAGTTCCAAAATCATGGGTCGAGTGCTCCTGCGCTGATGGCTTTTTCCGGGTTGGGATGGCTGGCATTCTCGCTTATCCTGTGCGGCATGAATTCCGTTTCCCGACCCGGCCCCCATCCCGACTGGCTTCGTCCCCAATGGCCTGTGCCAGCCACGGTGCACGCGCTCTGCACCACGCGTGCCGGGGGGCAGTCCGTAGCGCCCTATGACAGCCTCAACCTGGGTGACCATGTCGGTGACGATGTGCTGACCGTGGGCCGCAACCGCGCCCGGCTGGCCCAGGCGCTGCAAGCCCATCCGGTCTTCATGCAGCAAGTACACGGCAACAAGGTGCTGCGCCTGGACCGTTTCACATCCCAGGGCAATGAGGCCGATGCCTGCTGGACGCAGGAGCGCGGCGTGGTGTGCACGGTGCTGATCGCCGACTGCCTGCCCGTGCTGCTCACTGACCGGCAAGGCCGCTTCGTCGCGGCGGCCCACGCGGGCTGGCGCGGTTTGTCGGGCGAAGGGGGCGATGGCGTGCTGGAAACCCTGGAAAGGGCGGTGCTGACTCAGTTGCGCACGCAGGGGCAGCGACTCTTGCCCAGCGATTTGCTGGCCTGGCTGGGGCCCTGCATCGGCCCCATGGCCTACGAGGTGGGGCCGGATGTCCGATCCGCGTTCGAGGCCTGGGACCGGCAGGCGGCTTCCTTGTTCCGGCCCGTGCCCGGCAAGACCAGTAAGTGGCTGGCCGACCTGCCCGGACTGGCCCGCCAACGCCTGCACGCATTGGGCGTGCAGCAGATCTATGGCAACAACGGCTCGGACAACTGGTGCACCGTCACCCAGCGGTCACGGTTCTTTTCGCACCGGCGCGACCGCGTCAGCGGTCGCATGGCCGCTTGCATCTGGCTGGGCTGAGGCTATCGTCTCCTGGGTGGGCGGCCGCAGATCCTCGGCCGTGACCACTTCGCTCGTGTTCTGCTCCTGCGTCTCCTTGAGACGGCGCAGCTTCTTGCGCAGCGGCGTTCCCAGGATGTAGAGGAGCAACGCGACCGGGCCCACGCCGTACAGCAGGAAAGTGACGATGGCGCCCAGCACGCTGCCGATCGGGCTGCTGGCCTCGGCCACGGCCATCATGAGGGCCACGTAGAGCCAGGCGATCGCGATCAGGGGAAGGAACATGGCGGCTAAACCCGATGAAAGAAGCGGGCCGTGTCTTGGCACGGCGGGCGGCGCCTGCAATACTGGGCGCCGAACCTGTGACGCGGCATCGTGCCGCGCCGGATGCGAGGAGCGTACATGAGCGGGGCGAGCGGGTCAGAAGGCCAGAACGCGCAGGGGCATGAGCATACCGCCGAAGCGATGTCGTCCTGGGGGACTTGGATGCAAGCCGTGGTCCAGGCCCAGCAGGCGCAGTTGGCCACATTCGCCGCCTCCATGACCCAAGGCGTGGCCCCGGGGTTGCAGGGGCTGTTCAACTGGCCTGCTGGCGGGTCTGCCGCGTCCGCGTCGATCCCGGCTGCTGCTGTGCCTCCCGTCAGTGGCGCTTTGCCCTTGGGTATGCCGGCCTCGGCTTTTCCCTCGCACGAATTGCCGCGCATTCCCCCCGACACCTTGCAATCCTTGCAGCAGCAGTACCTGAATGACTGCGTCCAACTCGGCAGAGAGGGCTGGAAGGAAGGCACGGCCCAGGCCCTGCACGCCCTGAATGCCCGCTTGCTCACCCAGATGGCCGAGGCTGTGCAAGCCGACGCCAAGACCCGGGCGCGCATCCGCTTTGGGGTCGATCAATGGGTGGCCGCCAGCGCACCCGCCAATTTCATGGCCTTCAACCTCGAGGCCCAGCGCAAGGCCATCGACACCCAAGGGCGCAGCGTGGCACAGGGCTTGCAAAACCTCTTGCACGACCTGGGGCGAGGCCAGGTGAGCATGACGGACGCGAGTCAGTTCGAGGTGGGCCGCAATGTCGCCACCACGCCGGGTGCGGTGGTCTACGAGAACGAGCTGTTCCAATTGATCGAGTATCAGCCCATCACGGAGCAGGTGCACGCACGGCCGCTGTTGCTGGTGCCGCCGTGCATCAACAAGTTCTACATCCTGGATCTGCAGCCGGGCAACTCCTTGATCCGCTACGCGCTCAGCCAAGGCCATCGCGTATTCGTCATCAGTTGGCGCAATCCGCCCGTCGATCCCGCTGATCCTGACCATGCCAGCCTGGCTGCCAAGACCTGGGACGACTATGTGGAGCACGCCGTCATCCGCGCCATCACGGTGACGCGGGAGATCTCCGCGCACAGGCCCAAGAAGAGCGATGTCGTGGGTCCGGACGAGGCCGACGCCGACGGCCAGGGCACCATCAACGCGCTGGGTTTCTGCGTGGGGGGCACCTTGCTCGGCACGGCCCTCGCGGTGCTGGCGGCGCGTGGGCAAAAACCAGTGACCAGTCTCACCTTGCTCACCACTTTCCTGGATTTTTCCGACACCGGTGTGCTCGATGTGTTCATCGACGAGGCCGCGGTGCGCTTGCGCGAGCAGCAATTCGCCCAAGGCGGCGTGATGTCGGGGCGTGATCTGGCCACTACCTTCAGCTTCTTGCGGCCGACCGAACTGGTCTGGAACTATGTGGCGCGCAATTATTTGAAGGGCGAGACGCCACCGCCTTTTGACCTGCTGTACTGGAACGGCGACAGCACCAATCTGCCCGGCCCTTGGTATGCCTGGTACCTGCGCAACACCTACCTCGAAAACAATCTGGTCCAGCCCGGACGGCTGAAGGTCTGCGGGCAGAGCATTGATCTGCGCCGCATCGACTTGCCGGTCTACATCTACGGTTCGCGCGAGGACCACATCGTGCCCGTGGCCAGTGCCTATGCCAGCACCCAGGTCTTGTCCGGTCCGCGGCGCTTCGTGATGGGTGCCTCGGGTCACATCGCGGGGGTCATCAATCCGCCCGAAAAAAAGAAGCGCAGCCATTGGGTGCGTGGCGATGGCCAGCTGCCGCAGCGGCTGGACGACTGGCTGTCGGGCGCGCAAGAGCAGCCGGGGAGCTGGTGGCCCGATTGGGCTGCATGGCTGGCCCAGCACGCGGGCCCATGGGTTCCTGCCCCCAAGAAGTTTGGCAAAGGCAGGTACAAGGCGATTGAGCCAGCGCCGGGGCGTTACGCTCGTCAGCCTGCCTGAATCCTCTCAGACTTGGCCAGGCCTGGGGCGCAGTCTGAATCTGGACTCAAACCAAACTGCTTGGGGCGGAATCAAAAAAAGGGAGCCTAAGCTCCCTCTCGGGTCTGTGGCGTCTGCGCGCTTATTTCCTGGCAGCGATGGCTTTTTTCGCAGCGTTGACGAGTTCGACGCCGATGGTCTGTTTCCATTTGTCATAGACCGGGCGCGAGGCCTTCACAAAGGCCTCGCGCTCGGCGGGCGTCAACTGAGTCACCGTCACGCCGAAGCCCGCGATTTCCTTGAGCAGGGGCTTGTCGGCTTCGATCAGTCCCTTGCGGGCGATGGCCACGCCTTGCTTGCCCGCGTCGATGGCGGCCTGGCGCACGATGGCCTGGTCGGCGGGCGTCCACGAGGCCCAGACGTCCTTGTTCACCACGAAGACCAGCGGGTCCGCCATGTAGCCCCAGGTGGTGACGAACTTCTGGCCCAGGTTGTGCAGCTTGAGCAGGGGGAACATGAAGAGCGGGTTCTCCTGCCCATCCACCGCGCCGCTGGCCAGCGCCGGTTGCGCGTCCGCCCAGCTCATCTGCGTGGGGTTGGCGCCCAGGGCCGTGAACATGTCGGCGAACAGCGGCGACCCTACCACGCGGATCTTCATGCCCTTGAGGTCGGCCGGTGAGCGGACCGCGCGCTTGGAGTTGGTCAGCTCGCGGTAGCCGTTCTCGCTCCAGGCCAGGGGCAGCACGCCTGCCTTGTCGATGGCAGCGAAGATCTCCTGGCCCACCTCGCCTTGCGTGAGCGCGTCCACCGCCTTGTAGTCCGGCATCAGGAAGGGCATCGAGAACAGATTGAGCTGCTTGACCTGGGGTGACCAGTTGATGGTGGAGCCCACGGCCATGTCGATGATGCCTTGGCGGATGGCACTGAACTCGCGCGTTTGGTCACCCTGGATCAGCGAGACGCCGGGGTAGAGCTTGATGTTGATGCGGCCCTGCGTGCGCTCCTTCACCAAGTCAGCCCAGATCTGGCCGGATTGGCCCCAGGGCGTGGGCGGGCCCAGCACCAGCGAAAGGCGGTACTCGGGTTTGTAGTTGCTCTGGGCCAACGCGGCGCCCGCCAGCAGGGCGGTGGCCAGGCCGGTCGTCAGCGCGCGAACGATGCGATGCAGTTTCATGGTCTTGTCTCCTTGGGGTTGCGTTGTTGGATTCGTTGAAACTCAGGTGAAAATTTGAACGCTGGTGGCGCCGAGCCTTGACCTCAATAACCCAGCGCGTTGGGCAGCCACAAGGCCAGCGGCGGGAAGGCGATCACCAGCACCATGACCAAGGCCATGGACACCAGCAGCCAGCCCACCCAGCGCATCGTGGCTTCCATCGGGATGCCCGCGATGCGGCTGGACACCATCAGGTTGACCGCCAGCGGCGGCGTGAACTGGCCGAGCGCCACCTTGAGCGTGAGCACCACGCCGAACCACACCGGGTCCCAGCCGTAGTGGCGCATGATGGGCAGCAGCAGTGGCACGAAGATCAGGAAGATGGACACGCCGTCAAGGAACATGCCCACCGTCACCAGCAGCACGATGAGCAAGGCCAGCACGCCGTACTCGCCCAGGCCTGAGTGGACGATGGCGTTGGTCACCGGGTCGATCACGCCCAGGGTCGAGAGCGAGAAGGCAAAGATGCCCGCCAGCGAGATCACCACCAGCAGCACGGCCGACAGCTCACCCGACTCGCGCAAGATCTCGAACAGATCGCGGACCTTGATCGTGCGGTGGATCACCATGCCCACGAACAGGCCGTAGAACACCGCGACCACGGCCGCTTCGGTGGGGGTGAACCAACCCGCGCGCATGCCCCCCAGGATCAGCACCGGCGCGGCCAGGCCCCAGAGCGATTCGCGCAGGCTGCGCCAGAACGGCGGACGCGGTAGCTCAGCCTCCAGCAGGCCCATCTTGTGCTTGCGCGCCAGCCAGACGGCTGGAACCATGAGGGCCAGCCCCGCCAACACGCCCGGCACCATGCCTGCGGCAAAGAGGGCCGGCACGGAGGCGCCAGGCACCAGCACCGAATAAACGATGAAAGCCACCGAGGGTGGAATCAGGATGTCCGTCGCGGCCGCCGCGCCGACGATACTGGCTGAGTAGGCGGGCGGGTAACCCGCGCGCTTCATGGCGGTGATCATCACCGCGCCCACGGCGGCGGCGTTGGCGGGGCCAGAGCCCGATATACCACCCAAGAACATGGCCACCGCGATCGCGACCAGTGGCAACATGCCCGGACCACGTCCTACGATGGCCACCGCGAAGTTCACCAAGCGAGAGGCTACGCCCGATCGGTCGAAGATGCTGCCCACCAGCACGAACATGGGAACGGCCAGCAGCGGGTATTTGCCCAGGCCCGCATAGAAATTCTGCGGCACGGCCAACAGACCGAACCAGGGCGCGTCCAGGTTCGCCAGGGCAATGCAGACCGCACCGGCCAGACCCAAGGCGGCTCCGATGGGCACGCCGAGGAACAGCAGGGCCAGAAAGGCGGTGAAGAGCAGGGTGGCGATCATGAGGAGGCCCCCCCACGCTCACTCTCCACTGGACGTTCGCTGTCCGGTGGTGGCCCGCCCTGCTGTTCGTCCTCGCCTTTCTTGCCATGGCGCAAGAACAGGCAGAGCGCTCGCAGCGCGATCACGGCGGAGAGCAAGGGCAGCCAGACCGTGTACCACCACTGTGGCACGCCGATGCCCGGCGATGTCTCTCCCCAGCGGATGTCGTCGTACAGCGTGCGACTGCTCAACACGGCGATCAAGGTGAAGAGCAGGGCCACCATCAGCGCGCCAAAGCGTGCCAGCAAGCGACGGCGCCGCGCCGGCCCGTTGTCAGCGAAGAATTCGATGCGTATGTGGCTGTTGCGCACCACGGCGGCCGAGCTTCCGACCAGGGCCAACACGATCATCAGGAAGACGGAGATTTCCTCCGTCCAGGCGAACGATTGGTTGGTGAAATAGCGCACCAGCACATTCGCGAAGGTGATGAGCGCCAGCAGCGCCATCGCGATGACGGTGAGCCGGTCTTCGAGTTTGGGTGGATCCGATGGTGTGGATCGATCGAGGTCGTTGTCGGGGGTGGGCTGGGGCGTTGCGGGATCGGAGTTCACAAGGCGCTGTTGGAAATTGGAATGGCGTGGCGATCGGAGCCGCTTGCAAGCTTGTCGTCTGCGGGGAAGCGGAAAAACGCGGGCCTTCCAGCTTGTGACCGGGGCACCGGCAGATGCCGTTGTGGGACGCGGGAATTCTAGGCCAGGGCATCGCGGGCGCGCGCCAATGCGACGCCCCACCGTCCCCGTGTTTTCCTAGGGAGACAGCCTTCTGGTTTTGGGTACAGTTCTTGCGGAGATTCAAGGCACATCGCACATCAGAGGAGGACACCGTGCAACAGAAAGTCGCTTACGTGACCGGCGGCATGGGCGGCATCGGCACCGCGATTTGCCAGCGCCTGCACCGTGATGGTTTCAAGGTCATTGCCGGTTGCGGACCGACGCGCGACCATGTCAAGTGGCTGGCAGAACAGCAGGCCTTGGGCTACACCTTCCATGCCTCGGTGGGCAACGTCGGTGTCTGGGAATCGACCGTGGAAGCCTTCGCCAAGGCCAAAGCTGCGCATGGCCCGATCGACGTGCTGGTCAACAACGCGGGCATCACCCGTGACCGCATGTTCCTCAAGATGACCCGTGAGGACTGGGATGCCGTGATCAACACCAATCTCACCTCGATGTTCAACGTGACCAAGCAGGTCGTGGGGGACATGGTCGAAAAAGGCTGGGGCCGCATCATCAACATCAGCAGCGTCAATGGCGAGAAAGGCCAGGCTGGTCAGACCAACTACTCCGCCGCCAAGGCGGGCATGCATGGTTTCACGATGGCCTTGGCCCAGGAGTTGGCGGGCAAGGGCGTGACGGTGAACACCGTGAGCCCGGGCTACATCGGCACCGACATGGTCAAGGCCATCCGTCCCGACGTGCTTGAAAAGATTGTGGGCACCATCCCGGTCAAGCGCCTGGGGGAGCCGGGCGAGATTGCTTCCATCATCGCTTGGCTCGCGAGCGACGAAAGCGGCTATTCGACCGGGGCCGACTTCTCGGTCAATGGTGGCCTGCACATGGGCTGAGCTGCGGTCGTTCTGCCCCCAAGGGCGCTGGCCTGTAGGGTGCCCTCGTTGACAATCGAGGCCATGCTGCCCGAACTCAAAACCCTGGCCCTGTTCTTGCTGACCGCGTTGGCTGAAATTGCAGGGTGCTACTTGTCCTGGCTCTGGCTGCGCGAGGGCAAAAGCGCTTGGTTGCTATTGCCTGGTGCGCTGTGCTTGGCGCTCTTTGCTTGGTTACTCACCCTGCACCCCACTGCGGCGGGCCGTGTCTATGCCGCATACGGCGGTGTCTACGTTTGTGCGGCCTTGCTCTGGCTTTGGTGCGTGGAGGGCATCCGGCCGGGCCTCTGGGATGTCGTAGGAGGCGTTGTGGCCCTGTCCGGCATGGCCATCATCATGTTCGCGCCGAGGCACTCCTAGAGGGTTCCGTCGCCGAGCCCTTGCGCAGCGTGGCTTGCGCGAAGATCCAAGTCATGGTCGCTGCGCCCGCGATGCACGCCACCATGGGCAGACCGGTGCCATCGGCGACCTGGCCAGAGATGGCGATCATGAGCGCGCCAGTGCCGAACTGCAAGGTGCCCAGCAGCGCCGACGCGGTGCCGGCGATCGGGCCGTGGCTTTCCAGCGCCAGGATGGCCGAGGTGGGCACGATGAGGCCGAGAAAGCCAAAGCCGATGAAGAGCAGCCCCAGCATCACGGGCAAGGCTTCAACACCCAGGGCGAACAGCATCAGCAGGGTGAGCATCACCGCAGCGTGGCCGTGCGCGGCCACCCGCACCATGGGCTTGAGACCGAAACGTCGGCTCAAGCGGCTGGTCAATTGCGACATCCCGATGAAGGCCGCCGCGTTCGACGCAAATGCGATGCTGAACTGCCGTGTCGTGAGTCCGTAGTGGTTGATCAGCACGAAGGACGAATTCGCGAGGTAGGTGAAGAAGGCCGCGATGCCAAAGGCACCAATGAAGACCAAGCCCAGAAAGTGCCGATCCGTCACCAGCGTGCGGTAACTGCCAAGCACCATCGACCAGTCACCGATCGGCTTCTGCGTTCCGTGGCCGACGCGCGCTTCTCGTTCTGTCGCGCGAACCTCGGCGGGACGCGTTTCCCTCAATTGCGTCCCCATCAGCAGCAGACCCAGCAAACTGGCGCCCAGCATGCCCCAAAAACTGCTACGCCAGCCCAAGGCATCGATCAAGAAGCTGCCGAGCAGCGGGGCCAGGATGGGGGCGACGCTGAAGACGAGCATGAGCATGGACATCATGCGCAAGGCCTCGTGTCCGGTGTAGAGGTCGCGCACCACGGCGCGCGGAATGACCGTGCATGCGCAGGCGCCCAGGCCTTGGAAGAAGCGCATGAACAGCAGGAACTCCACGTTGGGCGCAAAGGCGCAGCCCACACTGCCGACCGCGAAGAGAACCAGGCCAAAGTACAGCGGAGGTTTGCGTCCCAGCATGTCCGAGACGGGCCCGTAGACCAACTGGCCGACACCCAGCGCGATGAAGAAGATCATCAAACTGGCTTGCACTGCGCCGATGGAGGCTTGGAGTTCTTGCCCGATCAGGGGTAGGGCGGGCAGGTAGAGGTCGATGCCGAGGGGGCCGACGGCGGACAGCAGGCCCAGGACGAGGGCCGTGCGCAAGAAATTCTGTTGCATGGGGGAGCGGAATGACAGCGGGGGCGGATTGTGGCACGCCCTGGCTTGGCTTGCTGGCGCTTGGGCATGCCACCCGCATTAGACGCCACGGTTCCTTCCGGGCCCTACTTGCGCCGCAATTCCTCGCGCTCGCGTTCGTAACTGTCGTAGCTCTTGCCGCCCACGCCTTCGTTCACCCTGCGCATGCAGTCCTCGTAAGCCCCGGGCGGCTGTTGATTGCACTGCTGGCGGGCGCTGGCGCGGGAGCCTTCGTACCAGGCTTGCGTCGTGCACCCCGCAAGCAGTGACGCGCCGGCCAAGATCAGCAAAAAGGCCCGGCGCCAGCGGGAATGGATGTCCGGGCGTGGCGGCCGGGTCGTCATGTCAGATCACCTTGGCGCTGCGCAGTTCTTCGATCCGCGCCTTGCCATAGCCCATCTGAGCCAGCACTTCCTCGGTGTGCTCGCCCAGCAGCGGTGAACGTGTCACGTCCACGGGACTGTCCGAGAGCTTGATGGGATTGCCCACGGTCAGGTACTTCCCGCGCACCGGATGGTCCACTTCCACGATGGTCCCCGTGGCGCGCAGGGAGGTGTCTTCGGCGATCTCCTTCATGGACAGGATGGGACCGCAAGGAATGTCATGCTCGTTGAGGATGTCCATGGCCTCGAACTTGGTCTTGGTCTTGGTCCATTCCTCGATGCGCGCGAAGATCATCTTCAGGTGCGGCAGGCGCGCCTCGGGCGTGGCGAAGTGCGGGTTGGTGATCCAGTCTTCCTCGCCGATGACCTTGCAGATCGCGGGCCAGACGGCACCTTGCGTGATGAAGTAGATGTAGGCGTTCGGGTCTTTCTGCCAACCCTTGCACTTCAGGATGGAGCCGGGCTGGCCACCACCCGAAGCATTGCCTGCGCGCGGCACGGCCTCCCCAAACTCGATGTCCGGATACTGAGGATATTCCTTGAGCACGCCCGTGCGTTCCAGGCGCTGCTGGTCGCGCAGCTTGACGCGGCAGAGGTTGAGCACGGCGTCCTGCATGGCGGCGCTGACCTTCTGTCCGCGACCCGTTTTCTCGCGCTGGAAGAGGGCGGTCACGATGCCCAGGGCCAAGTGCAGACCGGTCCCGCTGTCGCCGATCTGAGCCCCCGTCACCGTGGGCAAGCCATCCGGGTCACCGGTGGTGGAGGCTGCGCCGCCCGTGCATTGCGCGACGTTCTCGTAGACCTTGCAATCTTCGTAGGGACCGGGGCCGAAGCCCTTGATCGAGGCCAAGATGATGCGTGGGTTGATTTCCTGAATTCGTTCCCAACTGAACCCCATGCGATCGAGCGCGCCCGGCGCGAAGTTCTCGACCATGACATCGCATTGCTTGATCAGGTCCACCAACACGTCCTTGCCCTTGGGGTCCTTGGTGTTGAGCGTGATGGACCTCTTGTTGTGGTTGAGCATGGTGAAGTACAGGCTGTCCGCGCCTGGGATGTCGCGCAGCTGCGCTCGCGTGGCGTCGCCTTCGCCCGCTTTTTCCACCTTGATCACGTCCGCGCCAAACCATGCCAACAATTGCGTGCAGGTGGGGCCCGACTGCACGTGCGTGAAGTCGAGGATGCGGACTCCTTCGAGCGCCTTGGTCATGAAAAAAACTCCAGAAGTTGAAAACTCTTGTGGTGAATGCGGCATTTTTTGCCGCCGGACCGCTCCAAGGCAAAAAAGCACCCCCTCGGGGGGCAGCGACCCGCGCAGCGGCGGAGCTTGGGAGCATTCATTCAATTGTTGCTTGAAATGCGCGCATCACCTCGCCGAGGACCCATGGTCATCGGCATGTCAAATATTCCAAATGATTATAGGGAGCACCCTTGTGTACGCAGCCTGCGCGATCGCACTGTTCCATGCAGAACACCTTTGCTTTTTTGGGTGTGCTCCTGCGCAGTGAAAAGGGGTTTCGTTAAAGGAAAAAAATCGAGAAAGTGTTGACCAAGAAAAACGGCGCCACTCCCAAAGGAGTGGCGCCGTCTCAGGCACGTTGCAGAGGTCGGTCAGACCGCCTTGTTGCTGTGCATCTTGGTGATTTGGTCCTTGCTGTAACCCAGCTCGGCCAGCACCTCGTCGGTATGTTCGCCCAGAAGCGGGGAGGCCGTCACCTCGGGCTTGAGATCCGAGAACTTGATCGGGCTGCCCACCGTCCAGTAGCTACCGCGCACCTTGTGCGGCACTTCGACGATGGAGCCGGAGGCGCGCAGCGACTTGTCGTGCAGCAATTCCTTCATGGACAGCACCGGCGCGCAAGGGATGTCGTACTTGCGGAAGATGTCCACCGCTTCGAACTTGGTCTTGTCCTTGATGAAGTTCTCGATGGTGGCGAAGATGTCCATGATGTGCGGCTGGCGCGCCTTGGCCGTGGTGTAGTTGGGGTCCGTCTTCCATTCCGGTTTGCCCAGCGCGTCGCAGATCGGTTCCCAGGCATGGCCCTGAATCGTGAAGTAGATGTAGGCGTTGGGGTCGGTTTCCCAGCCCTTGCACTTCAAGATCCAGCCCGGCTGGCCGCCGCCGCCCGCGTTGCCACCGCGCGGCACCACGTCGCCGAACTTCTCGTGCGGGTACTGGGGGTACTCCTCCAGATAGCCGACTTTGTCCAGGCGCAGTTGGTCGCGCATCTTGACGCGGCAGAGGTTCAGCACGGCATCCTGCATGGACACGGCCACCTTCTGGCCCTTGCCGGTTTGCTGGCGGCCGATGATGGCGGTCAGGATGCCGATGGCCAAATGCATGCCGGTGTTGGAGTCACCCAGGGCGGCCGCTGAGATGGTTGGGCCTGCGTTCTCGCCCTTCCACCAACCGGTGGTGGACGCCGCGCCGCCCGCGCACTGCGCCACGTTTTCATAAACCTTGAGGTCTTCGTAGTGGTGGCCGTCGGAGAATCCCTTGACGGAGGCGAGGATCATGCCGGGGTTCAGTTCCTGAATGCGCTGCCAGGTGAAGCCCATGCGGTCCAGCGCGCCGGGACCGAAGTTCTCGACCATCACGTCGGACTTCTTGATCAGCTTCTCCAGCACTTCCTTGCCCTCGGGGGTCTTGGTGTCCAGCGTCAGCGAACGCTTGTTGCTGTTGAGCATCGTGAAGTAGAGCGCGTCGGCGTCAGGGATATCACGCAGCTGGCTGCGTGTGACGTCGCCGGCACCCGGGCGCTCGACCTTGATGACGTCAGCGCCGAACCAGGCCAGCAACTGCGTGCAGGCGGGGCCGGCTTGCACGTGCGTGAAGTCGATGATCTTGATGCCCTTGAGGGGTTTGTTTCCGGACATTTTCTGCTCCTTCTGAAATAAGTCCCGTCGATGCGGAACGGGTTTTGAATGGGTGTTGTATCTAGGATTACTTCTTGATCGCGGCAGCCGGGTTCAGGCTCGTGATGCGGCCGCTTTCCGTGCCCGCCGTCTCGTCGATGATGGCGTTGATCAGCGTGGGCTTGCCGGACTTGAGGGCGTCCTCAATGCCTTTGCGCAGCTCGGCCGTGGTCTGGGCATAGACGCCCACGCCGCCGAAGGCTTCCATCAGCTTTTCGTAGCGCGCGTCCTTGACGAACACGGTCGGGGCCACGTCGGCGCCGCCGGTCGGGTTCACGTCGGTACCGCGGTAGACACCGTTGTTGTTGAAGATCACCACGCAGACCGGGAGGTTGTAGCGGGCGATGGTTTCCACTTCCATGCCCGAGAAGCCAAAGGCGCTGTCGCCGCAGACGGCGACGACCCGCTGGTTGCTCTCGACCGCGGCGGCGACGGCGAAGCCCATGCCGATGCCCATCACGCCCCAGGTGCCCACGTCCAGGCGCTTGCGCGGCTTGTACATGTCCACGATGGAGCGGGTGAAGTCCAGGGCGTTCGCACCTTCGTTCACCAGCAGGGTGTCGGGGTAGGCCTTGAAGATGTCGCGCACCACGTTGAGCGCGCTGTGGAAGTTCATCGGCTTCGGATCCTTGGCCAGGGTCTCGGCCATCTTGGCGATGTTCTTGCTCTTCTTGTCGTTGATGGCGCTGGTCCACTCGGCGGGCGGCTTGGCCCAGCTGTTGCCGATGCCGTTCAGCAGCGCCGCGACGCAGGAACCGATGTCCCCGGCGATGGGCGCGTCGATGCGCACATTGCTGTCGAATTCAGTCGAGGCGATGTCGATCTGGATGAACTTTTGGCCCCCCCAGTCCTTATGATCCTTGCCGCCCCAGGTCTTGCCCTTGCCGTGCGACAGCAGCCAGTTGAGGCGCGCGCCAATCAGCAGCACCACGTCGGCCTCGGGCAGCACGAAAGACCGTGCCGCCGCCGCCGATTGCGGGTGGGTGTCGGGCAAGATGCCCTTGGCCATGGACATGGGCAGGTAGGGGATACCCGTCTTCTCGACCAGGGCCTGGATGTCGGCATCGGCCTGCGCGTAAGCCGCACCCTTGCCCAACAGGATCAGGGGCTTCTTCGCGCCCTTGAGCAGGTTCAGTGCGCGCGTGATGGATTCCGGCGCGGGGATCTGGCGCGGAGCCGGGTCGACCACCTTGATCAGCGAGGCCTTGCCCGCAGCGGCGTCCATGGTCTGCGAGAACAGCTTGGCTGGCAGGTCCAGATAGACACCGCCCGGACGGCCTGAGACCGCAGCGCGGATGGCGCGGGCGATGCCCACGCCGATGTCTTCGGCATTGAGCACGCGGAAGGCCGCCTTGCACAGCGGCTTGGCGATGGCGAGCTGGTCCATTTCTTCGTAGTCGCCTTGCGACAGATCCACGATTTCACGCTCGGAAGAGCCGGAAATCAGAATCATGGGCCAGCAGTTGGTGGTGGCGTTGGCCAGGGCGACCAGGGCATTCAGGAAGCCAGGCGCGGACACGGTGAGGCACACACCAGGCACGCCTTTCGCGCCGTTCATGAAACCGGCGATCGCCGCTGCATTGCCGGCATTGGCTTCATGGCGGAAGGAGATCACCCGCATGCCTTCGGCCTGCATCATGCGGGTCAGGTCGGTGACCGGGATGCCGGGCAAGCCGTAGATGTTGCTGATGCCGTTGAGCTTGAGCGCATCGATGACGAGGTGGAAGCCATCGGTCAGCGTGCTGGTTTGGGCGTCGTTGGACATGGTGCGTCTCTCTGCTGTGTTGCTGTAAAAGTTATCGTCGGCCATTGCGCGCGGCATGCCGCACAGGGGCGGCAGGCACGCGAAGGTGCAACGCGGGGGTATGATAGGAAGCTGTTTTGGAGGCTCCATTGACCACGGTCAATTTCGGAACAAAGACCTCGGTCAATCAGAGTAGCGCTAACCCGGAGCCCCCTGCCGGCGCGGAGGGCGTGTGCGCGTGGAAAGCATGAGCAGTATCGAGAATCACCCGGAAAAAAACATCATCCGGGTCCAGTTGCGCCAAAACCAAGTGCTCAAGGATCTGGGCGTGGAGGCTCATCAGTTCCTCGAACCCCATTTGACTGTCGTGGATTGCAGCAAAGGCGATTTCCTGCTGCATCAAGGCGTCCACGAGATGGAACAGTATTTCATCCTCGACGGCGTGCTCAAACGCGTCGTGGCCAATCCCCAGGGCAAGGAAATGATCCTGCGCTTCGCGGCAGAGCGGGAGATGGAAACCAGCTACGCCGCCTGGATGCTGAAAACTCCGGCGCCCTACAGCATCGTGTCCGTGACCAAGGCCCGGGTGGTCAAATTGCCCATGCCCGAATGGATCGCCTTCCTGGAGCAACACGCCGAGGAAAAGCGCTTGTTCGAGCACAGTGTGATGAGCCACATGAGCGAGATCATGGCGCACACCATCACCCTGCACCTGCTGGACGCGCCAGGGCGGGTGCACCGCTTTCTTCGCAAGCATGGTGAACTGTTTGACCGCATTCCCAAGAAGGAATTGGCGGCCTATCTGAATCTCTCGGCCGAGACACTCAGTCGCCTGAAACAGCGCGGCAAGATTTGAACCTCGGGCTCGTCGCATGGTTTGAAGCCTCATCCAGCGAACCACCCGCTGTGCCTGCACGAAAAAAGGCCCGCTTCGATCAGAAGCGGGCCTTTCGCCTTGAGTTGCAGTGCCTGTCGCCGGGTATCAATCCACCGGGCGTTCGGCCGCGAACTGCTGCTGCTTGGGCGTCTTGACCAGCGCAATCAGCTTGGAGATCAGCGGCCAGAACAGCATGACCAGCGCCAGGGCAGTGATGCCACCCACCAGGGCGTTGGAGAACATGATGCTCAGGTCACCCTGTGACAGCAGCATCGACTGTCGGAACGCGTCTTCTGCCTTGTCGCCTAGCACCAGGGCCAGCACCAGCGGAGCAAGCGGGTAATCCAGTTTCTTGAACACGTACCCGACCACGCCGAACAGCAGCATGAACCAGATGTCGAGCATGGCGTTGTGCACGGTGTAGGCACCGATCGCGCAGATCACGATGATCACCGGGGCAATGATCGAGAAGGGGATGCGCAAGATCGAGGCGAACAGCGGAACGGTGGTCAGCACGACGATCAAGCCTACCAAGTTGCCCAGGTACATGGATGCGATCAGGCCCCAAACGAAGTCCTTTTGCTCGACGAAGAGCAGCGGGCCGGGTTGCAGGCCCCAGATCAGCAGACCGCCCAGCAGCACGGCCGCCGTCGGGGAGCCAGGGATGCCAAGGGCCAGCATGGGCAGCAGAGCGCTGGTGCCAGCGGCGTGTGCGGCGGTCTCCGGTGCGACCACACCCTCCAGTTCACCATTGCCGAAGTTGTTGCCGTTCTTGGACATCTTCTTGGCCACGCCATAGCTCATGAAGGAAGCCGGCGTCGCGCCACCGGGCGTGATGCCCATCCAAATGCCGATCAGGGAGCCGCGCAGCGATGTTGCCCAGTAGGCAGGGAGTTGCTTCCAGGTATTGAACACCACCTTCGGGTCGATGCGTGCGCTCTTGCCGTTGAAGGCCAAGCCTTCTTCCATCGACAGCAGGATTTCGCCGATGCCGAACAGGCCGATCACCGCGATCAGGAAGTCGAAGCCGCGCATCAGTTCGTGGAAGCCGAAGGTCAGACGCAGTTGGCCCGTCACCGTGTCCATGCCGACACAGGCCAGCGCGAAGCCCAGGGTCATCGAGGCCAGGATCTTGAACGGCGAGCCCTTGCCCATGCCCACGAAAGAGCAGAAGGTCAGAAGGTAGACCGAGAAGAACTCCGGCGGGCCGAACTTCAGCGCGAATTTAGCGACCAGCGGTGCGAGGAAGGTGATCATGACCACCGCGACGAAGGCGCCGATGAAGGACGAGGTGAAAGCACCCGTGAGCGCCTCGCCGGCCTTGCCCTGTTGGGCCATCGGATAGCCGTCGAACGTCGTCGCGACGGACCAGGGCTCACCCGGAATGTTGAACAGCACCGAAGTGATCGCACCGCCGAACAGCGCGCCCCAGTAGATGCACGACAGCATGATGATGGCCGAGGTGGGGTTCATGCTGAAGGTCAGCGGCAGCAAGATGGCCACGCCGTTGGCGCCGCCCAAGCCCGGCAGCACGCCAATCAGAACGCCCAGGATGATGCCCACGAACATCAACAGGAAGTTCATTGGTGATATGACGGTCGCAAACCCGTGGAACAGTGCGTTGAGTTCTTCCATTTTCTTTTGTCTCCGAGATTGATCCGCGTGTTTGTTTTCAATATCCCAGGAAGCTCAGCGGATCCAACGAGCCTTTGTGCAGCGGTACTTTGAACCAGACTTCGAACATCAGGAAGAACAGGGTGTTCACGGCCAAGCCGACGATCAAGCTCTTGATCCAGCCGTATTTGCCCAGGTACACCATGAAGAGGGTGATGTAGATCGCCGAAGCGACGTAGATGCCGATCAGGCTCACCGCCGCCACGTAGACGATGGCAGGGACCAGCACAGCCAGCACGCGGCCCATGGACTCACGGTCCACGAAAGCCTCGGCGTTCTTTTCCTTGGCCTTGCCTTTGGCCAACAGGTTTTGAGCGAGCACGCCCAAGCCCGAGATGCAGAGGATGACGCCAATGTAGTAGGGGAAATATCCCGGTCCGGGGCCGTCGTCGCCCCACTCGGCGCCGAGTTGTCGGCTGCCGAAAACCACGAGCACGCCCAGGAGAAAGACCAACACCGCGACCACGGCGTCGACCGTGCCGTTGGTGGCGAGGGCGCGGCCCTCCTCGGAAGTTTGATTGGATTCCATGACGAGATGACTTCTGACGATTACTGACTCAAAAAAAGCCGGGCCTCGCTGACGGTGCTGTGTCGTCCTTCAAGGCCCGGCGTGCTGTCTACTTCCGTAGGTCGACCGGTTTACTTCGCCAGGAAGCCGGCTTCGGTCATCAGTTGGCGGTGGTTCGCTTCCGCGGTGGTCAGCCACTTGGTGAAGTCAGCACCGCTCATGCTGGTCTGGTTGAAGGCGCCTTGTTCCATGGCGGCCTTCCAATCCGGTGTTTCACGCACCTTGGCCAGCAGATCGACGTAGTACTTGATCTGGTCGGCGCTGACACCGGGGGACGTGAAGATGCCGCGCAGCATCACGTAGTCGGTGGGCACGCCCGATTCCTTGCAGGTCGGAATGTCGTTCCAGCTCTGCGTGTCCGTCACCTTGGCCTTGTAGGGCAGGCGTTGGTCATCGAACACGCACAGCGCGCGCAGCTTGCCCGCGCGCCATTGGGCCACGGCTTCGGCGGGGTTGTTCACCGTGGAGTCGATGTGGCCCCCCACGAGTTGCACGGCCACTTCGCCGCCGCCCTTGAAGGGAACGTAAATGAACTTGGTTCCGGTGGCCTTTTCAAGACCCACGGTGATGATCTGGTCTTCCTGCTTGGAGCCGGTGCCACCCATCTTCATCTTGTTCGGGCCAGCGGCCTTCACGGCATCGATGTACTGCTTGGCGGTCTTGTAGGGCGTGTCGGCGTTGACCCAGAGCACGAATTGGTCCAGCGCCATCATCGACACCGGTGTCATGTCCTTCCAGTTGAAGGGCACGCCGGTTGCCAGCGGGGTGGTGAACAGGTTGGACAGGGTGATGATGATCTTGTGCGGATCACCCTTGGCCTCCTTCACGGACAGAAAACCTTCCGCGCCTGCGCCGCCCGACTTGTTGACGACGATGAGCGACTGCTTCATGAGGTTGTGCTTAACGATGATGCCCTGGATCAAGCGGGCCATCTGGTCAGCGCCGCCACCCGTGCCAGCGGGCACCACGAACTCGACCGGCTTGCTCGGTTCCCAGGCCTGAGCCGCCATTGGGGCGACCAGGCCAGCGGCCGCGATGACAGCGGCGGCCACCGTGGCCACCTTGGTTTTCAGTCTGGCTTGAAAGCTCTTCATCTTTGTCTCCTGTTGACGTTGCACCGTCGCGGACGGTTTTAGGACGTGGATTTCTTCTTCGATAGCCGCATCGAATGGACTCATTCGCATCAGCACCAATCGATGGGGCGTACTCTAAATTTTGGAGCTGAAATCCTCTTGATTGCGGTCAACTTTCTTTATTTTTAAGAGGCCTCCTAGGGTTTCCGTGATTGGGGCTACTCCGAGTGTGGGGGATCGCAGCATGGGCCAAAGCGAGGGCAAACACCAATGAAAGCGCGTTTCGCAGGCGCAACAAAAAAGGCAGCCCCGTCGTGTGACGGGACTGCCTTGCAGTGTGAGTTTCAAAAATTCGTAAAGTGACTTCAGCCTTGCCTGAACATCGCCAGTGTCATCTCGCTGACTCTTGCAGTTGGCAAAAAGTCATCTCTCCATGTGCCACGCGAACCGTGAGATTCAGCTTGCCGCACGCAGCCCGTGTTCGCGAGCGAAGGTTGCGGCGTCCACCTTCTTGCCGCCTGCCCCCCCGATCTGCGCCTTGACCCGCAGCACCTCGATTTCGCCGCCTTGCACCGCGATGAAGATGGACTGCGCCGCGATCTCCACGATGTCACCCGGCTTGCCTCGCACGCCAGCGAAAGTTCGGGTCACATGCTTGCGACAGTCATAGACCGAGACCTTCATCGGTCGGCCTTGGCTGTCGCTCATCTCGAACCAGGCCCCTGGCGCAGGATTGCAGGCGCGAATGAGGTTGTAGACCTGGTCCACATGCCGAGCCCAGTGAATCCGCGCCTCCTCGGCCTTGAACCAGCCTTCGTAGCTGGCCTGGCTTTCGTCTTGGATGCTCTCGGTGTGCCGTCCCGTGACAACCAAGTCAGCGGCTTCCAGCAGAGCCTGCACGCCCAAGGGGAAGAGCTTGTTGAAGTAGACGTCGCCCAGCGTGTCATCGGCCTCGATCGTGCAACGCTTTTGCAGGATGACGGGGCCTTCGTCGAGTCCATCGGTGGGCCGGAAGATGGTCAAGCCAGTTTCGGTCGCGCCCAACGCAATCGGCCAATTGATGGAGGAAGGGCCGCGATGCCTGGGCAGCAGGGAGGGGTGGTACTGGATGGTGCCATGCTTCGGAAGGTTCACGAAGCTCTGCGGGGCGAATTGCAGCACATAGGCCATCACGCCCAGGTCTGCATCCAGCGCGCGCAGAGCGGCATGCGCTTCCTCGCTCTTGAGGCTAGCGAATTGAAAGACCGGCAGACCGGCCGCCTGCGCAGCCTCCCGCAGGGCGTCTGGCTTCTCTCCGGGCTGCTCGGGTTTGCAGAACACGCCCACGACGGTGTCACCCTGGGAGGCGCCGCGCGCGAGAAAGGCGTGCAACACGGCCTTGCCGAAATCCTGTTGACCGATGAGGGCGATGCGCATGAAGTGGGCGGGGGAGTGTCGCTGGCTGATGTGCCGATGCGCGTGAAGGCAGCGGCGCGGAAAGAGGGTGTCTGCAATGGTCCCACCGGACCGGCATCCTGAACCAGGGGTTCAGGTGGGCGAGGTCAACCCAGCCTTGGGTTCATCTGACGCGAGACGATCACGCTGGCGGGGCAATGTTCCAAGCCCTTGCTCAAAGAGCATTGGTTCAAGGAAATATAAAGCCCGGCAGGCATTGCAGACCGGCACATTGTAGGCGCAGCGCGCCGACCTGCACAGGCGCGCGCCTTCAATCAAATAAGACGCCCGTCCTCGCCCAGCGCGACGTCCAGCCGCTCGATCAAGGCATTGAGCGCCGCTTCGCTCTGGGTGGAGTCCGGCGGGACGGACGAAGAGGGTGCCATGGCTTCCGAGCGCCCCGCCTTTTCGTCGCTCGCTGGCGACGCACCCAGATCAAACGCCAGGTTCAGCGCCGCGAGCACGGCGATACGCTCGCGCGCCTTGATCTTGCCCGCGTCGCGGATCTTGCACATCGCATCGTCCACGCGCTGCACCGCCTGGCGCAGACGCTCCTCACCGCCTTCAGGCGCGCCCAACAAATAGCTTTGTCCCATGATCTGAACTTCGAGCTGTTTCATGGGCTGTCCTTGAGGTCTTCCTTGTTGACCGGCTCGCCGATGCGTTCCAGCAGCGCGTCCACGCGCGTGCGCGCCGCCAACAGGCGCTGCTTGAGCTGATCACGTTCCGCGGTCAGCTCGTCGACCTGGCCGACCAGCAGTTGATTGGTGCGCTGCAATTCTTCGTATCGCACGAGCAGGCGGTCGACGCGTTCGACCAATGCTTCGATGGGGGTGGGTTCGGACATGGATCGGTGGTGAAAGTGTTCCCATTCTAGGGTTTGCGAGAGATTTCGAACGTAGAATCTCCGCCGTTGGTGCTCGCGGCGTGGTTCACAGGCCGCAGTTCAACGGGAAGCAGGAAGGCGCGCCGTCACGCGGTCAGCCCAACCTGCGCTGCCCCCGCAACGGTAAGTGGACGCGCCTCCAATCTAAAACGAGGCGCCGCTTTCCTCACTGGCCACTGACTGCCCTGAACAAGCAGCTGGGAAGGCGAGGAAGGTTGCTTCCATCAGCCCGGATACCGGCCAACGAGGTGGATGCGTGCTTCTGTGCGCATCCGTGACGTCCATGCCCTGGCGGGGAAGCCGGGGAAGGACTTCGTTTGCGTTCCCTTTCCAATGAAAAATTGCGTTTCCTGTCAGCGCTCGATTGTGCTCGTGCTGACCCTGGTCGCCGCGGCCTCCCTGCACGCCCAATCGGCTGAACTCCCACCCACTGTCGTGACGGCCACGCGCACCGAATCGCGCGCCGACGCGGTGCTCAGCGACATCACCGTCATTACCCGAGATGACATCGAACAGGGCACCGGTCGCACCGTGGCCGAGCTGCTGGCCCGCGTCGCTGGCGTGCAGATGTCGTCCAATGGCGGCTTGGGCAAGACGTCCAGCATCTATATCCGTGGCGCCGAGAGTCGCCACGTGCTGCTCCTGGTGGACGGTGTGCGCGTGGGTTCGGCCACCACCGGCACCCCCAATTTCGACACCATTGCGCTTGAGAGCATTGAACGCATTGAAGTGCTCAAGGGGCCGGCCTCGGCGCTGTACGGCAGCGACGCCATCGGCGGCGTGATCCAGATCTTCACCCGCCAAGGGCGCGAAGGCTTTTTCCCTCAGGCCACGGCTACGGTGGGCAGTGCCGGTCGACGTGAGGTCAGTACCGGTCTGAGTGGCGGCGGCAAGGAGGTGTCGTACAGCCTGGGCGTGCAAACCTTGCGGGAAAAGGGCTACTCGGCTACCAATTCCAATGTCAAAAGCCGCTACCACGATGACCTGGACGGGTTCTCCCAGGACAGCGCCAACGCCTCCCTGGCCTGGCGCTTTGCACCCGGATGGAAACTCGACGCGCGCGTGCTCTATGCGGACGGCGTGAATGACTCCGACAGTGGCTCTGGCAGCTATGACACGCATACCGATTTCCAGGCCCAGAACTATGGCTTGGGCCTGGAAGGCCGCTTGTTGCCAAGCTGGACATCTCGCCTGGCCTACGGTGGCAATGACGACAAGTCGACCTACTATTCAAGCAGCACGACATCGCGCACGGACACGCACCAGGATCAATGGTCCTGGCTCAACGAGATCGGCACACCGCTGGGCTTGTTGCTGGTCGGCCTGGAGCGTCTGGAGCAAAACGTCAGCAGCACCACGGACTATGCGTTGACCCAGCGCAGCGTCGATTCGATCTTCGTAGGTCTCAATGGCAATGCTGGCAGCCATGGCTGGCAGCTCAACGTACGCCAGGACGACAATTCGCAGTATGGCGACGCGACCACCGGCTTGGTGGGCTATGGCTACAAGCTGACTTCGCAGCTGCAGGTGCATGCCTCGTACGCCACTTCGTTCAAGGCCCCGACATTCAACCAGCTGTATTACCCCCCTGACTCCGATGGCGATGGCGGCAATCCCGACCTGCATCCCGAAGAAGGGCGCAACCGCGAGTACGGTGTGAGCTATACGCCGGGCACGCAGGAATACAAGGTCGTCTACTTTGACAACCGTGTCCACAACCTGATCACCGGCTGGCCACCAGAGAACATCGACAAGGCACGTCTGCGAGGCTGGACCTTGAGTCACAGCAGCCAATTCGATGCCTTGGCGCTGCGTGCCACGCTGGATGTGTTGGAGGCCCGTGACGAAAAGACAGGCAACCACTTGCCGCGCCGCGCCGATGAGCAATTGACCCTGGGGGTAGACCATCGGATTGGCGCCTGGAAGTATGGCGCGACCCTGCTGGCGGCATCTGAGCGCTACGACAACGCCGCCAACACCGTCAAGTTGCCCGGCTTCGCCACCTTGGACACCTATGTGGACTACGCCCTGGCACGCGACTGGTCCGTGCAGGCGCGCCTGAACAACTTGGGCGATAAGGAGTACCAGACAGCCAATGGCTACAACCAGCAGGGCCGCGCTGCTTACCTGACCCTGCGCTGGGCGCCCCGCTAAGCTAGGCCCATGACCACCCCCTCACGCTGTCCCGCCCTGCTGATCGCTGCCCCGTCCTCGGGCCAAGGCAAAACCACGGTCACGGCGGCCCTGGCACGCCTGCATGCGCGTCAGGGGCGGCGGGTGCGGGTCTTCAAGTGCGGCCCGGATTTCCTGGACCCGTTCTGGCATACGCTGGCCAGCGGTGCGCCCGTGCACCAGCTGGACCTGTGGATGACGGGCGAGGCCGATTGCCGCGCACGCCTGCACGCGGCGGCGCAGGAGGCCGACCTGATCCTGGTCGAGGGGGTGATGGGCCTTTACGACGGCCAGCCCAGCGCGGCCGACCTGGCGCGCCGCTTCGGTCTGCCGGTGTTGGCCGTGATCGACGCTTCGGGCATGGCGGGCACCTTGGGGGCCTTGGTTCACGGTCTGCAGCATTACCAGCAAGACTTGCCCTGGTTTGGCGTGCTGGCCAACCGCGTCGGCAGCGAGCGTCATGCCAGCATGTTGCGGCAGGGCTTGCGTGAGCCCGGGCATTGGCGGGGCGCTTTGTCACGCAATCCGGCGTGGGTTTTGCCTGAACGCCATCTCGGCTTGGTCGCCGCGACCGAACTGGACGATGCGCTGCAGCGCCTCGACCTCGCCGCTGACGCGCTGTCAGATACCCCGCTGGGCCGCATGACGCTCGATGAGCTTCGCTCGCGCTGCGGCGTGGACTTCGACTTCCCATTGCCAGGCACCAGCGCGCCTTCGCCCGCGCTGCTCCAAGGCCGCACGGTGGCCGTGGCCCGTGACGCGGCCTTCTGCTTCCTCTACGCCGCGAACCTCGAATGCCTGCGGGCCCTGGGCGCGCGGCTGGTCTTTTTCTCGCCACTCACCGACGGTGTCTTGCCCGCCTGCGATGCGGTCTGGCTGCCCGGTGGGTATCCCGAATTGCACGCCGCGCGCCTGGCCGCGAACCACGGCCTGCGCGACAGCCTGCGCGCGCACGTCGCCGCGGGGCGGCCCTTGTGGGCCGAGTGCGGCGGCATGATGGCTTTGTTGGAGCGCATCACGGACGGGCAGGGCGTGACCCATGCGCTCTGGGGCTTGCTGCCCGGCGCGGTCACCCTGCAAAAGCGCCTGGCCGCCCTGGGGCCGCAGGCGCTGCGGATCGACGGCTTTGAGCTTCGCGGCCACACCTTCCATTACTCCACCTGCGACACGCCGCTGCCAGCGCGTTGGCGCACCCACTCGCCGCTGGGCGAGTCGGTGGTCGGCGAAGGCGAGGCGGTTTACGCGCACGGCAGCATCGTCGCCAGTTATTTCCATGCCTGGTACCCTTCGGCGCCCGAGCTGGTGGCACGTTGGTTCGGCGCGGGCCAGCCACAGTCCGAGGCCTTGGCCGCATGAACACCACCCTGACCCTCGCCCGCAGCGAACTCATCCTCGGCGGCCAGCGCAGCGGCAAGTCGCGTCGCGCCGAACTGCTGGCGCGTGACTGGCTGGCCGCGTCCGCCGATCACCAGGCGGTGCTGATCGCCACCGGGCGTGCGCACGACGAGGAGATGCGTGCGCGCATCGCGCGGCACCAGCAGGATCGCGCCTTGCGCGTGCCGGGCCTGCGCACGGTGGAAGAACCCTTGCGGCTGGAGGAGGCCATCGCGGCGCACAGTCGTCCCGGCACCCTGCTCGTGGTGGACTGCCTGACCCTGTGGCTGACCAACCATCTGATGCCCATGGAGGGCGTCGCGGCAGAGGCGCCCGTGGACGCGCTGCTGCAGGCGCTGCGCGCCGCGCCCGGCCCGGTGATCCTCGTCGGCAACGAAATCGGCCTGGGCGTGATCCCGCTTGGGCGCGACGTGCGTCAGTTCGTGGACGCCCTGGGTCGACTCAACCAGGAGGTGGCCGCGATCTGTGAGCGCGTCACCTTCATGGCCGCGGGCCTGCCGCTCACGCTGAAAGGAAGCGCATGACCTTGCGCCTTGCCATCGCGCTCGTCCTCACGCTGCTGATGGCCCAGGCCGGGCCTGCCCAGGCGCTGACCATCACCGACCAGCGCGGCGTCACCGTGCGTTTCGCGCAGAGCCCGCAACGCATCGTGAGCCTGTTGCCCTCGCTGACCGAGAGCATTTGCGCGCTGGGCCAGTGCCAGCGCCTGGTCGGCGTGGATCGATATTCCAACCACCCTGACAGCATCGCGCGCCTGCCCCGACTGGGGGGGGGCCTGGACCCGAGCATCGAGGCCGTGGTGGCCTTGCGGCCCGATGTGGTGTTGTTGTCGATCTCGTCCCGCGCCAGCGAACGCCTGGAAGCCCTGGGCCTCAAAGTCGTCGCGCTCGAACTCAAAACCCATGCCGATGTGCGGCGCGTGTTGCAGACCCTGGGTCAGCTGCTGGAGGTGCCCGCCACCGAGCCTGAACGGCTCTGGCGCGAGATCCAGGACGGCGTGGACGCCGCCGCGCGCAGCCTGCCGCCCGCCGCGCGCGGTCTGCGTGTGTACTTCGAGGTCAGCCGTGGGCCCTACGGCGCGGGCGAGGTCTCGTTCATCGGCGAGACCTTGACACGCCTGGGCGCGAAGAACGTGATCCCGGCCGAGTTGGGGCCTTTCCCGCGCCTCAACCCCGAGTTCGTGGTGCGTGCCGACCCCGACCTCATCATGATCGGCAACCGCAGCATGCAAGCGCGCGCGCCGTACCCCGGCTGGGACCAGATGCGCGCCGTGCGCGGCCAGCGCCTGTGTGTTTACGGCGTAGAGGACTCGGACGTGGTCGTGCGGCCCGGTCCGCGCATGGCCGAGGCAGCGCGCATCATGGCGCGCTGCATGGCCGAGAAGTTGGCCCTGCCGGAGTCCGTCGGCCCGGCTTCCGCGCCGAATCGGGAGCGCCCATGAGGCATAAGGCGTCCGCCCTCGGCCTGGTTCTGTTGCTGCTGTCGGTCCTGCTGCTTGCGCTGGGCGCCAGCGTGGGCAGCACGGGATTTGAGAGCCTGTTGCGCGCCGCGCAGGACCCGGTGGCCGCGCAGATCGTCGGGCAGATCCGTCTGCCCCGCACCCTGGGCGCCTGGTGGGCCGGTGCGCTGCTGGGCCTGGCTGGCGCCGTGGCGCAGGGCCTGTTTCGCAATCCGCTGGCCGATCCTTTCCTGCTGGGCAGCGCCTCGGGGGCCTCGCTGGGCGTGGCTTCGTCCATCGCCCTGCTGGGCACCCACTCGGGGGGAACATCCAGTCTGGCCTGGTTCACGCGCCTGGGGCTCACGGGCGCGGCCTTCCTTGGCGCCGTGCTCGCGGTGCTCTTGACCCTGCAGCTTGCGCGTGGCGTGCAGCACACCTTGCGTCTGCTGCTGGCCGGCGTCATCGTGGGCGTGGTGCTGGGCGCGGCCAAGGACTTGATCACGCTGGCTGCGCCGGACATCGTGCCTGCCATGCTCGGTTTCAACCTCGGCAGCGCGGGATTCGTGGGCTGGTCGGGCTGCGCGCTGATGGCCAGCATCGGCTTGCTCTGCGCGCTGGCGGCTTGGGTCTGCGCGCGCGCGCTCGATGGCCTGAGCCTGGGCGAAGCCACGGCGGCCAGTCTGGGCCTGCCCTTGGCGCGCATGCGTGTGGTCCTGGTCGCCGTGCTCGCGCTGGCCACGGGCACGGCGGTGGCCCAAACGGGACTGATCGCTTTCGTGGGCCTGGCCGCACCTCACCTGGTGCGCTCCATCGTCAAGACCACGCACGACCGCTCGCTCCTGCTGTCGGCCTGCATGGGCGGCGTGTTGTTGATGTCGGCTGACATCTTGGCGCGCTGGCTGATCGCGCCGCAAGAGCTGCCCGTGGGCGTGCTGACCGCCGTGCTGGGAGGCAGCTACCTGCTCTGGCTCATGCACCGGCGCACGCGGGGCGGGGGAGGGCTGGCATGACGCGGCGTGACGCACATCCCGCGTTCCCGCTCGCGGCGGATGCGCTTTCGGTGGCTGTGCCCGTCTTGAGCGCGCGCGGCCTGTACGTGAGCCTGGGTGCCACCGGGGTGTTGCGCGCGGTGGACCTGGACCTGCGCGCCGGTCGGTGGACCAGCATCGTGGGCCCCAACGGCGCGGGCAAATCCACGCTGCTCAAGGCCTTGGCGGGCTTGCTGCCCCTGGCCGGTGGCGAGGTGCGCCTGCTGGGTGAACCCTTGCAGCGCTTGCCCGCCCGCACCCGCGCGCGCCGCCTGGCCTGGCTGGGCCAGAACGAGGGCGCGAGTGACGATCTGACGGTGCACGACGTGGCGATGCTCGGCCGGCTGCCCCACCAGGCCTGGCTGGCCCCGCCCAGCGCCGCCGACCATGCCGCCGTTGAGCGCGCCCTGCGGTCCACCCAAGCTTGGGATTGGCGCGACCGGCCGCTCGGCCAACTTTCGGGCGGCGAGCGCCAGCGCGTGCTGTTGGCGCGCGCGCTCGCCGTCGAGGCTGAGGTGCTCCTGATGGACGAGCCCCTGGCCAACCTCGACCCACCGCACCAGGCCGACTGGCTGGCCGTGGTGCGCGCTCTGGTGGCGCAAGGGCACACCGTGGTCAGCGTGCTGCATGAGATCAGCATGGCCTTGCAGGCCGACGATGTGGTGGTCATGGCGCAGGGCCGCTTGAGCCACCATGGCGCGAGCGGCGACGCCACCACCCACGCCGCGCTCAAGGAGGTCTTCGAGCACCGCATCGCCATCCACGCGATGGATGGGCAGTGGGTGGCACTGCCCCAGGCACCCCTGGCACCCCAGGCACATCCGCGCTGATACGCTTGCAAGACCGACGCCACCTGATTTTTTTTCCCGTTGTTCCATTCACACCAAGGAGTCACACCATGCACATCGAACCCGGACTGGTGGATGCCAGCAAGATTTTCCTGAGCTACGCTACCGGCACCGCCGCGGCGCTTTACGCCAGCAAGCTGGCTTGGGAGGCGCTCAAGAAAGACGGCCCGTTCTCCCTGCTCGCGCGCAGCCTGCTGTGCGTCGGGCTGGTGTTCTGCTTTTTTGAAGTGCTGCCCCACCATCCGGTGGGCGTGTCGGAGGTGCACCTCATCCTGGGCACCACCTTGCTGCTGGTCTTTGGCGTGGCGCCGGCCGCGCTGGGCCTCGCGGGGGGCCTGGCGATCCAGAGCTTGTTCTTCGCCCAGCAAGACTTGCCGCAGTACGGCATGAACGTGACCACCTTGCTGGTGCCCCTGTTCGCCACGCACGCCCTGGTGCGCCGCATCGTGCCCGAGCACCTGGCCTATGTGGACTTGAGCTACCAGCAGGCCTTCAAACTGTCGGTGGCCTACCAGGGCGGCATCGTGGTCTGGGTGGCTTTCTGGGCGCTCTACGGCCAGGGATTCAACGCGGCCAATCTGGCCCAGATCGGCAGTTTTGGCGCCGCCTACATGACCGTCGTGGTGCTGGAGCCCCTGGTAGACCTGGCCATGCTGGCCTTGGCCAAGGCGCTGCATCGCCTGCGCGGTAGCGCCTGGGTTGAGCAGCGCCTCTACGCCGCGGCTTGAGTTCACGCGCCATGTCACGCGGACCGCTGCGCCCCGTTCGGCTCCCACCGTGCCTTCGGCTCGGTTGACCCCGTGCGATTGACACGCATGGCCGAGCCAATGCTCTTGCACGCCAACGGGGCCTGCGCGCCCGTTCGGGCCGTTCAGGTGAAGGGGTGGTGCCCGGGCGCCTTGCGGCCCATGGCCGCGGGCGACGGGCTCTTGGTGCGCGTGCGACCGCGCGCCGGGCGGCTCAGTGGTGAACAGGCTCAGGGACTGGCCGCGTTGGCCCTGCGGCATGCCCGGCCTGAACTGGAGCTGACCAACCGGGCCAATTTGCAGCTGCGGGGCGTGCAAGCCGCGCAGTACCCGGCTCTGCTGGAGGGACTGCGCTCGCTCGGGCTGCTGGACGCCAGCGCCGAGGCCGAAGCCCGACGCAATGTGCAGGTGCAGCCATTCTGGACCGACGCTGACCCCACGCCAGCGCTGGCCCGCGAACTGTCCGATTTGTTGGCGCGCGACGACGCACCCAGCTTGCCCGCCAAGTTCGGTTTCGCGGTGGACACCGGCCCGCATCCCTGTCTGCGTGGCGCGCTCGCCGACGTGCGGCTGGAGCGCCATGGCGACGCCGTGCTGGTCTGGGCCCAGGGCGCCCAACACGGTCGCGTGGTGGCTTTTGCCGATGCCGCGGCAGCCGCGCTGGCGTTGGCGCGGTGGTTCCTCGATTTCGGTGCCGTGGACCCTGGCTGCACCCGCATGGCCGATGCGCTGCGCCGTCAGACGCTGCCCACGGCATGGACGACGGTGCCGGTGCCGCCAGCCAACGATCAGGCGCCTGCTCTCGGCCCGCATGCGGCAGGGCAGCTGCTGGGATTGCCCTTGGGCCTGGTCCACGCCCGCACGCTGGCGGCGCTGGGCCAGCGCGGTGGGCTGCGCCTGACGCCTTGGCGCTGCCTGCTGCTGGAAACAGGGGGCCCTGTTCCGGCCTGGCCTGAACTCATCACCGCGTCCGACGATGCGCGGCTGCGCGTGGCCGCCTGCACAGGCGCACCCGCCTGCGAGCAGGCGGCACGGTCCGATGTAGCCCCTCGCGCGCTGGCCCTCGCGCTGGCACCCTTGGTGCCCGCGGGGCAGCGCTTGCATGTCTCGGGCTGTGCCAAGGGCTGCGCCCATCCCAGAGCAGCCACCACCCTGGTCGCCACGGAGCAAGGGCTGGATCTGATCTGGAACGGCACGGCCGCCAGCCGGCCTGACCACCGTGGCCTGAACCCCGAGACCGTCACTCGACTCTTCCAACCCTTCCCGCCTTCCCATGCCGCACAGTTTTGAACGCGATGGCGAGGCCATCTACCGGCAGTCGTTCGCGATCATCCGATCCGAGGCCGCGCTCGACCGCTTCTCGCCCTTGGAAGAGCAGGCGGTGGTCCGCATGATCCACGCCGCGGGACTGGTCGGGCTGGAGCGGCACGTGGCCTTCACGGACGGCGCGGCCGAGGCCGTGCGCGACGCGCTGCGCGCCGGCGCGCCCATCCTGTGCGACGCGCGCATGGTCAGCGAGGGCATCACCCGCAAGCGGCTGCCCGCCGACAACGCCGTGATCTGCACCTTGCAGGACCCACGCGTGGCTGAATGGGCCCGTCAGTTGGCAACCACGCGCAGCGCCGCGGCCTTGGAACTGTGGCGGCCGCACTTGGCGGGCGCCGTGGTCGCGATTGGCAACGCGCCCACGGCGCTGTTCCATTTGCTCAACATGTTGCAAGACCCGGCTTGCCCGCGCCCTGCGGCGGTCATCGGCTGCCCGGTGGGTTTTGTCGGGGCTGCGGAGTCCAAGGCCGCGCTGTTGGACACCCAGGGCCTGCCAGCCCTGGTGGTGCAAGGCCGCCTGGGTGGTTCGGCCATCACGGTCGCCGCCGTCAACGCGCTGGCCTGCGAGAAGGAGATTTGATGGGGCGCATCATCTGTGCCGGTCTGGGGCCGGGCGATCCCGAGCTGATGAGTGTGCGCGCTGACCGTCTGGTGCGGTCCGCGAGTCACGTGGCTTACTTTCGCAAGAAGGGCCGTCCGGGCCAGGCTCGCAAAATGGTGGAGGGTCTGCTGGCCCCCGGCGTGACCGAGTATGCGATGGAGTACCCCGTCACCACGGAGCTGCCTTTTGACAGCGCGGACTACAACGACTGCCTGGCCCGGTTCTATGACGGTTGGGCGGACCGCTTGGCCCACGAGGCGAGCGCGCGGGACGTCGTGGTCCTGTGCGAGGGGGACCCGTTCTTCTATGGCTCCTTCATGCACCTCTACACCCGGCTGCGCGGCCGCGTGGCGGTGGACGTGGTGCCCGGTATTCCAGGGATGGTGGGGTGCTGGTGGGCCACGGGCTCGCCCATGACCTGGGGCGATGACGTGCTCACCGTGCTCATGGGCACCATGCCCGAGGATGATCTCGTGCGCCACATCGAAGCGGCCGACGCCATCGCCATCATGAAAACGGGCCGCAACCTGCCGCGCGTGCGCAGCGCGCTGGCGCGCGCGGGCAAACTGGAGCAAGCCTGGTTGGTGCAGCACGGCACCATGCCGCAGCAACAGATGAGTCGCCTGGCCGACACGGCGCACGAGGTTTGCCCGTATTTCGCCATCGTGCTGGTGCACGGGCAGGGCCGCAGGCCGGAGGTGGCGGAATGAGCGCGGGCAAGTGGCTGCAGCGGTTGCAGCGGTTGCGAACGGCACTCGTGCAAGCCCCGTGCGGCGAGTCACGCAAACAACGCGGAGGCGCCTCGTGAGCGGCTGGCTGTGCATCGCAGGTCTGGGCCCGGGCAGCGAGGCGCTGGTGACGCCCGAGGTGCGTGATGTCTTGGCCGAGGCCACGGATGTGCTGGGCTACATCCCCTACGTGGCCCGCGTGGCGCCGCGCTCGGGCCTGACCCTGCACCCCTCCGACAATCGGCAGGAGTTGGACCGCGCCCGTGCCGCGCTCGCACTCGCCGCCGCGGGCGGTCGGGTGGTGGTGGTGTCGTCCGGCGATCCCGGGGTGTTCGCCATGGCCTGTGCCGTGTTCGAGGTCATGGAAGGGCGCCCCGACTGGCAAGCGCTGGACGTGCGGGTGCTGCCCGGCATCACCGCCATGCTGGCCGCCGCGGCGCGGGCTGGCGCGCCGCTGGGTCACGACTTCTGCACCCTCAACCTCAGCGACAACCTCAAGCCCTGGGCCTTGATCGAAAAACGATTGCGCGCGGCGCTGGGGGCCGACATGGCCATCGCTTGCTATAACCCGCGCTCGGCCAGTCGTCCACACGGCTTCGAGCATACGCTGCAGGTGCTGCGCGAGACCTGCGAACCCGACCGCTTGCTCGTGTTCGCGCGCGCCGTCACCACGCCAAACGAACATCTGGTTTGTGTGCCCTTGGCCGAGGCGCGGGCGGACATGGCGGACATGCGCACCCTGGTCATCGTTGGCAGTTCGACCACGCGCCGCGTGGGGCGCTTTGTCTACACCCCCCGTTCGGTGGTGGGGGAGTGCGCATGAACGTCCGACACCCCCAGCCACTGCAAGGCCTGCGCGACCGAGGCGGCGACGGGGCGCGAGGCAATGACCGGCCGATCGATCAGGATCACCGGGCAGCCGCGCAGGCGCGCAGCGTCCAACTTGGCTTGCGCGCCCTGGCCCCCCGAGTTCTTCGCCACCACATGGGTGATGCCGTGGCGTTCGAGCAGGGCCAGGTCCTGGGCCAAGGTGTAGGGGCCGCGGTCCAGCACCACGGCGCCGCGTTCCGAGGGCACATCAAATCCTGGGTCCACCAGGCGCAGCAGATACCAATGCTGGCCCACGTCCAAAAAGGGCTGAAGGTGCTGGCGGCCGATGGCCAGGAACACCCGCGCTGGTTCGATGGGCAGCGCGGCCACGGCGCGCGCCAAATCGGAGACGTGATGCCAGCGGTCCCCCGGCTGCGCTTGCCAGGCGGGCCGTTCCAGGGCCAGCAGCGGCAGCGCCAGATCGGTGCAAGCTCGCACCGCGTTACCGCTCATCTGCGCGGCGAACGGGTGGGTGGCGTCGATCACGTGGGTAATGCCTGCGCGTCGCAGATAGTCGATCAGCCCCGCCACGCCGCCGAAGCCGCCCACGCGGGTGGGCAGCGGCTGCTTCATGGGCGTCTCGGTGCGGCCCGCGTAGGAAAACACCGCGTCCACCCGCGCCACGGCCAAGGCCTGGGCCAGCAGGCTGGCCTCGGTGGTGCCGCCCAGCAGGAGAACGCGTCGCATGGCTGAAGCTTGGTTGTCGATCATCGGCATGGGGGAAGAGGGGCTGGCGGGGCTCAGCGATGGTAGCCGCGCCGCGCTCGCCTCTGCCCGCCACGTGTTTGGGGGGGCGCGTCACCTGGCGCTGGCCGGTGTCGCGGCGCGTGGCATTCCCTGGAACGTGCCGTTTGACGTGGCGCCGGTGTTGGCCCTGCGTGGGCAAGCGGTGGCGGTGCTGGCCTCGGGCGATCCGTTTTGGTTTGGCGCGGGGGGCAGTTTGACGCCGCACTTGGACGCGGGCGAATGGGTGGCCTACCCGGCGCCATCCACTTTTTCGCTCGCGGCGGCGGCGCTGGGCTGGCGGCTGGAAACGCTGACCTGCCTGGGCTTGCACGCGCTGCCGCTGACGGCGGTGCGGCCGAGCTTGCGGCGCGGCCAACGCCTGATTTGCTTGGTGCGCGATGGCGAGGCCCTGCTTGCCCTGGCCCAGATGGTCTGCGATCACGGGTTCGGTGCCAGCCCTGGCTGGGCCCTGGAGCGTCTGGGCGGCCCGCACGAACGCATCCAGCGTTTCCGTCTGGACACCCCCGATCTGCCTGCGCTGCAAGCACCCGTGGCTTTGGCGCTGGACCTGCATGAGGGTCCGCCCGGCCTGCCCGCCAGTGCGGGCCTGCCCGATGAATGGTTCGTCCATGACGGGCAAATCACCAAGTCGCCGGTGCGGGCGCTGACCCTGCGCGCGTTGGCGCCACGCCCCGGCGAATGCCTGTGGGATCTGGGGGCGGGCTCGGGGTCCGTTTCCGTGGAATGGTGCCTGGCCGGTGGGGTGGCGCATGCGGTGGAGCGTTCGCCCTCACGGGTCGCCAACATCCACCGCAACGCCGAGCAACTGGGCGTGCCGCACCGCCTGCGGGTGCACCACGCGGATTCGCTCGACGTCTTGACCACGCTGCCCGCCGCCGACGCGGTGTTCGTGGGGGGCGGTCTGGACGTCCCCCTGTTCGACGCCTTGCGGGCCGTGTTGCGGCCGGGGTGTCGTTTGGTCGCCAACAGCGTGACCCTGGAAACCGAGACCTTGCTGACACAGTGGCACGAGCGACACGGTGGCGACCTGTTGCAGGTGTCGCTGGCCCAAGCCCAGCCCTTGGGCAGCTTGCGCGGCTGGCAGCCCGCGCGCCCCGTCGTGCAGTGGAGTGTGGTGCTGTGAACGACGTGACCAACCCGGTGATCGCTGGAATCGGCCTGCGTCAGCGCGCGAGCGTTCAGGCCTTGCAGCAGGTGCTTTCCGCGGCCCTGGCGGCGGCGCAACAGCGCGGCTCGGCCGTGTCGCTGGCTGCGCTGGCCAGCGCAGCCGACAAATGCCAGCACCCGGCCTTGCTGCAACTGGCCCGTGAATGGGGGCTGCCCTTGCATGCGGTGGCGCTCGAACGCTTGCACATGCAGCAGGCGCGACCCAGTGCGCAGGTGCCCGAACGCTATGGCGCGCGCAGCGTGGCCGAAGCCTCGGCGTTGGCCGTGGCGGGCCCCGGCGCGGTGCTGGCCTGCGTTCGGCAGGTCAGCGCCGACGGGACCGCGACCGCCGCCATCGCCTTTCCTTCTTCCGAACACCTGATGCCATGACCGTCCACTTCATCGGCGCCGGACCCGGTGCCCCCGATTTGCTCACCCTGCGGGGCCGCGACCTCATCGCCGCCAGCCCGGTGTGCCTGTACGCGGGATCGCTCGTGCCCGAAGGCGTGCTCGCCCATTGCCCGCCCGGCGCGCGCATCGTCAACACCGCGCCCCTGTCGCTGGACCAGATCGTGCAAGAGATCCAACACGCCCACGCGCGCGGTCAGGACGTGGCTCGGCTGCACTCGGGTGATCTGTCCGTCTGGTCGGCCATGGGGGAGCAGCTGCGGGCCTTGCGCGAGGCGGGCATCCCCTACACCGTCACGCCGGGGGTGCCCTCGTTCGCCGCGGCCGCGGCCACGTTGGGTGCCGAGTTGACCTTGCCTGGCATGAGCCAGTCGGTGGTGCTCACGCGCACCAGCGGGCGGGCCTCTCCCATGCCCGAAGGAGAGGCGCTGGCGAACTTCGCGCGCACCGGCGCCACGCTGGCGATCCACCTGTCCGTCCATGTGTTGCGGCAGGTGGTGCAAGACTTGCTGCCGCACTACGGCGCCGACTGCCCGGTGGCCGTGGTCTGGCGCGCCAGCTGGCCGGACGAACGCGTGGTGCAGGGGACGCTCGCCACCATCGAAGCCGCCATGGACGAGGGCATCGACCGCACCGCGCTGATTTTGGTGGGGCGCAATCTGGGCGCGGCCGATTTCGGCCACAGCCGCCTCTACGCGGCGGACTACGACCGACGCTACCGTCCCATTGGCGCAGCGCCACGTTTCCCGGAGTCTGGCGCATGAAGGTTCACCTCAGCCTGATCGGCATGGGCACGGGCAACCCCGACCACATCACCCGGCAAGGCATGGCCGAACTGCGGCGGGCGCAGCTGGTGTTGGTGCCCCGCAAGGGGGACGACAAGGCCGATCTGGCCGAGGTGCGCCTGGCCCTGTGCCGCGAACTGCTGCCGCCCGAGGGCACGATGGTCGCTAACTTCGAGATGCCGGTGCGCGAAGGCGGCCAGACCGATTACCTGGGGGCCGTGAACCGTTGGCACGACGCGATTGCCCAGGCTTGGCTGGACGCCATCCAGCAGCACTTGCCCGCAGGCGGCGCCGTGGCCTTGTTGGTCTGGGGCGACCCCTCGCTGTACGACAGCAGCTTGCGCATCGCCCAGCGCCTGGCCTTGAGGATGGATTTGTCAGTCTCCCTGGTGCCCGGCATCACCGCGCTCCAAGCCTTGACGGCCGCGCACGCCATCCCGCTCAACGAAATCAACGCCTCGGTGCTGATCACCACGGGGCGCCAATTGCGTGCCAGTGGCTGGCCTGCCTGCGCGGACACCGTGGCCGTGCTGCTCGATGGGCAAGCGTCATTCCAAGACCTGAACGCGGATGGCCTGCACATCTGGTGGGGCGCGTTCCTGGGCATGCCCGATCAGCTCTGCGTCAGTGGCCCGCTGGCCGAGGTGTCCGCTACCATCATGCGCGAGCGGGAGCAGGCGCGCGCGCGGCATGGCTGGGTCATGGACACTTACTTGCTCAGGCGCGAACGCGCCATCGTTGAACACCATGCAGATTGAATCTCCCCCCATCCATCGCGACACCCCCAAGCCCCAGGGCGAGCGCCGTGGCCTGGTGCTCGTGCATACCGGCAGCGGCAAGGGCAAGAGCACGGCCGCCTTTGGCCTGGCGCTGCGCGCGCACGGTCGCGGCAAGGCCGTCAAGGTGTATCAGTTCATGAAAGTGCCCACGGCGCGCTTCGGCGAGCACCGCTTGTTCGAGCAACTGGGCATCCCGATCGTGGGCCTGGGCGATGGTTTCAGCTGGAAGAGCCGTGACCTGGACCACTCGGCCCAGCTTGCGCAGGACGGCTGGGCCAAGGCCGAGGCCACGGTCCGCGCGGGCGAGCATTTCATGGTGGTGCTGGACGAGATCATGTACCCGCTGCGTTACGGCTGGATTGAACTCGAGGCCGTCCTGACCTGCCTGCGCGAGCGTCCGGCCCATGTGCACGTGGTGCTGACGGGACGCAATGCGCCCGCCGAGCTGATCGAGTTGGCCGACACGGTGACCGAGATGACGCTCATCAAGCACCACTTCAACGCGGGGGTCCCAGCGCAACGTGGCATCGAGGACTAGGCCCGCCAGCGCGATGCCGTCCAGCATGTCTCCCGACCTTGTTCCACCGACGCCGCGCTGCCTGGCCCCCGCCCAAGCGTCGCGTTGACTGAACCCGAATTTTTTCTTCAAGGACTTCTTTCATGCCATCCCGAAAAATCCCCGCCACCATCGTCACCGGCTTCCTGGGCAGCGGCAAGACCACGCTGCTGCGCCACTTGCTGGCCAACGCCCAGGGCCGACGCATCGCGGTCATCGTCAACGAGTTTGGCGAGCTGGGCATCGACGGCGAAATCATGCGCGGCTGCGGCATCGGCTGCGACGAGAACGGTGACGACAACGGCCAGCTGTTCGAGCTGGCCAATGGCTGCCTGTGCTGCACCGTGCAGGAAGAGTTCGCGCCCGTGATGGAGATGCTGGCGGCGCGGCGCGACCAGATCGATCACCTCGTGATCGAGACCTCGGGCCTGGCCTTGCCCAAGCCCCTTGTGCAGGCCTTCCAGTGGCCCGCCTTGCGCAACGCGTTCACGGTGGACGCCGTCGTCACCGTGGTCGATGCGCCCGCAGTCGCGGCGGGCGATTTCGCCGACGACCCCGTGGCCGTGGACGCCCAGCGCCGCGCCGACGAGAACCTGGACCACGACTCGCCGCTGCACGAGCTGTTCGAAGACCAACTGGCCACGGCCGATCTGGTGGTGGTGCACAAGACGGACGGGGTGAGCGCGGCCGAACTGGCGACCGTGGAAGCAGCCATCCGCGCCGAGACCCTGCCTGGCGTGAAGCTGGTGCATGCGCAGCACGGCCGTGTGGACATCGACGTGCTGCTGGGCCTGCAACGCGCGGTGGAAGACCAGATCGACCAGCGCAAGACCCACCACGACGAGGAAGAAGATCACGACCACGATGCGTTCGATTCGGCCCAGGTTGCCCTGGACGTGCCCGACCGCGAGCGCTTGCTGGCGGCGCTGCGCGATCTGGTGGCGCGTCACGAGATCTACCGCGTCAAGGGCTTCGTGGCCTTGCCCGGCGCGGCCATGCGTCTGGTGGTGCAGGGCGTGGGCGGCCGATTTGACAGTTACTTCGACCGACCCTGGGGCTTTGGCGAGAACCGCCAATCGCGCCTGGTGCTGATCGGTTCCGAGTTGGACGAAGCGGTGTTGCAAGCCGAACTGGAAGCGGCGCTGGCCTTGCCTGCAAGCTCACCCGTGACCGCCTGAACCTGCGCGACACGACGACCTGGAGCTCGCCCATGCATCTGCTTTCCACCCGCCCAGGCGGCCACGTCGACGACGGTGGTCAGGGTGTGGTGCGCGTGGCGCAAACGCCCGGCGACATCGTGGTGCTCAGCGCGGCCGATACGACGCTGGCCCTGTTGTCCGACGCGGCGCGGGCCTTGCCCGACGATTTTCCGACCGTGCGCCTGGCCAATCTCATGTGGCTGCGCCAGCCCGCTTCGGTCGATCTGTACGTGGACGAGGTGCTGCGGCACGCGCGCGTGGTGGTGATCGACCACCTGGGCGCCGCCGCCGACTGGGCCTACCTGGTCGAGCGGGCGCAGGAGCAGGCCCGCGCCCAAGGGCAATGGCTGGCCTTGTTTTCAGGTGACTTTGGCGAAGACCTGCAACTGCTGATGCGCAGCACGGCCTCGCACGAAGACTGCCGCCATCTGTGGCGCTGCCTGCGCGAAGGCGGGCCTGACCACGCGCGCAGCTTCTTCACCTTGATTGGCCATGCCGCTTTTGGTCGAGGTGCTCGGCCCGCCGCCCCGGCCGCGTTGCCGCCTGCGCTGGTGGTCCCGCCCCAGGGCGCGGCGGCGGATCTGCTCTGGCGCGTCGGGGCACCCGTGGCCTTGCTGGTGTACTACCGCGCGCACTGGCAGTCCGGCAACACGGCGGTGTTCGAGGCCTTGCAGGCCGCTTTGTCCGCGCAGGGGCTCAACAGCGTGGCCGTGGCCGTGGATTCGCTCAAGAACCCCGCCAGCCTGGCCTTGCTGCGCGAGGTGGCGAGGGCGCATCGTGTTGGCGTGGTGCTCAATGCCACCAGTTTTGCGCTGAGCAGCCTGGATGCGGGGGACGGCGACAGCCCGCTGGGCAACTTGGCCGAAGCGCTGGCGGGCGATGCCCCGGTGCTGCAGCTCATCACCGCGGGCTGCGGACAAGATCAGTGGCAGGCCGATCCGCACGGTCTGAGCCCGCGTGACCTGGCCATGCAGGTGGTGCTGCCCGAGGTGGACGGGCGCATCGTCACGCGTGCCATCAGCTTCAAGGGCCTGGCCTGGCGTTGCGAGCGCACCGAGGTGGACGTGGCGCGTTACCAAGCCGAGCCCGAGCGCATCGCCTTCGTGGCCGAACTCGCGCGCCGCTGGTGCGCGCTGCGCGACAAGCCGAACGCGGACAAGCGCGTGGCCCTCATCCTCGCCAACTATCCGAACGACGACGCGCGCCTGGCCAATGGCGTGGGCCTGGACACGCCCGCGTCCACCGTGGCCTTGTTGCGCGCCATGCAGGAGGCGGGCTATGCCACCGGTGATGTGCCCGACAGCGGCGACGCGCTGATCGCCGCCCTGGTAGCGGGCGTGACCAACGACCTGGACGCCAACGACGCCCGACCCGCCGGGCAGAGCCTGTCCATGGCCGACTACGTGAACGACTTCAACCGCCTGGACGCGGCCAGCCGCGAAGCGGTCAACGCCCTGTGGGGCGCGCCCGAGGACGACCCGATGGTGCGCGGCGGCCGTTTCATGGTCGCTGGCCTGCGCCTGGGGCAGGTGTTCGTGGGCATCCAACCCGCGCGCGGGCGCGATCTGGATTTGGTCGCCAGCTACCACGATGCCGACCTGGTGCCCCCGCACAACTACCTGGCCTTTTACTTCTGGCTGCGCCGCCAGTTCGCGGTGGACGCCGTGGTGCACGTGGGCAAGCACGGCAACCTGGAATGGCTGCCGGGCAAGAGCGTGGCCCTGGGCGCGGCCTGCTGGCCCGACGCCCTGCTGGGCCCGCTGCCGCATCTCTACCCCTTCATCGTCAACGACCCGGGCGAGGGCAGCCAAGCCAAGCGCCGCGCGCAGGCCGTCATCATCGACCACCTGATGCCCGCACTGACCCGCGCCGAGACCTACGGGCCCTTGCACACGCTCGAGCGGCAGATGGACGAGTACTACGAGGCCCTGTCGCTGGACCCGCGACGCGCCCGACTGCTGCGCGCCGGCCTCCTTGAGCACGTACTGCGCGAGGGTCTGCACGCCGATCTGGGCTTTGCCGAGCCTGTTGATGACGCGGGTCGCGAGGCGCTGCTGCAACGCCTGGACGCCTACCTCTGCGAGATCAAGGAATCTCAGATCCGCGACGGTCTGCACATCCTGGGCAGCTCACCGCAAGGCCGGCAGCGCGTCGACACCCTGGTGGCCCTGGCGCGTTTTCCCGCGGGCTCGGCGCCTGGACAACTCAGCCTGCTGCAGGCCTTGGCGCGCGATCTGGGCCTGGAGGGCGTGGACGGTTTCCAAGCGCTCAACCCCGACTGGGCCACCCCTTGGCAAGGGCCACGCCCGGCCGTGCTGCAAGCCCTGAGCAACGACGCCTGGCGCCACGCTGGCCACACGCGCGAGCGCTTGGAGCTGCTGGCGCGCGAGCTGGTGCAGCGCCACGTGCTGGACGATGCGCAGGCCACGACCGATGCCGAAGTCGGTTCGCAGGCCTGGCCCCACGCCGCCCCCGTGTTGCAGCGCCTGCGCGCCGTGCTGCGCCCGCGCCTGGACGCCTGCGGCCCGCAGGAGATCGCGCAGTGCTTGGCGGGCTTGGCCGGGCGACATGTGCCGGCCGGGCCCAGCGGTGCGCCTTCACGCGGCCGGTCTGACGTGCTTCCCACCGGGCGCAACTTCTATTCGGTGGACACGCGCGCCGTGCCCACGCAGACGGCCTATGCCATGGGCGCCGTCGCGGCCGAGCGCTTGATCGAACGCCATCTGCAAGACCATGGTGTGATGCCGGGGCAGGTGGGCCTCTCGGTCTGGGGCACCAGCACCATGCGCACGGGCGGCGAGGACATCGCCCAGGCCTTTGCCTTGCTGGGCGTGCGGCCCAAGTGGGCGGCGGGCAGCAGCCGGGTGGTGGACATCGAAGTGCTGCCCATGGCCGTGCGCAACCGCCCGCGCGTGGACGTGACGCTGCGCGTCTCGGGCTTTTTCCGCGACGCCTTTCCCAATGTGATCGACCTGTTCGACACCGCCGTGCGCGCGGTCGCCGCCATCGCGGAAGACGACGAGCCCGATGACGTGAACCCCATCCGCGCCCGCGTGCGGCGCGAGGCCGCGCAGGCCCAGCTCCAGCAGGGCCTGGACGCCGAGGCGGCGCATCGGCAGGCCACTTGGCGGGTGTTCGGCCCGCGGCCCGGAGGGTACGGCGCCGGTTTGCAGGAGTTGATGGCCAGCGGTCGCTGGAACGACGGTGCTGACCTGGCCCAGGCTTATTTGCGCGCCGGTGCCTTTGCCTATGGGCGAGGCCAGGGGCCCGACCAGGAAGGCCAGGGCGGCGGCCACGGTGTGCCCGCGCGCGCCAGCTTCGAGCAGCGCCTGGCCGGCCTGGATGCGGTCCTGCACAACCAGGACAACCGCGAACATGACGTGCTGGACTCGGACGACTACTACCAGTTCCAGGGCGGCATGGCCGTGGCCGTCGCCCAGCTCGCGGGCCAGGCCGCCGCGCTCTACCACGGTGACTTCAGCGTGCCCGGCGCCCCGCGCATCCGCAGCCTGGGCGAAGAGGTGGCGCGCGTGGTGCGTTCGCGCGCCGTCAATCCCAAGTGGCTGGAAGGCGTGCGCCGCCATGGCTACAAGGGCGCGTTCGAAATGGCGGCCACGGTGGACTACCTCTTTGCCTTCGACGCCACCACCGGCGTGGTGGGTGACCACCAGTACGCGCTGGTGGCCGAGGCCTATTTGCACGACGACACCAACCGCGACTTCCTGCAGCAGCACAACCCCGGTGCCCTGCGCAGCATCGGCGAGCGCCTCTTGGAAGCCATGGAGCGCGGCCTGTGGGCCGAGCCCGGTGAACACCGCGCGCGCATCGAAGACCATTTGCTGGCGCTGGAGCGCCGGCTCGAAGAACACGGAGCAGGACCTTTGCCATGACAAGCTTTCATCCATCCTCGTCCTCCCCCCTGGCCGGGACCGAAGCCGCTGCCGCGCTGCGCCCGACGTTCCCCTTCACCGCGCTGATCGGCCAGCCGCGGCTGCAATTGGCGCTGCAACTGGCCGCCATCGACCCGGGCATCGGCGGCGTGCTGATCAGCGGCCCGCGCGGCACGGCCAAGTCCACGGCGGCCCGCGCGCTCGCCGCCTTGCTGCCCGGCGCGCCTTTTGTGACCCTGCCCCTGGCCGCCAGCTTGGAGCAAGTGGTGGGCACGCTCAATGTCGAGGACGTGCTGCGCGACGGCCACGTGCGACTGGCGCCGGGCCTGGTCGCCCGCGCCCACGGCGGCGTGCTCTACGTGGACGAGGTCAACCTGTTGCCCGACGCCCTGGTGGACGCCTTGCTGGACGTGGCCGCCAGCGGCGTGAACACGGTGGAGCGCGACGGCATCTCCCAGCAGCATGCCGCGCGCTTCGTGCTGGTGGGCACCATGAACCCGGAGGAGGGCGATCTGCGCCCGCAACTGCTGGACCGCTTTGGCCTCTCCGTGACGCTGGACAACCCGGCGGACGCGCAACAGCGTGCCGCCATCCTGCGCGCGCGCCTGGATTTCGACGCGCACCCGGCCGCGCTCATCGCTCAGCATGCGGCGCGGCAGCAGGCCTTGAGCGACACCTTGGTTGCCGCCCGGGCGGCTTTGCCGCGACTGGCCTGGTCGGACGAGGTGCTGCGCCATGCCGCCGACCACGCGCTGCAGGCGGGCGTGGATGGCGTGCGCGCCGACCTGGTCATGCTGCGCGCCGCGCGCGCACTGGCCGCGCTGCAAGCCCGTGACGCGGTGACGGCCGCCGATGTGGACGCGGTGGCCGAATTCGCCTTGGCGCACCGCAGGCTGGGCTCCTTCGATTCCAGCAGCACGGATGAACGCGGCGGTGCGGGAACGCAGGCGCAGGGCTCGGCCACGGCGCCCTCCCGGCAGACCTCTGCCGCGTCCACGCGCTCACCCACGCTTTCAGCTTCACCGACCCTGACCGCTTCCGCGCCACCCCGCCAGCCGCAGCCGGGCTCAGGCAACGCGGCGGGCACTCCCGGCGGGGGCTCCAGCCCCCAGCCGGATGGCGACTGGGGCGCCTTGCCCGCCCAGCCGGTGGGCATGGTCGCGGCGCCGCGCCTCGCGGGGTGGCCCGCAAAAAAAGCCTAGGCCACCCCGACCGCCCAAGCCCAGGAGGGGCGGGCGGGCGGCGGTGGCCTCCCTCCACACCACGGCTTGCTCGACCTCGCGCGAGCGAGCCCATGCGCGGCGCGGACATTCCCAGTGCCCCGATCGCCTGGCTGCCGACCTTGCTGGCCAAGGGCCCCGTGCCCTTGCAACGCGAGCACCTGCGCCGTCACCCGCACACCGCGCGTGCCATGCGGCTGCACTGCATCGTGCTCGACACCTCCGGCTCCATGCAGCGGCAAGGCCGACTGGCCCGGGCCAAGGGGCAAGTGGCCGCCTTGCTGGAGCAGGCCGCGCGCCAGCGGGACGACGTGGCCGTGCTGTGCTTTGGCGGTCAGGGGGTGGAGCTGCTGATGCCGCCCGGGCCGGCGCGCTCGTCGGCCCGCCAGCGTCTGCGGCCCTTGGGCGGCGGCGGGGGCACGCCCTTGGCACGCGCGCTGTCGGAGGCGGATCGTCTGCTGCAAGCAGCCTCGCGCACCCCCGCCTCATCCCGTGCCGCCTTGGGCAAAGGGTCCGGCGCCGGACGCGCGAGAGCGATCGAAGGCTGGCTCTGGCTGCTCAGCGACGGCCGCACGCTGGAGCAGCCCCGCCCACCCCGCGCCGCGCGGCACGTGGTCATCGTGGACTTCGACGACCCGCTCAAGCCCGCAGGCCGCTGCGCCGCCTGGGCCGAGGCCTGGGGCGCCCGCTACCTGCGCCCGGAATATGGCGCAAACGCCGCGCAGCCCGTCACCCCTGCGCACCTCCTGAACTGAATGCCAGACCTGACCTCACCATGACCGCAACCCCCAGTCCCGAGCCGAGCCTGAGCGGCCGTCTCACGCCCAACACCTCCCTGAACGCCGGGGCGCAGGGCGCGATTCACGCAGCGAGTGCCACGACCACGATGACCAAGGTGACAGACACGACCCGGGCGACACCGACCTCCGCCACCGAAATCGTGGTCTGCACCACTTGCCGCCCTGCGGGGGTTCCCCGCGACCAGACCGCGCCGGGTCAGTTGCTCTATGAGGCCGTGCAGGCCGCGCTCGCGTTGGGCGCAGCCGGGCAGGGCGATGCGGGACTTGGCGCGCAGACCACGGCAGCGTCCGCAGCGGGTTCGACCCCAGGCCTCAAGCTGCGCGGCCTGGCCTGCATGAGCGGCTGTGACCGGGCCTGCACGGTGGCCTTGCAGGCGCCGGGCAAGTTCAGCTACTACTTTGGTGATCTGAGCGCGGACGTCGAGACCGCCGCGCAACTCATCGCCTGCGCGCAACTGCACCAAGCCAGCACCGATGGCACCTTGCTGCGCAACGCACGGCCCGAGCGCCTGCGCAGTGGCATCCTGGCCCGCCTGCCTGCCGTGGAGCCCGCGACCCCATGAGCACGTTGCTCCCGCAGCTGGTGGGTGGCGCGCAGGGCGACGCGTGGGGTGACCTGCTGGGCGTCGTGCTGTGCTGCGCCCTGGTGGTCTGGGTCGCCCTGGTGGTGGATCGCTGCTGGGGCGAACCCCGTGCGCGCCTGCACCCGGTCGTGTGGATGGGCCGCTACCTGGGCTGGGCAGGGGCGCTGGTGCAGCGCCACGCGGTGCAGCAGCCTGGGCAGGTGGACTGGCCCGCCTTCTGGCGCGCGGCCGGCGCGTGGTGCCTGGGGGCGGCCTGGGTTTGCGCCGCCGCCTGGGGCCTGCAGTCGGCCGTGTTCCTGTTGCCGTGGTGGGGCGCGGTGGTGTGGCTGGGCGTGCTGCTCAAGCCGCTGCTGGCCTGGGCCTTGCTGCGCAGTGAGGTTGAGGCCGTCGAGGCGGCGCTCGGCCAATCGCTGGACGCGGGTCGCGAGCGCCTGCGCTGGCTGGTCAGCCGCGACGTCGCGCCGCTGGGCGACACCCAGGTGCGCGAAAGCGCCATCGAGACCTTGGCCGAGAACCTCAATGACTCGGTGGTGGCGCCCCTGTTCTGGTTCGCTCTGTTCGGTCTGCCAGGCGCCGCGCTTTACCGCTTCGCCAACACGGCCGACGCGATGTGGGGCTACCCCGGGCTCTACCAGGGCCGCAACTGGGCCTGGGCTGGCAAGTGGGCGGCGCGCGCGGACGATGTGCTGAGCTGGGTGCCAGCACGCATCACGGCGGTCTTGCTCCTGCTGGCCGCAGGCGTGCGCGGCCTGGCCCAAGCAGGGCGACTGCCTGTCCAGGCCCGTCAGACGCCATCGCCCAACAGCGGTTGGCCCATGGCGGCCATGGCCCTCGCTTTGGATGTGCGCCTGAGCAAGCCCGGTGTCTATGCCTTGCACCCGCAGGGCCGCGCACCCCAGTCCGAGGACACCGCGCGCGCCGTGCGCTTGGCGGGGAGTGCACTGCTGGCCTGGGCGCTGCTCGTGCCCCTCCTGTCCGCGTTCGGTGCGCTCAGCATGGGGGGAGGGCTGTGGCCTTGAACACCGCTGCCGACATGCCTGTGAATGTGCATGGCGGGCCGGACGCCTTGGGCGTGCCGACCCACGACTTTTCCACCAACGCCAATGCCTGCGGGCCTTGCCCCAGCGCGTTGGCCGCCGTGCGGGACGCTGATGCCGCGCATTACCCGGACCCCAGCTACCTTGCGCTGCGACGAGGGCTGGCCGAGTTCCATGGCGTGGCACCCGAGCGGGTCGTGCTGGCTGCCAGCGCCAGCGAGTTCATCCACCGCGTCAGTGCCTGGGTGGCACAACACGGTCCGCGCAGCGTCTGCCTGCCCGAACACAGTTACCGCGACTACGCGGCGGCCGCCCAGGCCTGGGGTTTGCGCCCGGTTCCATCGCCCCGCGACGCGGGCCTGAGTTGGGCCTGCGAGCCCTCCAGCCCGCTGGGCCAGGCGCAGCAAGGCCTGGACGCCCTCGTGCATGAGTCGCCCCTGTGCGTGCTGGACCGGGCCTACGAGCCGCTGCGTCTGGAAGGCGCGCCCAGCTTGCACGCGCGTGAACTGGACTCAGTCTGGCAACTCTGGTCGCCCAACAAAGCGCTGGGGCTGACGGGCGTGCGCGCGGCTTATGTGATCGCGCCGCAGGATGCTGTTCGAGCCGATCACGCTGGCGCGGCCGTGGCCCAGCTCGAGGCCTTGTGCCCGTCCTGGCCGCTGGGCGCGCACGGCGTGGCGCTCTTGCACGCTTGGACGCACGCCGAGACGCAAGACTGGCTGCGGGCCAGCTTGCGCACCTTGCAGGGCTGGAAGATGCGGCAGATGAATCTGTGCACGGCGCTGGGGTGGCGCTGCGCGCCCAGCCTCGCCAATTTCTTCTGCGCCGACACGGGTTTGTCGGCCGCCGCGCTGGCGCCCGTGTTGCAGGCCTTGCGCGCGCGTGGCATCAAGCTGCGTGATGCCGCGTCCTTCGGTTTGCCGGGTTGGGTGCGCCTGGGTGTGCTCGCGCCCGAGTCCCAAGATGCCTTGCACGAGGCTTGGCTTGCGCTGGCGCCGGTGCCATCTTCACCCAAGCTGCATGAGCGCGCACACGAAGGGAAGGTGCAACGATGAACGTTCCGAAACGCGCGCGAGCGGTCATGGTGCTGGGCACCACCAGCGGCGCGGGCAAAAGCTGGCTCACCACCGCCTTGTGCCGCCACTACACGCGCCTGGGGCTGAAGGTGGCGCCCTTCAAGGCGCAGAACATGAGCAACAACGCGCGGGTCGTCGCCGCACCGATGCGCTCGGCGCAGCCTCAGCTTGCCAGCGGGCTCTCGGGCGCAACGCGCCCTCCGACGGTCGATGCGCAGTCTGCTTCTGTTGGCGGGGATTCGCTCGTCATGCCGTGGGGGCAGGGCGGCGGCGAAATTGGCTCGGCCCAATATTTCCAGGCCTTGGCCGCGCGCGCCGAACCCGAGGTGCGCATGAACCCGCTGTTGCTCAAGCCGGAGCGTGACACGCACAGCCAGGTCGTGCTGTTGGGCCAGGTCGATGAAGCCCTCACGCGTTTGGGTTGGCGCGGGCGCAGCGAGAAGGTCTGGCCGACGGTGGCGCGCGCGCTTGACGAGCTGATGGCAGAGAACGATGTTGTGGTGATCGAGGGCGCGGGCTCACCGGCCGAGATCAACCTGATGGACAGTGACATCGTGAACCTGCGTGTCGCGCGCCATGCGCAGGCGCGTTGCCTGCTGGTCACCGACATTGACCGGGGTGGGGCCTTCGCGCATCTCTATGGCACCTGGGCCTTGCTGCCCGAGGCGGACCGCGCGCTGATCCGCGGTTTCGTGCTCAATAAGTTTCGGGGCGATGCGAAGCTGCTCGCGCCCGGCCCTCAGCAATTGCAGGAACTCACGGGCGTGCCCACCGTCGCCACCTTGCCGATGTGGTGGCAGCACGGCCTGCCTGAAGAAGACGGTGTGTTTGACATGACCCCCACGCTCGGCACGGGCGTGTCCTCGCTGCCCCCCGAGGGGGCCCTCGTGCCTTGGGGCGGCCCGGCGGCGCTCGACCGTCGCTCTGGCGGCGGTGCGATCCACACCCGCATCGCGGTGGTGGCTTATCCGCGCATCAGCAACCTGGACGAGTTCCAGCCGCTCAAAAACGTGCCCGGCGTGGCACTGCGGTGGGCCCGCAGCCCGGCCGATCTGGTGGAGGTGGACTGCATCATCCTGCCGGGCTCCAAGCACACCAGCGGCGACCTGGCCTGGCTGCGTGCCCAAGGCCTGGACCGCGCCATCGCCGCGCACGCGGCGCAGGGCAAGGCGGTGCTGGGCGTCTGCGGTGGCTTGCAGATGCTGGGCGAGGCGCTGATCGACACCCATGGCATCGATGGCAACGCGCCTGGCCTGGGCCTCTTGCCCTTGGTCACGGCCTTTGAGCCGGCCAAGACGGTGCGGCGCACGGCCGCGCGTTTCGGCCCGGCCCGCGGTGCCTGGGCCGCCTTGTCGGGCGTGGGTGTGCAGGGCTACGAGATCCACCATGGCCAGACCGCGCAACACCCCGCCATGGCCGCCGCAGGCAACGTGGCCTTCGAATTGATGCCCGGCCTGGCCTGGCAGAACGCCGCGGGCAATGTGCTGGGCGTCTACCTGCATGGCTTGTTCGAAGACCCGGCCGTGCTGCAAGCCCTGTTCGGCGCCCAAGTGCCCACGCTGGAAAGCGTGTTCGAGCGCATGGCCGATTTCATCGCCACCCATTTCGAGCCCGGCGTCTTGGACACGCTGGTGGCCGAGTGAAGCTTTTTCCAACCCACTGATCCACCATGACTTTGCGTTTTGACATCCCCGCTGTGGCTGACCTGCACGACGCCACGCTCGCCGCGCGCTTGCAACACAAGATCGACCAGAAGACCAAGCCCTTGGGCTCGCTCGGACGCCTCGAAACCTTGGCTTTGCAGCTTGGCCTCATCCTGGGCAGCGAGACCCCCGAGTTGCGCGCGCCGCAGATGCTGGTCTGCGCGGGCGACCACGGCCTGGCCGCGCGCGGCGTGTCGGCCTTTCCCAGCGACGTGACCTGGCAGATGGTGGAGAACTTCCTGGCCGGTGGCGCTTGCGTCAGCGTGCTCGCGCGCCAGCACGGCATCGCGCTCACCGTGGCGGACTGCGGCGTGCGCCATGACTTCGCGCCGCGACCGGGGCTCGTCGATGCGAAAGTCGCGCCCGGCACGGCCGACGCGCTCAGCGGTCCGGCCATGACGGCCGAACAGTGCGCGTTGGCCCTCGGCAATGGCGCGCGCATCGTCAAGGCCCTGCCTGGCAATGCGCTGCTGCTCGGCGAGATGGGCATCGGCAATACCTCGGCCGCCTCGCTGCTGCTGGCGCGGCTGGGCGGGCTCGACATCGCCGATTGCACGGGCGCGGGCACGGGCCTGGACGCGGCGGCCGTGGCGCGCAAGACCGAGGTGCTGCGCGAGGTCTTGCTCAAACACCCGCAGGCGCAGGCGCCGCTGGAGGTGCTCGCGGCCTTCGGGGGCTTCGAAATCGCCACGCTGGCGGGCGCGGTGCTGCAAGCCGCGGCCGAGCGCCGGGTGATCGTGGTCGACGGTTTCATCGCCAGCGCCGCCGTGCTCGTGGCCACCCGCCTCAACGCGCAACAGGCGTCGGCCGTGCTGCAGCGCTGCGTCTTCGCGCACCGCTCGGGCGAGCGCGGCCATGCGCTGCTGCTGGCCCAGCTCCAGGCCCAACCGCTGCTGGACCTGGGCCTGCGCCTGGGTGAGGGCTCGGGCGCGGCCCTGGCCTGGCCGCTGCTGGTGTCGGCCTGTGCCGTGCTGCGCGAGATGGCCAGTTTCGAATCGGCGGGCGTTTCCGAGAAAAACGTCTGAACCAGGCGCTGGAGCCGCGACATGAACTTCGTCCGCCATTACCTGCTGGCCCTGCAGTTCTTCACCCGCGTTCCCGTCACCGGGCCACTCGCGGCCTGGGTGGGCTACAGCCCGGAGATGCTGCGCAAGTCGGCTGCGCATTTCCCTGGCGTGGGCTGGCCGGTGGGTTTGCTGGCCGCGCTTTTGTACGCCGTTCTGGCCTGGGCGCTGCCCGACAGCGGCTACGCGCCCCTGGTCGCGGCGGTGCTGGTGACGGTGTTCACGGTCTTGCTGACCGGCGCTTTCCACGAGGACGGCCTGGCCGATGTGGCCGATGGCCTGGGCGGGACGCAGGACCGTGAGCGCGCCTTGGACATCATGAAGGATTCGCGCGTGGGCGCCTTTGGTGTGCTGGCCGTGGTGTTGGCCTTGGTGAGCAAGGTGGCGCTGTTGGCCCTGCTGGGCGACGCCGATCTTGCCCTGGCCTGTGGCGCCTTGTTCTACGCCCATGTGCTCACGCGCTACTTGCCGCTGTGGCTGATTCGCCTGCTGCCGCACGTGGGCGACACGGCGCGCTCCAAGTCCAAACCCTTGGCGGACCAGATCAGCGCGGGCAGCCTGGCCGTGGCCACGTTGTGGACGGTGGCCGCCATCGCGCTGGCGGGCTGGTGGTTGCCGCAGGGCTGGTTCTGGTTCGCTGGCACGGCGGCGAGCCTGCTGGCGGCGCTCTGGATGGGGCGTCTTTTCTCAAGGCGGCTCCAGGGTTACACGGGCGACTGCCTGGGCGCGACGCAACAGGTGTGTGAAATCGCCTGCTACCTCGGTCTGGCGCTGAGTTTGACCTGGATTCCATGAAGCTCTGGCTGGTCCGCCACGCGCCGCCCTTGATCGCGTCCGGTGTCTGCTACGGCGCCAGCGACGTCGAGGCCGATGCCGAACGCACGGCGGACTGCGCGGCGCGGCTGGCGGCTGAGTTGCCGCGCGGTCTCAGGATCCACTGCTCGCCCTTGAGGCGCTGCACCCAACTCGCGCAGGTGCTGTGCACGCTGCGCCCCGATCTGCACCTGCGGCAGGACGCCCGATTGCGGGAAATGGATTTTGGGCGTTGGGAGGGCGTGCGCTGGGACGACATCCCTCGCGCGGCGTATGACGCCTGGACGGCCCACTTCGCCACCGAGCGCTTTGGTGGCCATGAGAGTGCCAATGAGCTCTTGCAACGTGTGGCCGCCGCGCGCGCGGACGTTCAGGCGGCGGGGCAGGACGCTGTGTGGGTCACGCACGCAGGCGTGCTGCGTGCCATGACCGTGCTGAAAGAGGGACTGACGCGCTTGGAGCGCGCCGACCAGTGGCCCAAGGCCGTGGCGGGCTGGGGGGAGTGGCAGACCGTCACGCTGTAGCGCATGGGTGCCAGGTCGGCGCCGGCCTGGGCCTGCTCACGCGGCCCCCGGTCTCTCAGCGCTTCGGCTCTTGGGGGCTTCAGCCTTTCAGCCCCAAACTTCCTGCGCCGTCTCGACGACCAGCCGCAGCTTCTTGCGCTGGTCTTCCACCGCGATGTTGTTGCCGTGCACGGTGCTGGAGAAGCCGCACTGCGGGCTCAGGGCCAGTTGGTCGAGGTCGGCGTACTGGCTGGCTTCTTCGATGCGGCGCTTGAGCGCGTCCTTGGTTTCCAGTTGGCCGAACTTGGTGGTCACCAGACCCAGCACCACGATCTTGCCCTTGGACAGGTAGCGCAGCGGGCGGAAGTCACCCGAGCGGTCGTCGTCGTATTCGAGGAAGAAGGCGTCGAGGTTCATTTCCTTGAGCAGGGCCTCGGCCACGGGCTCGTAGTTGCCCGCCGCCGCGTGCGTGCTCTTGAAGTTGCCGCGGCACAGGTGCATGGCCAGGGTCATGCCCGCAGGCTTCTTCGCGACGACCTTGTTGATGAACCAGGCGTAGCGGTGGGGCAATTCGTTGGGGTCGTCACCGCGCTGACGCGCGGCTTCGCGCATGCGCTCGTCGCACAGGTAGGCCAGGTTGGTGTCGTCCATCTGCACGTAGCGGCAGCCGGCGTCGTAGAGCGATTGCAACTCTTCGCCGTAGGCCTGGGCCACGTCGTCGTAGAACACCGGGTCGAGTTCGGGGTAGGCGTCCTTGCTGATGCCCGCGCGGCCACCACGGAAGTGCAGCATGGTCGGGCTGGGGATGGTGACCTTGGGGGTCATGCCCGCCGCGACTTGGCTCTTGAGGTACTCAAAGTCGGCGCGCTGGATGTCCTTGACGTGCTTGACCTTGTCCACCACGCGGATCACTGGGGGCGCCAGTTCTTCCGTGCCGTCGGGCTTCTTGATCGTCACGGGCACGTCGGTTTTCACGCCGCCGAGTTGTTCCAGGAAGTCAATGTGAAAGTAGGTGCGGCGGAACTCGCCGTCGGTGATGGACTGCAGGCCCACGTCCTGTTGGAACTTCACGATCTCGGTGATGGCCCGGTCCTCCACCGCGCGCAACTGGGCCGCGCTGATGGACTTCTTGACGAAGAATTGCTCGCGCGCTTCCAGCAGGTACTGCGGGCGCAGGAAGCTGCCGACGTGGTCGGCGCGAAACGGTGGGGTGGTGCGTAGTGTCACGGTGAGGTCTCCTGTGGGTGCGACGATTGGGGTAATGAATGACTGTACGGTAATCGGGGGGCTTGGCTGCTCGGGGAACTCCTAGGACTTTGGGAAGAAGGTCAGTGTGGGCGCGACCGTGACCGGCTTCAGGCCACGGCCACGAACACCAGCGTGCCCGTGGTGCAGTGCCTGCGCTCGCCGGTGGTGGGGGATTCGGCCCACATGTCCACGTGCACGTGGATGGAGCGCCGTCCCGTCGCGATCACGGTGGCCGTCACCTCCACCACGTCGCCCACGTGGGCGGGGGCCTTGAAGTCCAGCTTCTCGCTGCTGGCCATGACGATGGCGCGACGCATGCGCCGGGTGGCGGCCGCGAATCCGGCCTTGGCCATCCACTCCATGGCCGGGCCACCGTGCAGCATGCCGCGGTGGTTGGCATGGCCCGGGAAGACAATCTCCGCGACCATGGCGCTGGCCTTGCCGCTGTCGGTGAACACCGGGGGCTTGGAGGGGTAGGGCGCCTGCGCGGGCACAGGGGGGGTGCTGGCCGCTGCGGTCGCCGTGGTCTCGGCCTGGCGGACCATGACGAACTCGCCCGACAGGCACTCGGTGCGCGTGCCGCTGAGCAGGTCTTCGGCCACCAGGCGCGTGCCCACGGTGACGGATCGCTTGCCCTGGCGCAGCACCTGCGCGCTGCATTCCACCAAGTGGCCCGCGGGCGCGGGGGCGGCGAAGTTCAGATCGCTCACCGAGGCGGTGACGACCGAGCCCCGCAAGGCCTTGCTGCCCACGATGAAGGCCAGCCGGTCCAGCATCGACAAGGCCGCGCCGCCGAACAGCGTGCCGTGGTGGTTGGATTGGTCGGGCCAGACCATGTCGATGACCACCATGGGTGGCGTGGTGGGGCCCGAAAGCAGTTCAGGATCAGTGGTTGCGGATGACAAGGCGTACTCCGATGGCGCGTGGACACACCCCGTCCCATGCAGCATCACATCGCTCCGTGGCAGGTCTCCTGGCTATCGGGTCCTCACCCGATGCGGCCTTCCCGGCGCGTGGCCAGTGGCGGAGGGCATCGGATTCGCCGATCACAGTTGCGGGGGCAGCCGCAGCGCGGGGTGGGTGAACCACCCTCCGCTGCTGTTCCCTTTTCATTCCTGCGCTGGGCAGGAAACCGCGGGGCGGGCGCAGTGTATACGAAGCAGGGTTGGCCACGGCTCGTGCCGTATCGGTCTCAGCGCGTGCCGTCTAGGTCTCGCACAGCCAGGGTGCACGGCGTGCAGCCACGGAAATGCATTGCTTCCACGCTTGCGCGCCTGGGCCGCAAGTACCATGACGACCCGGAGCCCGCGACATGACCACCCCTAACCTCACCATCACCGAAATCAAGGCCTTCGTGCCCGCCAAGGACTTCGCGCTGTCCAAGCGCTTCTACGCCGACCTGGGGTTTCAACAGAAGTCCGAAGGCGGCGGCGTAGCCTACTTCGCGCATGGCCCACACGCCTTCTTGCTGCAGGACTACTACAACCAGGCCTTCGCCGAGAACCTGGCCCTCCACCTGCTGGTGCAGGACGTTCAGGCCTGGAGCCGCCATGTGGCCGAGCGCTGCATCGCCGAGCGCTACGGCGTGCGCGTGACTGCGCTCACTGAGCAACCCTGGGGCATCACCGATTTCACGGTCACCGACCCCTGCGGCGTGTGCTGGACCATAGGCCAGAACACGCCCGGCTTCGCGGCGGTCGGACGGCTGGACTCGGCCTGAACGGCGTCTCCATCGGCGTGTTGCGTGGTCCTCTCGGGCCATCGCGCTGCCAGCGCCTCGGCCGCCGCCTTGCTCTTGCAGCACAATTGCCCGGTGCTTCCCCGTCTTTTCATCCTGTTGCTCTGGCGTGTCCTCGCGGTCGTCTGCGTGGCGCTGGGCGTCATCGGCGCCTTCCTGCCCGTGATGCCCACCGTGGTGTTCCTGCTCGTCGCCGCTTGGGCCGCGGGCAAGGGCTGGCCGCAGCTGGAGGTCTGGCTGCTCACGCACCCGCGTCATGGCGCCTCCATCCGGGCCTGGCGCGAACGGGGCGCGGTTCCGCGACGTGCCAAGTGGCTAGCCTCCTTGATGATGGGGGTGAGCAGCGTGGCCCTCGCGGCCTCGCCCCTGGCCCTGTGGTGGCGCATCGGCTTGCCGCTGGGCATGGGCTGCGTCGCGCTGTGGTTGTGGACCCGGCCGGAGGTGTGAGGTTGCTCGACGACCCCGGTTGGGGCGCGGTTCAGCCCCTGGCCCCATGAGGGCTTGCCGCCCTGATTGGCTTCAGGCAGCATGCGAAGCCTCATGCGACGCTTGCTGACTTTGATCCCCCGTTGGGCCCCGTCCCGCGCCAAGGCGCTGGGCTGGATCTCCCTCTTGCTCCTCGTGGCCGGTTGTTCGACGCTGCAGTTTGGCTACGGCCAACTGCCGCGCCTGGCGGCCTGGCAAATGGACAGTTACTTCGACCTGGACCGCGCGCAAAGCCGCCAGCTGGATGCCGCCTTGGCCGAGCTGCACGCTTGGCATCGCCGCGAGGAACTGCCGCGCGTGCGCGCCGTGCTGGTCCGTGCCGACACGCTGTGGGGTGAGCCCGCCAGCGGGCGGGACGTCACCGTCGAGGAATTGAACGCCATCGAGCGCGAGGCCATCGCGGCCCTGAATCGCGTCTTGGTGCGCGCCGAGCCCCTGGCTCAGCCCTTGTTGGCGAGCCTGCGTCCGGCGCAATGGGAGCATCTGCGCGCGAAGCAGCGCAAGCGCCTGGACGAATGGCTGGAGGAAGAGGGCGATCCCGAGGAGCGCGGGGACCGTTTCGTCGACAACCTGGAGCGCTGGTTGGGCAGCCTGGAGCGCCCCTTGCGCAAGATGGCGCGCGCCGAGGCGGCACGGTGGCCGGTGCAGGATCGCGAGGCCCTGCGTCAGACCTGGGAGGCTCGCCAGCAGCGCGTCGTCGACGCGCTACGTGCAGTGGCCCAAGGTCAGCGCGAGCAGGGCCTGGCCGTCCTGTCAGCCTCGCTGTCCGAGCCGATCGATCCCGCCTTGAGCATGGCCATGCGAGCGTCCGTGCTGCGCGTGCTCAATGCCGCCACGCCCGCGCAACGCGCCCAAGCCCGTGAACGCTGGGCACACTGGCGCGAAGATTTGCGGCAACTGGAATCGGTGCAAACCGCGCAGGCCACCCCCTGAGCCTGGACCGTTTCAAAAGACCAGCCTGGATTGGTTCTTGACCTCTTCCATCACGGCGTAGGTGCGGGTCTCGCGCACCCCCGGCAACTGCCAGAGCACGGTGCCCGCGAACTCCCGGTAGGCCGCCATGTCGGCCACGCGGGTCTTGAGCAGGTAGTCGAAGCCGCCCGCCACCATGTGGCATTCCATGATCTCGTCGCGCACCTGCACCGCCGCCTTGAACTGCTCGAACACATTGGGCGTGGTGCGGTCCAGCAGCACCTCCACGAAAACCAGCATGCCCCGGCCGAGCTTCAAGGGGTTGAGCCGTGCTTCGTAGCCCAGGATGTAGCCCTCGCGCGTCAGTCGCTGGGTGCGCGCGAGCACGGCCGTGGGCGAGAGCCCCACGGTCTCGGCCAGCTTGAGGTTGGACAGGCGGCCATCGGTCTGTAGCAGGTGCAGGATGCGCCGGTCGATGCGGTCCAGGGAGTCGTCGGGTTCCAAATTTTTCTCTATGCGTCGGGGCCTATTTGGTGAATTATTCACCATGAAAGCGCGGAATATCGCGGCGATTTCTACTTTCAACCCTATCGCCACGAGTTTTCCCATGCGCCTGCCCACCCCTTACCGAGCCGAAGCCGACATCCTGGCCCAGCGCCTGCAGACCCTGGTCCACCACCTCGACTGGGCCGCCGCCGCACGCGTGGCTGCACCCTGGGTGCAGGCCGTGCGCGAGAACCCGCCGCCCTTCTGGGCCATGGAAAGTCTGCTCAAGGAGTACCCCATCTCCAGCGCCGAGGGCCTGGCGTTGATGCGCCTGGCCGAGGCGCTGTTGCGCGTGCCCGACGCTGAAACCGCGATCGCGCTCACCGCGGACCAACTGGGACGAGCCGAATTCGACGCTGCAGGTCAGCCCGCGTTGGCACGCTTGTCGTCCAGCGCCATGGGCCTGGCCAAGCAATTCCTGCCGC
>NZ_JBKFDG010000008.1:0-106156 GCF_046452315.1 Hylemonella sp. W303a | reverse complement strand
TCTGCGCTTCGCCATCCGCGAAGGCGGCAAGACCGTCGGCGCCGGCGTCGTGGCGAAGATCATCGAGTAATTGGGAGTCTGGCTGGACGAGCGCTCGCGCGAGGGTTCGTCCGGACTTGATCCTGACCAGGAGCACACATGGCTACCAAGCAAAAAATTCGCATCCGCCTCAAGGCCTTCGACTACAAGCTGATCGACCAGTCGGCTGCCGAGATCGTGGACACCGCCAAGCGCACCGGCGCCATCGTCAAGGGTCCGGTCCCGCTGCCCACGCGCATGAAGCGTTTCGACATCCTGCGTTCGCCGCACGTCAACAAGACCAGCCGCGACCAGTTCGAGATCCGCACGCACCAGCGCCTGATGGACATCGTGGACCCGACCGACAAGACGGTGGACGCGCTGATGAAGCTGGACCTCGCTGCCGGCGTCGATGTCGAAATCAAGCTGCAGTAAGCGGCTGACGCCGGGCGCGCCCGGCTGAAGAATGGCGATTTGGCACGGGTTTGCGGTTTCTCGCGAATCCGGCTAGAATGCCGGGCTCGACCCATTTTGGGTCGAGTTTTATCAACCCTCTTTCACGCTGGCTCGCAGACCTTGTTTGCGAATCCCAAGCAAACGTCGAAGCCAATTGAAGCGGCGACGGTGAGAGTAAAGGAGTCAAAATGAGTTCGAGCAATCGATTGGGGTTGCTGGGGCGCAAGGTGGGCATGATGCGTCTGTTCACCGATGACGGCGATGCAGTGCCCGTCACGGTGGTCGATGTGTCCGACAACCGCGTGACCCAGGTCAAGACCCAGGATAATGATGGCTACGTCGCCCTGCAGGTGACGTTCGGTTCGCGTCGTGCTTCGCGCGTGACCAAGCCTCAAGCCGGCCACCTCGCCAAGGCGGGTGTCGAAGCCGGTGAAATCATCCAGGAATTCCGCGTCGCCGCCGACACCGCCGCCAAGTACCAGGCCGGTGCCAAGCTGCCCGTGACCGAGATCTTCGCCGTGGGCCAGAAGGTGGATGTGCAAGGCACCTCCATCGGTAAGGGCTACGCCGGCACGATCAAGCGCCACAACTTCAGCTCGCAGCGCGCCTCGCACGGTAACAGCCGTTCGCACAATGTCCCGGGTTCCATCTCGATGGCCCAGGATCCGGGTCGCGTCTTCCCGGGCAAGCGCATGACGGGTCACATGGGCGACGAAACCGTCACCACCCAGAACCTCGACGTGATCCGCATCGATGAAGCCCGTCAGCTGCTGCTGATCAAGGGCGCTGTTCCCGGCTCCGCGGGCGGTTTCGTGACCGTGCGCCCTGCCGTGAAAGTCCAAGCCAAGAAGGGAGCGAACTGATGCAGCTCGAACTCCTGAACGAACAAGGTCAGGCATCCTCCAAGCTGGATGCGCCGGACACCGTGTTCGGTCGTGAATACAACGAGGCCCTGGTCCACCAGATCGTCGTCGCTTTCCAGGCCAATGCCCGTCAAGGCACGCGCGCCCAGAAGGACCGCGCTACGGTCAAGCACTCGACCAAGAAGCCGTTCAAGCAAAAGGGCACGGGTAACGCCCGCGCCGGTATGACGTCCTCGCCTTTGTGGCGTGGGGGCGGCCGCATCTTCCCGAACTCGCCTGAAGAAAACTTCAGCCAGAAGGTCAACAAGAAGATGTACCGCGCTGGCATGGCATCCATCTTCTCGCAGCTCGCGCGCGAAGGCCGTCTGGCCGTCGTCGAGTCGCTGAAAGTGGATTCGCCCAAGACCAAGGCGCTGGCCGCCAAGTTCAAGGCCATGAAGCTGGACTCCGTGCTCGTCATCGCCGATGAGGTTGACGAAAACCTGTACCTGGCCTCGCGCAACCTGGCCAACGTGCTGGTGGTCGAGCCGCGCTATGCCGATCCGCTGTCGCTGGTTCACTACCGCAAGGTGCTGGTGACCAAGGCCGCCGTGGACCAACTCAAGGAGATGTACGCATGAGCGCCGCCATCCAATTCGATGAAGGTCGCCTGATGCAAGTGCTGATCGCGCCGATCGTGTCCGAAAAGGCCACGATGGTCGCTGAGAAGAGCAATGCGGTGACGTTCAAGGTCCTGCAAAACGCCACCAAGCCCGAGATCAAGGCCGCCGTCGAGCTGCTGTTCAAGGTTGAGGTCAAGGGCGTTTCCGTGGTCAACACCAAAGGCAAGACCAAGCGCTACGGCAAGTCCGTGGGCCGCCGCGACAACGTGCGCAAGGCTTACGTGATGCTGAAGCCTGGTCAAGAGCTGAACCTGTCCGGGGAGGCTGCGTAATCATGGCTGTCATCAAGATGAAACCGACCTCCCCCGGCCAGCGCGCCGTGGTGAAGGTCTCGCGTGATCACCTGTACAAGGGTGAGGGCTACGCCCCGCTGCTGGAACCTCAGTTCCAGAAGTCCGGCCGCAACAACAACGGCCACATCACCACCCGTCACAAGGGCGGTGGTCATAAGCACCATTACCGCGTGGTGGACTTCAAGCGCGACAAGGACGGCATTCCCGCCAAGGTCGAGCGCATTGAGTACGACCCGAACCGTTCGGCTCACCTGGCACTGGTGTGCTATGCCGATGGCGAGCGTCGCTACATCATCGCGCCCCGTGGCCTGGAAGTGGGTTCGACCATCGTGAACGGTGCCGAAGCGCCGATCCGCGTGGGCAACACCCTGCCGATCCGCAACATTCCTGTGGGCTCCATCATCCACTGCATCGAACTGCAGGCGGGCAAGGGTGCTCAGGTCGTGCGTTCCGCAGGTGCCTCGGCCACGCTGCTGGCGCGTGAAGGCACTTACGCTCAGGTGCGCATGCGCTCGGGCGAAGTCCGCAAGATCCACATCGAGTGCCGCGCCACGATTGGCCAGGTCGCGAACGAAGAGCACAGCCTGCGCCAGTTCGGCAAGGCCGGTGTCAAGCGCTGGATGGGCATTCGCCCGACCGTGCGCGGCGTCGTGATGAACCCGGTCGACCACCCGCACGGTGGTGGCGAGGGCAAGACAGGCGAAGGCCGTCATCCGGTGGACCCGTGGGGTAACCTCACGAAGGGCTACCGTACCCGCAACAACAAGCGCACGCAGACCTTCATCGTGTCGCGTCGCAAGAAGTAAGAGGTAGCAAATGACTCGCTCTCTCAAAAAGGGTCCGTTTGTTGACCATCACCTGCTGGCCAAGGTTGAAAAAGCCGTCGCCGTCAAGGACAAGAAGCCGATCAAGACCTGGTCGCGTCGCTCCATGGTTCTGCCCGATTTCATCGGGCTGACCATCGCCGTGCACAACGGCAAGCAGCACGTGCCGGTCTACATCACCGACCAAATGGTGGGCCACAAGCTGGGTGAGTTCGCGCTGACTCGCACCTTCAAGGGCCACCCCGCGGACAAAAAAGTCCAGAAGAAGTAAGGAGTAGCCAACATGGAAACCCGTGCAAGCCTCCGTGGCGTCCGCCTCTCCGTGGACAAGGGCCGTCTGGTCGCGGATCTGATCCGCGGCAAGAAGGTCGACCAAGCCCTCAACATTCTGCAGTTCACGCAGAAGAAGGCGGCCCTGATCATCCGCAAGGTGCTGGAATCCGCCATCGCCAACGCCGAGCACAACGACGGCGCCGACATCGACGAACTGAAGGTCAAGACCATCTACGTCGAGCAAGGCACCACGCTCAAGCGTTTCACCGCCCGAGCCAAGGGCCGTGGCAACCGCATCAGCAAACCGACGTGCCATGTGTACGTGACGGTCGGCAACTAAGCGAGGTCTAAAGGATATGGGACAGAAAATCAACCCGACCGGCTTCCGCCTTGCGGTGAGCCGTAACTGGGCCTCGCGCTGGTACGCCAGCAACCGTGATTTCGCCGGCATGCTCGCCGAAGACATCAAGGTGCGTGAGTACCTCAAGACCAAGCTGAAGAACGCCTCCGTTTCGCGCGTGCTCATCGAGCGCCCCGCCAAGAACGCCCGCATCACGATCTTCTCGGCCCGTCCGGGCGTCGTGATCGGCAAGAAGGGCGAGGACATCGAGAACCTGAAGCGCGACCTGGGCAAGCAGCTGGGCGTGCCGGTCGCCGTGAACATCGAGGAAGTGCGCAAGCCCGAAATCGATGCCAAGTTGATCGCCGACAGCATCACCCAGCAGCTCGAAAAGCGCATCATGTTCCGACGCGCCATGAAGCGCGCCATGCAGAACGCGATGCGCCTGGGTGCCCAAGGCATCAAGATCATGTCTGCTGGTCGCCTCAACGGCATCGAAATCGCTCGCACCGAGTGGTACCGTGAAGGTCGCGTGCCGCTGCACACCCTGCGCGCTGACATCGACTACGGCACGTCCGAAGCCAAGACTACCTACGGCGTCATTGGCGTCAAGGTGTGGGTGTACAAGGGCGACAACCTGGGCCGCAACGAGCAGCCCGCCGCCGCCGAGCCGCGCGCCGAGGAAGAGCGTCGCCCGCGTGGTCCGCGCCGTGATGGCGCTGGCCGTCCGGGTGCCGACCGTCCGGCCCGTGGTGGCGCTCGTCGCCCTGCTGGTACCAATGCCGCGCCTGCCGATGGCAGCGACAAGCCCGCTGAGGCTGCTGACGCCGCCGCCCCGAAAACCGCCGTTAAGCGCGTCCGCAAAGCCGCGCCAGCCGCATCTGCTGACGGTGCTCAAGGAGAATAAAGATGCTGCAACCTGCTCGCAGAAAATACCGCAAGGAGCAAAAGGGCCGCAACACCGGTCTTGCCACCCGTGGCAGCTCCGTGGCCTTTGGCGACTTCGGCCTCAAATGCGTCGAGCGCGGCCGTTTGACCGCGCGTCAGATCGAGGCGGCGCGTCGCGCCATCTCGCGCCACGTCAAGCGTGGTGGTCGCATCTGGATCCGCGTGTTCCCCGACAAACCCATTTCCCAGAAGCCCGCTGAAGTGCGTATGGGTAACGGTAAGGGGAACCCGGAGTACTACGTGGCTGAAATTCAGCCGGGCAAGATCGTGTTCGAGATCGTCGGCGTGCCCGAGGAACTCGCGCGTGAGGCCTTCCAACTGGCCGCCGCCAAGCTGCCGCTGCGCACCACCTTCGTGGCGCGCATGATTGGTCAGTAATCAGGAGCATCGACATGACGAAAACTGCTGATCTGCGCCAAAAGGACGTGGCCGCCCTGCAAGCCGAAGTGAAGGACCTGCAAAAGGCCCACTTCAACATGCGCATGCAAAAAGCCACGCAACAGCTCAATAACACGGCGCAATTGCGTCTGACGCGCCGTGCCGTTGCGCGCGCCAAGACGATTCTTGCCGAAAAGCAAGCGGCCAACTAAGGAGTGACCATGACGGAAGCCAAAAAATCCCTCAAGCGCACCCTCGTTGGCAAGGTCGTCAGCGACAAGCGTGCCAAGACCGTGACCGTGCTGATCGAACGTCGGGTGAAGCACCCGATCTACGACAAGATCGTGATCCGTTCCAGCAAGTACCACGCCCATGACGAAAAGGGTGAGTACAAGCTGGGTGACGTGATCGAGATCACCGAGAGCCGTCCGCTGTCCAAGACCAAGAACTGGGTTGCGACCCGTCTGGTCGAAAAGGCTGTGGTGGTTTAAGCCTCGACCGTGACCCGGTCTCGTGAAACGGCTCACAATAGTGGGCCGTTTTCGCTTTTACGAGACGCGCGCTTTGCGCATGTTCAACAGACTTGCAATCTGCTGATCACATTCAGTGCCATTCATACTCATCAAGGAGTGCCCCATGATCAAAGTTGGAGATTCCCTGCCGGACGTGACCCTGTCGGAGTACTCCGAAGTCGAAGGCAATGGCTGCAGCATCGGACCCAATCCGGTGCCGGTCTCGAAGGCCTTGGCGGGCAAGACCATCGCCCTCTTCGCCGTGCCCGGCGCTTTCACGCCCACCTGCTCGGCGAAGCATGTGCCCGGTTATGTCGAGCACCACGCGGCGTTCAAGGCGGCTGGCGTGGACGAAATCTGGTGCTTGGCGGTGAATGATCCCTTCGTCATGGGCGCCTGGGCGCGTGACCAGAAGACCGATGGCAAAGTACGCATGCTGGCCGATGGCAGCGCCGAGTTCGCCAAGGCCACGGGCTTGACCTTGGACCTCACGGCACGCGGTCTGGGCCTGCGCAGCAATCGCTATTCCATGCTGATCAAGGACGGCAAGGTGCAGACCCTCAATATCGAGGCCCCTGGCAAGTTCGAAGTCAGCGACGCGGCGACCTTGCTGGCTCAGGTCAAGGGCTGAAACCCGAGGCCGCGCGGCAAGCGCAGTGGTTCAAAGAGCCATCGCCCAGCGATGGCTTTTTTGTGCGCTGACGCTTCCCCCATCTCGCTTGGCAGATGAAACGCAAGTCGGTGGGTTGCCAGTGCGAGTCGTTATCCTCCGCGCAGTCCTGCGGGCCGATTGCTTTCACGGAGCACCACGATGAACCTATCCAAACGCATTCTGCTGACTCTCTTTGTGTCGGCGTGCCTGCTGCCGATCGCCACACAAGCAAATGAAGCGCTCAAGATTGGCCTGATTGGCACCTACTCGGGCCCCTACGCCGATTACGGACGCCAGTTCGACGCAGGCGTCGCGCTCTACCTCAAGGAGAGCGGCGGTAAGTTCGCCGGCCGCGCGGTGGAGATCATCAGGAAGGACACCGGTGGTGCCAACCCGGACGCTTCCAAACGCTACGCCCAGGAACTGGTGGTGCGCGACAAGGTGGAAATCCTCACGGGTTTGGACTTCAGTCCCAACGCTTACGCCGTCGCCTCCGTCGCCAATCAGGCCAAAGTGCCCGTTGTCGTGATGAACGCATCGTCCTCGGGCATCACCACCGCCTCACCGTACGTCGCGCGTCTTTCCTTCACGGTGCAGCAGGTCTCCGACCCGATGGCGCGCTGGATGCTCAAGCAAGGCATCAGAGAGTCGTATGTCGTCGTGGCCGACTACGCCCCAGGGGTCGATTCACTGACGGCGTTCAAGAAAGCCTTCGAGCAGGGCGGTGGCAAGGTGGTGGGTGAGTTGCGCACGCCCATGAGCAATCCCGACTTCTCGGCCTATGTGCAACGCATCAAGGATGCCAAGCCGCAGTCGGTGTTCTTTTTCTTCCCGTCGGGCGTGATGCCGCCGGCCTTCCTCAAGGTCTGGAAGGAGCGCGGCATGGACGCCCTCGGCATCAAGCTTTTCGCCACCGGGGAAGCCACGGATGACAGCTACCTTGAGGCGACCGGCGACGTGGCCCTGGGGCTGATCACCAGCCACCACTATTCCTATCACCACGCTTCCGCCAAAAACAAAAAGTTCATCAAGGATTTTGAGACCCAGTTCGGAAGCCGCATGCGTCCTAGCTATTTCGCCGTGGCCGCGTACGACGCGATGGCCGCCATCGACCTGGCGCTCAAGAAGACCGGTGGCGATACCGCGGGAGACAAAGTCATGGAAGCGCTCAAAGGGATGCGCCTCGAGAGCCCGCGGGGTCCGATCGAGATTGATCCGCTGACCCGCGACATCGTGCAGACGGTCTACATCCGAAGAACTGAAAGCGTGGGTGGCAAGTTGGTGAACGTGGAATTCGATCAATTCGATCGGGTCAAGGACCCGGCCAAGGAAGCGCCTTGAGCCTGGTCGTGTCACGCCGCGACACGGGGACAAAACCACGCACCCGCTTGAAGGCCAGCGGACGACCCTGAGAGTTCCATGGCGATCGTGATCTTTGACGGAGTGGCCTACGGCATGCTCCTTTTCCTGATGGCCGTGGGCTTGTCCGTCACCCTGGGCCTGATGAACTTCGTTAACTTGGCCCATGGCAGTTTCGCCGTGTTGGGAGGTTACACCGCCGCCTTGGTGATGGATCTCTTGGGCTTGGGCTATTTCGCGGCCTTGGCCTGCGCCTTCCTGGCCGCCGCTGTGTCGGGGGCGCTGCTGGAATTGCTGCTCTACCGTCGCTTGTACGGCGCGCATCCCCTGGACCAGGTGCTGCTGTCCATCGGCTTGGTCTTCGTCACCATCGCGGTGCTGACCTACTTCTTCGGCCCCACCATGCTGCCGTTTCATCTGCCCGAGGTGCTACAAGGCCAGGTCAGGGTCGCTGGTCTGGCGGTAGGTCGATACCGTCTCTTCCTGATCGGCGCGGGCCTGCTGGTCCTGCTGTTGCTGCTCGGCATGCTGCGCACGCGGTATGGCGCCATGGTTCGGGCGGCGGTGGACAACCGACGTGTGGCCGCAGGGACCGGTATCCATGTACAGCGGATCTTTCTGCTCACCTTCGCCCTGGGCAGCGGCCTGGCGGGACTGGGCGGCGCCCTCAGCCTCGGAATGCTGGGCCTGGAGCCGACCTTCCCGCTCAAATACATGGTGTACTTCCTGATCGTGGTCTGCGTGGGCGGCGCAGGCACGATCGGCGGCCCCTTCGTGGCGGCCCTGTTGCTCGGTATCGTCGACGTGGCGGGCAAATACTACTGGCCAGAAGCCGGCGCTTTCCTGACCTATGGGGTCATGATCGGTGTGTTGCTGCTGCGGCCCAATGGCCTCATTCCGCGCGGAGGCCTGGCATGAGACAACGCATGCTCACGCCGACTTGGCTACGAGCCATCGAAGTGGCTTTTTGGCTATTGCTGGGAAGCAGTTTTTTCCTCGCGCCTGACCATCTGGCTTTGCTCAGCCAAATCCTGATCTTCGGCCTGTTCGCAGTGTCGTTGGACTTGGTGCTGGGCTACGCCGGTATTCTGACGGTCGGACACGCGGCTTTCTTTGGCGCGGGGGCATATGCAGCCGGCCTGCTCGCGCGCCATGGCTGGGGTGAGCCCTTCACCGGCCTGCTGCTTGCGCTTCTGGTCGCGGGCGCGCTGGGGTATGCACTGAGCTACCTGGTCGTGCGCGGGGCGGACCTCACGCGCCTGATGATCACCCTTGGCGTGTGCGTGCTGATGTACGAACTGGTCAACCGGCTGTCCGGCATCACGGGAGGCACCGATGGCCTGCAGGGCATGAATGTGTGGCCGGTGGCTGGCCTGTTCGAGTTCGACTTGTTCGGAAGAACGGCCTTTGTTTATACCTATGCCGTGGTGCTGCTGATGTTCTTGGTCGCGCGTCAAGTGCTGCGCTCGCCGTTCGGGCTGAGCTTGCGCGGCATCCACGACAACTCCAAACGGATGGCCGCCCTCGGCACACCGGTGGCGTCGCGCCTGCGCATGGCATACGGCCTTTCCGCAGCCATTGCTGGCGTGGCAGGTGCCTTGTTGGCACAGACCACCCAATTCGTTGGCATTGAGTCGATTGGCTTCAACCGTTCGGCCGAAATCCTGATCATCCTGGTGTTGGGGGGCACGGGTCGTCTGTACGGTGGGATGGTCGGTGCCATCGTCTACATGCTGGTTCACGACCGATTCTCCGACCTCAACCCGGAGTACTGGATGTTCTGGGTCGGCCTCTTCCTGATCGCCGTCGTGTTGCTCGGACGAGGTGGCATCATGGGGCTTTTGTCCCGCTGGGTTCGCGTCAGGGAGCAGAAACCGTGAGTGCCCTCGCGCTGGAAACCCAGGAACTGAGCCTGCGCTTCGGTGCTATCGATGCCTTGGCCGGGATCAACTTGCAGTTGGAGTCGGGCGCACGTCATGCCCTGATCGGCCCCAACGGAGCCGGTAAAACCACGCTGATCAACGTGCTCACCGGCGTCTACGCTCCCACCGCTGGCTGCATTCGCATGAGTGGGCACGACATCACGGCGCACAGGGTCGATCAACGCGCGCGTCAAGGTTTGATCCGAACCTTCCAGATCAACCAACTCTTTCCCAGCTTGACCCCCTTGCTCTCGGTGGTGATGACGATTCAAGAGCGCGAAGGCCAGGGAACGATCTGGTGGCGCCCCTATCAGCGCAGCACGGCCGTGTTCGACGAAGCCCATGCGCTGCTCAAACGCTTGAGATTGGATTCGGTGGCCGAGGCGCGTGTGTCCGAATTGCCCTATGGCCAGCAGCGTCTGTTGGAGATAGCCCTGGCGCTCGCCGGGCGGCCCCGCATCTTGCTGCTCGACGAACCGGCGGCCGGCGTGCCCAAGGACGAATGCAGGGAGTTGTTGGAGACGCTCGCGGAGCTGCCCCAGGATATCAGTGTGCTGCTGATCGAGCACGATATGAACCTGGTCTTCCGTTTCGCACGGCGAATCTCCGTGCTGGTGGCGGGTCGCGTCCTGACCGAGGGCTCCCCTGCGGACATTGCCCGTGACCCTCGTGTGCGAGAGGTCTATCTGGGTCGCGCCAACATGCGGGGGCCCATGCAAGGCCACACGCAAGGTCCAGCGGAGTACCTCCGTGGCTGAGCTGTTGGCCTTCGATCGAGTCACGGCGGGCTACGGCAGCGCGGTGGTGTTGAATGGGTTGAGCCTCAACTTGGAAGAAGGCGAGGGGCTGGCCATCTTGGGCCGCAACGGTGTGGGTAAGACCACACTGCTCGAAACGCTGATGGGCAACACGCGGGTCACCAGCGGCGTCATCCGCTGGCGCGGGCAGGACATCACGCGTCTACCTTCCCATGAACGCGTGCGTGCGGGCCTCGGCTGGGTGCCTCAGGAGCGTGAAGTCTTCCCTTCGCTGACGGTGGAGGAGCATCTGAAGGTTGTGGCTCGACCGGGCGCGTGGACAGCGGACCGTGTTCACGCCCTGTTCCCGTGCTTGCGCGAGCGGCGCGCCCACTATGGTCATCAGCTCTCCGGTGGAGAACAGCAGATGCTCGCGATAGGACGCGCGCTGATGACCAACCCGAGGCTGCTCTTGTTGGACGAACCCATGGAGGGGCTCGCGCCTTTGCTTGTCGATGAACTGGCAGCCTGTATCCGCCGCCTCCGCCAAAACGAGGGGATGGCCTGCATCATGGTCGAGCAGCAACCGTTGCTGGCGCTGGACTTGACGCAACAAGTCCTGGTGCTGGAGCGAGGCACCGTGGTGCATGCGGGACCCAGTGACGTCTTGGCCGCGGATCGCCCCTTGCTCGAGCGCTTGCTGGGTGTGGGTATGACCAGTGACTGAAGCCCGTTGAGCCTGAGTCCGTCGCGCCGGCGCAAGGCGCGGGCCTACTTCCGCGGCCCTGACAGCGTGGCCAGCAGATAGTGCGCGCCCGCGATGGGGTTGTGGTAGTAGGGTGGGATGTCCACGAAGCCCAGGTCTTCATACAGCGCGCGTGCGGCTTCCATGTCGTCCAGCGTGTCCAGCAGCACGTGGTCGTAACCCTGTACCCGTGCCGCGTCGAGCGTCGCCTCGCTCAAGCGGCGGCCCAGGCCCAACTTGCGAAAAGGGGGGCGCACGTACAGGCGTTTCATTTCGCAGGCATTGGCGTAGTCGGCGGTGTCCAAGGGACGCAATGCACAACAACCCGCCGCCTGCCCATCGACCCAGGCCAACAACAAGAGTCCGCGCGGAGCGGCATAGTCACCCGGCAGATCGCGCAGTTCCTGCTCGAAGTTCTGAAACCCCAGGTCAATGCCCAGGCTGCGCGCGTACTCAAGAAACAGTCCCCGCAGGATCTCCACATCGCGTGGGTCACGCGGCGTGGACACGGAGATGGACGGCAAGGGCGAAGGGCGCGCGATCATGGGGACGGTGAGGCCGCTGCGAGTCGTTGAGCAAGAGCCATGGATCAAGCAGCGAAACCGGTCAGCCACCAGGTCACCGCCGCGGAGGCCAACAGCAAGACCAAGGCCAGCATGCGGCTCAGAAGGTCGTCGCGTGAAGGCGTGCAGGGTGACGAGGTCAGCGTGGGCAATTTGTCGCCATGCATCATGGGGCTGATGAGATTTTCTTTGCGCACGAGCAGGTAGAACAGCACCGCGACCCCATGCAGCACCACCAGCCCAAGCAGCAGCCACTGCCCAATGTGAGCATGGTAGTCCGTCATCCACGCGGTCAGGGCCTCGGGGACACGCTGCGCCCAAGGGCCGGCGTAAGCGATGTCATCGTCACTCATCAGCCCGCTGACCACCTGGGCCAACAGCACCAGCAGCATCGCCCAGATCGATAGGGCCCCTGGCAGGGAGTGGCCCAGGCCGACTTCCGTGTCGTGGGCCGGACGACGCAGCGCCCGCCAAATGCGACGGGGTGTGGGGGCGAATTGGGCGAAGCGTGACCAGTGCCCTCCCACCAGGCCCCAGACCAGACGAAAGATCAGCAGCACAAGCACGACGCAACCCAGACGCATGTGCCAGTCCAGAGCGCCGAGGTAGGCGGAGGCGAACATCCCAATGATGGAGGCCACCAGCAGCCAATGGAACAGGCGGGTCGGTAAATCCCAGACCCGCACCCTGTGCTTCAACTCCGACGTCTTTTGATGCAAGAATGCCCCCGCGCTCATCTTGTTTTCAATCCTTATTCATAGACCTTGAGGAGTCGTGACCATGACCGCGAAGATTCATCCAGGCGGCGCAGCCCTTTTGGTGGCCTGCGCCGCAATGTGCACTTTGTTTGCCGGGCCCGCCATGGCGCAGTTTGCCAAAGCCGAGGACGCCATTCAATACCGTCAAGAGAAACTCAAGGCCATGGGCGAAGAGTCGGATCGTCTGGGCGCCATGGTGCGCGGCCGAGTGCCTTTCGACGCCAAGGCGGCTCAGCAAAGCGCGGAAGCCTTGCTGGCCCTGAGCAAACTGCCCTGGCCTGCGTTCGCGCCGGGTTACGAAGGCGGTAAAGCCAAGCCCGAGGTCTGGAAGGAAATGGACAAATTCAAGGCGGCCGCGCAGCGCCTACAGGGCGACACCGCCAAACTGGCCGAGGCAGCCAAGACCGGGGATCTGGAGCGCATCAAGGCCGCGTTTGGCGACACGGCGGATTCCTGCCGCGCCTGCCACCGCGAGTACCGCAACCGCTGAGCGCGGCGCTCGGTCGAGGGACGCAAGCGACTCAAGCCTGCGCCAGCAATTCCTCGATCAGCCGGTGAAGCTCGGCGAAATCCGGTTCACCGACGTAGCGCTTGACGATCTCGCCTTGCTTGTTCAGCAGGTAGGTCGTGGGCGTCAAGCGCACGTCGCCCCACGCCAGTGCGGCCTCGCCCGTGTTGTCGAAAGCCACCTTGAAAGGCAGCTTGCGCGTTTGCGCGAAGTTCACGACGTAGCTCGGCGGGTCATAACTCATGGCCACAGCCACCGTTTCGTAGCCCTGTGCGTGGTACTTGTCGTAGGTCGAGATGATCTTGGGCATCTCAGCCACGCAGGTGGTGCAACTGGTGGCCCAGAAATTCACCAGAACGACTTTGCCGCGCCAAGCCGCGCTGCTTTCGGTCGATCCGTCCAGCAACACGAACGTGGTCTGTGGCGCGGCACCGAAACCTGAGCCGCGCAGCAACCACCAGCCCGCACCGGCCAGGAGCGCCGCCAGGGCCAGCACCAGCACGCGGGTGCGCCAGGCGCGTGCAGTTGGGGCTTGGGCTGGGAAGGACGAGGAAGTCACAGTGTCGGTATCCATGGCAAGCGCCAAGTGTATCGTCCTCGGGGTGACCTCGGTGGTCAGGGGGATGGCAGGCTGGGATAATTCCCCCATGCTTCAACGCCTTTTGCTTCCGCTATGTGCCGGTCTAGTCCTCATGGGGTGCAGCCCCAGCCTGAACTGGCGCCAGGTCCGCCTGAAGCCGGAGGCCGTGAGGGCGCCGGAAAACCAGGGCGACGAAGCGGCCCTTCAGGCCTTGCTCCCGTGCAAACCCGACAAGGCCACGCGCCCCCAGCGCATGGCGGGGTACGAAGTGATGGTGACCATGATGGGCTGCGAGGCGGACGGTGGCCTGTTCGCGATCGCTGTCGCCGTGCCCAGCTCGCACCAGGCCTTGATGGCCGTGCTGGCCCAGTGGCAGACGCATGTGCTGGCCAGCGTCCATGCGCAGGGCGGTAGCCGCAAGGCGTTCGCGCTCAAGGGTGCTGATGCCCAGCCTGAGGGCACGCAACTTCTGGCCCGGGGTCGTGCGGGCGCGGGCACCCCCGGTGCCTCGGCTTCGGAGGCTCAAGAACCTTCGGGCCGAGCCTTGAATGTGCAGGCAGTCTGGTTCTCGCGTGGAGGGCGGCTCTACCACGCTGCGGTCTACGCCGAGCGGCTCAGCCAAGCCATGACGGAGCCGTTCTTCGGAAGTCTGACTTTTGAGTGAACTCCGTACCAAGAATCCGTCGCCCATGCTGGTCACGAGTTGCCGCCAGGCCATCTGGCTCTTCCTGGCCTTTGCCTTCGCCTATTTTTTCTCGGCCCTGATTCGCGCCGTGACGGCCACCTTGTCTCCGACGTTGACGCAGGAATTCCAGCTCGGCGCGCGCGACCTCGGACTGCTCGCGGGTGGGTACTTCCTGGGTTTCGCGGCCATGCAATTGCCCTTGGGGCGCTGGTTGGATCGGCACGGTCCCCGCACCGTCATCCTGGGCTTCACGGCCGTCGCGGTCGGCGGATGCGTCCTGTTCGCGCTCAGTACAGGCTTCACGGCGCTGCTGCTGGCCCGGGTGCTGTGCGGCGTGGGGTTGGCAGCCGGTCTGATGGCACCCATGACCGGGTTTCGACGCTGGTTCACGCCAGCGACCCAGATGCGCGCCAACTCCTGGATGCTCATGACAGGTTCCATGGGCATGGTGGCATCCACCTTGCCCGTCCAATGGTTGTTGCCGGTGTACGGCTGGAGACCTTTGTTCTGGGGGCTGGCGCTCTTGCTGCTGCTGGCCATGGTCATGATCGCTTGGAAGACACCCGCCTGGCCGGCCTCCGCCGCGCCGACCGGGTCGGGCAATAGCCAGTCCGGACGTTACGCCGATGTGTTGCGCCACCCCTATTTCCTGCGTCTCATGCCCCTGGGTTTCTTCAACTACGGGAGCTTGCTCGCAGTGCAGACCCTCTGGGCCGTGCCCTGGATGATGCAAGTGGGGGGCTACAGCGCGGGGCAGGCGGCCACGGGTCTCTTCGCCATCAATCTGTGCATGCTCACCGCTTTCTGGCTCTGGGGACTGATGCTGCCGCGCTTGACCCGGCGCGGCGTGAAAGTCGAACGCCTGATCGCCTGGGGCGTGCCCGCAAGCCTGGTCGTGCTCGCCGTGTTGGTGACTGCGGGGCCCGCCCTCGGAGTCCATGCCGCTTGGTTGCTGGCCTGGTTCTGCCTGTGCTCCAGCGTGTTGTCACTGGCCCAACCGGCAGTGGGTCTGGCCTTCGCTTCAGAGTTGGCGGGGCGAGCCCTTTCGGCCTACAACCTGGTGATTTTCGGCGGGGTGTTCGTCGTCCAATGGGGCATTGGTCTGATGATCGACGCCTTGCGCGGCCTGGATTGGGCAGTCGTCCAGGCCTATCAGGGCGCGCTGGGCGTGGTCTTGTTTTGCAACGTCTGGTCTTACGTCTGGTTCCTGAGACGCGGGGTCGCAAAGCCCGCCAAGTTTTCTTGAACTGTCACAAGATTTGACGCCTGCGGACGGCGCATCACCCACGCGATCGCGAGTCAGACGCCATAATCAGCCGTGAATCTATGAATGGCATCGTCATCATTGCCCATGCACCCCTGGCCAGTGCCTTGCAAGCGTGTGCGGCCCATGTGTTTCCCGAGCGCGCTCAGGGCCTGTTGGCGCTGGATGTGCAGGCCAATGTTTCCGCGGAACGCACCCTGCATCTGGCTCGTGAGGCGGTGACGCGCTTGGGTGACGTGCCCTTGCTGCTGCTGAGCGACGTGGTGGGCGCCACGCCCTGCAACGTGGCCACCCATTTGCTCCACGCGTGGCGCGCGCAAGGGCAGGGGCAAGCCCGATTGCTGGCCGGCGTCAACCTGCCCATGCTGTGGAGGGCTGTGAGTTACCAGCATGAGCCCTTGGATGTCCTGGCCGCCAAGGCCCTGCAAGGCGGTAGCCAGGGCGTGCAAGAACTAGATTGAGCGATGCACGTCGTGCCGCGCCGATATCGGAAAAGGAATAAGCGTATGGAGGAAATGCATGGTTAAGGCACCCGCAACCATCAGTAACAAGCTGGGCTTGCACGCCCGTGCCTCGGCCAAGCTCACCAAGCTGGCGGGTGGTTTTCCCTGCGATGTCTGGCTGGCTCGAGGGGACCGCCGTGTGAACGCCAAGAGCATCATGGGCGTCATGATGCTGGCGGCCGGCCTGGGCTCGACCATCGAAATCGAGGCAGAAGGTGATCGCGCGCAGGAAGCCGTGGACGCCTTGCTGGCACTGATCGACGACAAGTTCGGCGAAGGCGAATAAAGAAATGCTCGCTTCCACGTTCGTCCCTGCTCGGCGCGGACTTCACCGCGCAAGCTTCTTGGCGGCGAAACGGAGTGTCATGCCATGACCTTTTCCATCCACGGACTGGCGGTCACGCGCGGCATTGCGATCGGGCGTGCCGTGCTGGTCGCTTCCAGCCGCGTGGACGTGGCGCACTACTTCATCGAGCCGGACCAGGTCGAGGGCGAAATCAACCGCGTGCGTCGGGGACGCAACGCCGTCATCAAGGAAATCCAGCGCCTGCAGCAGAGCGTGGAGGCACTCGGTCCGAAGGAGGCGCCGCCTGAATTGAAGGCGCTGCTGGACGTGCACCTGATGCTGCTGCAGGATGAGGAGATCATCGGCGGCGTCAAGCATTGGGTGCGTGAGCGCCTCTACAACGCGGAGTGGGCCCTGACCTCGCAACTTGAGGTCATGGCGCGCCAGTTCGACGAGATGGAGGACGAGTACCTGCGTGAGCGCAAGGCCGACCTGGAACAGATCACCGAGAAAGTCCTGCGCGCCATGCAGGAAGAAATGCAGGGTGGCAGCGCCTCGCTCTACATGCCCGCTGGCGTGCACGCCGCGGGGTCAGTGGATACCGACGCCGCCGACAAAACCGCCCTGGTGCTGGTGGCGCATGAGCTCTCACCCTCGGACATGCTGCAGTTCAAGCAGGGCATTTTCACGGGGTTCATCACCGACGTGGGGGGCAAGACCTCGCACACCGCCATCGTCGCGCGCAGCATGGACATTCCTGCCGTGGTGGGCGCGCGTTCGGCCAGCCAGCTGGTGCGGCAGGACGACTGGATCATCATCGACGGCAACGCGGGCGTGGTCATCGTGGACCCTTCGCCCATCATCCTGGCCGAGTACCAATACAAACAGCGCGAGCATGAACTGGCCCGCAGCCGCCTGGTGCGCCTGCGCGACACGCCGGCCATCACACTGGATGGCGAACCAGTGGACTTGCTGGCCAACATCGAAATGCCGGAGGACGCCGCCGCCGCCGTGCGCGCGGGCGCGGCCGGTGTGGGCCTGTTCCGCAGTGAATTCCTGTTCATGGGCCGCCAGGGCCGTCTGCCCGACGAGGAAGAACAGTACCAGGCCTACCGCCGCGCCGTCGAAGGCATGAACGGTTTGCCCGTGACCATCCGCACGGTGGACATCGGCGCCGACAAGCCGATGGACAGCAGCGCGCAGGAGGGCAAGCACCTGAATCCCGCCCTTGGCCTGCGCGCCATTCGCTGGAGCCTGGCCGACCCGGCCATGTTCCTCACCCAACTGCGCGCGATCCTGCGCGCTGCGGCGCACGGTCCAGTCAAGATGCTGGTGCCCATGCTGGCGCACCTCAGCGAGATTCGGCAGACCCTGTCTTTGCTGGAGCAAGCGCGCGCCGAGCTGCACCGCGAAGGGCGGCCCCAGGGCGCTGTGCTGGTCGGCGCGATGATCGAGATCCCTGCCGCGGCGTTGATGCTCAAGACTTTCTTGCGCTATTTCGATTACCTGTCCATCGGCACCAATGACCTGATCCAGTACACCTTGGCCATCGACCGGGCCGACGAATCCGTGGCCCACCTCTATGACCCGCTGCACCCGGCGGTGCTGCGCCTGGTCGCGGACACCATCGCCGAGGGCCGTGCGCAGGGCAAGGAGGTCAGTGTCTGTGGCGAGATGGCCGGCGACGTGGGCATGACGCGTCTGCTGCTGGGGCTGGGCCTGCGCAGCTTTTCCATGCATCCCGCCCAGATCCTCGCGGTGAAGCAAGAGGTGCTGCGCGCCGACGCGGCCAAGATCGCGCCTTGGGCGCGGCAGGTGTTGGATTCCGAGTCGCCGTCAGCGCTGATGGGTGGCTGAAACCAGCGGATGCAGCTGAATGCTGCGGGCGCTTGCTCAGCGCGTGCGCGTGCTGAGCAGCGCCGCGCCGATGATCAGCACGGCCGCCGCTGCGATGCTCCAGCGCCAAGGCTGGCCGCTGACCAACACCAGCAGCGTGGTCGAACCCAGGGGCGTGAGGTAACTCAGCACCCCGATCTGGCGCGCATCACCCCGCTTGAGGGCGTGGTCCCAGAGGAAGAAGGCAGCGCCCAACGGGCCCAAGCCCAGCACCGCCAGCAGCAGCCAATCGCGTGGCGTCAAGGCCGAGAACGAGGGTGCGCTGGACTCCAGCAACCAATGGCACAGCAGGGACAGCAGGCCCGACGTCAGACCGAACAGACCGACGGCCGAGGTTGGGAAAGCCGCCACCCGGCGCGTCAGCAGGGAGTAGCTGGCCCAAACGAAGGCCGATGCCATGGCCAGCAGATAACCCCAGTGCCAGGTCCCGCCGTCCATCGACGAATCCGAACCTCCCAAGATGGCGATGGCCGCACCAGCGAACCCCATCACCGCCGCGACCCAGTGCAGAGGCTTGAGCGTGAGTTCACGCAGGAACAGCGGCGCCATCACCACGATCAGCAAGGGCCACAGGTAATTGATGAGATTGGCCTGCACCGGTGGAGCGAGGCGCAGCGAGAGAAACAGCAGGAAATGGAAGCCAAACAGGCCGTAGATGCCAAGAGCCAGCGTGGACGGCGGTAACTTGCCTTGCCGTATGAGATCGGGCAGGGCTGGCCAGGCTGGCACGCTGCCGATCAGCAAGGCCAAGCCGGTCAGCAGAAATGGGGGCACGTGCTGGAGCGTGACGCCCAGCGCGGCCAAGGAAGCCCAAAGGACGATGGCGCCCAAGGCATGAAGGTGAGGGTGCATGGACGCGAGTGTAAAAAATGGGAACGTCGCGGATCGCGGGTCCGTCATCGCGAATCGCCGGTCTCGCAGACCGGGCGCGGTGCGATGGGCTCCAAGGAGGTGTGTTCAGCGCCTGATTCAGCGCGCGACCGCTACAGGCCCGCGCGGCGCAAAGCGGCGGTGAGGGCGGAGGGCGAGCGGTAGCCCGTGCGCAGGGCGGTTTCCCGCACCGACCAGCCCGCGTCGTGCAAGGACCGGGCCTGGGCAAGCCGTTGTCCGCGCAGCCACGCCAGCGGCCCCATGCCGTGGGCTTCCTGACAGCGCGTCGCGAACTGCGACGGGCTCAGATGCACCTGCTGCGCGAGGTCTGCGACGTTCAGCGGCTGGCTCAGCCGTGCTTGCACCCAGGCACTCAGCGACAGCCAATCGATGGCGCGGCGCGGTCGTTGTGTCGCCCTCGGGGTGCGCCATGCTTCCAGCAACAGTGCCGGGGCAAAGCTCAGAGCCAGGGGCTGCGGCCATGCCTGCGCAAGGTAATTCGCCAGCGCGGCGACCTGACGCGGCTGATGAGGTTGGGGTCCGCAGAGCCCCCAGGCGGCATGGTCGCTGTCCAGCACCAGACAGCGGCTGCCCCGGGGGGATTCGAAATCGTGCCGATCACCGGGGGCGATCAACACAGCATCGCCCGCGCCGAGCCGTTGGCCCCGGCCCTCGACCTCAAGCTCCAGCAGACCGTCCAAGCCCACCAGCAACTGATGATGGGCGTGCGCGTGGCTGCCGTGCGAGGGACCGTAGTCACGCAGGGACAAGGGCAAGACGGCGGGCGAGGACATGCGCTGCGCTTCAATCGAAGTCGAAGATGTCGGACAAGAAACCCTCGCGCTTTTTCTTGTGGTAGTACCCGCCTTGCTGCGGCGGATAGGGCTGAGGCTGCGGCGGCTGAGCTGCGTAGGGCTGCTGTACGTGCGCCTGCGCGCGAGGCTGGGCCGCCGAGGGTGCAGGCGTGGCGCCCTGCGATCGGTCGATGATCTTGTCGAGCTCGCCCCGGTCCAGCCACACGCCGCGGCATTGCGGGCAGTAATCGATTTCGATGCCCTGGCGTTCGGACATCACCAAGCGCGCGTTCGAGCAGACGGGACATTGCATGCGGATTCCTTTCCAAGTGAGGACACAGGTCTGAGTGAAAGCTGGCCTGTTGTGGTTTGGAATCCAGCGGGGCGAAAGGGAACGGGCAGGTTGGCGCCCGGTCCGGGTTCAGGCCACCACTGACGGGAGGCCCGGTCAGTGGCGAATTTCGTTTCATTCTAGGACTTTTCTTTCAGAATTGAATGCGACAGAATCCAGAAGCTAGTGCGATCGTGGGGTGATCGTGAAAGGGTCTGGATGCCGGTCCGCAAGATTCCCAAAAATCATCTGGTGGTGACGGGCAGCTATTCCAGCCGCAAGAACGCCGAGATCGATGCTTTCGAGTCCTTGCTCGAGAAGGACTACTTCCTGCTGCTCGACTTCGATCCGGCAGTTCACTCCTTCGAGCCTCAACCCGTCAGGGTGCCCGTCCCAGGGGTGCCCCGCGGCTACGTGCCGGACGTGCTAGTGCGCTACCACCCGGATGCCGTGTCCGGGCAGGAGCCCAAAAGAACCCTGGTGGACGTCAAACACACGGACGACCTGGCGAGGAACGCCGACAAATACGCCTTCAAATTCGATTGCGCGAAGCGGTTCGCCGAGGAGCAGGGCTGGGAGTTCAAGATCGTCGACCAGCGCCAGATCCGAACACCCCGACTGGCGAATCTCAAATTCCTGCGCGCTTACAGAAACACCAGCCCAGCGGTGGCAGATATCGAACGTGTGCTCGACTGCGTTGACGAGAATCCCCGATCCCATCACCAGGTGCTGGATCAACTGGCCCAGACAGAGGATGACAGGCTGCACTGGTTGCCTGTCATCTGGTCGATGCTCCTGTCGGGGCATTTGGTGACTGACTTGGATGTGCCATTTGGGAGTGAGGTACTCGTTGCCCGAGGTGGAGACGACACATGGCCAAGGTGATCCCCAACCAAATGCCGCTGAGCAAAGGGGCGATCGTCAGCAGCAATGACCGTGACTACGCCATTCTCGAGGTCGCCGATCTGAACAAGATCTTGGCGAAGGACCTGGAGACAGGTGCGAAAGTCTTGCTGACCATCGGTGATCTGCGGCCGCCCCAGCCCATCTCCACTGCCGGAGCTGTTGAGTCCGTAGAGATCGACCTGTCGAAGATCCCCGAGTCGGACTGGGCGATCGCGGAGCAACGCAGAAAGTGGCTTGAGCCGCTGCTGGTCAACCAGTCGCTGTACGGAACCAGGACGGCTGAGCAGATCGCTATCGACGCAGGCGTCAATCGGGCGACTGTCTACCGTTGGCTGGATGCTTTCAGACGCACCGGGCTTCTTTCCTCACTGCTACCCATGCGTGGCCGTGCAGGAGGCGGCAAGGCTGGGCGGCGCATCTCGCCCGAGGTCGAAGCCATCATCCGCGACACGATCGAGAGCTTCCACGACACAGAACAGAAGCCTTCGATTACCGAAACCGTTCTGGAGATCCGTCGCCGCTGTTCGAATGCGGGCCTGCGTTTACCAGCAACCAACACAATCAGACTCCGCCTGAAGCAGACGTCTGGCCGTGAGCGCACGCGTAGGCGTCTCGGTGAAGCGGCGGCCTTTGCCTTGCACGATCCCAGCAAGGGCAGTATTCCGGATGCGGAATGGCCTCTCGCGATTGTTCAGATCGACCATACCTTGTTGCCGGTGATCATCGTCGATGATGAGCACCGCAAGCCGATCAACAGGGCGTGGATCACCCTGGCGATCGACGTTGATAGCCGGGTGTGCCTGGGCATGTACCTGACCTTGGACCCGCCGTCGGCCATGTCGGCCGGCATGTGCATCGCTCACGCCATTCTTCCGAAAGAGGCTTGGCTCCGGAATCTGGCAATCGCAGATCACATCACGTGGCCATGCTGGGGCGTGATGGGCGCTATCCACATGGACAACGCCAAGGAGTTCCGTGGCGACATGCTGAAGATGGCTTGCCGGGAGTATGACATCGACATCCACCTGCGGCCGGTCAAAAAGCCGCGGTACGGCGCCCACATCGAGCGCTTGATGGGCACGGTCACGCAGGGACTCAAAAGCGTCAAAGGTTCCACCTTCTCCGGGCCGGATGAAAAAGGCGAGTACGACGCCGAGGGCAATGCCTGCATGACCTTTGCGGAGATCGAGCGGTGGCTGATCCTCTTCTTCGCGCGCTATCACCGCGAGGTGCACACCGGCATCGGCATGCCGCCGTTGGTGAAGTTCCGTGAGGGACTGCTCGGCACCAAGAAGAAACTGGGACGCGGTTTGCCAGCACGCCGACTGGATGAGGAGACCTTGCGGATCCATTTCACGCCGTACGTTGAACGGCCGGTGCAGGGCTATGGCGTGGTGATCGACAACGTGCACTACTACCACGACGTCCTGCGGCCGTGGATCAACGCGCCGCACCCAGAGTTTCCCAAACACAAGCGCACATTCCGCTTTCACCGAGACCCGCGAGACGTCAGCCAGCTCTATTTCTTCGATGAGCTGAGTGGCCGGTTCTGTGCCATTCCCTACCGGGACACGAGTCTGCCGCCGGTGAGCATCTGGGAGTTGCGCAATGCCCAGCGTGCAGCGAAGGCCAAAGGCATCGACCCTGAAAACGAGAAGTTGGTGTTTGCCATCCTGAACGAGCAGCGGGCCCTTGAGGCTGAAGCGGCAGCAAAGACCAAGACGGCCAGGCGCGAGGCGCAGCGCAGGGTGGAACACGCCAAGCAGCGCGAGACCAAGAAGCAGACCATGCCGACAGTTTCCCAGCCTGCGGCGTCCAGCGCCCCTCCTCCGGCCGTGCGCGGGTACGACCCGGACGACATCGAAGCCTTGGATGACGAGTGATGGCGACATCCGAACTCAAATCCCGTTTGAGTCCAGAAGCCGAGCGCCTGCTGGGCGAACCGGATGATGTACGCATTCGTGCCATCCGGGAGGGAACCTGGATGACCTACGACCGGGCCAAGGAGATTTTGGCCAGGATGGAGGATCTGCTGGACTACCCGCGGATCACCCGCATGCCCAACATGCTGCTGGTGGCGCCCTCCTTCAATGGCAAGACGTCTATCCTGGAGCGGTTCATGTCCATGCATCCTCCGGATCTGGACCCGGCCGCCGAGGTAACGACATGCCCGGTGGTGATGGTCGAAGCGCCGCCGGCGCCGGATGTCTCCGCCTTCTACTCCCGAATCCTAGACGCGCTGATGGCGACCTACAAGCCGAGTTCCTCGGTCCAGGAGAAAAACTCCCAGGTGAAGCATCTCTTCCGGGAGCTGGGGGTCAAGGTGCTCATCGTGGACGAGATCCACCACCTGATTGCCGGCAGTCTGAATCGGCAAAGGGACTTCCGCAATGCGCTCAAGAGCCTGGGCAATGAATCCAAGGTGTCGATCATCGCGGCCGGTATCGAAGATGCGTACAACGCCTTCGTGGCCGATCCGCAAATGTCGAGCCGGTTCATGCCTGAGGAACTGCCTCTTTGGAGGCCAGGCAGGGAGGTGGGCACCCTGCTTGCCACCTTGGAGCGGCGTACCCCCTTGCGCAAGCCGTCGGACCTCAAGTCCCCCGAAAAGATGAGCGAGATGTGCCTGCGCAGCGAAGGCACCTTAGGTGATCTGTGCGATCTCTTCAAAGAGCTGGCGGTCGATGCGATCCGCAGCAGGACCGAGGAAATCACGCTCGAAAGCATCCGCGCCATCCGGTGGGTGCCGCCCTCCCGGCGCAAGCAGCACCGCCGCTTTTAACGACTGCCATGAAGGGCCTGACCTCGTCGTTGTGGCCCGTCCGGTACAAGCCGTATCCCGATGAGCTGCTGACCTCCTGGTTGGTCCGCCTGGCTTGGGGGCATGGCCTCAAGGTGCAGACCTTCTGCAACCTGATCTTTGGTGGGCAGCGCCAGGTCTGGAACCGCGATGTTGATCGCCTGGGACCGGATTGGCTGGTCAATGAGTTGGCGGACAGGACGGGCACGCCGCGGCAAGTTGCGCACGCCACGACCCTGCGCGCATACGAAGGTGTTCTGTACCCGAAATTCAGAACTTCTGGGACGTTGCTTTGGGTCCAGACGTTGATGATGTACCACCGCAAGCGTGAAGGTTTCGGCTTGCAGTTCTGCCCTGTCTGTTTGGCCGAGGACGACAAGCCCTATTACCGGAAGTCCTGGCGAGTGTCATTCAACACGATGTGCATCCGGCACCAGGTGATGCTTCGGGACCGATGTGCTCAGTGTGGTGCACCAGTCATCTTCCACCGAATGGAGATGGGGCAAGGCAAGGTTTCCGAGGTGGGGTCCATGGGCAACTGCCATGCCTGTGGTTGCCCACTCGCTGATTCGCCGAGAGAGGAGATTTGGGGCCATGACGATATCGCCCTGGATTTCCATGCCGATCTGTGCCGCGCAATTGCGGAGGAGGAAACCCAGAGTGTGGATCTGGACGTGATGCGGGTGATGCATCAACTGGTCCGGCTGATGTTGACCCGCCACAAGACAGTCGCCTTGCGCCAGCATGTCTGCAGGGAGCTGCAGGTGAAGGACTTAGTGAAGGTCTCGGGACGAGTGGGCCTGGAGACGATGCCATTGATGGAGCGGCATCACCTGGTTCAGCTGGTTTCCTGGTTGATGGTAGACCTAGCGGGAAGACTAGAGGTCGCGTGGCGGGCCAGGGCTGTTCGGTACAACCACTTGGGGAGGGATTTTGAGGGGGCGCCGAATTGGTATCGAGCGATCTGTGAGCAGTTTGCCGACTGGCGCGGACGCCTTGCAGGCAGCACTTCATAGGGTGGCTTTTGTATGTGGCGGTAGCCTTTGAGGGAGTCCCTTCTACATAAAGGGTGTCTCTGTTAATCTTGCCAAGCGTCGCGTCGAGTCGCTTCATGTCATCGGGTTAACACGCGCAGCGAACTCGGGCTACGTACCGACTTCACATTGGTAATTGTGTGGGGTTGGGATGTTCAACCACTTCAGGGAGCGTCGGCGATGTCCGCCAGCAAGTACAAGTTCGCTTTGATTGACAGCACTACGCGAAAGCATCATATCGAGCAGCGCGTGGCCGAGGCGCGCAAGCAAAACCGCACCAAGCGGGAAATGAAGTTTCGCGGCGGTCGTGAATCCCTGGCCATCATCCAGATAAGCATCCACCACTTGCTATATCGACTGGAGAACTTCCGCACCATCAGCGATCAGATGAGCCAGGTCGCCTCTGGCAAGGTCGATGAGAACTTATTTGCTCCGTCGCGGCGAGAGGATATCAGCGCGCAGGCTGCGCAGCACGAAATCTTGCTCAAACTGGCCCAGACCGGCAGCGGTGAATCTATCAAGCCGATCTACGATGAGTTGATCCGCGTCAAGGAGCAGACCGAGGACCTGATCATTTCCGCCGATGGCGTGGTGGTTAACGGTAACCGTCGCCTCTCAGCGATGCGTGAACTGCTTGCGGGGCCTGATAGCCAGCTCTTCGCTGACTTCGAGAATGTCTCCTGTGCTGTGCTGCCAGAGTCGGCCACTGATGAAGAGATCGTTGCCCTGGAGATCGAGCTGCAAATGCAGCCCGACACCAAGCTGCCCTATGACTGGACAGCCGTCGCACTAGCTGCGCGGGAACTTAAAGCGCGCAACTATTCAGACGAGCGCATTGCCGGCATGATGAACCGCGACAAGGAAGAAATTCTCCGGCTGGTCAAGATGATCGATGGTGCGGACCTGTATCTGACTGATCATTTGAATCGGTCGCGTGACTACAACGCTCTGGAGGAAACCGAGCAAGCGTTCAAACAGATCGCAATCCGCAACCTTGCCAAGACCGATAACCCGGCGTTGCGTGAAGTCACTCGGCGCTTCGACTTCCTGCTGGTGGAGAACCGTGACGAGATCGAGCTTCGGGCCTACGAGCTGATCAACAACATTGAGGGCAACCCCGAGCTATTTCTGGACCACATCGCCGGTGTCTGGGGCGTGGATCTGAGCCAAACGCCCGATCAGCCGACCGGCAATCTCGAGATCGACTTTGGCGATGGGACGCTGGTGGCCGGTCAAAAGAACTATGCGGCGCTGATGGGCTACATCGACGACCTGGGTGACGATTACGATGTGCGCAAGAACGCAGCGAAACAAGTGGAAGAGGCGTCCGTTATCGTCGGCGAACAAGGCAAGCGCAAGGACCAAGCCGCGCTGAAATTCGCGAAGGCGGCACAGCAGAAACTTGCCGCTATCAATCTGAGCTACGCCAATGAGTCGACCTTCGCCGAACTGCGAACGGTTCTGGCCGCATGTGTGACGCAGTGTGAGGCGCTGATGCAGGAAATCGACGCTCGCCAAGTAAGGAAGTGACGCTATGGCCACGATCCTTTTGCGCTATCAAGCGCGAGGCTTGCAAGGCATATTTGAGCGGGGCACCGGTATCAGCTATAGCACCTGGGTGCGGCTTCGTGCATACGCGCAAGATGCCGATTCCGCTGGCCGCATCAACGACCAGAGCATCGAGATCGGCTGGCGGCATGCCCTGCATGTGCTACGTGCCGCCGCAGGGTTGCAGCGTCAGCTCGGCTTTACGTTTGAAACGGACGACTCATCGCGGGAGCGGGTCCAGCAGTTCATGCGCCAGTACCGGACCGTTCGGCAAGCAGCCGGCGCTGTGCGCATGGATGTCAGCGAAGAGCAAGTCCGTTCTCGTTTGCGGGAACTGGGCTGGGACGGAGAGGCGCACGATCTGAAGGACTACCAATCGCGTGACTTGCGCAGCCTGCTGTCGTTGGAGAATGGTGCGAACTTCTCAGTGCCAGGTGCTGGTAAGACGACGGTGACGTTCGCATTGCACCTGCTGGCGCCGGCTGTAGTGGACTGTCTGCTGGTGGTTGCTCCGCGCAATGCCTTCGTGGCCTGGGAAGAAGTCATCGACGAGTGTCTTACCGAGCATGCGCCTGGCCATGTACGTCGGCCGTTCGTCCAGCTTGTCGGCGGCGAGGCGCGCATCGCAGAACTCCTGAGCACCAACCCGCAGCGAATGCTGATCTCCTATGACCAGTTGGTGCGGGTGGAGTCGCAGATCGAGGACTTGCTGTCGCGCCATCGGGTGCATCTTGTTCTTGATGAAGCGCATCGCATGAAGGCAGGTACAGCCTCCCGGCGCGGTGCTGTCCTGCTAAACCTTGGACACCTGGCAGTGCGGCGCGACATTCTCACCGGTACGCCGATGCCACAGCGGCCGGCAGATATGCAGTCCCAACTCGATTTTCTGTGGCCCGGTGCCGGTCTCGGTGCCCGCGTATCTGCCGGAGAAACGCCGCGCTCGGTTCTCGGCAACCTCTACGTCCGGACCACCAAACAGCAGCTTAATCTGGGCGATCGTGTGCGTGTCGAAGTTCCGGTGGCGCTAACCGATGCTCATCTCGCCTTCTACGCGGTACTCAAGAGCGACGTGCACGCCCAAGCAAGTCAGCTGCGCCAGGGACGTCGTGGCTTTAACCTTATTCGCGCGCGACGATCGGTCATGCGGCTGTTGCAAGCCTCGGTAAACCCGCTGCTGTTGGCCCAGGATTTCGAGACTGCAGCTGATGCGGGGCGCAACGAGCTGCTCCAAGCTGTGATTGCGGAAGGCCCGTCCGCGCGGGTGCTCAAGGCTGTCGAGCTGGCGCGCCAGTTCGCTTCGGAGGGACGCAAGACATTAGTTTGGACCAGTTTCCGATCAACGGTTGAGCAGCTACGCAATTTGATGCCTGAGCTAATGCCTGCGGTCATCGACGGCAGTACCGGCCTAGGCGATGAAGACGACGATTCAACCCGACAAGGTCAGATTCGCCGTTTCAAGACAGACCGGCACTGCATGGTGATGGTCGCCAATCCGGCCGCTGCATCCGAAGGCATGAGTCTGCACACGGTTTGCCATGACGCCATATACCTTGACCGCAGCTACAACGCCACGCATTACTTGCAATCGATCGACCGCATCCATCGTCTAGGATTGCCAGAGGGCGTGATCACACGCGTACACATTCTGCAAAACCGTCTGCCAGCGGATGTTGGCTCGATAGATCTATCGGTGGCCCGGCGTCTGGGCGTTAAGATCAGACAGATGGAGCAGATGCTCGGCGACGTGGATCTCCACGAACTGGCCCTGGACGAGGAGACATCAGGCAGTGATTTGGAGGACTCGATCGATATTCGAGATGTCCACGACCTGCTTGAGGAAATCGAAAGAAGGGTGCCGCCTGAACTTGATGCAATCGTCGAGTAGTCCGGCTAGCGTGAGCCGGTTGCGTCCCTCCGCAGTGGAGGGGTGGCGCGCCCTGAGCCGGCAGTTGGTGGCCGCTCCTCACGAATCGGTGCTCATGGCGGTGGCACGATTGAAAACCAGCTATGCCAGCGCAGGCCTTGACTACGCAGAGGCCCAGGTCATCCTTGAAGCGGTTGGTCCGGCGAATGAGTCGGTTTCGGTGTCGTATCAGGTACTGATTGAGAATGAGGCGAAGCTGTGGCCGGCCTGGTTGTCTGCGTTGCCTCGTGGGCGGCGGGCGTTGCGGGACGCGCTGACGGCAGACGCAGGTGAGTGTTTCCGGCGCGCAGGGGCGTTTGACAACCAGCCGGCTGTTGAGGTGGTGGCCTTCCTGGATCGCTTGGCCAATCTGGCGCGTGCCCGCGTCAACCTACCCCTCCTCGAGTCTGGTCGGCGCGCAGAGCGGCTGTCCTTTATGCATGAGTTGGCGAACTGTGCCGAGATGCATGGGGCGCCGATGGTAGAGTGGGTGGCTCTGGACGATAACTCGGCTGGATACGACATCCTCTCAAGTCGCTTGGTTGGCGGGCATGTCGTGCCGAAACTGGTGGAAGTCAAGTCTTGTCGTGGATGGCCTTTACGGCTCATCATCACACGCAACGAATGGGATATTGCCTGTCGGCACGCAGAGGCTTACGTCGTTCACTTCTGGGACCTGAACGTTGAGCGACTGCATGAACTGTCGTGGGCCGATCTGCAGCCTCATATGCCCGTCGATCGGGGGGACGCGCGCTGGGACAGTGCGACGCTCAATCTGGAGCGGTTGCACGGGTTTTAAAGCAGATCTATGATCTCGGCGATGTGGAGATATTTGTGAGCGCACAAGAGATGGGTGATGTCACGACGTACAAGTCGTCCAGGGGTGTCAGGGACTGGCTTGCGAGGCCGCACGCGCATGCTTCGGCCGCAGTTTTTGAGGGAGAATGCGAATCTCTGCTAAAGGGGCTTACGGAGTCGTCCGTGAGCCTAGTCGTCTCGTCACCGCCTTACTGCATGGGCAAGGCATATGAGAGTCGCCGCGACAACCTTGACGATTTTGTGGCCAATCACAAAGTGATTTTGCCGGAAGTCTGTCGTATCCTGAAACCCGGTGGTAGCTTGTGCTGGCAGGTTGGCTTCCACGTGCTGGACGGCGTGGCCACGCCGCTTGACTTCCTGGTCCACGAGATCATGAGCAAGATCACGGGCATGAAGCTACGTAACCGAATTGCGTGGACCTTTGGTCATGGCTTGCACTGCCGGACACGCTTTAGCGGTCGGTACGAAACAATCCTCTGGTACACCAAAGGCGACGAATACACTTTCGATCTCGATGCAGTGCGTGTGACTCAGAAGTATCCTGGTAAGCAACACACCGATGGTCCGAAAAAGGGCCAGCCGAGCGGCAATCCGGCGGGTAAGAACCCAAGTGACGTGTGGGACATTCCCAATGTCAACGCCAACCACATGGAGAAGACAGATCATCCCTGCCAGTTTCCGGTGGGACTGGTGCAGCGCCTGGTCCGTGCTTTGACCAAGGAGGGGGACGTTGTTCTTGATCCTTTCTGTGGCGTGTCGTCTGCGGGGGTTGCAGCACTTCATGAGAAGCGCCATTTCGTCGGCGCGGAACTGAACCCGGAGTACGTACAACTTGGCCTCGAGCGGCTACGCGCCACTATAAAGGGTCAAGTTCGTTTCAGACCAGCGGATAGAGCCATCCTGGAGCCGAGTCCGACTTCGATCGTTGGGCGTCGACCGCCTGGCTTTGCAACCAGTATCGACTTGTCGGAAGCGATGATGGTGTCCTGATTGAGATCGGATTCAACCCAAAGGCGGCAGCAGCAGCGCCGTGGTACAGGCTGTCTTTACAGAGCAGCCTCGAGATCTCGAGACAACTTTCCCCAGCCGCTGCCGGTGTAAGCGCTGAAGTCAAAGTTAGTAATGTTTTTCAGCACGGTTTTGTAGTCGATGTTTGCGGGCACGTTCCCTGCCTTGATTAGGCGATCGAGCAACAGCAGAAGGCCCCCAACGGCAGTCGTAGAGAGCACGCCGCCGTTGGGCACTGATTTCCAATTGCTCTTGAGATGTTCGCTCGCGCCGGCGAGCAGCCGCTTGAGTTCTTTAACGCAGTAGTCGATGTAATCAGCGCGGTCATCTGGACTGGAAAGATTGCGTGCGCTGGCGGCGTCCCAGGTCTTGTATAGCGCACTGTTTTTGCGTACCAGGGGCTTGACGACGTAAGGACCCAAGGAGCCGGACGAAATCTTGTCCGACGGGTCGAACTGCGACATCTGTAGCATGTCAGCTAGCGCGCCTTCCTTGGAAAGCCGAGAGACGATGGTGCGAGCGATCGCTAGGGGCGTCTCGGGATTGATGATGGTTTCCAAGTCTTGCCGAAGCTGAGTGTGTACAGGGCTTTGGTTGTTGTTGATGGCCAGAAAGATCTCAGCCTCAAACTTCACCCGCATCTCGGCCGTGTAGTTAGCGGGGAAGACGATGCCGGTGACCAATAGGTTCTGCCGCTGTCGCAGACTACTAATGGCCTGATCAAACTGGTCGGCACCCTCATAGTAGGACAGTATCCGGTGTTGCCCATCGACAATGCCTACTGTGCCCAGCTCGAGCGGCAAGCTGAGTTGGATTTCAGCCTTATTTTTCATCGTCTTGGCGTCCAGAACCTGGCCTGTGCTATCTAAGAGGAGGGCTGCAGCAGGCAGTGTGACGACGATGTTGTTGATAAATACCTTACCGCTTTCAGCGAGGTATTCACGCATCTTTATTAGCTTATCCGACTTGACGAACCGTTGGTAGGAGAGATCAGGGCTTTCCCAGCCATCCCTGCGCATGACGTAGGCTCGCTGAATTAGGGCCATGGGATCTGCATAGAACGACACCACGGCGAAGCCGGGAGGATAGCTTGTGTGTGCAGCGGAGAGTGCGAACGCGGTATAGCGGTTCAGCGGCACAGTATTCCCGGAAGTCCTTTCTGCACCGACTTGGCTCAGCGCGATATCGAGGTATTTCAGCAATTCGAATTTTGCGGAGCACTCGATGGTGTCCACAAGGGACTTGAAGTACCTAGCCTGGGCGCGCGTCAAGACCAGCATCGGAGAAGGATCACCGATAGAGCTCGCCACGTCGATCTCCTCGGAATAATAGATGTGGCGAACCTCAAGATCGTGAACCTGATATTCAGGGCCCAGGGCTGTTAGTAGAGCTGTGTTCTGTTTTGTGTACTGCTGAAAGAACTCGAGCCAGTGCTCCTTGATCTTGGCGTGCAGGAATATTTTGTTGGTGCAATGTTTGGTCGCATCCTTACCTGCTGTCTCCTCACACAGAAGAACGACGTTTTTCCAGACGAAGATGTGATCTAGCTCGCCCTTGCGACCGCCGATCGTGAAATGAAGACCGTCCGACGGCACATGCTTGAACCCAGCCTTCTCAAAAATATCCTTGAGCTTCGGCGCTAGGTTTGGCTTCAAACTCAACGCCGTGGTAGCGGCTTTGGCTGTTTTGCTCTTTGGCTTGTCGGCTGCGCCACTTGGTGGCTTTCTATATGACTTTGAGGAGGCGGCAACAGCCGACGGGCTGGTTTTATCAGGCATAGTGACTATTGCTGATTGCGTCTAATGGCCCCTGGAGGCCTTCCCTTAGCACCAGCAGGTAAAAACTAGCCGGGCGAGTGGGGATTCTGGCGCAAATTAGACCTCCATAGTCAGATCCGGCCGAAACTCCAAATTCATGGTCTCCACTTTGACGTAGGTATACCCGCGAGGATTGCAGATCACTCGGGTCGCGCCGACCATGTAGTCGGCGTTGAAGTGGATGTGCCCATGAATCCAGAGCTTGGAGCGCCCGAGCAGGTGCGACAAGTCTGACGCGTAGGCGGGACTCAGCGGGTGCCCTTTGTACTCTGCCGGCACCGATTGCTCATGGGGCGCATGGTGCGTCACAACCACCGTCTTTTCCGGGTTGCTTGCGGTGAGCTCTCGATCCAGCCATTGCACACTCTCCTCGTGACGTCGTCGTGCTAGCAACGGAATCAAATGCGTGCGACGCAGTTCTTTCCACTCCCGATTCTCACCCGGCAAGCGGTCCAACTTGATCCGCCGATAATCGTTCATACGGGCGTGCGCCTGAGCCATGTAGTCCCGCGACTGGTCCGAGCCATACAGAGCGAAATCGGTCCACAAGGTGCACCCCAGGAACCGGATCCCGAACAGCTCCACAGCGTCATCCTCCAGGAAATGGATTCCCAGCTCGGCTGACTTCAGACGCAGCTTGCGCAGGTTCTTGTTCCAGTAGCGGCCATAGAACTCGTGGTTCCCGGCCACGAGGACGATCTCCTTGTCCGGGAAAGCCTGGCGCGCCCAGATGGGCGCCTGCACGCCTTCATGGATGTCGCCGGCGAGAACCACGACGTCGGCGTCGGCATCAATCCGGCGGCCATCCACCTCTGCACGCATGGGCTGAATGTCATTGTGCAGATCACTCAAGATCAGGAGCTTGGTCATGGTCACGCGCTCCCTTGGTTGTTCTCGTCTTCAAGCGTTTCCCAGTCAATCAGCCCATCCTGGCTGTCCAATTCGCGGCGCCGCGCCTGGTGCTCTGGGCATAGCATCAGGACGTAGCCTTCACCGACGTCTGGACTGCCCGGCGCCCCACAGGCCAGGCAAACGTTCTTGGTCGCGACTTGGGCAGCATCGGTCAGCTGCAGGATGGCCCTGCTGATGTCCTGGAAGCTGCGATCCTTTTCAGTTCTGACCTTGCGTTTGGGCGAGATCTCCTGGCTCAAGACACCCTGGGGCGTCCAGATATCCAGTCGAGTGCCTGATTTGCGGCGCCCGAAGCGGTAGTAGAACCGCGCCGATCCGAACTTCTCCTTGATCTGACTCCAATGAAAGCCCAGTTTGTCCTGTCCCAGCGTCTGGTCCACGTCGGCGCAGAGCTTGGCAAAGATGGGCATCCAGCCCTTGGCAACGTCCACATCAACTGGGTTGCCGAACTGGTAGGGATAAAGCGCCTGAAGTTCTTTGAGGGAAACGGATTTCACGATGGGCTCCTTTGACTGGTGAGTCAGGAGCCCGGGCGTCTACGCGTGGTCAGAGGTGTTTCGCGTTTGCCTGAACTCCTGGACGGAATTCGCTGGGGTGGCGGCTTTGCAGGTTCGGGTTCGCACAAGGTGTGTGAACCGCTTGCTGTTGACCGCGCGGCAAACTCGTGCGTCGTAGGAGAAGCGCATGGACATCGCCAAGACGCAGCGCTTGATGGAGGACGTCAACTCGCGCGCAGGCACTCGGCCGACGTGCGGCTGCAGGAATGGCTGGTGTGCGAGGGTGAACATGTGGCGTTCCAGTGGCTGGCGCCACAGTACAGGACATGCGTGAAAGCCGCAAGATCGTCGAGAATTCCTGACTAAAAAATTCCCGATATCGCTCATTCCTTTGATCTTGTGCAACTTACGTCGGTGCTGTGCGGCTTTATTGCGTAGTCTCTGTGTGGGCTGCCGGGCTATGCATCAGGTCAAGCAAAAATGGGAAATCTAATGCAGTGTTTCATCGATCACTCATATGGCCCCCACGAATCGAACCCTCCGCATGGCATGCCTTTGGGGCCATACAGGCGATGGCCGGCAAGCCCGCCACGCCCAATACAAGAGGCGATGTCAGCAGACTTCAAAGGTCGGCAACTGGCCACATACATCCCCGACCCCACCCATCCTGTGCACGGTTCTCCCTTTGGACCCCAAAAAGTTACCCCATCGATGTTTTTCCTATTCCCTCTACAGCTGCAAATCTCACGGTCGATGGTTCCAGGTTTTTCATATCGCCCCCACTCAATAAGACCATTGCACGCATGGCCAACTGGTCCCCAGAAAGCAATATTCGCTAGCCCACCCTTCCCGAGACATATGCCGATGCTTTCATTTGAACTGAGAAGATCAGGTGAGTTGCTGCTGTCAGTTGCAAAGCTAGACAGCGGAATTGCCAGTAAGAGAGTTGCAACGGTACGAACGAAAAGCATTTGATGCCCTCTTATCTAGATGTTTCATAAAGGTGCGGTTACCATAGACTGATTTTCATTCTTTCACTTTCATTGCGGCAGACTAGGTACTTTACTTTTTATAAATTTGACCGAAGTCACTTGAGCCTGTATGCAGAGATTGGCTAGGTTCAACCACCGGATGAACTGGAGTACAACTAAACCGTCCAGGAGGCGGGGGGCGGTTCACCCCACGAGATAAGGTACTCTCCTGGGTAAAAGGAGATTTCAGGGAGCGTACATGCGAGTCTTTATTTCTTATAGCTGGGATTCTGAAGATCACAAGCAGTGGGTCCAGCAATTTGCTGACGACTTGCAAGAAAAGATCTCGGATTTGCACGTTGAGTACGACCAACGTGGCATGGATCATCGTGTTGACCGCAACCGGTACATGGAGGCGGGCATATACGAGAGCGATGTTGTACTCGCCATCATCACCAAGGAATACACCGAAAAGGCCAATACTCGTCAGGGAGGCGTCGGCCGGGAAACCGCAATGGCTGCGGAGCGCCATTTCTCGGAGGTCACTACTAAGTCTCGTACTCCCATCCTCGCGATCAAGCGCCAAGCAAATGCGGAGGTGCCTCACTACCTAAAAACGTCGCTGTACTTCGACTTCAGCTCCAGCAATGTTTATAGCGAAGCATTAGGGAAACTCAAAAAAGAACTTGAGGCAATCGCTGGCCATTCCACCGAGCAAGCGTCAGCCGTCAGGACCACCTCAGACGAGAGTGCATCGGACGACGGCGGCAGTTACTCCTTCACGAGAACAGACGACCTGCTTGCCGGTTTCTACAAGAGGCGTAAACCGCTTTGGGGTGGTAAAGATTTCTCGGGGCAACGTCGCATCAAGTACGAGCTCTGGCAAGTTGAAACACCTCATCCTCAGCTTCTTTTGGTGTTGGTGGAAAACATTACCATTCGCCAGATCGTCGAAGATTTTCTATCAAGGATTCGCGACCTCCCAAAGGAGTTGCAGGGCTTTCGCGAATTGACGGTCCTGCGTCCCTCCCCGGGGAAAGCAGACTACATCGCCGAGCGTCTTGCAGAGGGCGGTCATAGCGTCCGCGTGACCGAATTGACGTTCAAAGACTACCTTGCCAAATACTGCGTCGATTCGGATTCTCTGCAGTTCTCGAAAACGTTCACGGAGCCGTTCTTCATCGATCAAACGCTATATCGCGTCGATAGAAACGAAACGGAGAAACTGGGACCTGCCCTGGCGCACCTCAAAGAGACTGTTATCAGCGATAAAAGCCCGCCATTGTCGTTGCTGGTCGCCTCTGGTGGCGCGGGAAAGACGACTCTGCTGCGAAGCCTGTCTGCAGATATTGACGGGGCCGGGCATTCTCGGGTGATGCTCATCGAAGCGGATGCACTTAAGAAGTTATCCAAGGATCAGCTTCGTCGATCACATGTTTCAACGCTGTTTGAACTGTGCGAGTTGCACGCCATGGCGTTGGCAACGGCCGGCGCGCCGCCGATGCGTATTCCTGTGAGCAAGAGCGTTTTCGATCTGCTCCTGATTAGCGGAAGTCTGCTGATTCTCATCGATGGTATTGACGAGTTGCTCAGCATGATGTCGTCCAGTTTTGAACTGGTTCCCTTCGTTGAATCCATCAGGGCACTTAATGCGGAGCTTGGTCAGACTCGTGTATTCCTGGCGGGTCGAGAGGACACGGTCGGTACGACGGTGTCGTCGCTGCGCAAACACGGGGTGCCAATCTACAACCTCAGGGGATTCACCTCCACTGAGGTTGAGCAGTACGTTAGAAAGCGCTTCGCCAAGCGCTCTCAAGGCGAGCGGCAGGCCATCGTCAACCGCGTTCAGGAGACACTCAAAGCAGTGTCCACTGCAGCGGACGACGAAACTGTGCTCCCGTTCTTCGTCGATGTTCTGTGCGAGCTGGAAGAGGATGTCGGCGGGAACGGCATTCGACTCAAGGTCGAGGGCGCAATCAAGGAACGAATGGCCGAAGCAGGTTACCCTCACAACGTTCGCGCGGTGGATCTGCTCGTCTTCGCGATCATCGATCGCGAACGGGAGCGTCAGGCCTGGAAGCCATCGGTCTCTGACCTAGTCGATGTGTTGAAGGAGTTCTCCAGTACTCACTTCGGAACTGCTAAAGTCAGCCAGTTGAACGATGTCGTGGAGTCGTACTTGGCTGCGACGGCGACCAATTCCTCCGTGACCGAGATCTTCTGCAAGAATCCGTTGCTCCAGATTTCGGACGATGTCGTCAAGTACCGCTACGACTTCCTACAATCCTATTTCTTGGCACTTTGGCTCATCGAAAAGCTGGAGCAACGTAGCACGGCGTCTCTGAACTTCATGAAGCATTTCGCCAGATTGGCTACTGGCCAAGGCGCGGTCTTTGAAGATCTCAGTCGCTTCTATGTTGCCAAGCCAAAGAAGGATGTGCAAGAACTCCTCTCCAGCATCTACGCCAGCTTCAAGGCGATTGCGCTGAGCGATAAGACGGAGCCGGAGGTGGCCGAGTCGGCCAGGGCTTCCTGCAGCAGCCTTCTGCAGCTCTTCGCGGCAACAGCCGGCAAGGGGCTCAATCGCAATAGCTTCAGCTCTGCTATCTTCTCCATAGTTGGCAATGAAATCGAAGGGGGGCGAACATTGACCAAGGGGTTATTCATTTCGGGCGACTTCCCGATGCTGCAGTTTGTTGACCGAGAGTTTTGGAACTGCAGGTTCGTCGGCTACGACTCGTTTATCAAATGTCGTTTCAGTAACACGAAGTTTTACTATTCGTCCTTCGTTGCGATTCATGATGACAACCGCTCGCCGACGATGAACCTCGACATCTTCGATCGTGCCAGTTGCGATCTAGGAGAGATGGCTACATCGCTCGCCGGAAACGGCGCACGTGGTGAGTCGTTGCTGACGATAGAAGAAATCAAGAAGTTCTTCCGCTATTTCTTTGTAGGGGGTGGCTTTGTCTCCAAGTCGCTTGGCGAAACCTACAAGTTCGCGAAGCCGGGCATCACAGAGGAGTTCATCGCGAAGCTCCTGGCTGATAGCGTCCTCCAAGAGGACAAGACCCGAGGTCAGATGCGCTACGAGGTGGCCTCGTCCTTCCGACGTCCCGTGCAGAAGTTGGTTAACGAAAACAATCTAAACAGGCAGCTGCGTGAAGTTTTTAGGGATTTTCTAGGTCGTTGATCCAGCCCGTGCTGCTGAAATGCCCCGACCCAAAGACACAGCGGAGCCTCAGAGTGAACTGCCGCCGTAAGGTAGACAAGCCGAATCTATCCCTTGCTCACGCAGTAGTGAATTGCGGCTCGGCGCAACATTTCGGGCAGAGGTTCTGATGAATTTGAGGCAAATACCTGATGGGCAGGGTCATCTTCAATGACGATCAAACGCCCGGATTGACTATGTCTCTGAATTTCGAATACAGAAGCTCGTTTCACGCGAGATCCTAAATCTGTATCTTCAGAAAAAATTCTCCGATCGATTTCCCCATCTTCGTCTACAACCAGCGGGAGTGGTATCGTCCAGCCATCTTGATCGCTGCAGGTCAACAACTCGATCGTGGTATCTGCCGCTCGAAGCAATTCAAGAAGCACAGGCCGCAGAAACTCTGGTGCTCCCATTAGATCCGGGCCAGCCGACCGAATGGCGGTAGCAAAGTCAACTGGCCGAATCCGCTGCTCGGAGCCAGGCTCACCAACCGCGGCCGCGGTTATGGCTTGCTTGGCCAAGTAGCGCTTGCGCGACTGAATGAATTCTTCTGGGGTAATGGATGCGCGTCGCCAGATCGATTTTGGGATCAGATCCGGGAAGCGCTGCTCACCCTGGAACCGTCGAGTCTTTGGTGCCAGTCGATTGGACGCATCGCGTTCGATGAGCGATTGATCTTTTCCGTCAGGAGCGGATGCAGGCTTGGGTTTTGCTCCGGAGTTCGTGGCATCGGGTGCGCCATGGCGCCTCGGGACCTCGTACTGCAGCGACTGGAATGGGAAGGGATGAGAGCAGGAGCGAAGGTTGTAGACCAGGAAGCTTGCGCGAGGCTGATCACCAAATGACAGCCACTGCCCAGATGCTTGCAGATCTGTCCGTCCTTCAAACGGGAAAACGGTCTGCGGATAGATGGCTTGCTGTGACGTCGATGCCTTGAGGAGAGAGGTTCCAACCAGAGCTGCGGCTCGCCATGCTCGCGAGTCCAGATGAATGCGGGCGATATCGGCGGCAGACGCACCGGACAGTCTTTCAGCCAGGTGCAGAACGATGTGCCCCGCTGCCAAATCATGTTCGGCTCTGCTGTAGAGGCTCTCGCGCTGAAGGGGTGGCGAGAACAGTCTCGAGACCAACCCGCTGGATGAACCGAAGTAGAAGCGGATCAATTCCATGCACGGGATGACGAGTCGGCGTCCATCTGGCAAGGCAACCACGACGCAGTAGGACTGTGTGCACTGCATGTGCCAGGGGTGCTCGGAGACCGGCAGCAGGAAGCCCTGCTCGTTCAGATTGAGTCCAGCCTTGACCAGTGAAACGGTCGAGGAGTCGATCTGCACGTTCTTGAACTCCTCTAGCTCGTAGTCCGGCTGGCTGTGCAGCTGTCCATCACGCCAGATGTCGCCGATTCGCAGCAGAGGCAGTGTCCCAACGGACACCCAGACACGCCGTTGGCGCTGAGCCAGGGCGGCCGTATTGCCCGGGAGGGGGCCCGTCGGACCGAATTGGAAGCGGGATTGGGAGCGCTTGGAGAGGTGAAGAAAGACCGAGGGCTGCTTTCTTCGCTGAGACCGGTCGGGGAAGGCGATGTCCCCGAACCAATCTATCCGCCATAAATCTTGGCCTTTCGGGAAGGCCAAAATCCGAGGTAAGTTGTTGTCGCTATTGAGATTCAGCGCCACCACTCACAAGCGAGTCAAACTAAATTTTCGCGTTTAATTTTAAATTTTCGCTTTTAATTCTGATCGCTCACAACCACGCCAGCGGCGTGGGCTTGCTGATCTGCGTGATAGCTCGATCGGACCATTGCGCCCACGGCAGCGTGGGAGAAGCCCATCTTGTAGGCCTCGTCCTCGAACATCTTGAAGGTGTCAGGGTGCACGTAGCGTTTGACCGGCAAGTGGCTGTTGCTGGGTGCGAGGTACTGGCCGATGGTCAGCATGTCGATGTCGTGCGCGCGCATGTCGCGCATGACTTCCAGGATTTCTTCGTCCGTCTCGCCCAGCCCGACCATGATGCCGCTCTTGGTGGGCACGTCCGGGTGCAGGGCTTTGAACTTCTTGAGCAGGTTCAGGCTGAACTGGTAGTCGCTGCCAGGACGGGCCTGCTTGTAGAGGCGCGGCACAGTCTCCAGGTTGTGGTTCATCACATCGGGCGGCGCGGCCTTGAGGATTTCCAACGCGCGATCGTCGCGGCCGCGGAAGTCCGGCACCAGCACCTCGATCTGCGTCAGCGGCGAAAGCTCACGCGTCTTGCGGATGCATTCCACAAAGTGCCCGGCGCCGCCATCGCGCAGGTCATCCCGGTCCACGCTGGTGATGACCACGTACTTGAGCTTGAGCGCGGCGATGGTCTTGGCCAGGTTGAGCGGCTCGTCCGTGTCCAAGGGGTCGGGGCGGCCGTGGCCGACATCGCAGAAGGGGCAGCGGCGCGTGCACTTGTCGCCCATGATCATGAAAGTGGCCGTGCCCTTGCCAAAGCATTCGCCGATGTTGGGGCAGGAAGCTTCCTCGCAGACGGTGTGCAGCTTGTGCTCGCGCAGGATGTTCTTGATCTCGTAGAAGCGCGTGGTCGGGGACCCGGCCTTGACGCGGATCCACTCCGGTTTCTTGAGCACCTCACCCGCCTCGACCTTCACGGGGATGCGCGACAGCTTGGCAGCGGCCTTTTGCTTGGCGGAAGCGTCGTAGCTGGCGACGCTTTGCGCTTCGCGGACGGTGGCGGATTCGTTCATGGTGTTCAGGGGGAGAGGTGGGCGCGAAGCCGGTCGCCCAGCACCTGGGCCACATCGGCCCAGTCGACGGCGGTGCCCATTGTAGAAAGATCGACCGTGGGCAGTCCTGCGTACCCGCAAGGGTTGATACGGTTGTAGGGTTCCAGGTCCATGGCCACGTTGAGAGCCAGTCCGTGGTAGGTGCAGTGGCGGCTCACTTTCACGCCCAGTGCGGCAATCTTGCCCAGGCCGGTGAAGTTCGGTGCCTTGTCGCTGGCATGGCCTTTTTGCGGGCGCTGGGGCAGGGGCGCATGGCCGTGCGGGTCATTCAGCCGCACGTAGATGCCGGGTGCGCCCGCGACCCGATGACCTGTCACGCCATAGTGCGCCAGTGTGCGGATCACAGCCTCTTCCAGTCGATAGACATACTCTTTGACGAAATAGCCTGCGCGGCGCAGGTCGAGCAGCGGGTAGGCCATGACCTGGCCGGGTCCGTGGTAGGTCACCTGGCCGCCTCGATCCGTTTGCACCACGGGGATGTCGCCTGGCATCAGCAGGTGATCGGCTTGGCCTGCCAGTCCTTGCGTGAACACCGGGGGGTGCTCGCACAGCCACAACGCGTCCGGCGTGTCCGGGCCGCGTTGTGCCGTGTAGTCCTGCATGGCCTGGTAGGTGGGCAGGTAGTCCACCCGGCCCAGCTCGCGCACCTCCATCACGGTCAGGCTTTCAGAGCACGACCTTGACCATGGGGTGCGAGGTCAGCGCGCGGTAGAGGTTGTCGAGCTGTTCCCGGCTGGTGGCCGTGACCGTGATGGTCACGCCCAGGTAGTTGCCGCCCTTGCTCTCGCGCAACTCGACGGTGGAGGCGTCGAAGCTCGGGTCGAACTCGCGGGCCAGGTGGGTGATGGCATGGACGAATCCGTCCGCACGCGCGCCCATGACCTTGATGGGAAAGGCGCTGGGATATTCGATCAGGCTGTCGGCGCGGGAGGCCGGGGTCTCGGGCTGGCTCATGGGGGGCAGTGTCGCAGAAGAGATCATTCTGCGATGCAAATGGGGACGGAACTGGGCAAACCAATGGGGCCCCCAGGTCATGGCAAGAGCGGGCTCCGCCCGCCCCGGGCCTCGAAGCCCCGGTGGGTCGCTTGGGATTACCCCGGGTGGCTGAAATTTTGAACCTATAATGCGTGGCTTTGCAAAAGTTGACAAACCACGCCAAAAACGAGGGTGAACGTCGGGAAAGTCAGGGTTCCTGGGACGACGCCGAAGAGGTCGAGTCTCAGTCCTTGAGTGCCGAAGAGGCGCGCCTTTGGCGCCAGCGGCATCCAGTGACCTCCCCTTGGCGCATCGTGGCTTGGCAAGCCGTGGCGGGAATGCTCGCCGCGGTGTTGACGGGATGGATCGGGCTGGTGAGCGGCTGGATCGATTCTGGGGGCGAGGCGCTGTCCATCGCGGGGTCCGTGTTGTATGGCGCTGGGGCGGTGGTTCTGCCTGCAGCCCTGCTGGCGCGGGTGATGTCGCGGCCGGTGGCCCGGCATGCCGGAGCGGCGGGCGTCAGTTTGCTGAGGTTTTTCGTTTGGGAGTTGGTCAAGCTCGCGCTGGCCGTGGCCATGATGGCCGCAGCGCCTTGGCTGGTCCCCGGTTTGAGCTGGCTGGCCCTGGTGGGCGGGCTGGTGGTGGCGATGAAGGCGCATGGGGTGGCTGCATGGTTCGAAATGCGGCGCATGTCCCCCAAAGCGCCAACGGCACCCAAGGTTTGAATTAAAAGTTGGTGATCTGATCTATGTCTGCTGAGATTGCGAGTGAAGCTCACGGCCCGACGGCCAGTGAATACATCGTCCACCACCTGCAGCACCTGCAGAAGGATTTTTCCTTCAACAGCGTGAAGCAGAGCAGCATCGTGGACTTCGGCGTCTTCAATTTGGACTCCGTGTTCTGGTCGCTGGTCCTGGGCGTGATCGGATGCTTCGTGCTGTGGCGTGCCGCGCGCAAGGCCACTTCCGGCGTGCCCGGCCGCTTTCAGGCAGCGGTCGAAATCCTGGTTGAGATGGTCGAGAACCAGGCCAAGGGCGTGATCCACAACGCCAAGAGCCGCAAACTCATTTCTCCGCTGGCGCTGACCGTGTTCGTCTGGATCTTCCTGATGAACTTCATGGACATGCTGCCGGTGGACGCCATTCCGCTGCTGTGGCACAACGTCGGCCCGGCCATGGGTTTCAAGGACTACATGCGCGTCGTGCCCACGGCCGACCTGTCCACCACCCTGGGCTTGTCGTGCTCGGTGCTGCTGGTCTGCTTGTTCTACAACATCAAAATCAAGGGCCTGGGCGGTTGGGCGCATGAGCTGATCGCCGCGCCCTTCGGTAACCACTGGGCCCTGTACCCGATCAACTTCTTGATGCAGATGATCGAGTACGTCGCCAAGACGGTCTCCCACGGCATGCGGCTGTTCGGCAACATGTTCGCGGGTGAGCTCGTGTTCATGCTGATCGCCTTGATGGGCGGCGGCTGGGCGCTGTCGGCCACGGGCATCGGTCTGGCCATTGGCCACGTGATCGCCGGTACCGTTTGGACGCTGTTCCACATCCTAGTGATCACGCTGCAGGCCTTCATCTTCATGATGCTGACGCTGATCTACACCGGTCAGGCGCACGAGGCGCACTGATCTGACGCGGGCGTGGTGGCGGTCGGCGACGGCCCCGCCTGATCTCGAATCTTTTTTGCTTCTCTTTTTTTCTTTTCTTTAACCTAGGAGTCTCCCAAATGGAAAACATTCTCGGCCTCGTTGCTCTGGCTTGCGGTCTGATCGTCGGTCTGGGCGCCATCGGCGCTTCCATCGGCATCGCCCTGATGGGTGGCAAGTTCCTCGAATCCTCGGCCCGTCAACCCGAGCTGATGAACGAACTGCAAACCAAGATGTTCATTCTGGCCGGTCTGATCGACGCCGCCTTCCTGATCGGCGTGGCCATTGCTCTGCTGTTCGCTTTCGCCAACCCCTTCGTCATCGCCGCCTGATCTCGGTTCCTTTCACGCCCGAAAGGAGTAAGCCGTGAATATCAATGCAACCCTGATCCTGCAGGCCATCGTCTTCGCGATCCTGGTGTGGTTCACGATGAAGTTCGTGTGGCCGCCCATCGCCAAGGCGCTTGACGAGCGGGCCCAGAAGATTGCCGATGGTCTCGCTGCCGCCGACAAGGCCAAGGCCGACCTCGCCGCCACTGATAAGCGTGTCGAGGCCGAGCTGGCGTCCTCGCGCAATGAAACGGCTGCCCGTCTCGCCGATGCCGAACGCCGCGCGCGCGACATCATCGAGGAAGCCAAGGCCCGTGCGACCGAGGAAGGCAACAAGATCATCGCCGCCGCCAAGTCCGAGGCCGAGCAGCAAGCCATCGCCGCGCGTGAAGCGCTGCGCGAGCAAGTGGCTGCGCTGGCCGTCAAGGGTGCCGAGCAGATCTTGCGCAAGGAGGTCAATGCTGGCGTCCATGCGGATCTCTTGAACCGCCTGAAGACCGAGCTGTGAGGGTGTGACCATGGCTGAACTTGCCACCATTGCCCGCCCCTACGCTGAAGCGCTGTTTGCCGCGGTCAAGAGCGATCTCGACGGCGCCTCGCGCTGGGTAGAAGAATTGGCCGCGATCGCGGCCAATCCTCAGCTGCAACAGTTCGCGGGCAATCCGCGCGCGACCGAGACGCAGGTCTTTGATCTGATCGCCAGCGTGGCCAAGACGCCGCTGTCCGATGCCGCCAAGAACTTCCTGCGCACTGTCATTGGCAATGGCCGCCTGAGCGCCTTGCCCGAGATCGCTGCCCAGTTCCGCGCGCTCAAGAACGCGCAGGGCGGCGTGTCGGATGCCACGGTCCACAGCGCCTTCCCGATCGAGGGCGCGGCGCTCGAAGGCGTGAAGGCGGTGCTGGAGAAGCGCTTTGCCCGCAAGCTCAATGTCAAGGTGGTGCTGGACCCCGAACTGATCGGCGGTATCCGCGTGGTGGTGGGTGACGAAGTGCTTGACACGTCCGTCAAAGCCCGTCTGGAACAAATGAAAGTGGCGCTGACGGCTTGAGGCTTGGAGCCCGCCGCGCGTCACCTCCTCAACGAGTAAGAAGGAAAGAGTCATGCAGCTCAATCCCGCAGAGATCTCTGAACTGATCAAGAGCCGGATCCAAGGCCTGTCCGCCAGCGCCGACATCCGCAACCAGGGCACGGTCGTTTCCGTGACCGACGGCATCGTCCGCATCCACGGCCTGTCCGAGGTGATGCAGGGCGAAATGCTGGAATTCCCGGCCGGCAAGGATGGTCAGCCCACCTACGGCCTGGCCCTGAACCTCGAGCGCGACTCCGTCGGCGCCGTGATTTTGGGTGAGTACGAACACATTTCCGAAGGCAACACCGTCAAGTGCACGGGCCGCATCCTGGAAGTGCCGGTCGGCCCCGAGCTGGTCGGCCGCGTGGTGAATGCCCTGGGCCAGCCCATCGACGGCAAGGGTCCGATCAACGCCAAGATGACGGACGTGATCGAGAAGGTGGCCCCAGGCGTGATCGCCCGCCAGTCCGTGGACCAGCCCATGCAAACCGGCCTGAAGTCCATCGACGCGATGGTGCCCGTCGGTCGTGGCCAGCGCGAGCTGATCATCGGCGACCGCCAGACCGGCAAGACGGCCGTGGCCATCGACGCCATCATCAACCAGAAGGGTCAGAACATGACCTGCATCTACGTGGCCATCGGACAGAAGGCCTCGTCGGTGAAGAACGTGGTGCGTGCCCTGGAGCAGGCCGGCGCGATGGCTTACACCATCGTCGTGGCCGCCACGGCTTCCGAGTCCGCCGCCATGCAGTACGTGTCGGCCTATTCGGGTTGCACGATGGGCGAATACTTCCGCGATCGCGGCCAAGACGCCCTGATCGTTTACGACGATCTGTCCAAGCAGGCCGTCGCCTACCGTCAAGTCTCTCTGCTGCTGCGCCGTCCCCCGGGCCGCGAAGCTTTCCCTGGCGACGTGTTCTATCTCCACAGCCGTCTGCTGGAGCGTGCCGCTCGTGTGAACGCTGACTACGTCGAAGCTTTCACCAAGGGCGCCGTCAAGGGCAAGACGGGTTCGTTGACGGCGCTGCCGATCATCGAAACCCAAGCCGGTGACGTGTCCGCCTTCGTGCCGACCAACGTGATCTCGATCACGGACGGTCAGATCTTCCTGGAAACCAGCCTGTTCAACGCCGGCATCCGCCCCGCCATCAACGCCGGTATCTCGGTGTCGCGCGTCGGTGGCGCTGCCCAGACCAAGCTGATCAAGAGCCTGTCCGGCGGTATCCGTACCGACTTGGCGCAGTACCGTGAGTTGGCCGCCTTCGCGCAGTTCGCCTCCGACCTGGATGCTTCCACCAAGAAGCAACTGGACCGCGGCGCGCGCGTGACCGAGCTGCTCAAGCAAGCTCAGTACAGCCCGCTGTCCATCAGCCTGATGGGTGCTTCCCTGTTCGCCGTGAACAAGGGCTTCCTCGACGACGTCGAGGTCAAGAAGGTGCTGTCCTTCGAATCCGGCCTGCACGCCTGGCTCAAGGACAAGAACGCCGCCTTGCTCGCCAAGCTGGAAGCCAACAAGGCCATGGACAAGGACGCTGAAGCCGAACTGAGCGCCGCGATCGCCGCGTTCAAGAAGACCTTCGCGTGATCCCGGCCCGACAGGATTAGGAGCCCACGATGGCAGCAGGCAAGGAAATACGCGGCAAGATCAAATCGGTGGAAAACACCAAGAAGATCACCAAGGCCATGGAAATGGTGGCCGCGTCCAAGATGCGCAAGGCACAGCAGCGCATGGCTTCGGCCCGTCCCTACGCCGAGAAGGTGCGCAACATCGCCACCAACCTCGGCCGGGCCAACCCGGAGTACGTGCACGCCTTCATGCAGACCCATGAGGAGGCCAAGTCCGCCGGCATGATCGTGGTGACGACCGACAAGGGCCTCTGCGGCGGTCTCAACACCAACGTGCTGCGCGCCGTGACCAACAAGTTGCGCGAGCTTCAGGCCGCGGGCGTGGAAACGCGGGCGGTGGCGATTGGCAACAAGGGCCTGGGCTTCCTGAACCGCGTCGGCGCCAAGGTGGTGTCGCAGTCCGTGCAGCTGGGCGACACGCCCCACTTGGACAAGCTGATCGGCCCCGTCAAGGTGCTGCTCGACGCTTACACGCGCGGTGAATTGAAGGCGGTGTACCTGTGCTACACCAAGTTCATCAACACCATGCGGCAGGAGCCGGTGGTGCAGCAGTTGCTGCCGCTGTCCGTGGAGCAAATGCGCGACGAGACGCAGGCCAGCGGCCCGCAGCATGACTGGGACTACCTCTACGAACCGGACGCGCAGACCGTCATCGACGAGTTGCTCGTGCGTTACGTCGAGGCACTGGTCTACCAGGCCGTGGCCGAGAACATGGCGTCCGAACAGTCCGCCCGCATGGTGGCCATGAAGGCCGCGACCGACAACGCCGGCAATGTGATCAGCGAGTTGAAGCTGGTCTACAACAAGACCCGCCAGGCCGGCATCACCAAGGAACTGTCGGAAATCGTGGCTGGCGCCGCGGCCGTCTGACGGCCGTTCAAGCAAGATTCAATTTACCGGAGCAAAGACATGGCTCAAGCAAACACGCAAGTGCAGGGCAAGATCGTTCAATGTATCGGCGCCGTGGTCGACGTGGAATTCCCGCGCGACCAGATGCCCAAGGTCTATGACGCCCTGAAGATGGAAGGTTCGGCCCTGACGCTCGAGGTGCAACAGCAGCTCGGTGACGGCGTGGTCCGCACCATCGCCCTGGGTTCTTCCGACGGCCTGCGCCGTGGCCTGGTGGTCACCAACACCGGCAAGGCCATCACCGTGCCCGTGGGCAAGGCCACGCTGGGCCGCATCATGGACGTGCTGGGCAACCCCATCGACGAGCGCGGCCCCGTGGCGCAAACCCAGACCGCGTCCATCCACCGCAAGGCCCCCGCCTACGACGAACTCAGCCCCTCGCAAGAGCTGCTGGAAACCGGCATCAAGGTGATCGACTTGGTCTGCCCCTTCGCCAAGGGCGGTAAGGTGGGCCTGTTCGGTGGTGCCGGCGTGGGCAAGACCGTGAACATGATGGAGCTCATCAACAACATCGCCAAGGCGCACTCGGGTCTGTCCGTGTTCGCGGGCGTGGGTGAGCGTACCCGCGAGGGCAACGACTTCTATCACGAAATGTCGGACGCTGGCGTCGTGAACCAGGAGAACCTGGGCGACTCCAAGGTGGCCATGGTCTACGGTCAGATGAACGAGCCCCCGGGCAACCGTCTGCGTGTGGCCCTGACCGGCCTGACGATGGCCGAGGCCTTCCGTGACGAAGGCAAGGACGTGCTGTTCTTCGTGGACAACATCTACCGCTACACCCTGGCCGGTACCGAAGTGTCCGCCCTGCTGGGCCGCATGCCCTCCGCCGTGGGTTACCAGCCCACGCTGGCCGAGGAAATGGGCCGTCTGCAAGAACGGATCACGTCGACCAAGGTCGGCTCCATCACGTCCATCCAAGCCGTTTACGTTCCGGCCGATGACTTGACCGACCCGTCGCCCGCCACGACCTTCGCCCACTTGGATTCCACCGTGGTGCTGAGCCGTGACATCGCCTCGCTGGGCATCTATCCCGCCGTGGACCCGCTGGACTCGACCAGCCGTCAGCTGGACCCGCAAGTCGTGGGTGAAGATCACTACACCGTGGCCCGCGCCGTGCAGGGCACGCTGCAGCGCTACAAGGAACTGCGCGACATCATCGCCATTCTGGGCATGGACGAGCTGGCGCCGGAAGACAAGCTGACCGTGGCCCGCGCCCGCAAGATCCAGCGTTTCCTGTCGCAGCCTTTCCACGTGGCCGAAGTGTTCACCGGCGCCCCGGGCAAGTACGTGCCCCTGGCCGAGACCATCCGCGGCTTCAAGATGATCGTCAACGGCGAGTGCGACCACCTGCCCGAGCAGGCCTTCTACATGGTCGGCACGATCGACGAAGCCTTCGAGAAGGCCAAGAAGGTTTGATCGGCGCCCGCACCGGAGCTACACCATGAACACGATCCACGTCGATGTGGTCAGTGCCGAAGAGTCCATCTTCTCGGGCGAGGCGCGATTCGTCGCGCTGCCCGGCGAGTCGGGTGAACTCGGCATCTATCCGCGTCACACCCCGCTGATCACGCGCGTCAAGCCGGGCTCGGTGCGCATCGAGCTGGCCGACGGCAAGGAAGAGTTCGTCTTCGTCGCCGGCGGCATTCTGGAAGTGCAGCCCGACTGCGTGACCGTGCTGTCCGACACCGCCGTGCGCGGCAAGGACCTGGACGAGGAAAAGGCGGGCGCCGCGCGCCAGGCCGCCGAGGAAGCGATCAAGAACGCCAAGAGCGAGCTGGACTTGGCCAAGGCTCAGTCCGAGCTGGCGATCGCCGCCGCCGAGATCGCGGCCCTGCGCAAGTACCTGCGCAAGAAGTAATTCCGGTCTGCCAACGCCGGCCAGTCCGGTCTTGCCCACAGCCCCGGCAGCGATGCACGGGGCTGTTTGTTTTGTGCCCGCGGTTGGGCTCGCACATGACGGACGAATGAACGTCGAGCGACAATCAGCGGTCCATGCAGAACTACCGTGCCCCCCTCTGGCTGCCTGGCGGCCATTTGCAGACCATTTGGCCGGCCCTTTATGGCCAGCGTGTTCGGGGGCCCGCGCCCCGGTTTGACCGTGAGCGCTGGAACACCCCCGATGGCGACTTCATCGATGTGGACTGGCTGCAGGACGCAGGCGACGCTCCTGCCGGACTGTTGGTGCTCTTCCACGGATTGGAGGGCTCCACGCAAAGTCAGTACGCACAAGCCTATGCGGGTTGGGCACGTGAGCAAGGGCTGGCTTACGCTGTGCCCCACTTTCGCGGATGCAGCGGCGAGCTCAATCGCGCCCCACGGGCCTACCACTCCGGGGACTGGCAAGAGATCGACTGGATCTTGCGGCGCCTGCGCGCGCGCTTTGACAAGCCGGGACAGCACCTGATCGCGGTGGGCATCTCGCTGGGCGGCAATGCGCTGCTGCGGTGGGCCGGGGAACTGGGCGATGCCGCCGCACCAGTGGCGGATGCGGTGGCCGCGGTGTGTTCGCCCCTGGACCTGGCCGCTGGTGGGCATGCCATCGGCCGCGGTTTCAACCGGCAGGTTTACACGCGCATGTTCCTCTCGACCATGAAACCCAAGGCCTTGGCCAAATGGAACCAGCACCCGGGCCTGTTCGACCGTGAACGTCTGCGACAGGCGCGCACCCTGTACGAGTTCGACGATGTGTTCACGGCTCCGTTGCATGGCTTTCGCAATACCGACGACTACTGGTTCCGGGCCTCAGCGAAGCCGTATCTCTCCGCCATCCGCCTGCCCGCCTTGGCGCTCAATGCGCGCAATGACCCTTTCGTGCCTGCGCACAGCCTGCCTCGGGCGCAGGACGCAGGGCGCTACGTCACGCTGTGGCAGCCGAAGCACGGGGGGCATGTGGGCTTCCCTTGCGGGCGCTGGCCTGCCGGTCATGTCATGGACATGCCGCGTGCCGTGGGTGACTGGTTGCTGAACGCAGCGGGTGTGAACGTGAAACGCGAGCTGGCGGCCCATGGATGACCTGGTCCGCCAGGCCATGGCCAAGTGGCCCAACGTGCCGGACTGCTATGGCTGGCTCGGTCTCGACGAGCGTGGCAACTGGTGGATGCGGGATGACCGCGCCCAGGCGGCGGGCGCCTTCGACAGCGGATTGCCCGGGGCCAAGGGCTCGCTGCTGAAACACGAAAAGCTGATCGACTTCATCCAGCGCAACTACGCGAGTGATGCGCGGGGCTGTTGGTATTTTCAGAATGGCCCGCAGCGCGTGTTCGTGGAACTGCAGGCCACGCCCTGGGTCTGGCGCCTGCACGCGCAGCGCGCGTCGCAAGACCCGTCTGCGGCGCTGGTGACCCAGGTCAGCGTGTACGCGCACAGCGGCACGCCCGTCGCACCGAAAACTTGCTTGCTCGACGAAACAGGTCGGCTGTACCTGCACACGACGCTGGGTTTGGGCCTGGTCCACACCCAGGACATGGCCCTGGCCGCGGATCTGGTGGAAGCCGGACGATGGCAGCCAGAAGCCGTTCTGGCAGCGGAGTTGCCAGCGCGTTATGGGTTTGTGCGCAGCCCCGCGAACCTGCTCTCTACCCTCACCAACGATCGTGGGCACCCGGCCTGATGCGCCGCAGGCCGAGAGACGCGGAAAAACAGGCCCTGAACCGGTGAAAAGCCCGCGCTGGTGCAAACCTCGACATGGGCTGTAAGGTCCAGGCGGCACAATCGGCACCGCAAGCCACCAAGAGGGTGCCTTGCCTCTATCCACAGGAGCTCTCATGAGTCTTTCTCTGTCCAACCATCCCAACCTGCCCTCCTACCTGAACCCCGCCGACCTGGGGCCCTGGGCCACATTCCTTGAACAAGTTGATCGCGTGCTGCCCCACCTGGGCAAGCTCAGCGTCTGGGCCGATACCCTGCGCCGTCCCAAGCGCTCCTTGATCGTCGACGTGCCCATCCACATGGACGATGGCACGGTGCGGCACTTCGAGGGCTACCGCGTGCAGCACAACGTGTCGCGCGGGCCGGGCAAGGGCGGGGTGCGTTACCACCCCGGCGTGACCCTGTCCGAAGTGATGGCCCTGGCGGGCTGGATGACCGTGAAGAACGCGGCCGTCAACCTGCCCTACGGCGGCGCCAAGGGCGGCATCCGTGTCGACCCGAAGCAGCTGTCGATGAGCGAACTGGAGCGCCTGACCCGTCGCTACACCAGCGAGATTGGCCTCATCATCGGCCCCGAGCGCGACATCCCGGCGCCCGACGTCAACACCAACGAGCGCATCATGGCGTGGATGATGGACACCTACTCCATGAACGTCGGCGCCACCAGCACCGGCGTGGTCACGGGCAAGCCCATCACCCTGGGCGGCAGCCTGGGCCGACGTGACGCCACGGGTCGTGGTTGCTTCGTCGTGGCGCGCGAAGCCATGCAGCGCCTGGGCATGGAGATGAAAGGCACGCGCGTGGCCGTGCAAGGCTTTGGCAACGTGGGCAATGCGGCAGCGCGCGTGTTCCACGAGAACGGCGCGCGCATCGTGGCTATCCAGGACGTGGCGGGCAGCATCTACAAGGCGGACGGCATTGATCCGCACGCGTTGACGGCCTTCCTGGCTCGGCGCGAGGGTACGCTGCTGGACTTCCCGGGCGTGGAGCGCATCAGCAACGACAAATTCTGGGACGTCGAGTGCGAGGTCATGTTGCCCGCCGCACTGGAGAACCAGATCACGGCCGACAACGCGGGGCGCATCCGCGCCAAGCTCGTGGTCGAAGGCGCCAACGGCCCGACGACTCCGCAGGCCGAGGATATTCTGCTGGCGCGAGGCGCCATCGTGTTGCCCGACGTGCTGGCCAACGCAGGCGGCGTGACCGTGAGCTATTTTGAGTGGGTGCAGAACGCCTCGTCCTTCTTCTGGACCGAAGCCGACATCAACGCCCGCCTGGACCGCGCGCTCAGCGACGCCTTCCGTGCCATTTGGGATCTGGGTCAGGAACGCAAGCTGGCTCTGCGCACCGCAGCCTTCGTGATCGCTTGCACCCGGGTGCTGGAAGCGCGCGAATTGCGCGGTTTGTATCCCTGATCTAGCGAGGCAGGCGGGGCAGCGCAGGCGCGCGCGCCGCCGCTCGCGGCTGCGGTCGCGCCTCAGCCCAACTGCTCTCGCACATGCGAGAGCAGGCCCGTGCAAGCGTCCTCGACCAGGTCCAGCACCTGCTCGAAACCCCGTGCGTCACCGTAGTAAGGGTCTGGCACCTCGGTGGCAGAGGACTGCTGGCACCAGCGTGTGAAAGCTTGGAGCTTGTGGCGCAGCTCGGGCGGGCAACGTTGGGTCAACAGCGCGAGATGTCCCTGATCCATGGCGAGGATCAGGTCATGGCGTGCGAAGTCGTCCTCTTCGACGCGGCGTGCGCGCAGGCCAGACAAGTCATAGCCACGCCGCGCCGCATGCGCCTGGCTGCGCCCATCCGGCGGATCGCCCACGTGATAACCGTGGGTGCCCGCCGAATCCACCAGCACGCGCCGCTGCAAACCGGCCAGTTGCACCTGCTTCAGGAAAACGCCGTGTGCGGTGGGACTGCGGCAGATGTTGCCGGTGCAGACGAAGAGCACGGCGTAGTCGGGGCGATCCTTGGTCATCGTGTCTCGGGGGTGTCTGGTGACGTTGGCAGGCGGATCACGGGGCGACGGGGCGGGTGCGGGTGCGGCACGGGACAGTCGAGTCTGTCAGTGGTCTAAGCCCAAATGACAAAGCCGGTCGAGGACCGGCTTTGTCGTGGCAGGGGCCCAGGGCCCAAGCAACCAATTACTTCGCAGCGGCCGGAGCGGCGGGCTCGGCGAACTTGGCGCCTGCGGCGTTGGCCATGAAGGCCACGGCACGTGCGATCTCGGTGTCGTTGTGCTCACCACCACCCTGGGCCGCCATGGCGCCCTTGCCCTTGAGAGCGGACGTCACCAGGCTGTCGAAGCTGTTCTTGATGCGAGCGGCCCAGGCACCGCGGTCGCCAAACTTGGGCGCACCGGCCAAGCCCGCACCGTGGCAGGCCACGCACTGGGCTTGGTAGACGGCCTCGCCGCTCTTGAGCGGACGGTTGGCGTCACGGATTTCCACCGTTCCAACCTTTTGGATGCGCTCCGCCACGGACTTTTCCATGTTGCTGGCACCCGCCGCGGGCTTCTGGCCCGACACCACGAAGAACACCAGGCCGATGATGATGAAAACCGGGAGCACGAACGCCGCCATGGACACCCACATCACTTGCTTGGGCGTCTTGATCGGGCCCGTATGGGCTTCTTCGTGTTGTTGTGCGCTCATGTCTAAATCCTTGGAATTCCTGGGAATGGATGACTTGCAATCGGCCGGGATTATAGCTTTGGCGCCCCCTCAGGCCCCGCCTGACAGCGGCGAAACCGCCTACAATCGCGCCTCACGCGCACGACGCGGCTGTAGCTCAGTGGATAGAGTATTGGCCTCCGAAGCCAAGGGTCGTGGGTTCGATCCCCGCCAGCCGCACCATCGCACACGATGGCTCTCACGCAACGCGCACAGATGCGCCACTCGCACCGGGTGGCGTTTTTTTTGCGTGTGACGCTTGTGGGCCGGACCCAATTCAGGTCGGACGCGCGCCTTGCAGGCGCTGTAGCAAGCCGAGGCCAACGCTATCCTGGGTGGCCAGGCATCCGGCCGATCTCAAGGCGGGCACAACCGCATGGATAAACAACTCCGCGGAACCTAGACTGCCTCCGGGCAAGGCGATCACGCCGTCGATTGCGTCCGCATCAAGCCAAGCCAAGATTTCCTCCGCAGCCTTCTCGGGCGTGCCCACGATCTGCCAATGGGCCGATGCAACGACTTCAGGGGCTTCGAGCAGTGCGTTCAGGGTGGGGCGGTGGTCGGCGATGTGGCGACGAACTAGCTCCGCATGGGTCCGGCTGCGCACGGGCAGAAGCGGTTCCGGAAAATCATCAGGGCCGAGCCGACGATTGGTGGGCAGGCCGTCCACGGCGATACCGAGGATCGACGCCAGCTTCGCGAGGCGTTGTGCCCGACCGAGGTGGACTTGTGCCTGTTCGAACAGCGCCTGCGCTTCGCTCTGCGAGTCGGCAAGGTAGAGACTCAGGCCAGGCAGCATGCGGATGTCGTGCGCGGCGCGGCCGTTTTGCAAGGCTCCTTGCCGGAGTTCGGTGCGCAGTTCCCTGGCTGCTTCCAGCGTGGGCGTGGCGGCAAACACCGCGTCAGCGTGGCGGGCAGCGAAGCCTCGGCCATCTTCGGAGGCACCGGCTTGGAAGACCGGGATGCGGCCATGCCGACCGGCAGGCAAGGACAGCGGCCCTCGTACCTGAAAGTATGTACCTTGGTGCTCGATCGGGCGAATGGCTCGCGTGTCGGCGTACAGGCCGCTGCTGCGGTCTTGCCGTAGCGCCTGGTCCGGGTAGCTGCGCAACAGCGCTTGCACCACCTGCAGGCTTTCCTCAGCCTGTCGGTAGCGGGCGCCTGCTTCGAGGAATGGCCGATGACCGAAGTTGTCTTGCCCTTCGAGCCCGGTGACCAGGTTCCATCCGGCCCGGCCACCACTGATCAACTGCAGGGATTCGAGCGTGCGGGCGATGTGGAAAGGTTCCTGAAAGCTGGTGGAGATGGTGGTTACCAGGCCGATATGGCGGGTCGCGCGGGCCACGCAGGTCAGCAGCAGGGTCGGGTCCATGGCGCTGGTACCCGGGCCTTGTGCCTGTGACAGTGGATCAAGGAATACCGTGTCGGGCCGGAACACGAAATCCAGGCCAGCCTGCTCTGCGCGCTGGGCCAGCGCCACGTACAGATCCACGTCGTGGTGCCGTTCGACCTGGCTGTCGGCACGCCGCCAGGCGCTACCCGAAAGCCAGGTGCTGGCGAGCGAAAGGCCCGCGATCAGGTGTCGTCGTGTCATGGGTTCGCCTTTTCGTAGCGCTAGTCGCGTGCGTTGGGGCTCGGGGTGCCGTTCATGCGCGTTCTCCCGGAGCCGCTGGCGACGTGGCATGGTGGAGAGACGCCATCGGCACCACCAGGGGCGAGGCTGTGACGGGGTCACGCATCACCTGCGCCTGGATGCCGAACACGTCCCTGAGGCGTTCGGGCGTGAGCAGGTCCGCCGGAGCGCCCGTGGCCACGATGCGCCCATCTTTCATGGCGATCAGATGGTGCGAGTAACGGGCCGCCAGGTTGAGGTCGTGCAGCACCATCACCAGCGACTTGCCCAGTTCGGTGTTGAGCCTGCGGCAGAGCTCCAGCACCTCCAGCTGGTGCGCGATGTCGAGGTAGGTGGTGGGCTCGTCGAGCATTAACACCTCGGTGTCCTGCGCCAGCACCAGGGCGATCCAGACCCGTTGGCGCTGGCCGCCGGACAGCTGTTCCACCAGCCGGTCGGCGCTGTCGCTCAGGCCGGTCTCGGCCAGAGCGCGTGCCACGGCCGCTTCGTCCTCGCGGCTCCACTGGCGCAAGAAACCCTGGTACGGAAAGCGTCCGCGCGACACCAGTTCCCGCACGCTGATGCCCGGCGGCACGGTGGACACTTGCGGCAGAAAGCCCACGCGCCGCGCCAGCGCGCGCCGCCCGAAGTCCGCCAGCGCACGGTCGTCGAAGCGCACCTGTCCGGCACGCGGTTCGATGAGGCGGCACAGGGCGCGCAACAGGGTGGACTTGCCGCAGCCGTTGGGGCCGATGATGGTGGTGATCTGGCCGCGCGGAATATGCACTTCCAGCTCGTCGCAGATGACGCGCTGGTGGTAGGCGAGGCGCAGGCCGGAGCCGGCAAACAGGGGATGCATCAGAGCGACCTCAGTCGGGGGATGGCGAAGACCAGGTACACGCCGCCGATGAGCGCGGTCATGAGGCCCACGGGCAGGTTGAGTTCGAACGGCACCGTCTGGCCGATCACGTCCACGCTGAGCAGCAGCAAGGCACCGGTCAGCGCGGCGGGCCAGAGCGGGCGGCCGTGGTCCCCGGTGAGGAAGGCGGCAAGACGTGGCGCGGCCAGGGCGATGAAGGCGATGGGCCCGGCCGCGCCGGTGGCCAGCGAGGCCAACAGCACGGCGCAGAAGGCCATCAGGGCCTTGACGCGGAGCGCGTGCACGCCGAGCTGGCGTGCGAGGTCGTCGCCCATCTCCAGCAACATGAGGCGCGACTGTCCCAGCAGCACGACAGGCAGCAACACGACCAGGCCGACCAGCAGCGGCAGCGCGTGGTTCCAGTTGCGCGCGTTCAGCGAGCCGGACAGCCACAGCTGGGCCGTGAGGGCCTGCTGCAGTTCGCCGCGCAGCAGCACGGCTTCGTTGAGCGCCGAGAGCGTGGCGCCGATGCCGATGCCGACCAGCACCAGGCGGTGGCTGGCCACCGCGCCGCCCCGCAGGGACAGCGCGAACACCACCAGCGCGGTCAGCAATCCGGAGGCAACGGCGAAGGCCGCGGAGGTCACGGTGGAAGTGCCGCCCAAAATGAAATACACCACCGCGCCCGAGGCCGCGCCGGTGGTGAAGCCGATCACGTCCGGCGAGCCCAGCGGGTTGCGCGAGAGCGACTGGAAGATGGCGCCGGCCGTCGCCAGCGCGGCGCCGGTGAGCAATGCGGTCAGCACGCGTGGCAGGCGGATGTCGAACACCACCTTGCGTTCCAGCGCCGAGCCGCCGCCGCTGAACAGGATGTCCAGCGCATGCGAGCCGCTCAGCGAGATTCGCCCGGTGCCCAGCGCCGGCAGCACCAGCAGTGCCAGCGCGGCGAGCAACAGCAGCGACACCAGCAACTGGCGCGGCACCCATTGCACGGAATGTCCGCGCCAACGCAGCACGCGCAGTCGCTGGGCTTGAGCGGGAACTTGGTTCGTTGTCACAGCTCGGACAGCCGGTCGCGCCGGGCCAACATCACGAAGAAAGGACCGCCGATCAGGGCCACCATCAGACCGGCGCCCAGGTCCGCCGGGGGTGCCAGCACGCGCCCCGCGATGTCGGCCAACAGCAGGGTGAAGATCGCCAGCAGCACCGACCAGCCCAGCAGGCGCCGGTGGTTGGGGCCCACCAACGCCCGCGCCAGGTGCGGCGCGATCAGACCCAGAAAGGCAATGGGTCCGACCGCCGCAGTGGCCGCGCCGGCCAGCAGCACGATGGTCAGCAAGGACAGACCCAGGACCAGTGGGCGGTGCACGCCCAGCGCCAGGCCCATGTCCTGCCCCAGGCCAAGCGCGTCCAGGTGGCCGGAGACGTACAACGCCAGGGCCAACCCGGCGAGCACGAAGGGCAAGGTGGTGAGCAGCACGTCCGGGCCGCGGCCTTCGAGCGCACCCACCACCCAGTTGCGGTAATGGTCGAACACCTGGTCCGTGCTGTTGATCATCACCAACTGGGACAAGGACAGCAAGACAGCCGACACGGCCACGCCAGCGAGCACGATGCGGGTGGGACTGGAGCTTACCGTGCCGGCCCCGGCAAGAAGCATCACCGCCAAGCCCGCGACAAACGCGCCGACCATGGCGGCGAAGATCTGCGAGCCCATGTTCAGCTGACCGAACAGCGCCAGCGCCACGACGACGCCCAGGCTCGCGCCCGCGTTGACGCCGAGGATGCCGGGGTCGGCCAGCGCGTTGCGCGTGACGGCCTGGATCAGCAGGCCGGCCGCGCCCAGCGCAGCGCCTACCAATACGCCGATCAGCAGGCGAGGCAGGCGCAGGTGGATCACCAGCAGGTGGTCGGGCTGGGTCGGGTCGAAGGCGCGCACCGCGTCGAGCACCGTGGCCCAGGCCACCGGCTTGGAGCCGACCGCCAGGCTGAACAAGCCCAGCAGGGGCAGGCTCAGCAGCAGCCCAAGGGCGAACAGGCGCCGTTGTGCCGCCGATAGGGGAGCGCTGCGATTCCCGGTCGATCCACTCATCGTGTCGTGTTGCCTTTGGCGAAGCGTCGTTGGATTGAATCGACGATCTCGTTAGCGCTGTAGTAATCGACGCGGAAGGAGTTCTTGCCCAGTCCGTACACCTGTTTCAGCTGCACGGCTGGCATGCGCGCCAGCACCTTGTCGCGCAGCAGTGCGTCCACATCGTTGTCGTCCTGGCGCAGCAAGAACACCGTACGCGCCTGGAGCGCGCTCAGGTGCTCATACTGAGCCTTGACGAAATCATCCCGCGCGTCCAAGCCGCTGTGCCAGCGCGGGTCCGGCGCTTCCATGCGGAAACCGAGCGCGCCGAGCAGGCTGCCATGCGAACCCTGCGGCATGGCAACCGGGTTGATCATGCCCGGCCCGTTGTAGCTGACGATGGCCGTCAAGCCTTCCGGTACGCGGATGGCCTGTGCCACCTTGCGTGTCTTCTCGGTGAATTCCGTGATCCGTGCCTCCGCCCGGTTCGAGAGCCCGGTGGCACGCCCGAGCTGGCGGCTCACCTCCTGCCAGCTGTGGGAGCCGTAATCGACGACGATTGTGGGGGCGATCTCCGACAGTGCGCGCACCGATTCGAGGGCCGAGTCGGCACCGCTGCTGGACACGACGATCAGGTCCGGCTTGACCAAGTAGACCGCTTCCAGGTCCACCGCGTTGAGCGCCCACAGGCGTTGCACCTTGCGCTCCTCGGCGACCTTCGCCCACTGATCAAAGAAGCGCTTGTTGCCGTTGGTGGACGAGGCCACCACGGGCGCGTCGATGGCCAGCAGCGAGCCGGTGAGCGTGACCGAGGTGGACAGGATGCGCTGGGGGCGCGCCGGGATGCTGACCTGCGAACCGTCCGGGTTGCGGTGGATCACCGGCCAAGTGTCGCCAGCGCCGGCCGCGCTCGCCATGGACGGCATGATCGACAGGGTTGCGAGCCCGACGCCGCAGGCCAGCAGCAGGGTGCGCAGCAGTTTCTTCATGGCAGCGCTCTCGGATCGGTCAGGGCCTGAAGTTCGGAGTGGAGGGCGGCAGGCACCTCGGCCTGCCACTGGTAGGACAGGGTCTCGAAGCGGGCGAAGCGTTTGAGGTGGTCGTCGATGATGAACTGCATGACCTTGATTTTCTCGTTCGCGTCGGCCTGCAGGTAGACAGACAGCCCCTCGGCGCTGGCTTTCATGACGCATTGCCCCTGCTCGAAACGGACTTGCCCGTCGAGCTCGGTGAACCGCGCGGGGACCTTGTGCGCGAAGTGCCGGCACAGCTTGAGGATGTACTTGGCGGCGATGGCCGTGTCGATGTGGGTGGATGCGTAGTTCACGGGGCGGGTCTGGCGGTGTCTGGGGAGGTGTTCCGGGCGCGTGGTGGTGCTAGGGTCAACCAGCGAACCGCGCGGGTGAGGGTGGGGTAAATCACCGAGCCGTGGTCTTCGCCGGCCAGGGTTTCGATCTGCAGTCGGGTGTCGGCGCCCGTGCGGGATTGGAGTTCCGTCGCGAGCTGGGCAAACCGGCCTTGCACGTCGCGGTGCGCGTGTTGCGCGACACGCTGGGCATCGTCGCCGGGCAGGGCCCGTTCATCGGCGCCGATGCCCAGGTACACCGTTCGTCCTCGACAGCGTGCATCGGCCTCGGTCAACTGAGTCAGCAACCAGCCATCAGCCCACCAAAGCGAGGGGCTGATGCTGAAGAAGGCATGGAAACGACCGGGCTGCCGCAGCAGTTTGTACAGGGTGAACAAGCCGCCGTAGGAATGGCCGTAGAGGCCAATCTCGCTCAGGGTGCTGCCTTGCTGGGCTTCCAGCCAGGGCAGCAATTGCCCGTCGAGGAAATCGGCGAAGGCATCGGCTGCGCCGCTGTCCCAGGCCTGCGCATCCCGGCCTGGCGGCAAGGCGGGCAGGAAGTCCTGCACGCGTCGCGCGCGGTCATGGAAGCGGGCGTCCGGGTAACCGACACCGACCACCATGCAAGGCGGCAGGCCACAAGCGATCCGCGCGCTGCGGTCCGCGTGCGTCTGCAGCATCAGGGCGGCTGGCGGCGCCGACAGATTGCCATCCAGCAGGATCAGCAGGCGCTGCGCCGGACCGTCGGCCGGATGGCCGGCGCGGCTGATGAACAGCCGGCGCACCGCCCCGCTGGCGGTGTCCTGAACATCCTGCACCTGAACGTAGGGCAGCTGCAAGGCTGCCGATGCGCCGGGGTCGGGTGTCTGCATCATCAGAACTTGTAGTCGAGCTGGACGCCGATGGTGCGCGGCGCCAGCACGTCTTGCGTGGTGGTGCCCTGGAAGTAGGTGTTCACGATGTACTCATCCGTCACGTTGTTCACATAGGCACGCACCGAAGCCTGCTTGGTGACGTCGTAGCTCGCGCTCACATCCAACTGCGTGTAGTCGCCGGCCTTGGCTTTCTGGCCCGCCGTGGCGCCTGCTTCATTCGAGATGTCCACGTAGTACGCTGCCACGTACTTGGCGTTGGCGCCGAGCTGCAACTGAGGCAGTAGCTGGTGCGAGACGCCCAGACCGTAGGTTCGGGCCGCCGCGTAGGGCAGTTCATTGCCCTCATAGGCCGTGTTCGCCGCGAACTTCTCCACCTCGCTGGATTGGAAACTCGCGTTGGCGTAGACATGGGTGCCGCGCCCCAGATCCGTCGCCGCCGCGAGTTCGATGCCGCGTATGGTCGCTTGGTCGACGTTGGAGATGTAGGTGCCGTTGCGGACTTGGTAGTCCTTGAACGCGTTATTGAACACATTGACCGTCAAGGAACCTCGGCCGTCGTTGAACAATTTCTTCAGGCTGATTTCCGTGGCCGTGACGTACTCCGTGTCGTACTCGTAAATGTTGCCATCGTTCGTGTCCATGCTGATGCCAGCAGGGTTGTAGCCTTTGCGCACGTCCAAGCCGACTATCGTGTCCTTGTCAAACTTGAAGCGCGCGCCCACGCGCGGCAGCACATAGGTCTTGCTCGCATCCCGAGTCTGGGTCACTGTGCCGTTGGTGATTGAACGGTCTTGCGACTCGCGCTCGACACGGCCACCCGCCAGCAGCGCCAGGCGCTCGGTCACCGGGTAGTCGATTTCACCGAAGATCGAGGTCGCGTCCGTCGCTGTGTCCCCCGAATAGCGGATCGCTCCGGCGTAGCTTTTCGCGAGTACGGTCAGGTCATCCTTGAAATACGACACGCCCACCATGGACCGGGTGCCGGACGTCGCCGAACCCAGGTTCAATCGGGCCTCCGCTCCCAGTCCATCCTGTGTGGATTTCGAGTCGAAGTAGTTGTTCGTGTTCGTGACCGCGGGGGCTGTTTGGTTGTGCGTGAAGCCCGCTTCCAGCTTGGAGCCGGATAGCAGCACGTTGATCGATCGGTGCGCATCCAGTTGATAGGTGGTGTTGGAGATGACGGTGTTCATCGTGCTGTCGCCAATCCGGTGGTTCACCTTGTCCGTCGACGCCATGTAATCGCCGGAGTCACCCACGTTGACCTGATTCAAGTACGGACCCTTTTGCGATTGGTGTTGCAGATCCAGTCGGCTGCCCAGATCAGGGTTGTCCGCGGGTGCCCAGAGCAGCTTGGCTTTGAAATCATTGCGTTCCACCTTGCCCGGGTCCGACGAGTAGTCCACGTTGGCGTTCGTGTCCACGTAGTCGATGAAGTGCTGTCCGCGCGTGACATCCGCGCTCAGGCGATAGGCCAGGCTGTCCGACACGGGGCCCGACAGCGCGAAGGCTGCTTGATTCAAGCGATTGTCATTGGCTTCCTGTGTGCCCAGACGCAAGGCGCCTTCCTGCTTGAAGGACGGGTCCTTGCTCTTGACCACGATCGCGCCGCCCACGGCTGAACGGCCTTGCATGGTCGACTGCGGGCCGCGCAGTACTTCGAGCTGCTCCACATCCCACAGGCCCGTGCCCAGCAGGTTGCCACCGGTCCACACCTGGCTCACGCCATCGACGATGGTGGCTGTGCGGGCGCGCGTCGCGCCCTTCCAGGCCAGGGACGAAAACCCCGGGCCCGCGCCATTGCTGCCGCGGATGTTCGCCACGCCACCGAATTCACCGATCGTCACGTTGGGCACTTCGGAGACCAACTCCAGCACGGTCTTTTTGTCCTTCGCTGCGATGTCCTCGGCCGTGAACACGGTGACGGCCGCCGTCGAGTCCTGTGCGGTGCGCCCCATCTTTTCCCCAAGGACCGTGATGGCCGGCAGCGCCGCCGCTTCTGTGGCCTGGGCCATGGTCAGCGAGGGCAGGGTGGCCAGGGAACAGGCCAGGGCCAGGGCGGTGGGGCCAGGGCGGCGCAGCATGGCAGCAGCCGGGCGCTTCAAGACAGACGGGACGGACATGGGCAGACTCCTGTGCATCGGGTAAGACATGGTTGACAGTGCTCAAATTCACAGCATTTGAGGTAAATCAACGATAATCATTCTCATTGGGCTATGCTTATGGAAAACGGTCAACTGCTTATGGGCGGGGTGCATACCGGTACCCCGTGCAAGGATCTGCTGTGAAAACCTCTCGCTCCGCTGACTTGTCCGAGCCCGAATCCAATGCCTTGATCAAGCAGGTGGACGGCCTGTGCGCCTTCGATACCCTTTCCATTCAGCTGCAGATCCACGCCAATGACACCCTGGAGCGGCGCACGCTGTCGCAGCGTTTCGACATGCCGGCCCAGCTGACGGTCATGTTGCTGCTCGAAGGGAGTATTCGGGTCTCGATCAACCAGACGATTTGCCACATGTCCGCAGACAAGGGGCCAGTCGGCTACCTCTGGCTGTTGACGCAGCCGGGCAGCCGGGTGCGTCACACCCAGGCAGGGCAGCGGGTGCGCAAAGTCAACATCACGGTCCCGCTGGAAGGCGTCGAGAGCATCCGCCTGCCGCGCGAACTGCGTGACTACATCTGCCTGGACCAACCGCGTTCCCAGGTCGCCACGTGGACGCCCTCACCCCAGGCGCTGCGTTGCGCCCAGGAGCTCCTAACGCAACGGAGCCAGCAGGAGGGCGACATGCACTCGCTCGAGGCCTACATCGCAGGCCTGTCCATGCTTCAGCAGGCGCTGCGGATCACGAACGAAAGCGCTCACTTGAACGCACCCGATGAGTTCCCCATAGTGAAAGACCGGGACATGGCACGAGCGCGGAAGATCCGTGAGTGCCTCATGCGCGACGCAATGGACGGCGCGGCCACGCCGGAGGCGTTGGCGCGGGAACTGGGCATGAGCGTCAGCACCCTGCAGCGTCTCTTCAAAGCAGCCTATGGCACCTCCGTGATGGAATTTCAGCGCACCGAACGTTTGAAGGCCGCGCGCAGCAAGCTTCTGGCCGGACGATTGACTGTCGGGGAAGCGGGCTATCAGGCCGGGTACTCGAACGTGTCGAATTTCTCCAGCGCGTTCCAACGTACTTTCGGCTACCCGCCGTCGGCGTGCGTGCATCGCTGAACTGAGGCAGCGCCGCACGACGGCAGCTAGAATGCCCGCGGGTGCATCGCCACGCAGGCGTTGCAGGTACAGCGCAGGTCGGGCCGCCGCGCGGCTTCTTCACGTCCTGCCGACATGATGCCCACACCCATCGAGGCGATTGCCGCCGTCATCTTCGCCCTGGCCCTGCTGCACACTTTTCTCGCCAAGCAGTTTGAGCGCCTTTCCCATCGCTTTCCCCGCCATGCCGGTGTCTTCCACCTGCTCGGTGAAGTGGAGGTGGTGTTCGGTTTCTGGGCCATCGTCCTGGTGCTGACGATGGCCTTGGTGGTGGATGCGGGGGCGGCGCTGAGCTACGCCAACAGCCGCAACTACACCGAACCCTTGTTCGTCGTCGCGGTCATGGTGGTGGCGGCTTCCAAGCCCATCACCCAGACCGTGTCCGCATCCATCCAATGGCTCGCGTCGCGCGCGCCCGTGTCCGCACCCGTGGCGGCGGTGTGGCTGGGTTTCGCCGCCGTGCCCTTGCTCGGATCGCTGATCACTGAACCGGCGGCCATGACGATTGCCGCGCTCATGCTGGCGCCCCAGGTGTTCCGCTTGTCGGTCCCTACACTGCCCAAGTACTTCGCGCTGGGCGTCTTGTTCGTGAACATCTCGATCGGGGGGACCTTGACCTCCTACGCGGCGCCGCCGGTGCTGATGGTGGCCCAGGCCTGGGGTTGGGACAGCGCCTTCATGTTCACCCAGTTCGGGTGGAAGGCCGCGCTGGCGGTCTGCGTCAACGCGACGGCCGCGACCTGGGTTCTGCGGCCGCACCTCGTCGAGTCTGGCACGGCGGTCGAGCGCGCGCAGGAGCGCCGCGTGCCCTGGGCGATCGTGCTGGTGCATGCGGGCTTGCTGGCGGGCATCGTGGCGCTGGCGCATTACCCCGTCATGTTCCTGGCCCTGTTCCTGATGTTCCTGGGCTTCACCCAGGCCTATGCCCGCCATCAGAGCCCCCTGGTGCTGCGCGAGGCGCTGCTGGTGGGCTTCTTCCTGGCCGGTCTGGTCGTGCTCGGAGGCATGCAAGCCTGGTGGTTGCAACCTTTGGTCAGCAGCCTCGCGCCGCTGGAGCTGTACTGGGGCGCGATGGCGCTCACGGCCATCACCGACAACGCAGCGTTGACGTACCTGGGTTCCCTGATCACCGGCATTTCGGACGAGGCCAAGTACATGCTGGTGGCGGGCGCGGTCGCGGGCGGCGGCTTGACAGTGATCGCCAACGCGCCCAATCCCGCGGGTGCGGCGCTGCTGAAGAAAGGCTTCAGCCAGGGGGCCCTCAGCATCGGCGGCCTGCTGCTGGGGGCCTTGCCGCCCACGGCGGTGGCCGCAGCCGCCTTTCTTCTGCTCTGAGCGGCTTTGTGATGTGCAAACCCGCGCGCTCTGCTGAACAAGAGTGCCGCTCGCCCTGCATGCAGGTGCGTGTGAGCGGAAGTGCGAGTGGAAGCACAAGTGAGCGTGACGGGGCCAGTGCGCGGGAAGGCCACCGACTTGCCGTGCAGGCTCGGTACGCGCTGCTCAGTGTGGCGCGCCACTCAACATGGCCCGGTGATCCAACTCCAGCAGCAAGGCGCGGGTTTCCTTCAGCAGGCGGGTGTTGGGGCCCGCGCGTGGCGTCGCGAGCACCAGCTTGTTGCGCACACCGGGCGGACCGATGGGCGCACGCGGCAGCCTCACCCCCGAGCCCAGATGCAGGGCGCTCTCGGGCAGCAGCGTGCAGCCCACGCCGCGTTCCACCAAGGCCAGCACCGTCTGCACCGCGCCGACCTCGGCCAGCACCTGCAGCGTGATGCCGCGCGGCAGGAGCAAGGTTTCAACCAGGCTGCGAATCGAGTTCGGCGCGCTCGGCAGCACCACGGGATACGTGGGCAGGGCCGACAAGGCGACCCGCGCCGGCAAGGTGGTGCCCGGCGGTGCCACCAGCAGCAAGGGCTCTTGCAGCAGCGTGTGGTAGCTGAGTTGGGGTGAGGGCGCTGGATCGAAGAGCAGCGCCAGGTCCAGCCGTCCCGCGACGAGCCACTCCCGCAGGTGCAAGCTCAGCCCTTCCGAAATCGACAGCACGGCACGCGGCAGTCGTTCGCGGAAGCGTGCGACCAGTTCGGCGCTCAGCTGCAAGGCCACGCGCGGTGGCAGGCCGATCACCACGCGCCCCGACGGGCTGGCGTTGAGTTCGCGCAGCTCCTCGCGCGCCCGGGTCGCGATCTCCAGAATCTGCCGTGCATGCGCCAGCAAGGCCTGCCCAGCTTCCGTCGGCATGACGCCGCGGCCCGTTCGCGTCAGCAGCCTCTGCCGCACATCGGCCTCGAGCAGTGCGACCTGACGACTCAGCGAGGGTTGGGTCATGTGCAGCGAGGCGGCCGCGGCACTGAAACTGCCCGATTCAACGACCCGAACGAAATACTGAAGCTGACGCATGTCCATAGGAACTGAGCATAGCTGCTATAGAAGCCATTGGCTTCCCGAATCGGGGTGCAGTTTCAATAATGGCCCCAACTTGAACCCGCTACCCGTCGTTGGGCCTAGAACAAGAACATGAGCGTCATCAGCTCCGAGCGCGTGCTCACCTACCTGCGCCAGCCCAGCCGACCGGCCTTGCGACTGCCGGTCGGCGCTTGTGATGCGCATGTGCACGTGTTCGGGCCGACATCGACCTACCCTTACGCGCCCCAGCGCCACATGACGCCCGAGGATGCGCCGCGCGACACCTTGTTCGCCTTGCACCGGCAGCTGGGCATCGAGCGCTGCGTGATCGTGCAGTCGGTGGTGCACGGCCTGGACAACCGCGTGGTGGAGGACGCCATCGTGGCCGGGGCGGGACGCTATCTGGGCGTCGCCTTGGTGGATGTGGATGTACCGGACGAAGAACTGCGCCGCCTGGCCGCCGCCGGTTTTCGAGGCGTGCGCTTCAACTTCATGCAACGGCTGGGCGCGCCGATCGCGGTCGAGCCGGTCATCGCGCTGAGCCGCCGATTGGCCGAGGTGGGCCTGCATCTCCAGGTGCATTTCGAGAGCGCGCTCATCCATGGCCTGGGGCCCGCACTGGCCCACAGCGCCGTGCCCGTGGTGATCGACCATATGGGTCGCGTCGACGCAAGCCTGGGCGCGGAGCATCCTGACTTCCAGGCCTTGCTGCGCTTGATGGAGAACCCCTTGTTCCGCGTCAAGGTCAGCGGCATCGACCGCATTGATGCACAGGCGCCGCCCGAGCGACGTTACGTGGCTGGCGTGGCCCTGGCGCGCCAGCTCGTCGAGCGCTTTCCAGAGCGCTGCCTGTGGGGCACGGACTGGCCGCATCCCAACCACACCCACGTGCCCGACGACGGCGCGCTGGTGGACGCGCTGGCGCAGATCATGCCGGACCGGACGCATTTGGAGCAGGTGCTGGTTCACAACCCCATGCAGTTCTACCGATTCCCTGCATGACGACACCGCGCTCGATGAACGATCCCTTTGCCACGCCCGTGGCCGGCCGCCTGGCTGGCAAGGTGGCCCTGGTGACGGGGGCCGGTTCGGTCGGACCCGGCTGGGGCAACGGGCGCGCCGTGGCGGTGCGCTTCGCGCAGGAAGGCGCCATCGTCCATGGCGTGGACCTGGACAGCGCGCGTCTGCGCGAAACCGCCGAGAAGGTCGAGGCCAGTGGGGGCCGCTTCTTTGGCGGCGAATGCGATGTCACCCGCTCGGACTCCGTGGAGGCGGCTGTGCAGCGCGCGCTGCAGTCGCACGGCCGCATCGACATCTTGGTCAACAACGTCGGCGGTTCCGCCAAGGGCGGACCGGAGCAGATGAGCGAAGCGGTGTGGGACCAGCAGATCGCCTTCAACCTCAAGAGCGTGTTCCTGACGTGCAAGCATGTGTTGCCCGCGATGGTGGCGCAGGGCGGCGGTGCCATCGTCAATGTGTCCTCCACGTCCGGACTGCGCTGGACGGGCGCGGCCCAAGTCGCCTATGCCGCCGCCAAGGCGGGCGTGATCCAGATGTCCAAGGTGATGGCGGTGGAATACGCCAGCCGCGGCATCCGCGTGAACACCGTGGTGCCAGGCCAGTTGCACACGCCGATGGTCGAGGTCCGATTGGCAGGTCAGCGAGCCGGAGGCGATGTGGATGCCTTGCTGCGCGAACGCCAAGCGCGCATTCCTCTGCCCTTCATGGGCGATGGCCGCGACACCGCGACCGCGGCCGTCTTCCTCGCCAGCGACGAGGCCCGTTTCATCACCGGCGCCGAGATCGTCGTGGACGGCGGCATGTCCGTGCGCTGCGACTGAGGGCCGAACGCTGACGAACCAATACCCAACCCACACCGAACCATCACAACCTGGAGACCGACATGAAGCCTTCTTTTCCCAACCGCCGTGATTTCTCGCTGGGCGTGGGCGCCGCCCTGCTGGGCGCTGCCCTGCCGCTGCGCGCGCAAGGCAAGATCACGCGTTTGATCGTGGCCTTTCCCCCCGGTGGTCCGGTCGATTTCGTTGCACGCACGCTGGGCGATGCGCTGTCCCATGAGCTGGGGCATACCGTCATCATCGAAAACAAGCCGGGAGGCAACGGTGCGATCGCCGCCGAGTCCGTGGTGCGCTCCGCGCCGGACGCCACCACGCTGTGGTTGACCAGCGTGGGCGCCGTTGCCATCAACCCGTCCCTCTACCCCCGCCTAAGCTATGACCCGCTGAAAGACCTGACGCCGGTGTCCCTGGTCGTCAACAACGTAGAGGTGCTGGTGGTGCCCGCCAACGCGCCGTACAACACCGGCGCCGAGTTCGTCGAAGCAGCGCGCAAGCGGGGCCCCGACGCATTGGCCATGGCGTCCTCCGGTTCGGGCAGCGTGCCGCATCTGGCCATGGAGTTGCTGAACGACGCGGCGGGCATCAAGCTGATGCACGTGCCCTACAAGGGCGCCGCGCCCGCCATCACCGACGTGATCGCGGGCCACGTGGACGGATTCTTTGGCGACATCCCCGGCCTCATCAGCCACATCAAGGGCGGCAAGCTCAAGGCCATCGGCATCGCGGCCGCACGTCGTCACCCCCTGCTGCCCGAGGTGAAGACCTTCAAGGAAATGGGCATCGCGGGCGTGGACTCGGACAACTGGTACGCCTTGTTCGCGGGCAAGGGCACCCCCGCGACGGAAGTCAACCGCGTCAATCGCGCGGTGCGCAACGCCTTGCAGAACGAGGCCGTGCGCAGCAAGCTGGCGGCGTCGGGCGCCGAGCCGAGCGCGAACTCACCGGCGGAACTCGCGGCGCTCTTGCGCGCCGACACTGACAAGTGGGCTCGCGTGGTCAAGGCCAAGCAGATCAAACCCGACTGATCCGGCGGCATGCGCATCGCACCCATCACGCCGGGCACCCGTCCGGAGTTGGCCGCGCTGGAAGCGCGCATCGCCCAGGCGCGCGGCCGTATTTCGCCGCTCTACCAGCTGCTGCTCAACAGCCCGCCCATGGCCGAGGGTTGGGAGCAGATGCTGTCGGCGGTGCGCAACCGCAACACCTTGCCCGCGGACGTGCGCGAACTGGTGATCTTGCGCGTGGCGGTGCTCAATGGCGCGCCGTATGAGTTCGACGCGCATGTGCCGCATGCGCAAGCCGCAGGCGTGCCGGATGCCGTCATCGAAGCGCTGCGCCTGCCGTCCATCGAGGGGCTTGCTGGTCTGAGCGATTCACAGGCCCTGGCCTTGCGCTTGACCGACCAGATGACGCGCGACGTTCAGGTCGAACCCGCCTTGATGGATCAACTGTCGTCCTCGATGAACGAGCGTTCCTTGCTGGACCTGGTGGTCACCATCGCGGCCTACAACATGGTGTCGCGCCTCTTGGTGGCGCTGGAGGTCGGCCATTGAGCGAGCCAACCGTGTCCGTCGATGCGCTGTTGCTGCGCGCCAGTTTGCAAGCCCTGCGGCAAGCCTGGGGCGAGGATTGGGCCAGCAGCTTGCGCGCCGCTTATCCCGAGGTGGTCACCTTGCGTTGCGCGCATCAGGCAACGCAGGATCTGCTCTATGTCTACCTGGAGCTGCCGCGCCAGCTCAGGCTGGATGAATCCGCTTGGCAAGCTTGGCGCGCGCGCCTGAAAGAACGCGGACTGCCCAGCGCCGAACTGCATCGCCTGGAAAAGCAACTGGACCTGCCCGGTGTGTCGCAGGGCCAGGAGCCCCACGCGCATTACGTCGTCGAAACCGACGCGGACGAGGGGTGGATGCAGGAGATTGAGCGCTGGTACGCCGTCGAACACTTGCCCGGCCTGGCCAGCGTGCCTGGTTGCATCCGCGCCCAGCGCTGGACCAACCATGACGGCGGGCCCCGTTCGCTCGCCTGTTACGACCTGGTGAGCGAAAGCACACTCGGATCAGTGCCGTGGTTGGCCGTTCGGGGAACGCCGTGGAGCGATCGCACGCGGCCGCACTTTCGCAACACACGGCGGACCATGTTCCAGCCTGTGAGCGTCTAGGCCTTCGGTCAGGGCGCTGGCGTGGTGTAGCGCCGCAGGCCCGCCACCAGCGCGTCGAACACGGCGCGAAAGCGCGGGTTGGCGCGCAGGCCTTCGTGCATGACGACCCAGGTCGTCAGCGGAAACACAAATTCATCGGCCAGCACGCGCACCAGCTCTGGGTCCCGCCGCGCCAGCTCCACCTGGCAGGCGCCTATGCCCGCGCCCGCGCGCAGCAGCGCGCGCTGGGCCAGGTCACTGTCGCAGCGCCAGGCGAAGTTCTCGCGCTTCCAGAGCGGTTGGCGCTCGCTCGCCGCGCGGATGAAGGGCGTCTCCTGATCGAAGCCGATCAGCGCGTGCTGCGCCAGATCGGCCATCTGCTGGGGCTGGCCGTGCGCGGCGATGTAGCTCTGGTGCGCGTACAGGCCCACGGGCACGTCACCCACGCGCGTGGCCAGCAGCACGTCTTGCTGCGGCGTCGTCATGCGCACCGCGATGTCCGCCTCGCGCCGCACCAGGTCTTGCACCTTGTTGCTGAGCACCAGCTCAATCTCCAACCCCGGATGCTGTTCGCGCAGGGCCACCAGGATCGGCGGCAGCACCTCGACACCCACCACTTCGCTGGCCGACACGCGCACCGCCCCCCGGATGCCCTCGCCCAGGCCACGCGCGTTGCGTTCGAGTGCGGCGGCCGTGCTGTGCATGGCCTCCAGGTCCTCGCGCAGGCTCAGGGCCAGGTCCGTGGGCAGCAGCCCGGTCTGCGAACGCGTGAACAGCGTCACGCCCAGTGATTCCTCAAGCGCCGAAATGTGGCGGCCCACGGTCGGCTGCGCCAGGCCCAGCGCGCGGGCCGCGCCCGACTGCGAACCCTCCTGCAGCACGGACAGAAAGGTCCGGTACAGCTCCCATCCGATGGTGTTGGTCATGCATTAATGTATGGCGGCTCTGCACGTTTAGGCAATTCTCAAAGGGGCTGATCGCGCGAAGAATCCCTCCATCGCAACTTTGGATGGAGAACAGACATGCAGGACAGCAAGCCAACGAATGAGGTCGCCATTGCAGGGGCAACACGCGCGGCAGTCGCGGCAGGCGCAGCAGGCGCAGCAAGCCAGGCCTTGGTACTGGGCGCCACGGGCGGCATCGGCGGCGAGGTGGCGCGCCAGCTGCGCCAGGCGGGCTGGCAAGTGCGTGCCATGAAACGCGGCGTGGTCGCGGTGGTGGACGCTGCGGGCATCGAATGGGTGCCGGGTGACGCGCTCAACGCCGCCGACGTGCTGGCCGCCGCGCAAGGCTGCTCGGTGATCGTGCACGCCGTCAACCCGCCCGGCTACCGGCGCTGGGCCGAATGGGTGCTGCCCATGATGGACAACACCATCGCGGCAGCGCGTGCCGTGGGGGCGACGGTGGTGCTGCCCGGCACGGTCTACAACTACGGTCCGGACGTGTTTGCCCAGCCCATCCGCGAAGACGCGCCGCAGAGCCCGACCACGCGCAAGGGCGCGATCCGCGTCGCGCTGGAACAGCGTCTGGCCGACGCCGCCTCAAGCGGCGAGGTGCGCGTCATCATCGTGCGCGCCGGGGATTTCTTCGGGCCCAAGGCGGGCAACAACTGGCTGGCCCAGGGCATGGTGAAGCCGGGGCAGCCCGTCACCGCCGTGCAACTGCCCAGTGTTCAGGGTAGGGCGCCCGGCGTCGGCCACCAATACGCTTACCTGCCCGACGTGGCCGCCACCATGCTGGCCCTGTTGAAGAAACGTCATGAGCTGCCCGCCTTCGCGCGTTTCCACATGGCCGGTTATTGGGATGCCGACGGCCGCGAATTCGGCCGCGCCATCCAGCGCGTGGTGGCGCGTCGAGGTGGGCAAGCCCCGAAGTTGAAGGCCTTCCCCTGGTGGCTGATGCGCCTGGTTTCGCCTTTCGTGGCGACCTTGCGTGAAATGATGGAGATGCGCTACCTCTGGTCGACCGAGGTGCGGATGGACAACCAGCTTCTGGTGCGCACGTTGGGGCAGGAGCCGCATACGCCCTTGGAGGTGGCGTTGGAGGCGACACTGGAGGGGCTGGGGTGCTTGCCTGTGGAGCGAGGTTTGATGGCGCGTGCGGTGGGCTGAGAACGACCAGAAGCCGGCATTCCGAATCTCCGCTCAATCCAGTCGCTCAACGCCTATTGAGGTGGAGTCTCCTTGCCATTTGCCTCTAGACTCTGGCTCGACCGTTGCGTGGGTTGCCGACTTTATTGATACCTGTACAGAAATCCACTAAATTGAGAATCTCTTCAAGCGAAGGGGTTAAAACACAGTCTCGTTAGATGGCTCGATGGCTATGAATTGCACTGCGCCCGCCGCACAGCGGGTTCTCGTCGAGCGGCTACTTTCTTGGCCTCGTGTAAAAGCGCGGCTCTCAAAGTTCCCCGCTATCGCTCGGAACTTCCCAATCTCACTGTTGCAGGGCCGCCGCGAGGTTGCGCCCTATTTTTGCCACTACATGGCATGGCGGTTGGGCACCTTTCAAGATGAGCAACTGGTCCAGCGCCTCAATCAACTCATCGAGCACGCAGAGCTTCTGCCCAACTGGGAGCACGAGCAGGCGCTTCTTCAAAGTGGTGACTTTGCGGACTTCTGGTCTTTAGTTTGGCAGCTGCAGGTTGCTGAGTACCTCAGCACCCAGGGCGACAACGTCAGTTGGAACGCTGGCGGACCAGACCTTTCTGTTGACATAGGCGGGCAGAAGTTGTTCGTCGAGTGCTATGTCTACCGCAAGTCTTTCGGCGTCGAACTGTTTGTTGAAGAATTGCTCCAGTTGCTCGGTGGCGACTTGCGCGTATCGCACGATCTGTGCTTACCACTTTCGTTGCCAAATGACAGTGTGTCGCTATCCGACGAACTGTCGAGCCTCATGTCCCCGCTACTCGATAGCGAAGGACTGGCGGCAAAGCGCCACCTTGCTCGGGCCTGCTACCCGATCGTGTTGAGCAAAGCGAGCAAAGGTGGTCTCGCGATCTATCTCGAGGGACCAGACGCAGATTCATACGATCCGTCAGTGCGACCAAGGAACGTGGGTGATCCCGCCCAATATCTGCAGCGTGCGCTTCAGGAGGCCGCCCATGCGAAGTCGAAGTCGAATAAGTTGGGTTCTCATCGCCCCAATCTTGTGGCAGTGAACTACGCACTTAGCGCGGACGCCCAGCTGAGTCTCGCTCGTTTGCAATTGATTTCCCAGCCACTACCCAATGCGTTTGTTGGTGAGAACATCGACGCGTTTGCGTTTGCAGTGAAGGGCATTGACGGTGCATTGACGAAATACGATCTAAAGCTTGTGCTGGCCAGGTCTGAAAGCCATCCCGCCCATGCAATCACGGTGCCCGCCATCTAATTCAGGCGTTGAGTGTCCGCATTTCCCATCCTTGTCAGAAAAAGCGAGTTGATTGCAACGAGGGGGCGCCGGGTTTCATGGAAAATTTATGCCTGTACAGCTGTTGGAAATACAAGCTGCCAACGAAATATTCAAAAAAGATTTCAGGCGCTTTCCCAAGAACATGCGTCGGTGGTCTCCGAATCTATCCAACGCGGTTTGCCGTCTACCCTACGTTAGAGACCACACAACACAACCACACCGTCTTGTCATGAAAAGAATCCTTCAACTCTTTCTCTCCCCTGCGCTTCTTGTACTGATCGTCGCACCAGCTTTTGCGCAAGGTGTCCCAACCCTTGCCGATCTTCGCAAGGTCACGGATACCGCCATGGCCAAAGTTGGCAGCGGGGATATCGAAGGTGGTCTAAAGGCCTTTCGTCCGCTGACGATCATTCCACCCGCAGAGTTCGACGCAATGCTGGGGCAGCTTCCTTTGCAGTTGCCTGCCATGACCACACGCTTTGGGGCCTCAATCGGCCAAGAGTTCATCAAGGAAGATCTGATCGGTGACTCATTGGTCCGACTCGTCTACATCCACAAGTTCGAGAAGCACGCGATGCGCTGGATGTTCTACGGCTACAAGGGACAGAATGGCTGGGTTGTGAACACCTTTCGCTTCGATGACAAGTGGCAGGAGCTTTTCTGAGCGGTGACGCCTAGCCTGGAGGTTCCGTTCCATAGGACCGCCCGTTGGGCATGGACTCAGTGGACGCCAAACTGCTAGTGATTCCATACAGCGGTTCCAACGGACGTTTTGTTCGCTGCGCTGAGCGTCCGCTTTCTCAGAATCTGGCCGTCCGCAACGGGTCGAGAGAACGCATCGACCCTGCTCCAACTCAGTCCTGAAGTCAGCGGGGAAAATTGCCTAAGAGCGGCTTAGTCAAATCTCTACGTCCCGCGCCAACGGCATGTGCCAGCCGCCTTGCCCGCCTTCATCGACTTCGTGCACCTGCACCGGCGCTGACCATGGTCGTGCAGTCGTGCAGTCATCAGGCGGCCGCACTTTGTGCCTCAGTTCCAGTTATCGATCTTCAGGTCCTCGGGCGCGGGCTGGCCGCGGCCTTGCTCCACTAGCGCGCGCAGGCTCAGCAGAAAGGTCGCCCACTTCATGCTGCAGTGGGCCATGAACTCGACTTCCTCGCGCCAATCGCGGTGCGCGAACAGCAGCACGGTTTGGCCGTCGTGGCTCGACAGCGCGAAGCACACCTCGGTGCCCACCCATTCCGGCGGACCGGCCTGTACGGACCAGCGCACCTGTTGCGTGGCGGTGGGCGGCAACACCTTCATGACAAAACGCCCCATCTCGCCGCCGCCGTGGTCGCGGAAGGTGAAGGTGATGGTTTGGCCGACGCCGGTCTGGCCCTCGGTGTCGCGGGTCCACCAGCCCGCCAGGCCGTCGATGGTGGTCAGCGCTTGTTGAACTCGGGCCAGAGGGGCGTGGATGCCGATGCGGTGGGTGATGTGGTGCATGGTGGTTCCTTCAGGTGGGGATGAAAGGTTGAGGTTCGTCGGGGGTCAGTTCGTCGCGCGCCGGGGCCGACGCACCGCGCGCACGGTGCCGCTGCCGCCACCGCCGCAGTAGAAGAGGTCGGCGCCGTCGGATTCCATGCCGCTGACGCCCGTACCGGGCGGCATGGCCAGTCGGTCCAGCACCTCGCCGCTGTCGGGGTCGATGCGGCGGATCTCGCTTTCCTCGCCTTCCCAGGTGCCGTGCCAAAGTTCGCCGTCCACCCAGCTGACGCCGGTCACGAAGCGGTTGGCCTCGATGGTGCGCAGCACCTGGCCGGTTTCGGGGTTGATGCGCAGGATCGTGCGGTCCCGGTACTGGCCCACCCAGAGGCTGCCTTCGGCCCAGGCCAGGCCGGAGTCGCGGCCTTGGCCGGGTGCGGGGATGGTGGCCAGCACCTCGCCGCTGGCCGGGTCGATCTTGTCGATGCGCGCCTCGGCGATCTGGTAGAGGTAGTGGCCATCGAAGGCCGTGCCGGCGTCGCCCGCGCGGGGCAAGGTCCGCGCGATCCGGCCATCGGAAGGGTCGATGGCGATCAGCCGCTCGCCGACCGCAGCCCAGATTTGCTGGCCATCGTGGGTGATGCCATGGACGGCCTGCACACCCTCGTAGGGACCGAACTCGCGCACGATCTCGGCGGGGCGTGCCGATGGGGAAGGGCGGGGTGTCTTGCTCACGCGTGTCGCTCCTGAAGTCGCGCCGGGGATCGGCGCCGATGCAGGGAATTTACGCGTGTGGCGCCGCCGTGGGGAGTAACAAGATCGTCGTGAATTCGGCCAGGGGCGGCGCCAGCCAGCGGCGCGCGCGTCCCTGGCCCACCGCGCGGGCCTGGCCCTGCGCGACCAGCTCGGCCAGCGCGCGTTGCACCGTGCGCTGGCTGGCGTCGGTCGCCAGCGCGAGGGCCGAGGTGGACCAGGGCAGGCCATCACTCAACAAGGCGCGCAGCGCGCCCTGCTCGCCCGCGATAGGCGGCGCCAGCAGCACGGGTGTGCGGTCGGCGTGGGGACGCAAGGCATAACCACCGGCGGTCGCTTCCACGCTGGCGAACCCGGCGATCAGCGCGCGCAGGCGTCCCATCTCCACGCGCAGGCGCGCCCGGTGGCTTTCGTCCGGCCGCCGTGTGCGAAAGACGTTCGCGATCAAGGTCCCGCGCTCGGCCTCGCCCGGCCAGGCCAATGCCAGTGCCCGCGCGAGCGCGAACAGCACGGGCCGGCGCGCGAGCCCAACGCTGTGCTCGCCCGCCCGCAGCACCCGGTGCAAGCCATCGACCAGCAGGGTTCCGGGCTTGGCGAGCAAGTCGGCCACGCCATCCAGCGTCAACGCGGTTTCACGCCCTCCCGCATCCACGCGCAGGGCCGCGGTCTGTTCGAGCGCGGCGGCCACCTCGCGGACCTCCGCCAGCAGCGCGGGCACGCCCGCGCGCTGCGCCCAGGTGTGGGCCCGATCGAGCGCAGCCCGGGCCGTCGGTGTGTGCAAGGACCGCAAGGCGACTTCCGCCGACAGCAGTTCGATGACCGCCGCCACCACGGGCGTGGCCTTGGTGGGGTCGAGTGCGGCCAGCAAGCTCGCCGCTTCGTCCAGACGACCCAGCAAGAGTGATCGGCGCGCGACGATCAGCCGCGCGTGTTGGGCATTGCTTGCGTCGCCATGCGTGTCGAGCACGCCGATGGCCGTGGTCAAGCCCCGTTGCGAGGCGCCGAGATCACGCAGCGCCAAGGCCACCTCGGCCTCAGCGACCACGCAGCGCGCCCGCGACACGGTTTCGCGGGCGCCAAAGCCACGGGCGGCCTGGCGCAGCAGTTCGCGCGCCCGGGTGGTTTCACCCAGCTGGGCCAATGCCACGCCGCGCAGCGCGAGCGCGGGCGGGTCGTCGCGCAGGCTGACGTGCCTGAGCGTCTCGATCACGTCGCCCCGAGCATAGGCCCGGGCCGCGGCGGCCAGCAGGGAATCCATGCGGGCAGGGTAGCACGTGGCCTGACGTGCTCGGACGCGGCTCAACCCCGCATCAACACCGACTGACTCGGAAAGGCCTCGGCAAAGTTCTTAGTCAGCGGCGCGACAAACACGTTCTCCGTGCGCGTGCGCGCGATCTTCCAGACGCCATCCACCTTCTTGAACAGGTTGTTCAAGCGGCTGGAGCGCAGCAGGGCCTGGCCGTCGGAGAAGAGCCAGGGTTGCATGTGGATCCATTGCCCGTCGGCGTTGAGGCCGTCGGCGTGCACGTGGATCTGCTCGCTGGTCAGGTAGTGGGCGTTGAGCAGCAGGGCCGGGTCTTTTTTCTGGCCCCAGAAGTTCTGGAAGTGCGTGCGAATCGCGGCCTTGCCTTCAGCGCGGCCGAATTGGCCGTTGTAGTACTCGCCCACGCCTTCCCACACCGCGTCTTCCGCATAGAGCGCGAGAATTTTCTCGATGCGCTCGGCGTCGTCGGCCACGGGCTCGGGGCAGGGCGTGTCGCAGAGGAACATGTAGCGCGCCTGGATGCGGCGCACCTCGGCCTCGGCTTCCAGCACGGACACACGTTGCTGCAAGTCCAGCACGGCTTGTGTGAGTTGGGTTTCGGTCATGGTGGCGGGCTGTGTGCGGGTTTTTAGGCTGGGCTTCAGGCGGTGAGCTGCTTCAGCATCCACGCCGACGCGGCCAGGGTGGTGCGGTCACTGTGCAGGGCGCCGACGGCCTGCAGACCCACGGGCAAGCCCTGCGGCCCTTGCGTGAAGGGCAGGTGCACACAAGGCAGGCCGAGCAGGGTCCACATCCGGCACCAGGCCGGGTCGCCCGTGCCGCTTTCGAACAGCGGTGCTTCGCCGGCGGCGCTGGGGGCCAGCAGCACATCACAACGCGCGTAGAGCGCGGGCAGCGTGGCGCGGGTTTCTTCCACGTAGCGCAGCTGCGCTGCGTAGTGGGCGTAATCCATCTGCAGGCCCTTGTCGATCACGCCGCGCAGGCCGGCGCTGATTTCGTCCCCGTGGCGCAGGCGTTCGTCGGACAAGGCGCGCGCTGTCTCGAAGGCCATGATGTCGATGTGGGCCTGCGTGAGTTGCGTGTGGTCGGGTGACAGGGCAATCTCCACCACCTTGGCGCCGGCAGCGGCGAGCTGCTTCGCGGCCAGTTCCATGGCGGTGTGGGTTTCGGGCAGCAGTTGGTCGGCGTGGGGTTTGCACAGGCCGATGCGCAGGGGTTGGTGGATGGCGGGCAGATCGGCCAAGGTCTTGTCGCCGCTGAGCGCGGCGGCGAACAGGGCCACGTCGTCCACCGTGCGCGCCACGCAGCCGATGGTGTCCAGCGTATGGCTGAGCGGCTTGACGCCCACGCCCGAGATGAGGCCGTAGGTGGGCTTGTAGCCCACCACGCCGCAATAAGCGGCGGGGCGGATGATGCTGGCCGCCGTCTGCGCGCCGAAGGCCAGGGGCACCATGTCAGCGCCCACGGCAGCGCAGGAGCCGCTGGACGAGCCGCCGGGCGTGTGCTTCACGTTGCGCGGGTTGCGCGTGGGGCTGGCCTGGAAGGTGCTGAACTCCGTCGTGGCGGTCTTGCCCAGCAACACGGCGCCCGCTTCGCGCGCCAAGGCCACCGGCGCGGCATCGGCACGTGGGCGGAATCCGGCGTAGATGGGCGAGCCGTACTGCGTGGGCATGTCGTGGGTGTCGAACACGTCCTTCACACCCACGGGCAGGCCGTGCAGCAGTCCGCGCACGGGGCCCTGGTCCAGCGCGCGCGCCTGCGCCAGCACCTGGCTTTCGTCCACATGCACCCAGGCCTGCAATTCACCGTCGCGTTCAGCCACGCGCGCCAGGCAGGCACGGGCGACCGCTTCGGCCGAGAGGCTGCGGCTGTGCAGGCCGCGGGCGAGTTCGGTGGCGGAAAGCCGGTGGATATCAGAGGCGAGGGCGGGGGCGGATGTCATGGGCGATGCGCCAAAGCGTGGTGGGTTCCGGAGGGCGAAGTGCCAAGGTGGGGCCAAGACAGGGCCAGCGTGAGGCCAGCGGCTCAGCCCAGGCGGGACGCGGCGTTGAGGTGGTGGTAGGCCCGGTTGAAGTAAGCCAGTGCCTCGTCTTCGGGGCGCACGCGCACGCCCTGCACCCGGCAGATGCAGACGTCGTGCGTGCCAATCACATGGGTGTCGACCACCTGGCAATCCAGATTGATCAGCGCGTCGTGCAGCGCGGGTGCGCCGGAAGCCAAGGCATCCCAGCTGCCATGGCTGAAGCGCTGGGCCTGTCCGAGTTGGGGATCGGCGAAGGCCGCTGCCAGCGGCTGCTGCGCTGGCGTGAGCACGTTGACGCAGAGCACGGCGTTGCGCCGGAACAGCGGGTTGGACGGCGCCGCGCTGCGCATGCAGACCAGCACCGTGGGCGGATCGTCCGAGACACTGCAGACCGCCGAGGCCGTGAAGCCCGCCCGCCCCGCGGGGCCGTCGGTGGTGATCAGCGTGACCGCGCCGGTCAGCAGGGCCAGCGCGCCGCGGAATTCTTGCGAGGTGACGGGGGTGCTCATGAGGGTCTGCAGGTCTTGGTGTGCGGCGGCCAGGGTCAGGGCCGCGCGCGGTTTCTAGAGGTCCAGCACCAGGCGCGGCGTGAGCGAGCGCGAGCAGCAGATGGTGATCTGCTCGTTGGCCGCTTTCTCCTCGTCGGTCTGGTACTCGTCGCGATGGTCGGGCGTGCCTTCGAGCACATTGGTCAGGCAGGTGCCGCAGATGCCCTGTTCACAGGACACCTGCACGCGGATGCCGATGCGCTCCAGCGCGTTGGCGATGGTTTCTTCCGCTTCCACCACCACTTCCTTGCCGCTGGCCTGGGCCACGACGGTGAAGCTGTCGCCGCCTTTCTGCACGTCGACCTGGAAGAACTCGTAGTGGATGCGCTCTTTCGGGAAGCCCTGCGCGCGCGCCGTGTCCATCACCCAGTCCATGTAGCCCTTGGGGCCGCAGACATAGACATGCGCTCCGGGGGGCGCGGCGCCGAGGATGGCGGCCGCGTCCGCGCGCTGCTGCGCGGGCGTGGGGGCGCCTTCGTCAAAGTGCTGGTGCACGCGCGCGGCGTAGGGCGCGGCGCCCAATTCTTCGCGCAAGGCCATGTGCGCGGGCGAGCGGCTGCTGTAGTGGAACTCGAAGTCCATGCCCGTTTGGTGCAGCGTGTGCGCCATCGCGATCATGGGCGTCACGCCGATGCCGCCGCCAAACAGGTAGGCCTTGCCCGCGCCCGCGCCGGTGATCAGCGGGAAGTGATTGCGCGGCGCGCTGATTTCCAGCTCCACGCCTTCCTTCAGGTGTTCGTGCACCGCGACCGAGCCGCCGCGCGAATTGGCGTCGCGCAGCACGCCGATGCGGTAGTGGGATTTGTCGGTGGGGTCGCCGCACAGCGAGTACTGGCGAACCAAGCCACCCGGCAGGTGCACGTCGATGTGCGCGCCGGCCTCGAAGGCGGGCAGTGGCGCGCCGTCGGCGCTCACCAGGGTGAAGAGGGCGATGTCCTGGCCGCTGGCCTGTCGTTTGGCAACACGAACGCGGAGAGTCTGGGCAGAAGTCATGTGGGTCTGGGTGTCAACGCATGAAGATGCCGCCGTTCAAATCCCAGGCTGCGCCAGTCACATAACCGGCTTGACGCGAGGCCAGATGCACCAGGGTGTCGGCGATGAAATCCGGATTCCCCAATTGGTGAACCGGAATCACATTGTCGATGATGTGCTGGAGCTTTTCAGCCGGCACGGTCGCGCGCACCGTGGGCAGGTCGATGGGGCCGGGGGCGATGGCGTTGACCGTCACGCCTGCGCCAGCCAGTTCCTTGGCGACCACCTTGGTCAGCACCAAGATGCCCGCCTTGGACGAGGCGTAGTGCGCCCCGGCCGAAGTGCCGCCGTTTTGCCCGGCCAACGAGGCCAGGTTGATGATGCGGCCGTATTTCTGCTCGGCGAAATAGGAGCCGAAGACCTGGCAGCCGAAGAAGGTGCCGCCGAGGTTGGTGGTGATGACGTGGTTGAATTCCTCGGGGCTGATCTTCATCATCGGCGTGTGCAGCGTCACGGTGGCGTTGTTCACCAGCACCTGCACGCTGCCCCAGCGTTCAAGCAACCGGTCACGCGAGGCTTCGAAATCGGCTTTCTGGCGGATGTCAAGCTGCAGGGCCATCGCGGTGGCGCCCGTGGCGTCCAGCGATGTCGCCACGGCCTCGGCTTTGTCCATCGCCAAGTCGGCCACCGCGACCTTGTAGCCGGCGGCGTGCAGGCGCCGGGCGATCACTTCGCCCAGGCCCTGGGCCGCGCCCGTCACCAGGGCGACGTCGTGTGTCGGTGCTTGCGTCATGGTGTGCGCCTCAGAGGATGTAGCCGATGGTCTGCAGCACGTCGTCGGCGTTGATCAGCTTCACGACCTTGCGCACGATGCGAAAGCTTCCGCCGTGGCGCTCCAGGGTGTAGACCAGGTTGGCCGTGTACTGGTGCTGGTTTTCCTTGCGGAAGTCAGTCAGGAACTGCGCGCAGCGCACGGTCAGCGTGGCGCCGTCGTCCTCGACGATGCGAAAGCGCGAGGCCATGCGCACGGTGCGCGGTTCGGGGCTGGTCGAGATGGACTCGCCGCCCGTCAGGCGCTGCACGCGCATGCGGCGCATCTTGGCGTTGTCGTAGGCGTAGTTCAGCGTGTTCTCGTGGTCCGTCTCTTTCGGGTCGATGGGCACGATGTAGAGCCCGTCCTCGCGCCAGAGTTGCAGCCATTCCTCGTACAGCTCGTTGTCGAGCATGTCGGCCTCGGCCCAGAGAAAGGCCGTGACCTCGTTCAGCAGGTCGGTCTTCAATGCGGTGTTCATCAGCAATCCTTGTCGGGCCAGGCTCAGGCGGTCATGGACTTGAGCCATTGGCGGTAGGCCGCGCGCATGCCGGTCTCGGCGCTCACGTCGCCGCGCGGGCCGTCGGTGCCGGGTTTCTCGCCGGGCAGGCCGCGGTTGACCATGATCCAGAGGTCTTCGCCCGCGTTGGCGCCTTTCTGCACGCGTTCCCAGGCCTCGCCGTCGTCCGGTGTGCCAAAACCCATGGGCCCCTGGAAATGCTCGTGCAGGCGCAGGCGGTATTGGTTGGCGATGGCCGGGCCACCGTCCATCACGATGGCGGCGTGGTGGATTTCGGTCTCGTTGACCGAGATGGGACGCAGCACGCGGAAAAAGGCCATGGAGCAGGCCACGTTGGGGTAGAGGTTGAGGTTGAAGCCGGTGCCGCCCACGGCGCGCACGATGCGACGCACCTTCTGCTCTTCATGACCTTCGTCGCGCAGGGCCTGGGCCAGCTCGGCGAAGCGGTCGGGGATGGGTTTGTCGAGGTCAGCTTCGAGGTCGATCAGTTCCGGGATCATCACCATCACGCTGTGACCGTTGCCCAGGTCTTCCACGTAACCCGGACCGGCCACGAAGTCGAAAGTCTTCTTGGCTTGTTCGTCCAGCGAGCTCAGGAAGCTCTTGTGCACCAGGGGGAAGTGGTAAGCATCCGTGGTGTTTTCGAGCTGGATCTTCCAGTTGCCGGGGAAGGTGAAGCGGTGCTCGCCTGCGACCTTGACCGGGTAACCGCCGGCTTGCTTCATGAAGAGGTCCATCCACTTCTTGGCAGGGCCCAGCCACTCAGCCAGGGGCATGAGGTCGTCCTTGAAGGTGGCGAAGACCATGCCTGCGTACTGCTCGACGCGCAGGCTCACCAGGCCGAGTTTGTCTTTCTCCAGCGTGTCGCCGTAGCTCTCCGGGTGCGGCACGCCGCGCAGCGCACCGTCCAGGCCGTAGCCCCAGCCGTGGTAAGGGCAGACGAAGCTGGCGGTCTTGCCCTTCTTGTGCTCGCAGACCGTGGCGCCACGGTGGCGGCAGCGGTTGAGCAGCACATGCAGTTCCTTCTTGCGGTCGCGCACCAGCACCACGGGCTGCTGGCCGATCCAGGTGGACTTGAAGCTGCCTGGCTCGGGCACTTCACTCACGTGGCCGACCCAGATCCAGTTCGAATAGAAGACCTTGTCCATCTCTTCCGTGAAGATGGCCGGGTTGGTGTAGAGCGAGGTGTGCACGCGGTCGGGCTGCACCAGTTCGGTGTAGGGAATGCACGAAGTCTGCGCGGCGTCGGCTGCCGCAGGGGACGTCGCGGGTTGGATGGGGATGACGGTGCTCATGGGCTTGTTTTCTGATGACGTGGGATGCGTGGGGCTCAGACCGGGAACTCCAGTTCACGGCCGATGCGGGCCTCGACCTTGGCGTACTTCCAGAACTTGTAGGTGCCATCGCCCACCGGCGTGGTGCGCCACAGATTGCAAGCGGCCACCACGGTGTCGTAGTCGGGGAAGTCGCAGAGGAAATAGGTCGTCCACGGGGCTTCGGTGGAGGCGCCGACCTGGATGCGGTCGTCGTCGAAGTTGCCCAGCACCTTGACGCCGGGCAGCGAGGTCAGGCTCTTGTACATGGCCAGCGTGGCGACCCACACCTCCTTCTGCTCGGCGGGCGTGGCGTCGAAGAAGTTCTGGTTCACGCCCATGCAAAGCAGGACGCGCAGGGGTTTTTTGTCGCTCATGGTGTTTCCTTTCGGTGAGGTGCGTGGCGTGGAAGCTTGAGAATCAGGGTGTCGGGGCGGGTGTCGTGCCGGCGCGGCGCCGCTTCACAGATAACCCGGCAGGGGATCGCGGCCGAAGGCCATGGCCCCGGCGTTCTGGTAGACGATGTCGCCCAGGAAGGCGTGCTGCGTCACGGCATTGGCGTCGCGCACGCAGCGGGCGATGGGGCTGGCGTTGTAGATGCCGGCCATGCCCGAGAGCATCTGGATGTCGCGCGCCACCTCGGCGCCGGTGCGCGCGGCGTGCGCGGCCGACAGGCGCAGCGCGCTGGTCTGCGCGGGCGAGACCGGGTCGCCCTTGAGCAGGCTGTCCCAGGCTTCGTCGATGGCGGTGTAGAACCAGGCCCGCGCCGAGCGCAGCTGCGCCTCGTTGCGGGCCAGGCTGGCTTGCGTGGCAGGCCGGTCGCCCAGGCTGGGCGCGCCGGTCACGGCCTTGTGGCCACCCGCCATGCGGCGCAGTTCTTCGATGGCGGCGCGGCCGATGCCCAGGCCCACCACGGCCAGCACCTGGGCCGCGAAGGCCAGCGTGGGGTAGCGGAACATGGTCTCGTTCTGGCGGGACGGGCCGCCCCGCACGAAGGTCCAGTCCTCGGGCACGACCACCTTGTCCACCACCAGGTCATGGCTGCCGGTGCCCGCCAGGCCGCTCACGTCCCAGGTCTCCACGATGGTGGCCTTGGCCCGCGGCAGCACGGCCATGCGCGGCAGCCCGGCAGTGGTAGCGCCCTCCGCGCTCGCCTGGCGCGGGCTGATGCCCACGCCCAGCACGCTGGCGCCCATGCAGCCGCTGGAAAAGCTCCAGCGTCCACTCACCTCGATGCCACCGTCCACGTACGGGGCGGGTTGGGGCGGGAAGATGCCGCCCGCGAACACCGTGTCCGGGTTGTTGCGGTAGATCTGTTCGAAGGTCGTGGGCGGCAGCGCGGCGAGGTACGTGGGAGCCATGCCAAAGCTGGCCACCCAGCCCGCCGAGCCGTCGGCTTCGGCGATGGTCTCGATCAGCTCGCAAAACTGGCGCGCGCTCCATTCCAGTCCGCCCAGGCGTTTGGGCAACAGGGCGCGGTAGACACCCAGGCGCTTGAAGCCCTCGATGACGTCGGGCGAAATGTGGCGCTGGCGCTCGAATTCCGCGGCGCGAGCGCGGATGTCGGTCAGCAGGCCTTGCAGCGTGTCCGGGGAACGGGTGGTCATGGTCCTGGTGCTCCTGTGGCAAATCAGATGTGCTTGGAATTGCTTCCCATCAGATTGCCTAAGTAGTTCATGTGAAATTTCAACTAAATAAAAAAGTTGACAGCGCAAAGAGTAAGAAGGTTCAAAACCTTCGTTTGACCAGGAGTTGAGCAATTAGTGGGCCAGCTTTTCTGGCTGACTTCCTGAAAAAACAAGAAGTTGTCGGCGCGCCAGGCACCTGATGGGGGCGGCCTGCCCGCTTTTTTGGCGCGCGACGCCACGCAAACGTGCGCACCGCGTGCGGGCCGGCAAGTCGCTTTTCTAGTGCCTCAATTGCATGAAATATTCATTCACGATTCAAGTGAATGGTGGCATGAAAGATGCTTGAAGACTTTGCCCTCGTCCGCCGGACTGCTCAGGCCGGGGGTGCTGGCCTGAGGCAGGCCGGTGCGTAGCGACCTTGGGCGGCCGGCTTATTTGGAGTATGGATATGGTGATGAAGCGGATGGTGAGCGCCCTGGCCGCCTTGGCGGTGGGCGTGGGCATGGCGGCGGGCGCACAGGCCCAGGTGAAGATCGGCGTGGTGACGTCGTCCACCGGCCCGGTGGCCCTGGTGGGCATCCCCCAGAAGAACTCGATCGAACTGCTGCCGACCAAGGTGGGCGGACTGAGCGTGGAATACATCTCGCTGGACGACGCGAGCAATCCGACGGCCGCCGTCACGGCCTTCAAGAAGCTGGTGGGCGACGGCGTGGACGCCATCATCGGCCCGAGCGGAACGCCCGCGGCCATGGGCGTGATCCAGATCGCGGCCGAAGCGGGTGTGCCCATGCTGGCGCCGGTCGGTGGCGCGGCCGTGGTGCTGCCCATGACCGAACCCAAGAAGTGGGTCTTCAAGACCACGCAGAACGACGACATCATCGCCGAGGCCTTGGTCGGTCACATGAAGTCCAAGGGCGTGAAGACGCTGGGCTTCTTCGGCCTGGCCGACCCCTTCGGTCAGAACTGGCTCACCGTGACGACCGAGTTGGCCGAGAAGGCGGGCATCAAGGTCATCGCCTCCGAACGCTTCCAGCGCCAGGACACCTCGGTCACGGCGCAGTCGATCAAGCTGATCGCCGCCAAGCCCGACGCCATCTTGATCGCCGCGCCGGGCAGTTCCTCGGTGCTGCCGCAAACCACCCTGGTGGACCAGAAGTACGTAGGGCAGATTTACCAGACGCATGGCGCGGCCTTGCCCGATTTCATCAAGCTCGGTGGCAAGAAGGTGGAAGGCACGGTGCTGGCCGCCAGCCTGATGCTGGTGATGAACGAAGTCAGCGACAGCCACCCCTCCAAGAAGATCGCCGCCAAGTACATCGCCGACTACAAGGCCAAGTTCGGCGCGGAGCCCGCCACCTTTGGCGCCAACGTCTACGACGCCGGTCTGCTGCTGCAAGCCACGATTCCCGTCGCGGCCAAGAAGGCCAAGCCCGGCACGCCGGAGTTCCGCGCGGCCCTGCGCGACGCGCTGGAGCAAATCAAGGACCTGCCCGGCACCCAGGGGGTCTACACCATGACGGCGGCCGACCACAGCGGCTTTGACGCGCGTGGCCGCGAGCTGATCACCGTCAAGGACGGCGCCTGGCGCCTCGTGAAGTAAAGACGAAAGACCGCCGAATCGACGCGGCGCTCCCGTCCCACTCGCCCGCGCGACGCTCGGGCGAAGTGGCCGGTGGCAACGGGTCTCTGTTCCGATCGCCCCCCAATGAACCTGCAAATCATTGCCCTGCTGGGCCAGGACGGCGTGAGCAACGGCGCGATCTACGCGCTCGTGGCCCTGGCCATCATCCTGGTCTTTTCCGTGACCCGGGTCCTCTTGATCCCCTTGGGGGAGTTCGTCGCCTTCAGCGCGCTGACCATGGCGGCCATGCAGGCCGAGCGGCCCGTGTTGATTGGCTGGCTCGTGTTGGCTCTGGCCTTGCTGGGGACGCTGGCCGACGTGGGGCTGGCCTTGCGGGGACGCGCGCCCTGGCGCTGGACGTCACTGGCTTGGCCTGTGTATGGGCTGGGCCTGGTGGCGGCCTTGGCGTGGTTGCCGCTGCATGGATTGCCCATGCTGCTGCAAGCCGTGCTGACGCTGGCCGCCATCACCCCACTGGGGCCCTTGATGTACCGCTTGTTTTTCCAACCGGTGGCGCATGTCTCGGGTCTGCTGCTGATGATCATCGCCATCGCGGTGCACGTCAGCCTGCTCGGTGTGGGGCTGCTGGTTTTTGGGGCCGAGGGTTCGCGCACCGCACCGTTCTCCGAGTTCAGCCTCGATCTGGGCGGTTTGAGCATCGCCAGCCAGACGATCTGGGTGCTGGTGGTGTCGCTGGTGCTGATCGGCGGGCTGTATGCCATGTTTGAGCGCACGCTCTATGGCAAGGCCTTGCGCGCCACGGCCATCCATCAATTGGGTGCGCGGCTCATGGGCATTTCGCCCGTGCTCGCGGGCAAGGTCAGCTTCGCGCTGGGCACTTTCATGTGCGCGCTCTCGGGTGTGTTGATCGCGCCGCTGACCACGCTGTACTACGACTCGGGTTTCATCATCAGCCTCAAGGGTTTCGTGGGCGCCATCATCGGCGGCTTGGTGAGCTACCCGGTCGCGGCCCTGGGCGCCTTGGCCGTGGGCTTGGTCGAATCCTTCTCGACCTTCTGGGCCAGCGAATACAAGGAGGTCATCGTGTTCACGCTGATCCTGCCCTTCCTGCTTTGGCGTTCGCTCAAGAGTGGCGGTCGCGAGGAGGAGCACTGACCATGTTCATGTCACGACGTTCAAGCGCCTTCATCGGCGTCGGGCTGGCGGTCCTGCTGGTGCTCCCGCTGCTGTCCTCTTCCTTCTACATCACGGTGCTCAACAACATCGGCATGTACGCGCTGGCCACGCTGGGCGTGGTGCTGCTGACCGGTGTCGCGGGCATGACGAGTTTTGGCCAAGCGGCGTTCGTGGGCCTGGGCGCCTACACCACGGCGGCGTTGATTGGGCCTTCGGTGCTCAACCTTGGTGCGATGGCGGGCATCCCGTGGATCGCGCTGGGCCTGGGCCTGCTGATCACGCTGGCCTTCGCCTTCGTGCTGGGTCTGCTGACGCTCAAGCTCAGTGGCCACTACCTGCCGCTGGGCACCATCGCCTGGGGCATGTCGCTGTATTCGCTGTTCGGCACGCTGGAGAGCCTGGGCAGCCACACCGGCATCGCCGACCTGCCGCCGCTCAAGATCGCGGGTGTGGTGTTCGGCGACGGGCCGCGCATGTATTACCTGATCTGGGGCAGTGTGCTGCTGGCCGCGCTGCTGATCCGCAACCTGCTGGAGTCGCGCATGGGCCGCGCCATCCGCGCGCTGCGCGGCGGGCAGGAGATGGCGACCTCCATGGGCGTGGACGTCTTCCGCGCCAAGATGGTGGTGTTCCTGATCGCGGCGGGACTGGCGGGCATTTCGGGCTGGCTCTATGCCTACACGCAGCGCTTCGTCAGCCCCGCGCCCTTCAATGTGCAGTCGGGCATCGACTACCTGTTCATGGCCCTGCTCGGTGGCGTCACCAGCCTCTGGGGCGCGCTGATCGGCGCCAGCATCGTTGTGCTCTTGCGCGAATGGCTGCAGGACCTGCTTCCTCTGCTGCTGGGGCGCGCAGGCAATTTTGAAAGCATTGTGTTTGGCTTGCTGGTCGTGCTGGTGATGCAGCGCTGGCCGGGCGGTGTCTACGGCGCGCTGTCGACGCTGCTGGCGCGGGGCCTGAAACTCGGGCCGCGGCACGCGACCCGCTTGCCGGCACCGGATGCGTCGATGCCTGTGCCGCCCCTGCCTCGGCGTGCGCGCCCCAACCCCGGCGAGCGTGTGCTGGACGTGCGCGGTGTCACCAAGCGCTTCGGCGGTTTGGTGGCCAACAACGCGGTGTCCTTGCAGGTCGATGCGGGCGAAATCATGGCCGTGATTGGCCCCAATGGCGCGGGCAAGAGCACCTTGTTCAACCTGATCTCGGGGGTCATGGCGCCCAACGAAGGCGACGTGATTTTCCGGGGTCACCGCGTCAACGGGCAGAGCCCGCGCTTGCTGGCGGCTGCGGGGCTGTCGCGCACCTTCCAGCACGTCAAGCTGCTGCCCGAGATGACCGTGCTCGAGAACGCCGCCTTGGGCGCGCACCTGCGTGGTCGCAAGGGCGTGTTCGCCTCGGCCCTGCGGCTGGACGGCGAAGACGAAGGCCGCCTGCTCAGCGAGGCGCGTGCGCAATTGGAGCGCGTGGGTCTGGGCGAGTTCCTGGACCGTCCCGCGGGCAGCTTGGCCCTCGGGCAGCAGCGCGTCTTGGAGATCGCGCGAGCGCTCTGCGCCGACCCCTGCCTGCTGCTGCTGGATGAGCCCGCTGCGGGCCTGCGCCTCAAGGAGAAGGAAGCGCTGGCCGAGTTGATCCGCAAGCTGCGTGCCGAGGGCGTGGCTGTGCTCCTGGTCGAGCACGACATGGATTTCGTGATGGGTCTGGTCGACCGCATCGTGGTGATGGAGTTTGGCCAGAAGATCGCCGAAGGATTGCCGGAGGCCATCCAGCGCGACCCGGCCGTGCTCAAGGCCTACCTGGGTGCGGATGTGGGTGCAGATGTTGGTGCGGATGTGGGTGGGGGGGGAGAATGAACACAGACCAGACAAGCCAACGGCCGCTGCTGAGCGTGCGCCATCTCAGCGCCGCTTACGGCCGCATCGAAGCCATCTCCGACATCCACCTGGAGATCGGTCAGGGCCAGATCGTCACCGTGATCGGCCCCAATGGCGCGGGCAAGAGCACGACGCTGGCCGCGCTCATGGGGCTGCTGCCCATCCGGGGCGGCGAGTGCCAGGTGCTGTTCGATGGCGAAGACCTCGCGGGCCGCGACATCGAGCAGCACGTCGCGCGTGGCATGGCCCTGGTCCCCGAAACCCGCGCGTTGTTCGCCCAGATGAGCGTGCAGGACAACCTGGTGCTCGGTGGCTTTCGTCTGCGGGGCCAGTCGCGCGCGGCGCGGCAGGCCGCTCTGGAGGAGGTCTACGGCCTGTTCCCCCGCCTGAAGGAACGCGCCCGGCAGGAAGCCGGCACCTTGTCCGGAGGCGAACGCCAGATGCTCGCTTTGGGCCGCGCCCTGATGGGCCAGCCCCGCCTGCTGATGCTGGACGAGCCCTCTTTGGGGCTCGCGCCGCTGATCGTGCGCGACATCTTTCGCATCATCGTGCAACTGCGTGAGCGTGGCGTGTCCATCCTGCTGGTGGAACAGAACGCGCGCGCCGCGCTCAAGGTGGCCGACTACGCCTATGTATTGGAACTCGGCCGCGTGGCCATGCAGGGCCCGGCCCGTGAACTCGCGCATGACCCGCGCGTGGTCGAGGCCTACCTGGGCGCGGCCGGCCGGCATCAGGAGTTGCTGTCCACATGAGCCTGACCCCGAGCAACGAAGCCCTGCGCATCGGCGTGGCCGGCGCGGGCGCCATCGGCTGCACGCTGGCGACCTTGCTGGCCCGCGTGGAGCCGGGCGGGCCGCAGGTGCGGGTGCTGGCGCGTGGCGCCACCTTGCGCCAGATGCAGGCCGAGGGTTTGACCTTGCACCGCCGTGGCGAGCGATTGCGGGCCCAGGTGATCGCCTCCGACGACGCGGCCGGGCTGGGCGTGCAGGACGTGCTCTTTTTGTGCAGCAAGTCGCAGGATCTGGCGTCCTTGCTGACGGCCGCGCGGGCCATGGTCGGCCCGCAAACCTTGGTGATTCCGCTGGTCAACGGCGTGCCTTTCTGGTTCTTCCAGGGACAGCCGGGGCCTTGGGGGCGGCAGCCTGTGCAGGCGGTGGACCCGGGCGGTGTGCTGCTGAACGCGCTGGAGCCGGGGCAGTTGCTGGGCGCCGTCACCTTCATCACCGCCGAGCGCACGGGGCCGGCGCAGGCCGTGTCCGACAACCCCTTGCTCATCGTGCTGGGTGAGATCGACCACAGCGCGCCCGGCCCGCGCATGCAGCGGCTGGCCGAGGTGCTGAGTCGTGCTGGGATCGAGGCGCGCTGCGTGCCCGCGCTGCGCGACACGCTCTGGACCAAGATCCTGGCCAACCTCACGTCCAACCCGCTGTCGGTGGTCAGCGGCGCAACGCTGGACGCCATCTACAGTGACGCCCGCCTGCTGCCCATCGTTCGGCGCATGCTGCAGGAGGGGCTGGCCCTGGCCGCGGCCTATGGCGCGCGCATCCCGTTTGACCCCGCATCGTTCATTGCCGAGGGCGCGGCCATGGGGGCTGTCCGGACCTCCATGCTGCAGGACCACTTGGCGGGCCGACCGCTGGAGTTGGCGGCCATCGGCGACGCGGTGCTGGAACTCGCGCGACTTCAGGACATTGCCATGCCCGTGACTGCGCGCATGATTGCCCTGGCTCACTTTCGCGAGGAAGTGGCCAGCCCCCTGCCTCAGCTCGCCGCCGCTTGATCCTTAGAAGGCTTGCAAAGCCACCACCAGGAGTACCCCATGGACCTGACCCCCCGAACCCCCACCTTGTTCAAGCCTGCTCACCTCTCCGACGAGGAATGGGCGTTGCGCTGCGAACTGGCCGAGTGCTACCACCTGATCGACTACTTCGGCTGGACCGAGACCATCTTCAACCACATCTCGGCGCGCTTGCCCGGCCCGGCGCACCACTACCTGGTCAACCCTTTCGGGCTGAACTACACCGAGATCACCCCGGCCAACCTGATCAAGGTGGACCTGAACGGCCACAAGATCGAGGACTCGCCGTATGACGGCAACCCGGCCGGTTTCGCCCTGCACGCGGCCATCCACGGCGCGCGCGAGGATGTGCATTGCGTCATCCACACCCACACCACGCCGGTGTCGGCCGTGGTGCAAAAGCAGGGCGGCATCGACCACAACAGCTTCTACGGCGCGCAGCTCTACGGCCGCGTGGGCTACCACGACTTCGAGGGCATCACCCTCTTCGCCGAGGAAAAGGGTCGCATGATCGCCAGCCTGGGCGACAAGCATGTGCTGGTGCTGCGCAACCACGGCATCGCGGTGGCGGAAGCGTCCATCGCCAAGACCCTCTTTCTGCTCTGGACCGTGCAGCGTGCGGTCGAGATCCAGTGCGCCGCGGGCGCCCTGCCGGGGCCAGACGTGCCGCTGTCGCCCGAGATCAAGACCAAGTGCCGCGACCTGACCGCCCAGCTGATCAGCGAAAGCGGTTTCGCCCAGCAGTTCTTCACGGCCATGGTGCGCAAGATGCACGCGGAGCGCGGGCCGAGCTGGTGAAAGGCAAGGGCATGGACAAGTCGGTGGCCTGGTCCCAAGTGCGCGATCAGGGCTACGCGCTGGCCCGTTTGGACGCGGCCTGGCGCGACGACGAGGCGGTGGTCCTGCGGGCCGTGCAGACCACCGGCATGGCACTGGAGTTCGCCTCCGAGCGCCTGCGCGCAGCCAAGCCCGTGGTGCTGGCGGCGGTTACCCAGGACGCACTGGCTTTGGTGCACGCGGCCGAGTCTTTGCGCGGCGACCGTGACGTGGTGCGCGCCGCCATGAAGAACAATTTCATGGTCTATGCCTTGGCGGCCCGCAGCCTGCGGGAGGACGAGGCCTTCATGCTGCGCATGTTCCGAGACGAGGTGCGCGGCCAGGTGCTGTGCGGCTTCATGCCCCAAGAGATTCCGGAGTTGATCGCCGAGGCCTTGCGCGAGCGGGAAGCCCGCAAGGCGCAGGCTCTGGCTGAGCCACAATAAGCGCGCACAGAAGAAGCGCGTCTTGAAGGAGGCAACCGGTGAGCAAGCAACTGAGCCGTCACAACCCGGCCAGCGAAGATTTCGTCAAGGATGATTTCCCGTTCTACTGGGTCGCCCGGCTGAACAACATCTACCACCACCACATGGAGCGCGCCCTGCGCAAGGTGGGGGCTGATCTGCCGACCTGGCGGATTCTTTTCATCCTGCGCGAGAACGGTACCTCCAGCATGTCGGAGATCTCGCTGCACGCGGTGGTCAAGTTGCCCACCATCACCAAGATCGTCTACCGCCTGCAGGAGCGTGGACTGGTGCTCACCTCCACCTCCGCCGCCGACGGCCGCGTCACCGAGGTCTCGCTGACCGAGGCGGGCGAACAGATGATCGTCGAGATGCGCAAGGCGACCGAGAACGTCTTCCTCAAGGGCTATGAAGGGCTCACGCCCGTGAAGATCGCCCGGCTCAACAAGATGCTGATGCAGGTGTTCGACAACCTCAGTCACTATTGAGACTGAGCACGATGGCGCATCAGCGCCAAGTCCAGCGCCAAGTCCAGCGCCAAGGCCAATGTCGACGCCAAGTCCAACGGCGATGCGGGCCTGAGTGGGTCCGCACCTGAGCGCCCGGTGCGCCCGTCGCCGTCCTGGCTCGCCAGAAGCGGGAAATAGGCCGCCTAGCCCGGACAATTTGCCCGTTCTGCGCGCCGGCCTTGGTTTACGCTCCCGGTCGGACCTACATCACGGCAGCAATCCATGAAAGCAGTCATTTTGGCCGGTGGCCTGGGCACGCGCATTTCCGAGGAGACCCACCTCAAGCCGAAACCGATGATCGAGATCGGCGGCAAGCCCATTCTTTGGCACATCATGAAGATCTACAGCGCGCATGGCGTGAACGACTTCGTGATCTGCTGCGGCTACCGGGGCTACGTCATCAAGGAATACTTCGCCAACTATTTCCTGCACACCTCGGACATCACCTTTGACATGTCCAACAACCGCATGGAAGTGCACCAGCGCCATGCCGAACCCTGGCGCGTGACCCTGGTGGACACGGGCGAGGACACCATGACCGGCGGGCGCCTCAAACGCGTCGCGGACTATCTGAAAGATGAAGAAGCGTTCTGCTTCACCTACGGCGACGGCGTGGCCGATGTGAACATCACCGAGGCCATCCGTTTCCACAAAGCCCATGGGAAGCTGGCCACCGTCACCGCGGTGCAACCTCCCGGCCGTTATGGCGCGCTGCAGATGCAGGGTGAGCAGGTCCAGGGATTCGCGGAAAAACCGCGAGGCGATGGTGGCTTGATCAACGGGGGTTTCTTTGTGTTGTCGCCGAAGTGCATCTCGCGGGTTGCTGGCGATGCCACGAGCTGGGAAATCGAGCCGCTGACCGGGTTGGCGACCGACGGCGAATTGATGGCCTTTACCCACAATGGCTTCTGGCAACCCATGGACACCTTGCGCGAGAAGAATTTGCTGGAGAGCCTCTGGGCCGAAGGTCGCGCACCTTGGAAGGTCTGGCGATGACACAGGCCGGGCCTGACGCGGCGTTCTGGCGCGGCAAGCGTGTTCTGTTGACGGGCCACACCGGTTTCAAGGGAGCCTGGCTGGCGCTGTGGCTGCAGCGCCTGGGCGCCCAGGTCACGGGCCTGGCGTTGGCGCCCGCCACGCAACCCAATTTGTTCGAGCTGGCGGGTGTTGCCTCTGGGTTGAGTCACCATGTCATCGACCTGCGCGACGCCGAGGCCGTGGCCCGCGTGGTGCAAGAAAGTCACCCGGACGTGGTGCTGCACTTGGCGGCCCAAGCCCTGGTGCGCGAAGGCTACCGTGAACCCGTGGGGACTTGGGCCAGCAATGTCATGGGCACGGTGCACCTGCTGGACGCACTGCGTCGGCACCCAGGCGCCAAGGTGGCGGTGTGCATCACCACCGACAAGGTGTACCGCAATCACGAGTGGCCCCATCCTTATCGCGAAGGCGATGAACTGGGCGGGCACGACCCCTACAGCGCCAGCAAGGCCGCCTGCGAGCTGGCCATCGCCAGTTACCGCGACGCCTTCTTGAAGGAGCAAGGCCTGGCTCTGGCCAGTGCCCGCGCGGGCAACGTCATCGGCGGAGGCGACTGGGCCGCGGACCGCCTGCTGCCGGATGCGGTGCGCGCCTGGCAGGACGGACGCGCCCTGGAGATCCGCCGCCCCGAGGCCACGCGCCCCTGGCAGCACGTGTTGGAGCCCCTGGCCGCCTACCTGGTGCTGGCCCAAACCTTGTGGACCGATGCGTCGGCCCATGTTTCTGCGGCCCAGGCCTGGAACTTCGGCCCCCTGCCCCACGAGCGCGCCACGGTGCGCACGGTGATCGATTTGGCGCGGACCGCTTGGCTTGGTGGCCAGGTGAATTACGCACAGCGCATCGAAGGTCCGCATGAGGCGGGCTGGCTGGCGCTGGACACTTCTTTGGCGCAAACCCGTCTGGGTCTGGCGCCGCGCTGGAACCTGGCGGAGTCGGTCGGGCGCACCCTGCGCTGGTACCGCGCCCTGCACGAGGGTGCTCAGGCGCGCGCGCTGTGCCTGGCGGATCTGGACGCCTGGAGCTGCGTGCAAGCGAGGGCAGCGGCGTGAGTGGCAGCCTGACCCTCACCGATCTGCCGCTCGCGGGTTTGAAGCGCGTGCAGCGCCGCCTGCGCGCGGACGAGCGCGGCGTCTTCGCCCGCCTCTTCTGCGCGGACGAACTTCGACCGGCCGGTTGGGTCTGGCCGATCGCGCAAATCAACCACAGCCTCAGCCGGGGGCGGGGGCTGGTGCGCGGCCTGCATTTCCAGCAGGCGCCGCATCAGGAAGCCAAGCTGGTCAGCTGCGTGCGCGGCGAGGTGTGGGACGTGGCGGTGGACCTGCGCGTTGGATCGCCCACGTTCCTGCGTTGGCACGCCGAGCGCTTGAGCCCGCAGGCCAGCGACACGCACGGCTCGGCCTTGCTGATTCCGCCCGGCTTTGCCCACGGCTTCCAGGTCCTGAGCGACGAGGCCGAACTGATTTATTGCCATTCCGCGCCCTACGCCCCGCAGTCCGAGCACGGCCTGCCCGTGCAAGACGCGCGCCTGGCCATCACCTGGCCGCTGCCTGTGCAGGGCCTGTCGGCGAGGGACGCGGGCTTCGCCCCCATCACGCCGGACTTTGTTGGAGTTGAAGTGTCATGAAATGCCGCCATTGCGGAACTGAATTGCGCCTGCCCTTCCTCGACCTGGGCAGCGCGCCGCCATCCAATGCCTACCTGACCGAGGCCGCCTTGCACGGTCCCGAAACCTGGTACCCCTTGCGCCTGCTGGTGTGCGAGAGCTGCTGGCTGGTGCAGACCGAGGACCACGCCGGGCGCGAGCAATTGTTCGACGCCGACTACGCCTATTTCAGCTCCTATTCCAGCTCTTGGCTCGCGCACGCGAAGGCTTATGTGGAGGCCATGCGCGCGCGCTTTTCGCTGGGCGCGCAGAGCAATGTGGTCGAAGTCGCCGCGAACGACGGCTACCTGCTGCAGTACGTGAAGCAGGCGGGCATTCCTTGCTACGGTGTCGAACCGACGACGAGCACCGCGGTGGCGGCGCGCAAGCTGGGCATCGAGATCGTGGAGCGCTTCTTTGGGGTGGCCCTGGCGCGCGAGCTTGTGGCTGCGGGGCGCAGCGCCGACCTCACCGCAGCGAACAATGTGCTGGCCCACGTGCCTGATATCAATGACTTCGTCGGCGGCTTCGCCATCCTGCTGAAAGAGCAGGGCGTGGCGACCTTCGAATTCCCGCACCTCTTGCGCATGGTGCAGGAGTGCCAGTTCGACACGGCCTACCACGAGCACTACTCCTACCTCTCGCTGACTGCGGTGCAGCGTGTCTTCGCGGCCAACGGGCTGAAGGTGTTTGATGTGGAGGAGTTGCCGACCCACGGTGGCAGCCTGCGGGTCTACGCCCAACGCGCCGACACCGGACGACATGTCTTGGCACCGGCCGTGGACGCCTTGCTGGCGCGTGAACGCGAGGCGGGTGTTCATGGCCCCGCTTTCTACGCAGGCTTCCAGCGCGAGGCCGAACGCATCAAGCGCGAGCTGCTGGAGTTCCTGCTGCAGGCGAAGAAGGACGGCCGCAAAGTCGGTGCGTACGGCGCGGCCGCCAAGGGCAACACGCTGATGAACTTCGCGGGCGTGCGCCCCGATTTGTTGCCCTATGTGGTGGACCTCAACCCCGCCAAGCAGGACAAGTACATGCCGGGCAGCCGCATCCCCATCGTGGGCGAGGCGCATTTGCGCCAGGACCGGCCGGACCTGGTGCTGATACTGCCCTGGAACCTGCGCACGGAGATCACCGCCCAGCTGAGCTACATCCGCGAATGGGGTGGACGCTTCGTGACGGCGGTGCCGCGCCTGACCGTGAACTGAAATTGTTGTAGATCACCACGTAAAGAGGAATAGACCATGGCGAACGATCCCCGTGACCTGAGCGGCTCCCGCCTGCAGAACGCCTTGCTGCAGTTGGGCCGCGACGCGAGCCTGCGCGTTGAACTGATGGACTGGCTCAAGCGCGCCGAAGGCCGCCTGAGCTATGGCGCCTCCGTGCGCGACGACATCACCGGCCCCATCATCGATGCCCTGCACAGCGAGCAGGACACTTACGAGAAGCAGCTGGCCGACGGCACGCGCTTCCGTTTTCTTTACCGCACCAAGATCGCGCGTGACTTCCTGCTGGCCGAGCAAGAGCGACCCAGCCATGTTTGGGAGCCGCAGACCACGCGCTTGCTGCAGCACCTCACTGCCCGCAGCTCAGGGGACGTGCTGATCGGCGGCGCCTACTTCGGCGACCACGCCGTGGTGCTGGGCGTGCAGCTCAAGGGCAGCGGCCGGCTGGTGCACTGTTTCGAGCCCAACACCGATCAGGCTGCCATGCTGACCGCCAACGGTCAGCTCAATGGTCTGGACAATCTGCGCATCAACAAGCTGGGGCTTTGGCACGAGAGCAGCCAACGCCTGAAGCTGGACGGTTTCGACTCCTTCGCCAACGCGGTGCTGGCCACGGGGGATGAGGGCTTCGAGACCATCACCATCGACGACTACTGCCAGGCGCAAAAGCGCGCCATTGGTGTGCTGATGCTGGACATCGAAGGCGCCGAACTGCATGCCTTGCAAGGTGCTGCCCGCGTGCTGGGCCAGGACAAGCCCGCCGTGGTGTTCGAGGTGCACCGTGACTACGTGGACTGGAGCGTGGGCCTGACCAACACACCCATCTGCAAGCTGCTCAAGAACGCGGGCTACCAGTTGTACGCGGTGCGTGACTTCAACACGCACCAGGAAATGGGCGATCGGCCCATCGAACTGATTCCCGCAGACAGCGTTTACCTCGAAGGCCCGCCGCACGGCTTCAACATGCTGGCCGTGGCCGATGCCGCCGCGATCGCGAGCCCGCTGTTCAAGCAGGTGAAGAATGTCAGCCCCAAGCTGCTGCGGCACAAATCGCCGGCCCTGCACCATCCGCTGGATGGCATGCCGGATTGAGTGGACGCTTCTGCTGTTTCCATGTCGCTGGACTGTCCCGACGGGTTGAGTCATGCCGACGACTGACGTTTCCGCGCCCGTGGCCACCCTCATCGGTGGTCGAGGCTTCGTGGGTGCTGCGTTGGCGAATCACCTGCGTTCGCAAGGTTGGACCTGCCATCTGCCTGAGAAGGGCGCGCTCTGGCCCGTGCACGGACAGCGCCTGGGCCATGTCTTCTATTGCGCTGGCCTGACCGGGGACTACCTGGCGCGCGCTGCCGACACGGTGGAAGCGCATGTCAGCTTGCTGGCGCGGGTGCTGCAGTCCGAGCAGTGGGATTCGCTGGTCTACCTGTCGTCCACGCGCCTGTACGACGGTCTGCCTGCGGGGCACCTCGCGGGCGAGGCGGACTTGCTGCCCGTGGCGCCGCAGGTGCCACGACATCTCTTCGACCTGACCAAGCTGGCAGGTGAATCGTTGTGTCACGCGCTGGGTCAGGGGCGCGCGCGCGTGGCCCGACTGGCCAGCGTGTACGACAGCCCGGCCGACCCGAACGGATTCCTGCCAGCGCTCTTGCGGCAGTTGGCCCAAATCCCGCGGGGTGGCGTGCTGGCCGTGGATTCCAACCCTCAGTCCGAGCGTGACTACGTGCACTTGCCGGATGTGCTGCGTGCATTGGTCGATATTGCGCTGCGTGGCACGCAGACGGTTTACAACGTGGCAAGCGGCCACAACGTCAGCAACGCGCAACTGGCCGCCTGGGTGGCGCAACGCACCGGCCGCCAACTGCAGTTCCGCGCGGGGTCCCCCGGTAAGGGCTCTGCGGTGGTTGACATTTGCCGGCTACGCGAGGACTTCGGCTGGCAGCCTGCGGGGCTAGAGGCCGTGATCGGACCGTGGTTGAACAACATTGGGAAAGACGATGAAGATAGTCAACCTTGAACGCAACCGCGTCGCGGCCTATGTGCAGGCGCAGATCAGGCAGTTTTTTCCGCTGGACGATCAGGCGGACTTGGCTCTGATCGATGCGCATGTGGACGAGGCCTTGCTGCGGGTCGGGCGGTGCATTGACCAGGTGCGCATGTGGACGCCGGGCCAGTTCGACGTGTTGCATTCCTCGCAGTACTGCATCTTCTTGTACTACCTTTCGAACACGATCTGGCGCCGCGAGAAAGTGCGAGGTGTCTGCACCAAGCTCTTTCTGCTGAACAAGGTGCTCAACGCCATCGACTGCTTTTACGAAATCGAGTTGCCCGAGGTCTTCTTCATCGGTCACTCGGTGGGCATCGTGCTGGCCAAGGCGACCTATGGCAACCACCTGGTGCTTTACCAGAACTCCACCGTCGGAAAAAACCACGGGGACGCGCCCGTGCTGGGGGAAGGGGTGATCATGTACCCCAACACCGCCATCATTGGTCGTTGCCAGGTGCGTGACCGCTCCTACATCGCCCAAGGCGTGAGCGTGATCAATCGCGACACCGAGCCGGGTTGCATTGCTTACCAGGGCAGCGGGGGTGGGTTGGTCTTCAAAACGCCCGGTCACGACATCCTCGCGGATTTCTTCCGCGACGTCTGAGCGCAGAGCCTCCCGGCTTTTTGACCCGCCCAGCGCTCGCGAGAGCCGCTCGCGCCCGAACCAGTGCGGTCCGGGCGCTCACGGTCGTTCAATTCAGACCTCGCCCAGGTACTCCCGCGCTGCTTGCACGTACCGCTGCGTGCGCTCCAGCAGTTGCTCCACAGGTTCCGCTGGCTTCAGCGATTTCAGCGCCTCCGCGAGATAGACCCGGCCAAACTCATGGTTGCCGTGGGCGTTCTCGATCTCGGCCAGGGCCGTGAGCGCCACTGCGTCGTGCGGTTTGGCGCTCAGGATGCGTTCGGCGATCACCGTGGCCTCGAACCAGCGCTTGCTCAGGATCTGGTTGGTCGCCGCCGCAGGGGCTTCGTCCGTGTCGGTTTTTGCCCGGGCAATCATGGTTTGCAGGCGCTCGTAGGCCTTGGTCAGGGGGATGCGCTCTCCGGGCGCGACGCCGACCTGGAACTCTTGTTCTGGCCAGGTCGGCGCTTCGCCGACCCAGGCCTCCACCTGGGCGAACACCTGCTCGGGTGTCCATTCCGGGTGGCTGGAGCCCGCGAGCCAGAGCATCCACATGAAGCGCAGCGCATTGCCGACTTCCTGCGTGTACACGTCCTCGCGCATCACCGTGCTGGCTTCCACCTCGTCGCGCAGGCCGAGGCGGATGCGGTTGAGCGACTCGACGTCGCTGGCCAAGCGGGACGCGATGGCCACGTACTCGTCCGGGTTGCGCGCGATCCAGTCGTGCCGCCCCATGTGCGCGAGCATGCCAACGCCCATGCGCGATTTCAGCGCGTCGCCGTTCATGGTGATCAGGGGCACGCCCATCCAGATCACGTCATTCGAGGTGGTGCCGCCCACCAGTGGGAAAGGGTCCAGGGCGATGTCAACGCGGTGGTAGACCAGGTACTGCTTGGCGTAGTCCAGTGGCACCAGGTCCAGGCGCGACACGTCGATGCCCAGCCGTTCACAACGGGCGCGGTAGGACGCGGAGAACTCAGGCAAGCCCAGGTTTTTGCCTTCGATCAGCAACCGGGAATTGGGCACAGCGGCCAGGATACGGCCCCAGAGTGCCAGCACCTCGTCGGTCAGCTTGCCCAGGTTGTTGCAGGAGCCGAAAGTCACGAAACCGTTGGCCAGCGCGGGCGTGGGCCGCACCTGGTAGGCCGGTTGGTAGCGCCACAGCGGGTTGCGGCTGTGGGGTCGGTAGCAGATCCAGCGGGTGGGCAAGCGGTACAACTGCTCGGTGTAGAGCGCCTCGGCGCCGGGCGGGTCGGTGATGCCATCGCTGAACCACCAGTCGATCGCGGTCAGGCCCGTGGTGCCGGGGTAACCGATGGTGAAAGCCTGCACCGGCGCCGGTTTGCGGGCCATGGTGGGCAGGGCATTGCCGCCGGTGTGTCCGCTCAGGTCGATGAGGATGTCGATCCCCGCTTCCTGGATGATCGCGGCCTGTTCAACGCTGTGCTTGAGGTGCAGCTTCACGTGGTGGTCCACATGGCAGCGCACCCGCTCGGCCGCGGTGTCCTCCAGCGTGCCCAGGTCAAAAGCCCAGATTTCGAATTGACGGCGGTCCAGCTGCGCGAGCAAGCCTTCCGCGAAGTACATCACCGCGTGGTTGTGGAAGTCTGGCGAGATGAAGCCCACCTTCAGGCGGCGCCAAGGTCCGCCTTCACGCCGCGCCGCGTGGTCGGGCCATGCGGGCTTGAGCGCCGCTTCGAAGGTTGTCCCGAAGTTGCGGGCAGCCTCGGCCATGTCTTGCACCGACGCAGCCGGGTCGGCCAGCATGAAGAGCAAGAGATTGGTGTGGTGGGCGATGTCGGCGGGGTTGAGGGCAATGGCCGCCTTGCAGTCCTCCACGGCTTCATGCACCTGGCCCAGCTCGCGCCGATGGATGGCGCGCTGGTTGAGCGCACCCAGTTTGTCTTCAGTGGACTCGGCCAGTTCCCAGGCCTTGTTGGCCGCAGCCAAACCCTCCTCGTGCAGCGTCATGGGGTAGCAGGAGCGCGCAAGGTGGATCCAGCTCAGCGCCTTGTCGGGGCGCAATGCGGTGACCTTCTTCAGCACCGGGTAGGCGTCGCTCGGCCGCCCTTCCTGCATCAAGATCTGCACGTAATTGATCAGCAACTCGGCGTCTTCTGGATGCATGGCCGCGGCTTGGCGGTAGGCCGCCAAGGCTTGGTCGGTCTTCTTTAACTGGTTCAGCGCGAAGCCGAGCATCTGGTGCGAACGCAGGTGACGCCCGTTCTTGCGCAGGGTCTGTCGGCAGAGCCGAACGACGGAGACCCAGTCATGCTTCAGGAAGGCTTGGCTGATCCTGACCGCGCTGGGGTCGGCTTGGTGCGAAGTGTTGGGTGCGGACACGGCAGGCTTTAGAGGGTCAAGTGCAAAAGAAAAGGCACGACCACACGGAGGGTGTGGCGTGCCTTGCGCGGGCGCCGAGAGCGGTAAGGGATCAGCCCTGCAGCAGCTGCAGCACGCCTTGCGGAATTTGGTTGGCTTGCGCCACCATCGCCGTGCCAGCCTGTTGCAGGATCTGCGCGCGCGACAAGTTGGCCGTTTCCGCTGCAAAGTCGGCGTCCAAGATGCGGCTGCGCGAGGCCGTCAGGTTCTCGGTCGTGATTTGCAGGGCATTGACGGTCGACTCAAAACGCGATTGCAGGGCACCCAGCTTGGCGCGTTCGCCGCTCACGAAGGCCAGGGCCGAATCCACCGTCTTCAGCGCGTCGTTGGACTTGTCCACCGTGGTGATGTCCAGGTCCGCTACCTTGTGCAGCGTGGAGGGGGTGTCCGTTCCCACGTAGGCGTTGGACGCGGCGACCGTCGCACCAGCGGCGTGGCTGAGCACGAAGGATTTGTTGGAGTCAAAGGTCACATAACCGCTGACGATCGCGTTCTCGCCTTGCGAGTTGGCGGTCAGCGTCATCGTGTTGACGGCGGACAGGGCGCCGCTGCTGTCCGGACGCATTTTCGAGATCGTCACGTTGCCAGCGTTGATCACCGAGGTGTCGGACACCATGATGTCATTGCCCGTGATGTTGGTCAGCACCAGGGCCGTGCCCGCGGCGTTGAGCGCGGCCACAACACCGGTCTTCGAGGACTTCTCGTTGACGGCGGCGATGGCGTTGGACAGGCCTTCGGGTGTCGAGGGGTTGGTCACGGAGAACGACACGGGTTCCGGGGTGCCGTTGTCCGACTGTATCGTCAGGGTGTAGGCGCCGGCCGACTGGAAGGTCATCAGGGAGTTGGTCCGCGCTTCGGCCGTGACGCCCGTGGCAGGCGTTTGCTGGTTGACCTTGCTCGCGACCGACTTGGCGGTCTCGTTGGCCACCACGTTGATGGCGGCGCTGCCCGCCGCCGCATTGATGGTGAAGGCCTCGCTGGACATGCCGTTGGCACCAAACGTCGCGCCTGTCGCGACGGTCGCGGCGTTGGTCGCCGTGTTCAAGGCTTGGTTGTTGCCGTACACCCCCGTGCGCAGGTTGGCGGTGGCGGCGATGATGGTCTGGTTGGCGTTGGCGCCAATTTGGAACTGCGCCGTGCCGAAGGTGCCGTCCAGCAGCTTCTGGCCGTTGAATTCGGTGGTGGCCGCGATGCGGTCCAGTTCGGCGACAAGCTGGATCACTTCCTGGTTCAGGGCTTGGCGGTCGCCCGCGCTGTTGGTGGCGTTGGCCGATTGCACTGCCAGTTCACGCACGCGCTGCAGGATGGCGCTGGCCGCGCTCATGGCGCCTTCCGTCACCTGGGCCAGCGAGATGCCGTCATTGGCATTGCGGGTGGCTTGCGTCAGGCCGCGGATTTGGCTGGTGAAGCGCTCGGAAATCGCCAGACCGGCGGCGTCGTCCTTGGCGCTGTTGATGCGCAGGCCGGACGACAGGCGCTGAATGGCCGTGCTCAACGACTTGTCGCTGATGCCCTGGTTACGCTGGGCGGTCAGCGAGTTGATGTTGGTATTGATGACGGCAGCCATTGAAAACTCCTTCAGTTCAAGTTCAGGGTTGCGGCCCTCACTTCACGGGATAGGCCGGGTTCCATGCCATGACTCCATGAGACGGAACCGGCATTGCGTGGGAAAGATTGTGGGTGGCGGGTTCTTGGGTGTTAGCTGGATAAATGGGGTGGAAACCCGCCAGTTTTCAAATTCAAGTCTCAAGTTCTCGCCAGACCTGCCGAAACGCGCACCCGCCCGGCCGAAGGGGGGTAAAGACCCGAAAGTGAGCACTCATTCGCCTCTTAAGTGAAAAAAAGGGAGGGAAAAGCACCTCTTTTCCTGCTTTAGTTCTAAAGTTTCTGGTGCTAACGGCCGATGCTGCAGCTGAGGACTGGTCTCTGCAGGGGGGTTTGGTCTTTGGCATGAGGTTTCTCGCGCCAAACACCAAGGCCGTTGCGCACAAGGGGGCTGGCCCGCGTTGCTTGCTGTGGAGACGCCATCTCCGCGGCTGGCTGTCTTCCATGAGAGTGCTGTTAATTCAGGAGATCTGCAATGGCATCTGTCATCAATACCAACATCAACTCGCTCACCGCCCAGCGTTATCAGGGCATCAGCGACAAGGCCCTGACCACGGCGATCCAGCGTCTGTCGTCCGGTCTGCGCATCAACAGCGCCAAGGACGACGCCGCCGGTTTGGCGATTTCCGAGCGCTTCACCGCTCAGATCCGCGGTCTGAACCAAGCCGCTCGCAACGCCAATGACGGCGTGTCCCTGGCGCAAACCACGGAAGGCGCGCTCAAGGCCGCCAGCGACATCCTGCAGCGCGTGCGTGAACTTGGCGTGCAATCTGCCAACGCGACCAACAGTGCCTCGGATCGCCAGGCTCTGAACTCGGAAGTGGCTCAGCTCGTCGCCGAACTGGACCGCATCTCCACCAGCACCGAGTTCAACGGCGCCAAGCTGCTCGACGGCACCTTCGGCACGGCTCAGTTCCAGATTGGCGCCAACGCCAACCAGATCATCGTGGCGGCCACGGCCAACGCCCGCACCAGCGTGTACGGCAACAACCAAGCGATCAACTCGGCGACCAACGCCCAGACGGTGGCTTCGGGCGCGACCTGGGGTGCCAACGGCATCTCCAGCGAGGCCTTCACCATCAACGCAGCGGCGGGCAGCGCGGCCATCACCGTGAACGCCAACGAAACCGCCCAGTCCGTGGCGACCAAGGTGAACCAGCAGACCTCCGTGACGGGTGTGACGGCTGACGCTCGCGCTGACGCTCAACTCAGCTTCGGTGCCACCGGCGCCTACACGCTGCAGCTGCGTTCGGACAACGGCAACAACCCCGAGGCGATCACCTTCAACCTGGCTGAGGCGAACACGCCCAGCGGCCTGGCTGCAGCGATCTCCGCCTTCAACGACAAGTCGTCCAAGACGGGCGTGACCGCCAGCCTGAACTCCGCAGGCACGGGCATCATCCTGACCAATGCCACCGGCAACGACATCATGGTCTCCGACACCGCCGTGCAGAACGCGGGCGCCGTGACGGTGAACAAGATGAAGGCGGACAGCGCCGGCGCCCTGGCCACGGTCAGTGCGATGACGCTGGCGGCCGACACGAACGCGCAAAACGCGATCGTCAGCGGTTACCTGACCTTCGACTCGAACAAGTCCTTCGTGCTGAGCCATGCCACCACGGTGGCGGCTTCTGGCGCCTACATCGGCACGGACACGGCTTCCACCCTGCACAAGGTGGCGGACCTGGACGTGACCTCGGTGGTCAAGGCGAACGATGCGATCAAGACGGTGGACGCCGCCCTGGCCTTCATCAGCGGTGAGCGCGCCAAGCTGGGTGCCCTGCAGTCGCGCTTTGAGTCGACGATCAACAACCTGAACATCACGGCGGAAAACCTGACTTCGTCGCGCAGCCGCATCGTTGATGCCGACTTCGCCGCGGAAACGGCCAACCTGTCGCGTGCGCAGATCCTGCAACAGGCTGGCACGGCCATGATCGCCCAGGCCAACCAGCTGCCGCAAGGCGTGCTGGCTCTGCTGCGTTAATACGCCGCAGGCTGGGGCGGCGCCCGCGCGCCGCCCCATGAGTGTTTTTAAGTAGTTTTTCCCGTGGCAGGCCTCGTGCCTTGCCCTCCTGTGACAGCCGGTGTACCTGAGAAAGGGCACCGGCTCTTTTTATTTCCGACGGCGAATCCTCTGATGTGATCTCCGGTGAAGAGGGGTTGTGCCGCCGCTTTTCCAGATTCAAGTTTTGCGGATCGCTGCCGATCGCGCGACGTTTTGCGGACGAAATCAGCCCAGTCCTGGGCTGAGGGTGTCCGGGAGCCTGGTTCAAGTTGACCGGGGCCGGGGCGATAACGGGTCAAAGGGTTTCAAAACCCGGCAGACACCGAGAAGCAGGCGCCAAGCTGGTTTCAAGGTGCTGCAAAGAGCCTCGAGAAGTAGGCATTCAACCCACCCCCGGCGCGACGCTGATACAGCAAGTGCCATTTTCTAAAAGCACAGGAGTTTTCAAATGGCTGCCGTTATCAACACCAACATCAACTCGTTGTCCGCCCAGCGCTACCAAGGCTTGAGCGACAAGGCCCTGAACACCGCGATCCAGCGTCTGTCTTCGGGCCTGCGCATCAACAGCGCCAAGGACGACGCCGCTGGCCTGGCGATTTCCGATCGCTTCACCAGCCAGATCCGTGGTCTGAACCAAGCCGCTCGCAACGCCAACGACGGCGTGTCCCTGGCGCAAACCACGGAAGGCGCGCTGGGTGCCGCCAGCGAAATTCTGCAGCGTGTGCGTGAACTGGCGGTGCAATCGGCCAACGCGACCAACAGCGCCTCAGACCGCCAGGCGCTGAACCAAGAAGTGGCTCAGCTCGTCGCCGAATTGGACCGCATCTCCACCAGCACCGAATTCAACGGTCAGAAACTGTTGGACGGTACGTTCGGCACGGCCCAGTTCCAGATTGGCGCCAACGCCAACCAGACCATCGTGGCGGCCACGGCCAACGCCCGCACCAGCGTGTACGGCAACAACCAAGCGCTGAACTCGGCGACCAACGCCCAGACGGTGGCTTCGGGCGCGACCTGGGGTGCCAACGCCATGGCGGCCGAGACCTTCGCGATCAACGCTGCCGCGGGCAGCGCGACGATCGCCACGGTGCTCAACGAAACGGCCAAGTCCGTCGCCACCAAGGTCAACCAGCAGACCTCCGTGACAGGTGTGACGGCCGAAGCCCGCGCCAATGCGCAGCTGAGCTTT
>NZ_JBKFDG010000007.1:0-309133 GCF_046452315.1 Hylemonella sp. W303a | reverse complement strand
GGTTCACCGAGCCGAAGTTCGTCGTGTCGCCCGCGTCATCACCCAGCGTGATCGCGTTGCTCCCCGCGTTGAAACTCGCCAGCCCCGTCACCACCAGGCTCGTGCTCGCCGCGTCCGTGATCGCCCCGCTCGACGTCAGGCTCAGGCTCGTCGCCGTATTCGTCCCCGTCAACACCGTGGCCGAACCCTCTTGGATCGTCACCGCGCCGCCCGTGAAAGTCAGGCTACCGAAGTTGTTCGCGTTGTTCAGTGTGATGGTACCGGTGCCAGCATTGAGGCTGGCGTTGCCACTCACCTGGAACACGCCGCCCTGCGTGATGGCCGTGTTAGCCGTGGTCAACGACAGATTTCCGGTCACTTCCAACGCGTTGATGACCAGCGATCCCGCGTCCACCGTCAAGCCAGTGAGGTCGGTTAATCCACCCACCGTGCCTGAAAAGACAGCCTGCCCAGCGGTGGCGTTCACCGTCAACGCTTGCGCGCCATTCACAGTCGAATCGAATGTGACGTTCCCGCCGCTGCTCGTCAGCGTCGCGTTCCCGCTCAGGGTCACCGCGCTGTTGAAGTCCAGATCACCCGTCGACGTCAGCGTTCCCGACAGGTTGATGCCATTGCTTCCCGTCAGATTCGCGCTGGTGACGCTCCCGCCTGTGAGCGTCAGCAGGCCTGCCAAGCCGTTCGCGGTCAGCGCGCCAGTCGCCAGCGTGCCCAACGTCAAATCATTGGCGTCCGTGATCTGCGTCACGCCACCGGTCAGCCCCACCGTGCCGACAAAGTTGTTGCTGGTGTTGGTCAGCGTGATCGTTTGGCCGGAAGCGCTGATCGTGGTCGTGCCTGTGACGCTCAGCGCACCGCTTTGCCCCACCGCACCCGCGCTCGTCACGTTCAGGGCTCCTCCCACGGTCGTGGTTCCGAAGCTCGTCGTGCCAGCGCTCGTCGTCGTGGTCGTCAGGTTGTCGCTGAACGTGCCGCTCACCACCAGGTTGCCAGCCGCAGCCAGGTTTGCCGCGCCCGTCGTCAATGTCGACACCACCGTCAAGGCGTTCGTGTCGGTCAAGGTCACCGCTCCAGCGCCGGTGATGGTCACCGTCCCGCCGAAGTCATTGCCACTGCTCAGTGTGATGGACCCCGAACCCGCATTGATATTGCTCGTGTTCGTGCCCGTGATCGTCAGCGCGCCGGTTTGCGTCACGGCGCCATTGTTGGTAGTGACATTCAGCGCGCCGCTGATCGTGCCACTGCCGAGGTTCAGATCACCCTCGTTGATCACCGTCAGCGACCCCGTGTTCAGAACCCCCAGCGTAAGCGCGTTGTCATCGGTGATTTGGGTGACTGCACCCGTCAACGCCACCGCGTCCACAAAATCGTTGGCGGAGTTCGTCAAGATGATGTTCGCGCTGCCTGCGTTGATCGTCGACGTGCCCGTCACGCTCAAGGCCCCGCTCTGGCCGACGGCACCCGCGCTGGTCACATTCAGGCTCGCCGCGCTCGTCGTGCCGAAGCTCGTCGTCCCCGTGCCCGTCGTCTCGGTCGTCAAACTGTTGCCAAACACCCCGCTCACCACCAAGTTGGCGCCCGCCGTCAGGTCCGTCGCCCCCGTCGTCGACGTCGACACCACCGTCAGCGCGCCCGTGTCGTTCAGCGTCAGCGCCCCAGCGCTGGTGATCGTCACCGCACCGCCGAAGTTGTTTGCCCCGTCCAGCGCGACCGAGTTCGTCCCCGCCGCCAGCGTCGTCGTGCCCGAGATGCTCAGGTCGCCCGTGTCGGTCACCGCCCCTGCACTGGTCACATCCAGGCTCGTCGCACTCGTCGTGCCGAACTCCGTCGTCCCGGTACCCGTCGTCTCGGTCGTCAAACTGTTGCCGAACACGCCGCTCACCACCAGGTTGCCAACCGCCGTCAGGTTCGCCGCCCCCGTCGTCGACGTCGACACCACCGTCAGCGTGCCCGTATCGTTCAGCGTCAGCGCCCCGGCGCTGGTGACCGTCACCGCACCACCGAAGTTGTTCGCGTTGTTCAGCGTGACCGCGTTCGCACCCGCCACCAGCGTCGTCGTACCTGCAACCGCAAGCGTCTGAGCACCGGTCTGGCTGATGGCCCCCGTCGCGGTCAACGTCAGGTCGCCCCCGCTGGAGACCGTGGTGGTACCCAGCTCCAGCGCACCGGTGTTGTTGATCACGACGTCACCACCACCGCTCTGACTGACCGAGGCCGTCAGCGTCGCGGCCGTGTTGGTGAACTGGATGTCGCCAGACCCCGTATTCGTCGCAACGAAGCTGTCGACCTGGTTCGCCGCGTTCAGGACAATGCCAGCCGCCGCGGTGACGTTCAGTGAAGATGAATCGATCGCCCCGCTTTGGCTGACGGCACCGCCCGAAACGATCGTCAAGTCCACACCCACACTGGATGTTCCGATGAGAGTGACGCCGCCCGCGCCGGCCGTCATGGAGACACTCCCGACCGTCGTGATCCCATGGCCATTCATGGTGATCGCATTGACGGCAACCATGCTGAGGGTGTCCGCAGCACCTTGAGCCGACATGCTCAGGTCACTCAGGAAAATAATGTCGTTGTTCGCAGTCAGGACGACATTTCCCGAGACCGAGGCCAGGGTCGAGGTATTCACCCAATAGTCATCGTTGCCATCCGTCGCGTCGAAAGGAGCGCCAGGGAGCTCAATCTGTCCCCCTCCTGGATGGTTGTCGGAGATGTACAGATTGTCAGGGTCGAGCAGCAGCGAGCCTTGCTGCCCCGCGGAGGCCGAAAGGTCCACATTCCCCGCGAACGCCAGACGCTGCTTGCCAGACACCTCAACGAACCCGCCGTTGCCGCCGCTGGCGCCTCCGCGTGCGCTGATCGACCCGAAATACCGGGTGTCGTCGTCCGCCCACAAGATGACCTTGCCGCCATCGCCTTGCTCGGTCGCGTCGGCCTTGATGTGCACGCCGGAGCCCACATAGACACGTTCCGCATTGGGGATGTCCGGGTTCTTGCCCTGGTAATCGCCCCCGATGAGGATCTCGCCCCCGCCCTGCGCGCCGCTGGCATCCACGACGGCGTTGCCCATCAGAGCGACGCGCTCGCCCAGCACGTGCACCTGACCGCCGGTGCTGGACGCGTCACGGCCCGCCGCGTCCAGCGTGCCCGTGTTGAGCACGGAGCTTTCGCTGCCACCGAAACCGACGAGCCGGATCACGCCACCGGTGTTGTCGATGCGCCCGGCCTGGATCACACCTTCGTTGTTGACCACATGAGCAAACACGTCGCGTGCGACGCGGCCTTCCAGCACCACTTGGCCGCCTTCGGCCCGCAGTTCGCCGCTGTTGAGGATGGCCGTGTCCAGGCCATCGATCTGCTCCCGCAGGGCCTCGTCCACGGCGAACCTCATCAGGCCATCGCCATCGAAATCGAGCGTGATGCGCTCGCCCACGCCCAAATGAATGCGACCCGCGTTGGCGACGATGGTGCCGGAGTTCTCGACGCTGGCGCCGAGCAAGCTCACGCTGCCGCCGGTCGCCGCCTGGATGACACCACGGTTCACGACCCGGCCGCTGGTGCCTGCCTGGCGCTCGAACTTGAGCTGACCCGCCATGAAGTTTTCGGTGGAGAGACCCAAGCCCGATGCCACCAAGGAGCCCACGCTCAGCTGCGCGGTCGAACTGAAGTAAACACCGTTGCCATTGACCAGAATGACATTGCCGTTGGCGTTGATCTGACCGCGAATGACGCTGGCATTCTGGTCCAGGATCTGGTTGAGCACCCAGGCACTGGACGACGGTTGGTAGAAATTGACGCGCTCGTTGGCGTCGACGTTGAAGCTGTCCCACTGCACCGCCAAGCGATGGCTGTTCTGCTGGACTTGGGTGGTGTTGGCATCGGGTTGGCTAATGCTGCCACTGCCGCCCACCACGGTGCCTCCCTTGGGACCGGCATACACCGGCAGGGGCAAGGCTGCGCCACCCAGCGCCAAGGCAGCCGCCAAGGCGATGGGCGTGATGCGGGTCAGCGTGACCCGATCAGAAAAGCCAGGCGAGGTCGAACCAGAACTTGGGTTCTGATTTCGCCGCTGCACTTTGCTCATTGCCGCTCTCATCGGTCAGTGGATAGGCAAGCTGAATGCGTGAACTCAGCTTGTTCGGAATGTTGAAACGCAAGCCCACGCCTGCGTCGGACAACTGGTAATTGTCTTGCGGTTCATTGGCCAGGGGTTGATTCTTCTTGCCCAGCGCGTGGTCGTAAAAAATGGACACTTGAAACAGATCGCGCCAGCGCCAGCCACCGCCAAAACCATTGAAAGGGGCTTGGGTATCTCCGAACCCCGGCGCCTGCAGGATGTATTCCAGCGATAGGAGTCCGCCGGTGTCATACAAGGTGTAGGAGCTGTCAAAGCCACGCAAATGATCGGCGCCGCCGACGGCGTACTGCTCCATCGGCACCAGCAAATCATTGGAATATTGGAACTCGGTTCTGAAAAGAACGGAGGAACTGGCCGTGATGTTCTGCAAGCGCGAGTAAAAGGCCAACACCTTGCTGAAAGCGCCTTCTGCGTAAATATTCTGGTTGGAGGAGGTTCTCTCGCCGCTGAGACGGCTGGGGCGTTGGCCTTGGTCCAAGGAGCGCGCGCTGCTGGTGTCGCCCATTGCGCCCAGCAAGTCATTGAAGCCCTGGCTGAATTCCAGGCCCGCGTAGTTCAAGCCGCTGAAGCGTGTGTCGACCGAGTCGTAGTTCATGCTCAGCTTCAGCACGGTCAACTTGTCTTCGTTGGCGGGAGAACCGAAGCGCTCCGTGGACGAGGTCTTGGAAGCGAGCTCCTGCTGGGTGGAGAAGTTGCCTTCGCGGCTGCGCCGCCACACCTGCTTGACAAAGAGCCCGTACTGATCTGACGAACCGCTGAGCTTCTGATCCGCGAAATCCCCCCCCACGGTGAAATGGTTGTGGCGAGCGAAGCCGCCGCCTTGCCAGAAGCCGTCGTGGATCAGCTGGTACTCCAAGCCACCGAAGAAGTTGTTGGCCGGCTGCGCGCTCTGTTGCAAGGTGAGCGACACCCGGTCCGCGTGGTCGGTCGGGTTATTCCACTGCAATTGCGCGCGCGTGCGGTAGACGCCGGTGGTGTCGCTGCCTTGGTTATCGAGGTGCAGGTTGCCGTTGAAACGTTCCTCGTTGGGAACACGCAGCAGCAGATCTGCCTCGCCCACCCGCTTGCCGGGTTGAAAGGTTCCGAAGACCGCGAGACCGGGATAGTCAGTCAGCGTGAGCAGCGCGGATTCTGCTTCTTGCTGGCTCACGGGCTCGCCCAACAAATCGTGAAAGGGCCGCGCCAGCGCTTGGGTGGAATACGCCTGATTGCCCTCCGCCAGCACTTGCCCCAAGCGGCCCTCGATGACCTGCAAGGTCACAACGCCTTCGTTGATGGTCTGCACGGGCAAAACCACCTTGGCCAGAATGAGCCCGCGCTGCCGGTAGTAGTTGGTCACGCGGTTGGCCACGGCTTCCATTTCACCGATGGTGAAACCCTCGTCCGATTGTTCGCGCAAGGCTTGCTCCAGCAGCGCGCGTGCCTCGTTCAGGACGATCCCGTACCGAGGAAGATCACGGGCATCCTGCAAATCGAATCGAACCACCCGGATACGAGGACCTTCACCCGGCGACAAGGAACGCTCCACCAAGGGCGGGATTTGCAGCAAGCCTCCGGGCGTGGGCGCTGGTGGCATGCGATTGCCAGCGTCGGGGCGCACAGCTCCGGGTTGCAAGGCATCGGGCAGCGGAGTTTGCTGCGCCCTCGCCTCAGCACACATGATCAACCCCGCGCACGCCATCAGCCACATCCTCCGAGCCACCAAGGCGCCGCAGATCCCAAACAGAGTGGCGGGTTTCAGATGCGGCGTAAAGACAGTTTCCCCGTGACGGACGCTGGTTTTTTTTGTCATGGGCACCGGCACAACGGAAAAAGCAAAGCAAGTGGTTATTTACTCAGGCAATATCCTCAGAGTGTAAAAGAGATTTTTTTCTTTACACAGTGGTAAATGGATGCAAGCAGTTGTATCCAGTCACTTGCGGCGCAAGACAACAACAAATTGCACAACTTGGCTTTGTTTCGAGCGGGCCACCCTGGTAACAAGGCTTGCCCGTGTTACGAAGCCATTGTTACAAATTCGTTGGATTGCGCTGCACGCAAACCATGCAGCCGGGGCCAAGCCCCCCGGGCTGCCCGTCGGTCAGGAACAAGGATTGCCAGCGTCAACGCGTGCGGCGCCGGATGAACGGGCAGCAACCGGCACCTCGGAACCTCGCTCCGGCACGCCCGCTGAGTTGAGTTGCGCCACGCGGACCTGCATGCCGTCGCCTCGCATGCGCTGTTGGCCTGCGGTGACCACCACGTCTCCGGCCGCCAGGCCTTGGACCACTTCCACACGGCCCGGCTGACGCAAACCGGTGGTCACTTCGACCCGGCGCACCGACCGCAGGGCGGGATCGCCATCCTGCGCGCCAGCGCCCGCACCACGACCGGGGCCGTCAAGCTTGAACACATATTGCTTGCTGCCTTGGGGCACGATGGCCTCCTCTGGAACGACCAGCGCGTTGTCGCGCGCGCCGAACACGGTAGTGACACGCGCAAACATGCCCGGACGCAGCAGTTGCTTGCGGTTGTCGATGCACCCGCGCACCGCCAGCGAACGGCCATCGGCATCCACCAAGGGATCGATGGCCTGGATCACCGCGGGTATGGATTGCCCTGGTAACGCATCCACGGAAACGAAGGCGCTCTGCCCCGCTCGGACCTTGGATTGCAGACGCTCGGGCAAGCGGAAATCAACGTAGAGCGCTTCGATGTCTTCCAGATTGACGATGTCCGCGCCGTCACGCACGTACTCCCCCAGATCCACCTTGGCGATGCCCACGATGCCATCGAAAGGCGCGTTGATCCGCATGCGGGCCAGGCGCGCGCGCGCCAGCGCTGCTTGGGCTTCGGCCACCTGCAAGCTGGCGCGGCTTTCATCGAGCACGCTGCGCGCGACGAAACTCTGGGACACCAACTCCTCATTGCGCCGCACATTGGCGCGGGCGATGGACAACTGCGCTTCCGCCTGACTCAACTCGGCGCGCGGAAGTTCATCCTCGAGGCGCGCCAGCAACTGGCCGCGCCGCACGCGCACGCCATCACGAAAAGCGATTTCAGCGATGCGCCCGGCCACCTCGGGGCGCAGCATCACACTTTGGCGGGAGCGCAGAGTGCCCACTGCCTGGGCATCGTCCTGGACGCGAGCCAACACCACCGCAGCGGCTTCGACGCTGGGCAAGCCGCCTCCGCCGCCGCCCGGCGCGGGTCGGGTGGACGCTGGCCCCGCACCAGCCGCACTGGCAACGGGGGCCGCCGCGCCGACGCTCGGCACGGGCTGACGGTGCTGGAACCACCACGCGGCACCCGAGGCCACGCCGATGCCCAGGGCCGCTATCACCGGATAAAGAAGTCTGGAAGCCATGCAAATCCATCAGCAAAGAAAGTCGAGTGCGCGCGCTTGCCGAGCACCAGAGCCTGGACGGGGAATCACCGCATCAAGTAAAGGCGGGGCTCTGCGCAAAAGCGGCAAGCATGCCAGAACCATGTAAACCCTGAGTCAAGCCATGGGGCTGCCGCGCCCACGGACCGCCTGCGAAACACAGGCCCTCAACGACGGGCCGTGACCTGCTCCACCCCGCAGTTGGCCAGCGCATCCGCGCGCTCGTTGCCCGGATCGCCATCGTGTCCCTTGACCCAGCGCCACTCAATACGGTGCACCGCGGCCTGACCTGGCGCGCCGTTGACCAGCAGGTCCAGGCGCTGCCACAGATCGACATTCTTGACAGGTTGCTTGCTCGCCGTCTTCCAACCCTTGGCTTTCCACCCCGCCAGCCATTCGGTGATGCCTTTGAGGACGTACTGGCTGTCCGCGTGCAAGACGACATGGCAGGGACGCTTGAGGGCTTCCAGCGCCTGAATCACCGCCATCAATTCCATGCGGTTGTTCGTGGTCGCCGGCTCGCCACCGAAAAGCTCCTTTTCCACGCCTGCGGACCGCAGGAGCACGCCCCAGCCCCCGGGCCCAGGGTTGCCCTTGCAGGCGCCATCGGTGTAGATCTCCACCGGACTCCCCTCGACTCTCACATCCCTGCTTGCTTGTTGTTGCGCGAGGCTCAAACCTGCCATCCTTTCCTTGTTCTTGGGCTTGCCTGGTTCATCATGTCTGCGAAAGCGTGGTGACACTCTCATCTGTCGTATCGGGACTGGCCATGACGGACCCCGAAACCGCCGATTCTCGTCGGTGTGGCACGAGAGAAGCTGGCGCGGCCTGCTGCGCCGCGCTCGCGGCGCGACGCCACCGTGGCTCCAGCAGCCGCACTCCCTGCACTCGTTTAACGGCCACGACGAAGTACACGGCGCCCAACACGGGCCACCAGCGCCCGCCAGCGGAGTCCATCCAGCGCCAACGATGCAGCCAAGACGCACTGCGCAGCAAGGGCCGCCAAAGACCGTGGCGGTCGCCGCCGCCCGCGTCGACCTCCAGATTCAAGAGACGCAACCAGTCGCGCAAGCGCCAGGGACTGATGAACTCCAGGTTCTCCGGCAGAACGGGCTGGCAGCGCTCGGCCAGCCAATGCCAGCCGGCTTCGCGCGTGGTTCGCATCCACCAGGTTTCGCGCCGCTGGCGCCAGCCCCACAAACTCATGGGGTTGAAGCCGCTGATGATCACCTTACCGTTGGGCGCGAGCACACGCGCGACTTCGCGCAGCACCGCATGAGGATCTGGGTGAATGTCGAGGGTGTGGGGCAGGGTCACCAGGTCCAAGCTGCCTTCGGAAAAAGGCAATGCGGCGTAGTCGGTGTGGAGCGTGATCGGCCAAGGCGCGGCATTGGCCGCGAGCGAGCCTATCCCGCAGTGCGCCCGCCAACGGTGGGGCATGCGATTGGAAGCCAGGCTGTCCAGCGCAGGCAGTCCCAATTGCAAGGCGTGGTAGCCGAAAATGTCGGCCACGGCGCGTTCGTACTGCTCCCGCTCCCAGTCGAGCAGATAGTGCCCGGCAGGGGTCTCGCACCAAGACTGCAAATCTATAATTTCGCCGCTCATGACCTTGCGCCATGCCTCCTCAAGATAACCCCACCCTGTGACGCTGCTTCCTCTGCCCGCCCTGACCGACAACTACATTTGGCTGTTGCACGATGAGCAACAGGCCATCGTTGTCGACCCGGCCGAGGCGGCGCCGGTGCTGAACACTCTGCGATCTCGGAGTCTGACGCTGCGGGCGATTCTAGTCACCCATCACCACACAGACCATGTGGGCGGCGTGCCCGAGTTGCGCGCCGCGACGGGCGCGGCCGTGTATGGCCCTGCGGGCGAAGAGATGCCCGAACCCATCACCCGGGTGTGTGAGGGGGATGCGGTGGAAGTCCTCGGACTGCGCTTCGACGTGCTGGACGTGCCCGGACACACCGCGGGTCATATCGCCTGGTATTGCGCCGAGGCCGCCTTGGAAACCCCTTCGCCCCTGCTCTTCTGTGGTGACACCCTGTTTTCGGGCGGCTGCGGACGCATCTTCGAAGGCACGCCCGCGCAGATGCTGGCCTCGCTCGACAAGCTCAACCGCCTTCCTGACACCACCCGCGTGTGCTGCGCGCACGAGTACACCCTGAGCAATCTGCGTTTCGCGCGGGCGGTCGAACCGGCCAACGCGGCGTTGCACCAACACAGCCTCGATTGCGAGGCCCTGCGCGCTCGCGGCGAGCCGACCCTCCCCTCCACGCTCGCGCGCGAGCGCGCCATCAACCCCTTTTTGCGCAGCCGTCATCCTGACGTCGTCCATGCCGTCGCGCGGACTGCCGCGCACGCCATGACTGGCATGCAGCCCGCGGAGGTCGAGACGTTCGCCGCGCTGCGCCAGTGGAAAAACGAATTCCAATGAAACCCTTGTCGCAGCCCACGCCGCAATCCACGCCGACCGATCTGGCCGTTCCGTCTTTCAGCCGCCACCCTGGACGTTGGCGCGTCCTGGCCTGTGCAATCTCGGTCTCACTGGGCTTGAGCGCCTGCGCGCTGACGGATCCACTGGCGCATCACGGCGCAGACGAGCCTGCCATCGCGGCGTCCGCGCCAGAGCCTGCATCCGCTGCGTCTCTGACTGCGGTCGCGGACAAGCAGACGCGCAGCGCGCGCGTGCCGATGTCCGCCCCAGCCACCGAAACACAGGCCGCGTCGATGCCGCTGGCCGCATCGCCAGCGCCTGGCCCCTCGTCCACCAGCGCTTTGCAGCCGATAGCGACTGCATCACTCGACCTCCAGCCCTTGCCCAAGCCATTGACGCCTGCGACGCACTCGGTGGTTGCTTTGGCCACCACGGACGATCTCTGGCAGCGCATCCGCCAAGGCTTCGCCATGCCGGACCTGAACAGTCCCCTCGTGCCGGGCCGCGAGCAGTGGTACGCGGCTCGACCGGACGAGTTCATCGCGATGATTGAGCGATCGCGCATGTACCTCTTCCACATCATCGAGGAGATTGAGCGCCGCGGCTTGCCCACCGAATTGGCGCTGCTGCCTTTCGTCGAAAGCGCCTACAACCCGCTTGCCTATTCCAGCGCGCGCGCGGCCGGCATGTGGCAATTCATTCCGAGCACGGGCCGGGTCTACCAGCTGCGACAGAACGCCTTCCGAGATGACCGGCGCGATGTACTGGCCTCCACCCGTGCCGCCTTGGACTACCTTGAGAAACTGCACGGCATGTTCGGGGACTGGCACCTGGCCCTGGCGGCCTACAACTGGGGGGAAGGCGCGGTCGGCCGTGCGATCGCCAAGAACAAGCGCCTGAAGAAGCCGACCGACTACGTCTCCCTCTATCAGTTGATGCCCAAGGAGACGCGCTACTACGTGCCGAAGTTCCAGGCGATGAAGAACCTGATCGCCGATCCGGCGCGCTTCGCCATTACGCTGCCCGAATTCGGCAACCACCCCTATTTCGACAGCGTCGAAATCACGCGCGACATCGACGTGGACCTCGCCGCGGAGCTGGCTGAGGTGCCACTGGAAGACTTCAAGGCGCTCAACCCCTCCCTGCACCGTCCGGTCATCCTGGCGGCGGGCACGCCGCAGATCCTGCTGCCATGGGACAACGCCATCGTGTTCGAGCAAAACCTGAACGCCTTCCTCGAGCAGCAAAAGGGACAGTTGGCAAGTTGGACCGTCTGGACCGCCCCCAAGACCATGAAGACCACGGAAGTGGCGCAGCGGCTCAAGATCGACGAGAAGACACTGCGCCAGGCCAACGCCATACCCAGCCACATGATCATTCGCGCCGGCTCCACCCTGTTGGTACCGCGCCCCAGCGATCACGAGCACGATGTGACGGAACGCATCGCCGACCATGGTCAACTCAACATCTTCCCGGAGACCGAGCTACGTCGCGTGGTCTACAAGGCTGGCAAACGCGACACGGTGAACATCATCGCGCGCCGCTATGGCATCGCCCCAGCGAAGGTGGCCGAGTGGAACAAGCTGAAGGTGAGCGACAAGTTCGAGCCCGGCCAAACCATCGTGCTCTACCGATGGATGCCCGTGACCTCCACCATCGGCACGCCGGTGCGCAAGGACAGCTGAAGCGCAGGACTGCGCTGCGGACAACGTCGGGTCGCGTCTTCGGCCCGTTCAATGGAAAAAGCGGCCGGGCGTGGAGCGCGGCCGCTTTGCTTTTTGGGTGTGCGATTTCTCTGGCCGAGGCTCCTGCCTCAGGGCCAACCCAGACCTCTCACTTGCCCCGTTGGTGCTCAGGCACTTCCAGTCGCTTGGCCGCCAGCGACAGCAGCAAGGTCATCACCAAGTACAGAGCCGAAATCGCCAGGTAGGGCTCCCAGTAGCGCGAGTAGGCACCCGCGACCGTGCGCGCGGCCAAGGCCAGCTCGGTCAAGCCGATGGCTGAGACCAAGGAAGAGTCCTTGAGCAGCATGATGGCCTCGTTGACCAGCGGCGGCACCATTCGGCGCGCGGCTTGAGGCACGACCACGTAGCGCATGGACTGCGCATGCGTGAACCCCAGGCTATAGGCCGCCTGGGTTTGCCCCTGGTGGATGGACTGGATGCCCGCGCGAAAGATCTCCGAGATGTAGGCCCCGGCGTTGAGCGACAAGGCCACGGCGCCCGAGAAAAAGGCACCCCAGTTCTGACGGAATTCGCTGGCCAAAGGCCCCGCCAGCAGCAGTCCATGCTCCGAATGGACGAGCGTGGGCATGAGGGCAAAGTGCACCAGCAGGATCTGCACGAAGAGGGGGGTGCCGCGGAAGAAGGTGACGTAAGCCACGGCCAGCCATTGCACCGGCTTGAGCGCCCAGCGCGCGAGGGCGGAATTCGGGGGCGGCGCCTTGCGGGAACTGGTGACCAGGCCCGTCAACAAACCGAGCACCAGCCCGACCACGATGGCCACCAGCGTCACCAGAATGGTCGTCTTCAGACCCGAGATAAACAGGGGCGCGTACCCGGCAAGGATGTTCCAGCGCAAATCCATGTCGTATGACTACTTTCTTGTTGAACAGGCTACTGCGCCCATCGACGACTTACCCCGATCGTCCCAAACGCGGACGGCCTGCGTGACACCGTTGCAGGTCACGCAGGCCGTCGCCGTTCGGTTCAGATCAGGTCGGTCCGATCGATACGGCTTTCAGCCGATTACTTCTTGCCGCCGAACCACTGAGCGTGGATCTTGTCGTAAGTGCCATCGGCCTTGATCGCCGCCAGGCCCTTGTTGATCTTTTCCAGCAGCTCGGTGTTGCCCTTGCGCACGGCGATACCGTACTGCTCAGGGGTGAAGCTGTCATCGCTCACGGTCTTGAACTTGAAGTTGGCGTTGTTGTTGACGTAGTTCTCGACCACGCCGTTGTCGGCCACCACGGCTTGCACGCCGCCGGCTTCCAGTTCCTTCAGGGCCAGGGGGGTGGACTCGAAACGCTTGATGTTGGCGCTGTCCTTGCCCAGCAGGCCTTGCACGACGTCGTCACCCGTGGTGCCGGTTTGCACGCCCACCTTCAGAGTCTTGAGGTCAGCGAACTTGCTCACGGTGGACTTTTCAGCCACGGCGATCAGTTGCTTGGCGTCGAAATAGGGGTTGGAGAAATCCATCGTTTGCTTGCGCTCGGCCGTGATGGTGATGGCCGACACCAGCAGGTCACGGTCACCCTGAGCCAGGGTGTTGAAAATGCCTTCCCAAGGCGTGTTGACGAACTTGACTTCCAAGCCTTGATTGGCGGCGATGGCCTTCACCACGTCAATGTCGAAACCAACGATGTTGCCCTGGGCGTCTTGGGATTCGAAGGGTGCGTAGGCAGCGTCGGTGCCCACCACCAACGCCTTGGCGGGGGCAGCTTCTTCCTTCTTGCCGCAGGCGGCCAGGCCGGCAACGGCCAAGCCCGCCAGCACCAGGGCAGCCAGCTTGAGGGTGGATCGTTTGGATTGAGCGGTTTGCATAAAAGTCCTTGTAGGGGGTGAGAAACAAAAAAGAAACCGGAACCGTTATTGTCGCTTGCTTTGAGAGCGCTCCCCCCGCCAGACGCAGCTCCTGCGCTCAGAGGGGCGCGGAGACGCAGGCTGGGCGGGCACCGAGTTCGTTCAGGCGGAGCCCAAAACGCAGCCACAAACACAGTCCGAGGGAGCAATATTCATACCCGCGCCACTCTGGTTCTTGCCAAGCGGCCAGGACCTCGCACACGCTTCAACGCCGGTCCGCCAACGCATGGGCAATCGTGCCCAGATCCACGTACTCCAGCTCACTGCCGATCGGCACGCCCCGCGCCAGCCGCGTCACAGCCACCCCGCGACTTTTCAGGGCCTCGGCGATCACATGGGCAGTGGCTTCCCCCTCCCCCGTGAAATTGGTGGCGATGATGACCTCCCGCACGGTGCCATCGCTGGCACGCGTCAACAGGGCGGGCAATCCAATGTCGTTCGGGCCAATGCCGTCGAGCGGGCTGAGCCGCCCCATCAAAACGTGGTACAGGCCCTTGTAGGCGCCGGTGCGCTCAAGGGCCATTTGATCAGCGGGGGTTTCCACGACGCACAAGCGGCTGGCGTCGCGCGTCGGGTCACTGCACAGCGCGCAGATCTCGGTTTCGCTGAAGGTGTGGCAGCGCGCGCAGTGGCGCAAATGGTCCACCGCCTGCCGCAGGGCGCCAGCCAGCAACTGCGCGCCCTCACGGTCATGCTGCAGCAGGTGGAAGGCCATGCGCTGCGCTGAACGCTGCCCCACACCAGGCAAGCGACGCAGGGCATGGATCAGCGCGTCGAGGGAATGGGGATCGGACACGCGTTGAACAGGTCAGTGCATCAGAAGGTTGGAAAGTCAGAAGGGAAACTTCAGACCGCCGGGCAGGCCGGGCATGCCCGCCGTCAGCTTGCCCATCTTTTCTTGCGAGGTTTCCTCGACCTTGCGCACGGCAGCGTTGAAAGCGGCGGCCACCAGGTCTTCCAGCATGTCCTTGTCATCGGCGAGCAGGCTGGGGTCGATGACCACGCGCTTGACGTCATGCTTGCCCGTCATCGTGACCTTGACCAGACCCGCGCCGGACTCACCGGTGACTTCCATCAGCGCGATTTCGTCCTGCGCCTTTTTGAGGTTGTCCTGCATGGCTTGGGCCTGCTTCATGAGACCGGCGAGTTGTCCTTTGTTGAACATGCTTTTCCTTTTCAGATGAGTGAGTCGAAGCGAGGGCTGAGCCCGCAGCGCCGAAGCGGCACGGGCTCAGGCGTCCACGGCCTTGATGCTGCCGGGCACGATTTTCGCGCCAAAGTCCCGCATCATCGCCTGCACGAAGGGGTTTTCGTGGATCAGCTGCTCGGCGGCCTGCTGCCGCTCGGCCGCGGCCGCGGCGTTGCGCTTGGCCGGGCTGTCGCTCACGCGCCCGATTTCCACGGTCAGCGTCACGGCATGACCCGCCGCCTGCAAGGCAGATTGCAAACGCTCTCGGCTGCTGCCCGAGTTCAGCGATTCACGCTCCACGCGCAGCAGCCAATGCTGGGTATTCTCGCTGGAGTCGCGTGCGACCAATTGAGATTGCAGGGCCAGTTCACGCACCAGCGCCGTCACGGCCTCGGTGGCGACGAGTTCGCGCACCAAGCCATGCCAGAAATCACCCTCCTCGGTCGGCACCAAGGGCGTGCCCGTGGCCCCCGGCGTCGGCGCATCCAAGCGCGCCTCGGGCGCGGAGCGCACGGGCAAAGGCATGGGTTCGACCGGCGCCTGCGAGACCGCCGGCATCGGACGCGCGATCTGCGCCGGAGCCGGACGCACCGCGTCCACCACAGGCAGGCGTTGACCGGGTCGAGGTGCGGAAGGTGCCGTGGTGGCCACCGGGGCAGACGCGGGAGCGGGAGGCATGGCGGCCTGAGGCACGGCGGTCCGAACGACAGTTTGCGAAGCCGGACTGAACGGCGCCGGCGGGATCACTGGCGCAGGCCGGGGACTCGTGGCAGACGCGGGCACCGCCGCAACGGGCACGCGCGAACGACTTTCGGCGTGGGCTTCAGCCGAAGCTAGAGTTTTTTTTTCCTGCGTGGCGCTGGCGCCGGAACCTGCAATGGCGCCGACCGACGCCCCTGGCTTGAAAGCCAACAGCCGCAGCAGCACCATGGTGAGGCCCGCGTATTCGTCGGGGGCCAAGCCCAACTCGGCGCGGCCATGCAGGCAAATGCTATAGAGCAGCTGCGTCTCATCGGGCGGCAGAACTGCAGCCAAGCGAGCAATCTCCGCAGCGTCTGGATCGGCCAGGTCGGCGGCATCCGCCTGGCGAGCGCCCCCTGTCGCCTGGTTGACCGCCATGCGCTGCAGCACCGCGCTCATCTCTTCCAGGGTCGCGGAGGCGGACAGGCCATGCATGCGCAAGGCCTCCGAAGTTTCGACCACGGTCAGCCCATCGCCCCGCGCCAGGGCGTCGATCAGGCGCAGCACATGGCCGCGGTCCGCGCTGCCCAGCATCTGACGCACGGAGGCCTCTTCCAAACGGCCGCCGCCAAAAGCGATGGCCTGATCGGTCAGGCTGAGGGCGTCGCGCATGGAACCTCGCGCCGCGCGCGCCAGCAGGCGCAGGGCGCCCGTCTCGGCCGCCACGTTCTCGGCAGCCAGCACGCGGGTCAGGTGCTCCAGCACCGTTTCCGGTGCCATGGGACGCAGGTTGAACTGCAGGCAGCGCGACAGCACCGTGACCGGCACTTTCTGCGGATCGGTCGTGGCCAGCACGAACTTGAGGTACTCGGGCGGCTCTTCCAGGGTCTTCAACATGGCGTTGAAGGCCGTGTTGGTCAGCATGTGGACTTCGTCGATCATGAAGACCTTGAAGCGTCCCTGCACTGGCTTGTAGACCGCCTGCTCCAGCAGGGCCTGCACTTCATCCACACCCCGGTTGGAGGCCGCGTCCAACTCGGTGTAATCGACGAAACGGCCGGCGTCGATGTCCAGGCAAGCCGGGCAGGACCCGCAGGGCTGGGCCGTGATGCCGCCCTGCCCGTCCGGACCAATGCAATTCAGCGACTTGGCCAGCACCCGCGAGACCGTCGTCTTGCCCACGCCACGGGTGCCCGTGAAAAGGTAGGCATGGTGCAGACGCTGCTGCGTCAGCGCATTCGCCAAGGCCTGCACCACATGCTCCTGGCCCACCATTTCGGAAAAGCTCCGGGGACGGTATTTACGGGCAAGCACGAGGTAGGACATGGGCACGGATTCTATGTGGTGCCCGCCAACGTCCCGCGGAACCCGACTCGACCCTAAAAATCCTCTCAATATGAATCAGTCAATCCATAAAAACCCTAAAAAATCATCTGGAATGCCAACTTGTTAACCTCGAGACTTGTAACAATGCCACCCGCTTCGCTGACCCTGCCGGGCGGGCCCACTCCCATGAAGAATCACCGCATCGGCACCCGCCTTGCCGCAGGCTTCGGCTTGCTCATCCTTTTTTCCCTGATCATGCTGATCAGCGGCATCTACCAGCTGCGCCACACCGCCGAGGCCACGCGCCAGATGATGCAAGAGCCCCTGCAAAAGGAACGCCTGGTGACAGACTGGTACGCCGGCATCAGCGCCAGCGTGCAACGCGCCACGGCGGTCGCACGCAGCAGCGACAACGCCCTGACCGAACTGTTCGCCGCAGCCAACGCCGCCTCCAGCAAGGAAGTCAGCGAACGCCAGGCGCAATTCGCCAAGCTGATTTCCAACCCACAAGAGAAGGCGCTGTTCGACAAAGTCATCGAACACCGGCAGGCCTACATCAAGGCACGTGACGCCATCATCGCGGCCAAGACGGCCGGTCAACTGGGCGAAGCACAGCGACTGTTTGAGCAGACTTTTCTGCCCGCTTCTCGGGATTACCTGGGTGGCCTGCAAAGCCTGCGCGATCACCAGCGCGCCAGCATTGATCGTGTGGGCAAGGAGATCGACGTCAGCGCGGCGCGCGGCTACGCCCTGCTCGGCGGGATCGGCCTGGCCATCGCGCTGACGGGCGCGCTGATTGCATGGTCGTTGACGCGCAGCATCGTCCAACCCTTGACGCAGGCCGTTCAGGCGGCGCGAGCGGTGGCCGATGGCGACCTGACGCGCGAATTGCGCGCCGAGGGGCGGGACGAAGCCGCGCAACTGCTGCACGCGCTGCGCGACATGACCCAGCGCCTGCGCGGCATCGTCGGAGACGTGATGCAAGGCTCGCAAGCGATCGCCAGCTCCGCCACGCAGATGTCGGCGGGCAATCTGGACCTCTCCAGCCGCACCGAAGAACAAGCCAGCTCCTTGCAGCAAACGGCGGCCTCCATGGAAGAGATCACCTCCACCGTGCGCCACAACGCGGACAACGCCCGCCAAGCCAACCAGCTGGCCCAAGAAACCTCCACGCAAGCCGCGCTCAGCGGTCAAGTGGCCAACCAGGTGGTGGCAACGATGGGCGGCATCCACGACGCTTCGCGGCGCATCGTGGACATCATTGGCGTGATCGACGGCATCGCCTTCCAGACCAACATCCTGGCCCTGAACGCGGCAGTGGAAGCCGCACGCGCGGGCGAACAAGGTCGGGGCTTCGCCGTGGTGGCCAGCGAGGTGCGCAGCCTGGCCCAACGGTCGGCGGAAGCGGCCAAGGAAATCAAGGGCCTGATCGGCGACACGGTCAACAAGGTGGACGCGGGCACGCAACTCGTGGAGCAGGCCGGCGCCTCCATCCGCGACGTCGTGAGCAGCGTGCAACGCGTGCGCGACATCGTGGCCGAGATCAGCGCGGCCACACAGGAGCAAACCGCGGGCTTGGAGCTGGTCAACCAGGCCATGGCCCAGATGGACCTGGTCACGCAGCAAAATGCCGCACTGGTGGAAGAGTCCACCGCCGCGACCCAATCGCTGGAATCCCAGGCGAGTCAGCTTGCGCGCACCGTCAGCGTCTTTCGCGTCGGCGCGACAGCCTCTGCCGTGACCACCCCTTCACGTCGGGTTGCGGCGCACTACCCGGCCATCGCTCGCCCGGCCGCCGCCTGAGCAGGAAAGTAGGGACATCGGCACACAGCCCATCCCCCGCAGCCGCTACAATCACCCGCGACGGGCCTTCCCGCATGGTGAAGCGGCCAACCGGGTCAGGTGGGGAACCAAGCAGCCCTAACCACGGAGCCAGTGCCGGGGTCGAGGTCCGTCACCCTACACCCCACGCTGCGCAACGCAACTCCTGCCAAGCCTATCCCCGGGCCGGGTCGGGCATGACCTGCTCGACACACGTCTCGCAAAACAAAATGCCGTTTGCTGATGGTCAGCAAACGGCATTCGTACTTGATGGATGGTGGAGCTGGGGGGATTTGAACCCCCGTCCGCAAGCCTTCTCCGCGCAGTTCTACATGTGTAGTCGTCTGATTTGAGTCTCGCCCGGTGCGTCGCGCAGCGACACGCTACGCATCAGGCCAGTGCCCTTGTTTCTCGTCCACAGCCAAGGCACCCGGATGTGGACCAGCCCATGTAGATTCCCTCACAGCCGGGAGCTTGCGCCCCTTGCCCAGCCCATCGGCCAACTGTTGTGAGGCTCACCGATTAAGCGGCGAGTGCGAAACGTTCGTCGTTTGCAGTTAGTTTTTTTCTGCGGTTTTACGAGGTGACAGAACCTCGACATGCCCTGCTGCGTGCCCGAACCCACGTCGAAACCAGTGCAGCCCCTGAGGCTCGCATTTTAGGCTGGTTCAGACGATTTCAAGCGAGCAGGTCCAGAAGTTCTTGCGGATGTTCGATGGCGGCGTCAGCGCCCCACGCTGTGGCGTCTGCTTTCGCCCCCAGATAGCCGTAGGTGGCGGCCACCGTTCGCATGCCGGCCGCCTTGCCCGCCACGATGTCACGCTCGTCATCGCCCACGTAGACGCAGTGCGCAGGCAACAGCCCCAGGCGGCGCGCGGCTTCCAGCAAGGGCGCAGGATGCGGCTTGGGGTGTGGTGTGGTGTCGCCGCTGACGATGGCCCGCGCACTGTTGAAGAGCGGCATGCCCGCCGTGAGAGGCAGCGTGAAGCGCTCGATTTTGTTGGTCACCACGCCCCAGGCCAGACCTCGCCCTTGCAGCGATGCGAGCAAATCAGGCACGCCTTCGAAGACCACGGTGCGCTCGCGCATGCAACGCTCGTAGTGGTCGAGGAACTCGGCGCGCAGGGCCGGGAAGTCGGGATGTTCGGGCGTGTAGCCGCCATCCGCGAAGGCCACGCCGATCATGCCGCGCGCGCCCGCGCCCGCCATGGGCCGGTACAAAGCCAAGGGCAACTCCGGCAGGCCACGTGCCACGCGCATGAGGTTCGCGGCATGCCCCAGGTCAGGCGCGCTGTCGATCAAAGTGCCATCCAGATCGAACAGCACGGCCTGGATCGTCGTGGCGTCAGCGCCGAAAGCCTTCATGCAGCCACCACCTTGCGGGTCGCGAGCAGGTAGTTGACGCTGGTGTCGTCGTTGAGCGCGTAACGGCGCGTCAGCGGGTTGTAGCCCATGCCGCGCGAGGCCCGCAACTCCAGGCCGGCGTCGCGCACGTCACGTGCCAGTTCGCTGGGGCGGATGAACTTGGCGTATTCATGGGTACCGCGCGGCAACAGGTTCAGCACATATTCCGCGCCGACGATGGCGAACAGAAAAGACTTGGGATTGCGGTTGATGGTGGAAAAGAACACCCAGCCACCCGGTTTGACCAGGGTAGAACAGGCGCGCACGACCGAGGCTGGATCGGGCACATGCTCCAGCATTTCCATGCAGGTCACCACATCGAAGCTGGCGGGCGCCTCGGCGGCCAGAGCTTCGGCGCTGACTTCGCGGTAGCTGACATTGGGCGTGCCGGCTTCCAATGCGTGCAATTGCGCCACCTTGAGCGCCTTGGTGGACAGATCAATGCCGGTGACCTGTGCGCCAGCCCGCGCCATGCTATCGGCCAGGATGCCGCCGCCACAGCCCACGTCCAACACGGCCTTGCCGCTGAGCCCCGTGCCCGAGCCCTCAGCCACCAAGCCGGACAACCAGTTCAGCCGCAGGGGGTTGATTTCATGCAGGGGACGGAATTCGCTCTGCGGGTCCCACCAGCGGTGGGCCAATTCGGAAAACTTCGCCAGTTCGGCGGGATCGGCATTGACTCGGGTTGCGCTCATGGGGCGGGATTATGGCGCGGCAGGCCGCGCGACACGGCGGAGTCATGGCTGAACCGGACAAGAAAAAGGGCTGTCTCGGACAGCCCTGGATCACCTGCCTGCGCGAAGGCAAGCCCGGTTCACTTGACGATGACCAGCTCGACGTCTGCGCGGCGGTTCATGGCACGGCCTTCGGCTGTGTCGTTCGGGCGCGCGGGAGCGGTCAAGCCCTTGCCTTCGGTGAAGACGCTGGCGGGGTTGATGCCTTGGGCCGTCAGATGCGTCTTGACAGCCTCGGCCCGGCGCACGGAGAGCTTCAGGTTGTACTCGGGCGTGCCAATCGAGTCAGTGTGGCCGACAACGATGGTGGCCTCGACGGTCCGGCCCTTGGCTTTGGCGGCCAGCGCGTCCAGGGAAGCGATCGCCTCGGCCTTGAGCTCCGATTTATCGAAGTCAAAGAACACGGTGACCGTCTCCACCTGCTTGACACCCACTGGAGAAGTCAGCACGACATCGGGTTGGGGCTTGGTCTCGGGCTTGGGTGCCGCTGCGGCGGGCGCCGGAGTCGGGGCAGGAGCCGGAGCTTGGCCCGTGGTCGCAGGCGCGGCATCGGCCTGAGGCGTCGGCGTCTGGACGGAGGCGGCACAGCCAGCCAGCACGATGGCCGCAGTCATGACTGAGAGCGCCTGGGAAAAGCGGGAGAAAGCGGATTGCGCGCGGGCGCGGGCCTCACTGATGTTTTTCATGGGATCCTCTTTGAGGGGGCTAGGCCCCTGACGGAAAAGACGTCTGACACGAGGTCAGGGTGTGTGCAGGCGGTCGATTCTGCCAGAGCCCTCATGAAAAAGCGCCGCTGGGCCGTGAATCCAACTGTTGCGTGGTGTAAGTCTGTGGATCAGCGGAAACGACTTCACGAGGCCTGAAAAGTTCGGCCCACGCATCGCGGGGTTCGGCGGGTACGGACCACGCACCGGGGTCGAACTAAAATGGCGGATTGCCTGCGCACGCGGAGCCTGCTTTAGCCGTCGCGCGGCCCCTCGGATCCCCAAGAACACCTCGTTCCAGCCCATGACCGAATTCGCCAAGGAAACCCTGCCCATCAGCCTGGAAGAGGAGATGCGCCGCAGCTACCTCGACTACGCCATGAGCGTCATCATCGGCCGGGCCCTGCCGGATGCGCGCGACGGCTTCAAGCCGGTGCACCGACGCGTGCTGTACGCGATGCACGAGTTGAACAACGACTGGAATCGCCCCTACAAGAAATCGGCGCGTATCGTCGGCGACGTGATCGGCAAGTACCACCCGCACGGCGACCAGTCGGTGTACGACACCATCGTGCGCATGGCGCAGGATTTTTCAATGCGCCACATGCTGGTGGATGGTCAGGGCAACTTCGGCTCGGTGGATGGCGACCCCGCCGCCGCCATGCGTTACACCGAAATCCGGCTGGCCAAGATCGCGCACGAGACGCTGGCCGACATCGACAAGGAAACGGTGGACTTCGGGCCGAACTACGACGGCTCGGAAAAAGAACCCCTGGTGCTGCCCACCCGCGTCCCGAACCTCTTGGTCAACGGTTCGGGCGGTATCGCCGTGGGCATGGCGACCAACATCCCGCCGCACAACCTCAACGAGGTGGTGGACGCCTGCCTGCACGTGCTGAAGAACCCGGGCGCCTCCATCGACGAGCTGATGGAGATCATCCCGGCCCCGGACTTCCCCACCGCCGGCATCATTTATGGCATGCAAGGCGTCAAGGACGGCTATCGCACGGGCCGGGGCCGCGTGGTGATGCGCGCCAAGTGCCACTTCGAGGACATCGACAAAGGCCAGCGCCAAGCCATCATCGTCGACGAGCTGCCCTACCAGGTCAACAAAAAGACCTTGCTGGAGCGCATCGCCGAGTTGGTCCACGACAAGAAGATCGAAGGCATCAGCCACATCCAGGACGAAAGCGACAAGTCCGGCATGCGCGTGGTGATCGAACTCAAGCGTGGCGAGTTGCCCGAGGTGGTGCTGAACAACCTCTACAAGCAAACGCAGCTGCAGGACACCTTCGGCATGAACATGGTGGCCCTGGTGGGTGGCCAGCCCAAGTTGTGCAACCTGAAGGATTTGATCGAGGTCTTCCTGGACCACCGCCGCGAAGTGGTGACGCGCCGCACCGTGTTCGAGCTGCGCAAGGCGCGCGAGCGCGGTCACGTGCTCGAAGGCCTGGCCGTGGCCCTGGCCAACATCGACGAATTCATCCGCATCATCCGCGAATCGCCCACGCCCCCTGTGGCCAAGGCTGAGCTGATGACGCGCGCCTGGGACAGCAAACTGGTGCGCGAAATGCTGACCCGCAGCCGTTCCGATGGGGGCGTGGTCAACGCCGACGACTACCGCCCCGAAGGTTTGGAACGCGAATTCGGCATGCAGGGTGACGGCCTGTACAAGCTGTCCGAGACGCAAGCCCAGGAAATCCTGCAGATGCGCCTGCAGCGCCTGACCGGCCTGGAGCAGGACAAGATCGTCGCCGAGTACAAGGACGTCATGGCCGAGATCGAGAACCTGCTCGACATCCTGGCCAAGCCCGAGCGCGTCGCCACCATCGTGGGCGAAGAACTCACGGCCATCAAGCAGGAGTTCGGCCAGACCAAGCTGGGCGCGCGCCGCAGCGTGGTCGAGCACAACGCACAGGACCTGGCCACCGAGGACCTGATCGCGCCGGAAGACAAGGTGGTCACGCTCTCGCATGCGGGCTACATCAAGAGCCAGCCCCTGTCCGAATACCGCGCCCAAAAGCGCGGCGGGCGCGGCAAGCAGGCCACCCAGACCAAGGAAGACGACTGGATCGACCAGCTCTTCATCGCCAACACGCACGACTACATCCTGTGCTTCTCCAACCGCGGCCGCCTGTACTGGCTCAAGGTCTGGGAAGTGCCCGAGGGTTCGCGCACCTCGCGCGGCCGCCCCATCGTCAACATGTTCCCGCTGGCCGAAGGCGAGAAGATCACCGTCGTGCTGCCGCTGACCGGTGAATTCAGCAGTTTCCCGTCCGATCACTATGTGTTCATGGCCACGAGCATGGGCACGGTCAAGAAGACGACCCTGGACGAATTCAACAACCCGCGCAAGGCCGGCATCATTGCCGTCGACTTGGACGCGGGCGACTTCCTGATCGGAGCAGCGCTGACCGACGGCCAACATGACGTGATGCTGTTCTCTGACGGCGGCAAGGCCGTGCGCTTCGACGAGAACGACGTGCGCCCCATGGGCCGCAACGCGCGCGGCGTGCGCGGCATGATGTTGGACGAGGGTCAGAGCGTCATCGCCATGCTGGTAGCCCAGGGCGAAGCCCAGAACGACGCCAATGGCGAGGCGGCGCGCACCAGCGTGCTTACCGCCACCGAGAACGGTTACGGCAAGCGCACGCCGATCGCCGAATACACACGCCATGGACGCGGCACCAAGGGCATGATCGCCATCCAGCAAAGCGAGCGCAACGGCAAGGTCGTGGCGGCCACGCTGGTGCATGCGGACGACGAGATCATGCTGATCACCGACAAGGGCGTGCTGGTGCGCACCCGCGTGAGCGAAATCCGCGAAATGGGACGCGCCACCCAGGGCGTGACCCTGATCGCGCTCGACGACGGCACCCAGCTGAGCGGCCTGCAGCGCATCGTCGAAAACGACGCGAACGGCGAAATCAACGTGGACGCGAACGGCAACGGGAACGAGGAAGGCGGCGAGGCATGAACGCACGCATCCTGCCCGCCCGCCCTTACAACTTTTCTGCGGGTCCGGCGGCCATCCCCGCCGAGGTGCTGAGCCAGGCGGCCGCCGAGATGCTGGATTGGCACGGCAGCGGCATGAGCGTCATGGAGATGAGCCACCGCGGCAAGGAGTTCGACAGCATCCACAACCAGGCGCTGGCGGACCTGCGCGAATTGCTGGCCGTGCCCGCGAACTTCCGCATCCTTTTCATGCAAGGCGGCGGGCTGGCGGAAAACGCCATCGTCCCCTTGAACCTCGCGGGGCGCAAACCTTCCGCGGGCCAGGGTGGCGGTGTCATGGACTACGTGGTGACCGGCAGCTGGAGCCAAAAGTCGGCCAAGGAAGCCCGGCGCTACGGTGACGTTCGCATCGCTGGAACGGGGGAGGCCGAGGGCTTCACCCAAATCCCCGAACCAGCGACTTGGCAACTCAACGCCAACGCCAGCTACGTCCACATCTGCACGAACGAAACCATCCACGGCGTGGAATACCACCAGCTGCCCGACCTGAAGGCCCTGGGTTCGGATGCCCCGCTGGTGATCGACTTTTCCTCGCACGCGGCCTCGCGGCCGGTGGACTGGTCTCGCGTGGGCCTGGCCTTTGGCGGCGCGCAGAAAAACCTGGGGCCCGCCGGCCTGACCCTGGTCATCGTGCGCGAAGACCTGCTGGGCCACGCCTTGTCTGTCTGCCCCAGCGCCTTCAACTACCAGACGGTGGCCGAGAACAACTCCATGTTCAACACGCCGCCAACTTACGCCATCTACATCGCGGGCCTGGTGTTCCAGTGGCTCAAGAAGCAAGGTGGCATTGCGGCGATCGAGGCACGCAACATCGCCAAGGCGCGGCTGCTGTACGACTTCATCGACGGCTCCCAGTTGTATGTGAACAAGGTCGCGAAGGAGAGCCGCTCCCGCATGAACGTGCCCTTCTTCCTGCGCGACGAAACTCGCAATACCGCTTTCCTCGATGGCGCCAAGTCCGCTGGCTTGCTGCAGCTCAAGGGCCACAAGTCGGTGGGCGGCATGCGCGCCTCCATCTACAACGCCATGCCCATCGAAGGCGTGCAGGCGCTGGTGGACTACATGCGTGACTTCGAGAAAACCCAAGCCTGACGACACCCAGACAACGACATGGCTCGCTCCCTCGCCGAACTCCGCACCTCCATCGATGCGCTGGACAAGGAACTCCTGGCCCTGCTGAACCGCCGTGCCGAGCTCGCGCATGAGGTCGGAGAAGTCAAGAAAATCGACGGCTCGCCGGTCTTCCGACCCGAGCGCGAAGCCCAGGTGATTGCTGGCCTGCAGCAAGCCAACCCAGGCCCGCTCAAGCCCGAGGGCATCGCGCACATCTGGCGTGAAGTGATGTCGGCCTGCCGCGCGTTGGAAGCCCGGCTGCGGGTGGCCTACCTGGGACCTGCAGGCACTTTCAGCGAACAAGCCGCGCTGCAGTTCTTCGGCGCCAGCATCGAGCGCGTGCCCTGCGCCAGCATCGACGAAGTCTTTCAGGCCACCGCCGCGGGTCGCGCCGACTATGGCGTCGCCCCCATGGAAAACTCCACCGAGGGTGTGGTGTCGCGCTCCCTGGACCTGCTGTTGAACTCGCCCCTCCACGTGGTCGGCGAAACCAGCCTGCTGGTGCGGCACAACCTGCTGCGCAGTTCGCCTTCGCTGGAGGGCGTCACCGCCGTCTACGCTCACCCGCAGGCCCTGGCCCAATGCCAGCAATGGCTCAACAGCCATCTGCCAAACGCCGAACGGCATGCCGCCAGCAGCAATGCCGAGGGCGCGCGCCTGGCCACGACGAATCCTGCCTGGGCCGGAATCGCCAGTGAGCGAGCGGCCAGTGAGTTCGGTCTGCACGTGGTCGCGCCCGCCATCCAGGACGAAGCCGGCAACCGGACCCGCTTCTCCGTCCTCTGCCTGCCCTCGACTTTGGCCATGCCCGCGCCCAGCGCCCCCCAGGGTGGGCGTGACTGCGTGAGCCTGGTTCTGTCCGTGCCCAACCGACCAGGAGCGGTGCATGACCTGCTGACGCCGCTGAAGAAGCATGGCGTGTCGATGACCCGCTTTGAGTCCCGCCCAGCGCGCTCCGGCAGCCCCGTGTCGGCCTGGGAGTACCACTTCTACATCGACCTGCAGGGCCACCCTTCGGAGCCGCATGTGGCCGCGGCCTTGCAGGAATTGCAGGCCCTGTGCGCTTTCTACAAGGTGCTCGGCGCCTACCCGGTTTCGGAATGACCACCGGCATGGACCCTCACGCTGGGCCAGACGCCGCCCGCCCATCGGCGCAGACCGCCCCCTATTTCGAGCAACTCGGCCTGATCGGCTGCGGCCTGATCGGCGGCTGCTTCGCCCTGGCACTCAAGCAAGCTGGTTTGGTGCGTCATGTGGTGGGATACGACGCGCATGCCGCTTCCATGCAAGAAGCGCTGGCTCGGGGCGTGATCGACCGCGCCGCGCCCACGGCCGCCCACACGGTCGGCGCCTGGCGCGATGACACCAATGGCCAAGACGTGACCGGTGCGGATTTGATTTTCCTGGCGGTGCCCGTGTCGGCCACGGAAGAGGTGCTGCGCGGCATCGCGCCCTACATCCAGCCCCGCGCGCTGCTGATGGACGCGGGCTCCACCAAGGGCGACGTCATCGCGGCGGCACGACCGGCGCTGGGCGAGCGCATCGGCAACTTCGTGCCCGCCCACCCGATCGCGGGCAAGGAGAAGGCGGGCGTTGCCCATGCGGACGCGGCCTTGTTTCGCGGACGGCAGGTGATCCTCACACCCATGCAAGAGACACAGACCGGTCCCTTGGCCCAGGCAGCAAGGCTTTGGCGGGCCCTGGGTTGCGAGGTGCGGCACATGAGCGCCGAGGCCCACGACGCGGCCTTCGCCGCCGTCAGCCACCTGCCGCACTTGCTGGCGTTCGCGCTGATGGACAGCGTGGCGGGTCAGACCCTGGGCCCCGAATGGCTGGAGCTGGCCGGCAGCGGTTTTCGCGACAGCACTCGCATCGCGGCCAGCGACCCAAAAGTGTGGCGCGACATCTTGCTGGCCAATCGCACACAGGTTCTCGCACAGTCTCGCCAGCTGCAACAGGCCTTGCGGGCCTTCGACACCCTGATCGAACACCAACAGGCCGGCGCCCTGGAGGCGCGCATCGCCCGGGCCAGCGCCGAGCGCGCACGCATGAACGGCCCGCAGGGGACCCACTGAGATGTACACCACGCCCTTCATTGACCTTCCTCCGCTCAGCCAGGCCCAGGGCACGGTGCGCCTGCCTGGCTCCAAGAGCATCTCCAACCGAGTGCTGCTGCTGTCGGCTCTGTGCGAAGGGCGGACCACGCTGCACGACGTGCTGGATTCCGACGACACGCGCGTGATGCTGGACGCCTTGCGCCAGCTCGGCTGCGGCGTGACGCACGACGGCAGCACCGTGGTCATCGATGGCATCGCGGGCCGCCTGCCGCGGGAACCACTGAAGTTCTTCATGGGCAACGCGGGCACGGCCATGCGTCCATTGACCGCCGTGCTGGCCATCGCGGGCGGGGACTTTGAGCTTTCCGGCGTGGCCCGCATGCACGAGCGCCCCATCGGGGACTTGGTGGACGCACTGCGCCCGCTGGGCTGCACGATCGACTACCTGGGCAAGGAGGGCTACCCGCCGCTGCGCGTGGGCCGTCCACGACTCAAGTTGGATGCCCCGATCCAAGTGCGAGGTGACGTCTCTAGCCAGTTCCTCACGGCGCTACTGATGGCGCTGCCCCTTGTGAGTGAACATCATGCCGTCACCATCGACGTGGTCGGAGATCTGATCTCCAAGCCTTACATCGAGATCACCCTCAAGCTGCTGTCCCGCTACGGCATCGATGTCCAGCGTGAAGGCTGGCAACGTTTCACCATCCCGGCCGGCAGCCGTTATCGCTCCCCAGGCACGCTGCACGTGGAAGCCGATGCCTCCTCGGCCAGCTATTTCATCGCCTTGGGCGCGCTGGCGGCCGACACCGCCACGCCGGTGCGCATCGAGGGCGTGGGCGAGGAATCGATCCAGGGCGACATCCGCTTCGTCGAAGCCGCGCGCCTCATGGGCGCGCAGATCTGGAGCGGCCCGAATTGGCTCGAGGTATCACGCGGTCATGGTCCTTTGAAAGCGATAGACCTGGATTGCAACCACATCCCCGACGCGGCCATGACCCTGGCGGTGATGGCCCTCTTCACCGACCCTGCCGATGGGCCTACCACGCTGCGCAACATCGCCAGCTGGCGCGTCAAGGAAACCGACCGGATCGCGGCCATGGCGGCGGAATTGCGCAAGCTGGGTGCCACGGTGGAAGAAGGCCCCGATTTCATCCGCGTCACACCGCCCGCTCTGCGGGACTGGAAAGCGGCCAGCATCCACACCTACGATGACCACCGGGTGGCCATGTGCTTCTCCCTGGCGGCCTTTAATCCAGCGCAACTGCCCGTGCGCATTCTGGATCCGAAGTGCGTGGCGAAGACCTTTCCGGACTACTTCGAGGCCTTGTTCTCGGTCACCACACCGGTGGCCAGCACCGTGCCGGTGCTCTGCGTGGACGGTCCCACGGCCTCGGGCAAAGGCACGCTGGCCGCGCGGCTGGCTGAGCGGCTGGGTTACCACCTGCTCGATTCGGGGGCGCTCTACCGCGTGACCGCCTTGGCCGCGCTGCAAGCCGGGTTGAGCATCGATGCGACGAACGAGGCGGCCATCGCGGAACTGGCGCGGCGCCTGCCCGTGCGCTTCGAGGGCGACCGCGTGCTGCTGGACGGCCGGGATGTGAGCGACGCCATCCGCAGCGAGGAAGGTGGCATGAACGCCTCCAAGGTCTCGGCCTTGCCCGCCGTGCGGGTCGCCCTGGTCGCCCTGCAGCACAGCTTTGCCCGCCTGCCCGGCCTGGTGGCCGACGGCCGCGACATGGGCACCGTCATCTTCCCGGCCGCGCCGCTCAAGGTCTTCCTCACGGCCAGCGCCGCGCAGCGCGCCGAACGCCGGCATAAGCAATTGATTTCCAAGGGAATTCCGGCTAGAATCGACGTCCTTCGCGCTGACCTTGAGGCGCGTGACGCACGGGACATGAACCGCGCGGTCGCGCCCTTGAAGCCCGCCGAAGACGCCCTGCTCCTGGACAACTCCAGCCTTTCCATCGAAGCCTCGGTGGATCAGGTGTTGGCCTGGTGGCAGGACAAACAGCCGTTCAAGGCTGCTTGAAGTCACGCACCTTGAACGGTTGACCGGTCCCGTCGGTCCTTCTCGCGCAGCAGCGCACTGATCGGCGGGTTCATCCACTCCTGCCGCGGAATGTCCGCACACAACCACCGTCGAAAGCTAGCCCCCATCGGCAATGGTGCCGGTGTCACGCCACGGGCTCGCGCCGCAAGCGCGCCGTGGACGCCAAGACGGACAAGGAAACTCAATGTCTGAATCTTTTGCCGCCCTGTTCGAAGAATCCCTCAAGCGCTCCGAAATGAAAGCGGGCGAGGTCATCACGGCCGAGGTCGTGCGCATCGACCACAACCACGTCGTGGTGAACGCGGGCCTCAAGTCCGAAGCCTTCGTTCCCGTCGAGGAATTCAAGAACGACCAGGGCGAGCTCGAAGTCCAAGTGGGTGACTTCGTGTCGGTGGCCGTGGACGCCATCGAAAACGGCTATGGCGACACCATCCTGTCGCGCGACAAGGCCAAGCGCCTGGCTTCCTGGATGAGCCTGGAAAAGGCCCTGGAATCCGGCGAATTCGTCACCGGCACCACCAGCGGCAAGGTCAAGGGTGGCCTGACCGTGCTGGTCAACGGCATCCGCGCCTTCCTGCCCGGCTCCCTGGTCGACACCCGTCCGACCAAGGACCTCACGCCGTACGAGAACAAGACCCTGGAATTCAAGGTCATCAAACTGGATCGCAAGCGCAACAACGTGGTGCTGAGCCGCCGCGCCGTGGTGGAAGCCTCCATGGGCGAAGAGCGCGCCAAGCTGATGCAGAACCTGAAGGAAGGCGCCATCGTGCAAGGCGTGGTCAAGAACATCACCGAATACGGTGCGTTCGTGGACCTCGGCGGCATCGACGGCCTGCTGCACATCACCGACATGGCCTGGCGCCGCGTGCGCCACCCCAGCGAGGTGGTGCAGGCTGGCCAGGAAATCACGGCCAAGATCCTCAAGTTCGACACCGAGAAGAACCGCGTCTCCCTGGGTCTGAAGCAGATGGGCGACGACCCGTGGCTGGGCGTCTCGCGTCGCTACCCGCAAAGCACGCGCCTGTTCGGCAAGGTCACGAACATCGCCGACTACGGCGCGTTCGTGGAACTGGAACCGGGCATCGAAGGCCTGGTGCACGTGTCCGAAATGGACTGGACCAACAAGAACGTGGCCCCGTCCAAGCTCGTCTCCCTGGGCGACGAAGTGGAAGTCATGGTGCTCGAGATCGACGAAGACAAGCGCCGCATCTCCCTGGGCATGAAGCAGTGCAAGGCCAACCCCTGGCAAGAGTTCGCGCAGAACACCAAGCGCGGCGACCGCGTCAAGGGTCCCGTCAAGTCCATCACCGACTTCGGCGTGTTCGTGGGCCTGGCCGCTGGCATCGACGGCCTGGTGCACCTGTCCGACCTCTCTTGGAACGAGCCCGGCGAAGCCGCCGTGCGCAACTACAAGAAGGGCCAGGACGTGGAAGCCATCGTGCTGGCCATCGACGTGGACCGCGAGCGCATCAGCCTGGGCATCAAACAGCTGGACGGTGACCCGTTTGCCACCTTCACCTCGATCAACGACAAGGGCGCGACCGTGACCGGCAAGGTCAAGACGGTGGATGCCCGCGGCGCCGAGATCGACCTGGGCGAAGACGTGATCGGTTACCTGCGCGCCTCCGAAATCAGCCGCGACCGCGTGGAAGACGCGCGCAACGTGCTGAAGGAAGGCGACGAAGTCACGGCGGTCGTCACCAACGTGGACCGCAAGACGCGCAACATCCAGCTGTCGATCCGCGCCAAGGACCTGGCCGACGAGCAAGGCGCCATGGCCAACCTGAACCAAAATTCGGGCAACGCTGGCACGACCAACCTGGGCGCGCTACTCAAGGCCAAGCTCGACGGCAACAACGGCTGATGATGTCGGACTGACCTTGCCGCCGCCCCCGTCGGCGCAGGCCCCTCACGGGTCCTGCGCCTCGACGGGGAAAAGGCGGCGGGGTTTTTCGCAACGCCCCACGCGCACGTCACGTCATGACCCGCTCCGATTTGGTTGAAGCGCTGGCTGCCCGTTTCGAGCAGCTCACGCACCGAGACGCTGAATCGGCCGTCAAGGCCATTCTGGACGCGATGAATGACGCGCTGGTGCGTGGGCGCCGCATCGAGATTCGCGGCTTCGGCAGTTTTTCCATCAACCGCCGTCCGCCGCGCATGGGCCGCAACCCACGCAGTGGCGAAAGCGTCGCGATCCCGGAAAAGCGTGTCCCCCATTTCAAGCCGGGCAAGGCCCTGCGCGAGGCCGTCGACGAGAGCGCGCCGAGCGACGATCCTGACTGAGAGCGACACCGCGCTTAAAATCGGGCCTCCCACCCGCACGGGACGAAGGTGGACAACCGAGGTCGCACGATGAACAAACTGATTTGGCTGCTCAAGTGGATGCTTAGAGCGGCCATTTTTTTCGCCTTGCTGGTGTTCGCGCTCAACAACCAGACACGTGTGACGCTGAATTTATTCTTTGACTACCAATGGACCGCGCCCCTGGTGTTCATCGTGCTGGTGACCTTTGCGCTGGGCTGGGCCTTGGGCGTCGTGGTGATGCTGCCACGCTGGCTGAGCCAGCGAAACGCGGCGCGCAAGGCACGTCGTCAGCTCGAATCGGACAGCGAAAGCAAGCTGGGCATGAGCACGCAGTTCATGCCCTCGACACCTTTCACCCACGACCGCACCGCCGGATGAAGCGCACCCACACCGACCGCCGGACACTCCCTACCTATGACTCCTGAACTGAGCTGGCTACCCAGCTGGTTGTCTTTTGGCCTGATGGCCCTGCCCGTCGCGTTCGCCTTGGGCTGGCTGGCCTCCCGCCTCGATTGGCGCCAACTGAAACTCGAAGACCGCCGCAATCCGCGAGCCTATTTCCGGGGATTGAACTTTCTGCTGAACGAGCAGCAAGACCAAGCGATCGACGCCTTCATCGAGGCCGTGCAGAACGACCCCGACACGTCCGAATTGCATTTCGCGCTCGGCAATTTGTTCCGCCGCCGTGGTGACTACGAACGCGCGGTGCGCGTGCACCAGCACTTGCTGTCGCGGGGGGACTTGAGTGAGACCGAGCACCAGCGTGCCCAGCACGCCTTGGCGCTGGACTACCTCAAAGCGGGTCTGCTGGACCACGCGGAAAACGCCCTGCTCAAGCTGGAAGGGACGCCCTTTCAAACCCAGGCACGCCTCGCGCGCTTGGCCAACCACGAACGAGCGCGTGACTGGGCCCAGGCGGCCGCGATCGCTCGCTCCCTCGACAACGCCCGGGACTTGGCTGCCGGGCCTGGCGCTGGCACGCAACTTTCGGGCAGCTTCGCACCCCGCCTCGCGCACTATTTGTGCGAGCAGGCGGCGGAGCGGTTGGCATCCCGGAACGTCGAAGGCGCACAGGAACTGCTCTTGCGCGCCATCGAAACCGCGCCTGCGGCCCCGCGACCGCGCATCGACCTCGCCCGACTGCACATGCAGCGGAGCCAAACCTCGGACGACGAATCCGTGCGCCGTGAAGCTGCGCGTCAGGCCTGCGAGACCTTGATCGCCGCCTTGGATGCCAGCCCCGCCGCGGCGCCTTTGATCGCCGCGCCCCTGGTCAAGGCCGCATTGGCTTGTGGGCAGGAGGCCGCGGTGCAAGCCCGCTTGCGTGGTTTGTATGACCAGGCGCCTTCGCTGGACCTGCTGGAAGCCTTGATCGCATTGCACGCACCAGTACCTGACGCCACTGCCACTGCGGACGCGTCACTGCCCGAGAGCTTGCGGGGCTGGTACCTGCGCCATCTGCGGCACGAGCCCTCCCTCGCGGCGGCCAGCAAATGGCTGGCCGGGGAGAAACTGGCGCATGAGGAACATCGCCCGCTGGTTCAACGTGCATTGGACCGCGCGACACAACCCCTGCTGCGCTACCGCTGTGCCGCCTGCGGCTTCGAGGCCAAGCAGCATTTCTGGCAATGCCCAGGCTGCCAATCCTGGGACAGCTACCCCGCGCGCCGGGTGGAAGAGTTGTGATCGGGCGCTGCGAGCGCATGGAGACCGCCCTGCGCGGCGCATCGTGCGTGGGAAGCGCGACCCGTGGCAGCGGCCCGTCAGTTCGGCGCCCCCCGCGCCAACAGCAGTCGTTCAAACCGCCCCGCAGTGAGCCTTTGTGAAGCGCGTCACACCTCCTTCGCCATGAAAATCACCCCGACCGATCTGGCGCGTTCTCGCGTGTTGGTGGTGGGCGACGCCATGTTGGACCGCTACTGGCATGGCACGGTGGATCGCATCAGTCCGGAGGCACCTGTGCCGGTCGTGCGAGTCACTCGCGAGGAGTTGCGCGTGGGCGGCGCCGCGAACGCGGCGGCCAACGTGGTGGCGCTGGGCGCGCGAGCCTCCCTGCTCAGCGTGATCGGAGATGACGACGCCGGTCACTCATTGGACAGATTGATCGCGCGCAGTGGCGTTCAAGCGCACTTGGTCAGAGACCCGGGATTGCAGACCACGGTCAAGCTGCGGGTGATCGGCCGTCAGCAGCAATTGATCCGCCTTGATTTCGAGAACCCGCCGCCCAGCGCCGCTCTCGCGGCGCAGATGTCCCGGTTTGAGCAGCTGCTGCCCGCGCACGACGCCGTGCTGCTCTCCGACTATGGCAAGGGCGGCTTGGGACCCTTGCCCAGAATGATCGAACAGGCACGCGCGCTGGATCGCCCGGTGCTGATCGACCCGAAAGGAACGGACTACACCGCCTACGCAGGCGCCACGGTCATCACCCCGAACCGCGAAGAGTTGCGGCAAGTCGTCGGTGCTTGGCGAAACGAAGAAGAGCTGCGCGCCAAGGCCCAGGCCTTGCGCGCGGATCTGCAGCTGAGTGCCCTGCTACTGACCCGCAGCGAGGACGGCATGACGCTGTACGACGCCGAGGGCGAGACCTGCGTGGCCGCGCAGTCGCGTGAGGTGTACGACGTGACGGGTGCGGGCGACACGGTGATCGCCAGCCTCGCAGTTCTGATGTGCGCGGGCCTGTCACCCCGCGAGGCCCTACCCTGGGTCAACAAGGCCGCGGGCATCGTCGTGGGTAAGTTCGGCACGGCCACCGTCAGCCATGAGGAATTGTTTGGCGGCTGAATGGGCACCGCTCAGACCGCTGAGCGTCGCGCCCAACTCGCCTCGCCCGCGCAGAGCCCCCTCGCGCACGACTGCGCAGTCTATGCGCAAGCCTCGGGTTCCACGTCAGGGGCAGCGGTAGACCTCGAAACTTCGTTGCCCCAACTGTGGCGATGCGCCGCTCACCAGCGCGTTGCCGCCCAGGCGGAATGCTTGGCGGCGGGCCTCGATCAACAGGTTTTCTTCCACGGCTTCGGAAACACGGGCGACAGGCCCCACGCCGGCCCACACGGTCACCGACGTGGTGCCCAAACGCTGGCAGGGAAACGCCTCGACTTCCGTGACCAGCCGGATGTCGTCGTGCTGGCGCGGGTTCAGTGCACTGCAGGCTGACAAGCCGCAGACCACCACCAAGGCCCATGCACCGGGCCAGCGGCCACGCCAAGCCTTGGAAGGCGCGGAGGGTCGGTTCAGATTGAACTGTTTCATGCCCTGTCCCTTTCAGGCGCGGACGCCGGTGACCTGCAAATAGCCCGCTCGGGTCGCGGGCGACACCGCGTCAAGCAACTGAGCATGCCGGGTTTGATGGCGCGTGACCATGCGGGCGTCGGCCACGCCACGCGAGCGGCAAAACCAGTGGCAGCTGTGCTGCATCAACAGCAATTCCGCCATCAGCGTGTAAGCCTTGTCACGGAGCGAACGCTGCTCTCGGTTGTCCGCCACCGCGCTGATGCCCTCGGCATGGACGGTGAGCAAGGCTCGCATGTCGAAGGTGCGCCGGGGCAAGAGCTTGTCCGCGTAGGGAAAAGCCCAGTCCAAGGTGCTGACCAAGGTCTGGTCGTTCCAGACTTTGGAAAAATCCTCGGCGAATCGATTGAACTGCCGACTCAGTTCCTGCTCGGAGCCTTGCAAACTGGTCCAGATTTGCTCGCGGCGCACGGGCTCGTTGGCCTCCAGCGCACGGAGATAACCTTCCGTCACGGTCTGCATCAGCTTTTCGATCTGGTGCTGGTTCAGAAACCGCGCCAGCAGCAGGATGCGCCGGCGCTGGTCTTGAATTTTGAGGAATTGGAAGCCCAAAAAGGGCGCGAGCACGAGGGCGAGAAAGATCTCCATGCGTTCTTCTGATGGGCGTTGCGGATGAACAGCCCATCAGTGTAGCCAAGGCTCAGGCTGGCACGCCATAGCCCCCACCGCCCGGCGTGTGGATTTCAAAGACATCGCCCGGCCGCATCTCCGCGGTGCCGATGTGCCCGAGCACCTCGACCGCACCGGCTGCGCCATCCCCCGCCGCGCGCACAACCCGGTTGACGCCCGCTTGTCCCGGCGCCCCACCCGCCATGCCAAAAGCGCCGTGGACGCGACCGTTGGACAAGATGCCCGCGGTCATGGGTTCCAGGAACTGGACGCGCCGCACACCGCCATCGCCGCCACGCCAACGGCCAACACCGCCCGAACCGCGGCGGATCTCGTAGGCGAGCAAACGCACCGGGAAGCGGAACTCCAGCACCTCGGGATCGGTGAGACGTGAGTTGGTCATGTGGGTCTGCACCACGCTCGTGCCATCGAAGCCACCCACCAACCGACCGGTGTCGTCAACGAGCGCACCTGCGCCGGAGCCCCCGGAAATGGTTTCATAGTACTGGTACTGAGCGTTCCCGAAGGTGAAGTTGTTCATGGTGCACTGGCTGGCCGCCATCATGCCCAAGGCACCATAAAGCGCGTTGGTGATGCAGGACGAGGTTTCCACATTGCCCGCGACCACCGAAGCCGGTGGGTTGGGGTTCAACATCGAACCTTGCGGGATGATCACCTTCAGTGGTTTCAGACAGCCTGCGTTCAAGGGAATGTCGTCGTCGACCAGGGTGCGGAACACATAGAGCACCGCCGCCATGCAGACCGCCGTGGGCGCGTTGAAGTTGTTGATCTGCTGCGGGCTGGTCCCGGTGAAGTCAATCTCGGCGCCACGGTTGGCTGCATCAACGCGCACGGCGACGCTGATTTGCGCGCCATTGTCCAGCGGCAGGGTGTAGCTGCCGTCCTTGAGCCGGGTGATGACCCGGCGCACGGATTCCTCCGCGTTGTCCTGCACGTGGCGCATGTAGGCCTGCACCACGTCAAGGCCGAACTGCGCGACCATCTTGCGCAGTTCCTGCACGCCTTTTTCATTGGCGGCGATCTGTGCCTTGAGGTCGGCCAGGTTCTGCTGCGGGTTGCGCGACGGGTACTCGCCGCTGGCCAGCAAGGCCAGCACCTCGGCCTCGCGCAAGGCGCCCCGGTCCACCAGCTTCACGTTGTTGATCTGCACACCCTCTTCCTCGATGCGCGTCGAGAACGGCGGCATGGAGCCCGGCGTCGTGCCACCGATGTCCGCGTGGTGTCCGCGCGAGCCGACGTAGAAAGTCGGCTCGGCACTGCCTGCGATGTAGACCGGCGTGATCACCGTCACATCCGGCAGGTGCGTGCCACCGTGGTAGGGGTCGTTGAGCATGTAGACATCGCCCGGTTGCATGCGACCCGTGTTCTCGCGGATCACCGTCTTGATGCTCTCACCCATGGAGCCCAGGTGCACCGGCATGTGCGGCGCGTTGGCGATCAGATTGCCCTGGGCATCGAACAGCGCGCAGGAAAAATCCAGCCGTTCCTTGATGTTGACCGAGTGCGCGGTGTTCTGCAGTTGCAGGCCCATCTGCTCGGCGATGTTCATGAACAGGTTGTTGAACACCTCCAGCAACACGGGATCGGCCTGCGTTCCCGCCGCGTAGCGCTGTTCGCGCGCGAGGCGGCGCTCCAGCACCAGATGGTCCAGGGCAGTCAGTTTCGCTTCCCAGCCAGGCTCGACCACGGTGGTCGCGTTCTTCTCGGCGATGATGGCCGGTCCGGTGATGACGTCGCCAGGACGCAGGTCCTCGCGCACGACCAGGGCAGCCTCGTGCCAGGCGCCGCCGGAGTAAAGCCGCACGGTGTCACGGCGTGGCGTTTCGCGCGGCACGCTCAAGGCATGCCGGCGCTCAGCGGGCGCATCGCCAGCGATCACGGCTTCGACCGACACCGCTTCAACAATCAAGCCCTTGCCCGGCATCAGGAAGGCGTAACGCTGGCGGTAAGCGGACTCGAAGCCCGCAACGATGCCCGCGTGGATGGCCGCGGCATCCGCCGCCTCGGGGTAGGACACGACCAGGGCTGCGTCACTGCCCTCGTAGCGCACGTGCACGCGCCGCTGCACGGTGATCGCGCCCTGGCTGACCTGTTGCACCGCCAGCGCATCGGTCGCGCTGTCCGCCAGCGCGTCGAGCCGTGTCTTCAGATCAGGCAGCGCGGCCTCACTCAGGGCGATTTCCACGGCCTGCTCACGGATCAGGCTTTGGTCAGCCAGGCCCATACCGTAGGCGGAAAGCACGCCCGCGAGTGGGTGCACCAGCACGCGCGTCATGCCCAGCGCATCAGCGACCAGGCAGGCATGCTGACCACCCGCGCCGCCAAAGCATTGCAAGGTGTAGCGCGTCACGTCGTAGCCGCGCGCGACCGAAATCTTCTTGATGGCGTTGGCCATCTGCTGCACCGCGATGTTGATGAAGCCCTCGGCCACTTCCTCGGCGCTGCGCCCAGTGCGGGTCGCGAGTTCGCCAAACTTCAGGCGCACGGCCTCGGCATCCAGCGTTTCGTTGGCCTTGGGTCCGAACACCTTGGGAAACCACGCCGGCTGGATCTTGCCGAGCAGCACGTTGGCATCGGTCACGGCCAAGGGGCCGCCGCGCCGGTAGCTGGCCGGCCCCGGGTTGGCGCCTGCGCTCTCCGGGCCAACGCGGAAGCGCGCGCCATCAAAACTCAAGATGGAGCCCCCGCCCGCCGCCACCGTGTGGATGCTCATCATGGGCGCGCGCATGCGCACGCCGGCCACCTGGGTCTCGAACTCGCGCTCGAAGGCGCCCGCGTAGTGGCTGACGTCGGTGCTGGTGCCGCCCATGTCGAAGCCGATGACCTTCACGCCGCCCTCGGCTGGGGCGGAAGCCGCGTCGGTGAAGGCCAGCTCCGCCGTGCGCGCCATGCCCACGATGCCCCCGGCGGGACCCGACAAGATGGCGTCCTTGCCCTGGAAGGCGCGTGCGTCCGTCAAGCCACCCGAGGACTGCATGAAATACAGCGGCACGCCCGGCATCTCGCCGGCCACTTGCTCGACATAGCGACGCAGGATGGGCGAAAGGTAGGCATCCACCACCGTGGTGTCGCCCCGACTCACGAACTTCATCAGCGGGCTGGTGCCATGCGAGGTGCTGATTTGGGTGAAGCCGACCTCGCGCGCGATGGCAGCGGCCCGCGCTTCGTGCTCGCTGTAGCGGTAGCCGTGCATGAACACGATGGCCACGCTGCGCAGGCCTGCGTCGAACTGCGCCTGCAGATCACGCCGCAAGGTCGAGGCTGAGACATCGCCCAGAGGCGCCACCACTTCGCCATGTGCCCCCATGCGCTCATCGGCTTCGACGACGGCGGCGTAGAGCAATTCCGGTAGCAGGATGCGGCGATCAAACAGGCGAGGCCGATTCTGATACGCGATGCGCAGCGCGTCGCGGAAACCGCGCGTCGTGACGAGCAACGTCGGCTCACCCTTGCGCTCCAGCAGGGCGTTGGTCGCCACCGTGGTGCCCATCTTCACGCATTCCACCTGCGCGGGCGTGACGGCTTCGCCCGGCTTGAGGCCCAGCAAGTGGCGAATGCCTGCGACCGCTGCGTCTTTGTACTGCTCCGGGTTCTCGGACAGCAGCTTGTGCGTGGTGAGCGATCCGTCGGGCCGCTTGGCCACGATGTCGGTGAAGGTGCCGCCGCGGTCGATCCAGAATTGCCAGCGGGAGGGAAGTGCGTTATTCAACATGATCAAGTGGCTCGGGCTTGAGAAAAAGTCAAAAAAAGCGGTCCGTGGTCACGAAGACTGCGGGACGCGGAAGAAATTCAGATTGGTGCATTCAGTCACCATGACGCGCTCGAACGGTGCGCACCGCTCGCTCCACGGCATGTCTCACAGGGACGCGGCAGCGCGCGCTGCCTGGTCATAAACGCCCGAGAGAACACGCAGCAGCCGCGCCAGTTCACCGATGTCACGATTCAAGGCGTCATCGGCCTTGAGCGCATCGATCAGGCAGGTTTCGCGGATCTCGCGGTAACGCTGCACATACTGCTGCCCCTCTTCGGTGGATGCATAGGTCACCTCCTTGCCGTTCTTGCTGGAGGCCACCACGCCCAGGCCTTGCAGCTTCTTGAGCGAGTAATTGATGAGGTGGGTGTCTTCCACGTTCATGATGAAGCAGATGTCCGCGAGGCGCTTGTCACGGGCGCGGTGCGTCACGTGGTGCAGCACCAGGACGTCAAGCGGCGTCAGGTCCTTCAGGCCCGCCGCACTCATGCAGTGCGCGATCCAGCGGTGGAAGGCATTGCCCGCGACGATGAGGCCGAACTCGAACTCGCTCATCTCTGCGCTGCGCGGCGAAACCAGGTGGGCCGACGACACGATGGGAGAGTTGGCGGACTTCTTAGCGGATGAAACGGCAGCTTTGCGCGGCATCAAGTGACTCCTGACTGGCATCGATATTGCATGCGACGAATTGTAGGGAGATAAAAAACAATTTACCAACAAAATGTCGACATCACGGGAAAACACCAAGCAGTATCCGTGCCGCTTTCACTACAGTTTGCAATCCGTTTTCAACCCATTTCACTGGAGATCACATGAAACGTCGCCTGTTCACCCTAGCCACTGCCGCCCTGACCTTGATCGGCGGCAGCGCCCTGGCCCAGACCAAGTGGGACCTGCCCGCGGCCTACCCGGCCACCAACTTCCACACCGAGAATCTCAACCAGTTCGCTGCCGACGTGGACAAAGCCACTGGGGGCAAGCTGAAGATCACGGTGCACGCCAACGCCTCGCTGTTCAAGGCGCCGGAGATCAAGCGCGCGGTGCAGGGAGGTCAGGCGCAGGTCGGCGAGATCCTGCTGGTGAACTTCACCAATGAATGGGCCCTCTTCGGCGCGGATGGTCTGCCCTTCCTGGCGGACGGCTATGACAGCGCCTTCAAGCTGTACCAAGCGCAGAAGCCGCTGCTGCAAAAGAAGCTGGATGAGCAAGGCATGGCGCTGCTCTACACCGTGGCCTGGCCGCCGCAAGGCATCTACGCCAAGAAGCCCATCAACAGCGCCGCGGACCTCAAAGGCGTGAAGTGGCGCGCCTACAGCCCTGCCACCGCCCGCATTGCCGAACTGGTGGGCGCTCAACCCGTGACGGTGCAGGCCGCTGAATTCGCCCAAGCCTTGGCCACCGGCGTGGTGGAAAGCACCATGACCTCGGGCGCCACCGGTGTGGACAGCAAGCTGTATGAGCACCTGAAGTACTACTACGACACCCAGGCTTGGTTGCCCAAGAACGCGATCATCGTCAACAAGGCCGCTTTCAACGCCTTGGACAAGCCCACGCAAGACGCGCTGCTGAAGGCTGCCGCGGCGGCGGAGAAGCGCGGCTGGGACGCGAGCCGCAAGGTCAACAGCGACACCCTGGCCAAGCTGAAGGCAGAGGGCATGCAAGTGTTGCCGCCCTCGCCCGCGCTCAAGGCCGACCTGCAGAAGATCGGCGAGACCATGCTGAAGGAGTGGCTGGAGAAATCCGGCGCCGACGGCCAGGCCTTGGTGACGACCTACAAGAAGTAAGCAGCGTTTGCTCAACAGAGGGCCATCCATCATGCGCCGTACTCTCGATGCCCTCTATGACAGCGCCGCCGCCGTGGCGGCGCTGTGCATGGTCGGCCTGTTGATCGCGGTGCTGCTGTCCATTCTTGGGCGGCAGTTCCATTTCCACATTTCCGGCATCGATGCCTATGCAGGCTATCTGATGGCGGGAACCGCCTCGCTCGCGCTGGCCCACACGCTCAAGCGCGGCGAACACATCCGCGTCACGCTGCTGCTGACCGCGCTCAAGGGCCGTTGGAAGCACCTGCTTGAACTCTGGGCACTGGGCATCGGCACCTTGCTCGCCGGTCTTTACGCCTTGTACAGCGTGCGTCTGGCCTGGCTTTCGCATGTCTTCCATGACGTATCGACCTCCAACGACGCCACACCTTTATGGATTCCCCAAATCGGCATGGCCGCAGGCGCGGTCGTTCTGGTGATCGCCATGCTCGACGAGCTGGTTCTCGAACTCCTGGGCCGCCGCGCCGTCGTCGACGGTGAAGCCCTCCACAATGAATGAAACCCCATGAACGACTTCGCCATCACCGCCTTGCTGGTGCTTTCGCTGTTCCTGATCCTGGGCAGCGGCGTCTGGGTCGGGCTCACGCTCTCGGGCGTCGCTTGGATCGGCATGCAACTCTTCTCCTCACGGCCGGCCGGCGACGCCATGGCCGTGACCATCTGGGGCTCGGCGACCAGCTGGACTTTGACCGCCTTGCCCCTGTTCGTTTGGATGGGTGAAATCCTGTTCCGCACGCGGCTATCGCAAGACATGTTCAAAGGGCTGGCCCCCTGGATGCAATCCCTGCCTGGTCGCCTGCTGCACACCAACGTGGCGGGCTGCACCTTGTTCGCCGCCGTTTCGGGCTCCAGCGCGGCCACCTGCGCCACCGTGGGCAAGATGACGCTGCCCGAGCTGAAGCAGCGGGGCTACCCCGACGACATCGTGATCGGCACCCTGGCGGGCGCGGGCACGCTGGGCTTGTTGATCCCCCCCTCCATCATCATGATCGTCTACGGCGTGATGGCCGAGGTCTCGATCGCCAAGCTCTTCGTCGGAGGGATCCTGCCGGGCATGTTGCTGGCCCTGCTGTTTTCCGGCTACATCGCCGTCTGGGCCTGGCGCAACCCGCAACGGGTACCCCCCATGGACACCCGCCTGAGCTTCGTGCAGAAGCTGTCGGCCTCACGCAGCCTGATTCCCGTGGCCTTGCTGATCGCGGCCGTGCTCGGCTCCATCTACACCGGTCTGGCCACCGCGACCGAAGCCGCCGCCGTGGGCGTGGTGGGGGCCTTGCTGCTGTCCGCCGCACAAGGCTCCCTGAACTGGGCCACCTTCCGTGACTCACTCATGGGCGCGACCCGGCTGTACTGCATGATCGCGCTCATCCTCGCGGGAGCGGCCTTCCTGACTTTGTCCATGGGCTACATCGGTCTGCCGCGTCATCTGGCGGAGTGGATCGGCACACTGGGCCTGAGCCAGTTCCAACTGCTGGCCGTTCTTACCCTCTTCTTCATCTTGCTGGGCTGCTTCCTGGACGGCATCTCCATGGTGGTGCTGACCATGGGCGTGCTCATGCCCACGGTGCAGAAGGCTGGCATTGACCCGATCTGGTTTGGCATCTTCGTGGTGTTGGTGGTGGAGATGGCGCAGATCACGCCGCCGGTCGGCTTCAACCTGTTTGTGCTGCAAGGCATGACGGGTAAATCCCTCGGATGGATCGCCCGGGTGACCCTGCCCATGTTCTTTCTGATGGTGGCCGCGGTGCTGCTGCTGTGGATCTTCCCGGCCATCGTGACGTGGCTGCCGGGTCACATGTGAGGCGTGAAGTAACTCGATGAACAGGCTGCTTCTCTCCCACCGCCTCGCACTCGGCTTCGGCGTCGTCCTGACGCTGCTGACCGTCATCACGGCGACGTCCTACTGGGGCTTGATGCGCATCAACGGCGGCCTGGGTTACATCGCTGAGGTCTACACGCGCAAGGCCAATCAGTCCCAACAGATGGAGCGAGCCGTCAACCACGCCTTGTTGGCCATGCGCAATCTGGCGTTGGGGGAGACACCGGAGAACGAACGCAACCAGATGGAGCAGCTGCGCCAGGCGCTCCAACGCTACGACGAAGTGAAAGCGCAACTCGCCCCCACGCTCACGATCGCGGAGGAAAAAGCACTGCTTGGGAAGCTCGAGGTCTCCGAGAAAGCAGCGCGGCAAATCTTCCTCGATGCGCGCCAACAAGCCGGTGGCGACGACCCGGAGAAGAACGCCTTCCTCTTGCGCTTTGATCTGCGTCGCAACATGGAGAAATGGGACGGACTGCAGCGCGCGTGGAGCCAGGACATTGAAAACCTCGCCCGGTTGGAGGCTGATCTGGGTCAGCAGTACTCCGCGGAACTGCAGGCGACCTCGACCCGCATTCGGGCGATCTTGCTGACCGTGGCAGGGGCCGCCCTGTTGGCGGGCATCGGCGCCTCGCTGCTCATCGCCCGTTCCATCACGCGCCCCTTGGCCTCGTCGGTGACCTTGGCGGACCGCATCGCGCAGGGTGATTTGTCGCTGTCGCAGCACACCAGCCGCCGCGATGAGATCGGCCAGTTGCTGATGGCTTTGGAATCGATGCGCGGGCAGCTGCATGAGTTGGTCTCGGAAGTGAAAGCCACGACGGACGGCATCGGCAGCGCCTCCTCCGAAATCGCGCGTGGCAGCATGGACTTGTCGCAACGCACGGAAGAAGCCGCCAGCAGCCTGGCGCAGACCGCGCACTTCATGACGGAGTTGACGGGCCAGGTGAGCGAGGCCGCGGAAGTGGCCCGGCAAGCCAGCCAAGTCGCGGTCTCGGCGTCCGACGTCGCGGGTCGCGGAGGCCACGTCGTGACCGAGGTCGTGACGACCATGGAAGACATTGCCGCCGACTCGGAGCGCATCGCCGACATCGTGGGCATGATCGATGCCATCGCCTTCCAGACCAACATCCTGGCCTTGAACGCCGCCGTGGAAGCGGCCCGCGCGGGGGAGCAGGGCCGCGGCTTCGCCGTGGTGGCGGGCGAGGTACGCAACCTGGCGCAACGCTCCGCCGAAGCCGCCAAGGAAATCAAGGGCCTCATTGGCATGTCCACCAGCAAGGTCACGGCCGGCACGCGTCTGGTGCGCGAGGCGGGCTCCACCATGGGCGACATCGTGGCGTCGGTGCATCGGGTCTCGAAGATGATCGGGGAAATCAGCGCCTCGACCACCGCGCAAAACGAGCGCATCACGCAAGTCAACAACGCCGTGGCACAGCTCGACGGCATGTCACAGCAAAACGCGGCCCTGGTCGAGCAATGCACCGCGACTGCCGCCCTGCTGGCCGATCAGGCCAGCACCCTGGCCCAGGTGGTGCAACGCTTCAAGCTCACGCCGCACGACGCAGCCATCGGCGCGCGGCCCCTGGCTCAGACGTACGGGGACGGCGGCCCTCGCGTCCAAGCCTTGGCCTCGGCCTCGACATTCAACAGCCCACGATTCACACGGCCCCGCGCCCTGACCTGACGGAGCTGACCCGGGCCGAGGTGGCTTGGGCTGTCTCACACCTTGCTAGCAGCGCTACGCACCTGGCAGGTCACCCATAGCGGCAAGCTAAGCAGCAAAGCGAGCAAATAGCCGTTGCCCCAAAAACTGCTGTCGCGGTGGGTTCCGACCGCACTGGAAATTTGCCTTTTCAAAGTCAGAACTGGGGGGACAACACCCAACTTTTGTCGTTCGCGTTTTTTACATTTGTAACGGAGACTTCAGTTCACGGACGCGCAGCGGAAAACGCCAGGCCATCCGAACCCGATCCAAGGAGGATCACCATGAAGTTGTCCAATCTCAAAATCAGCGCTCGCCTGACATTGGCTTTTTCCGCGCTGCTGTTCATCACGGCCGCCATCACCCTCGTCGGCACCTCGCGACTCGGTGCCTTGAGCAGGACCAGCGACCAGATCGCTTCGGTGGAAATGCAGCGTGCCTTGCTGGCCCAAAGCTGGTGGATGCGGACTTCCATGAACTGGGTGCGCGCGTCCTCGGCACTGAAGACGCGCGACACCAACTACCAGGCCGAACTGGACCGCGACATGGCCGCCACGTCCAAGCTCATCGGCGAAGACCAGAAACAGCTGGTCGAACTGATCACCGACGCCAAGGGCAAGGAGCTGATGGAGACCATCGCGCGCAATCGCAAGGTCTACGTGGACGCCCGCACCGCACTCATCAAGCGCCAGCAGGCGGGCGAAGACATCATGGCGCGGGTGGACGTCGAACTGCTGCCCCTGGCCCAGACCTACCTGCGCTCGCTGGAAGACATCGCGGACCATGCACGTGATCTGCTGGCCCAGACGCAGGCGCGCGCGCACGCCACCGCCGAACAAAGCCAGTGGGCCTTGAGCGGCGGCGCCACCCTCGCGGTGTTGCTGGGCATGGTGCTGGCCATGGCCGTCGCACGGTCCATCGTGCGCCCCATGCGGGACGCCGTCGACGTGACACAACGCATCGCGGACGGTGACCTGACCGTCCGCATCGAATCACAAGCACGGGATGAAACCGGTGAACTGCTGCGTGCCCTGGGCGCCATGTCCGACCGCTTGCGCTCGGTGGTGGCCGAAGTGCGCACCGGCGTGGAGGCCGTATCGACGGCCTCGCAGGAAATCGCGACGGGCAATGCCGACCTGTCGGCGCGGACCGAACAGACCGCGGCCAATTTGCAAGAGACGGCTGCCAGCATGGAAGAGCTGACCGCCACGGTCTCGCAATCGGCGGAAACCGCCAACCAAGCCAAGCAGCTGGCGGCCAGCGCGGCCCAAGCCGCCCGCGCCGGCGGTGACGTGGTGAATCAGGTCGTGCTCAGCATGAAGGAAATCACCGACTCATCCAAGCGCATCAACGACATCATTGGCGTGATCGACGGCATCGCCTTCCAGACCAACATCCTGGCGCTGAACGCCGCCGTCGAAGCCGCGCGCGCGGGCGAACAGGGCCGGGGCTTCGCGGTGGTCGCGGGCGAGGTGCGCAACCTCGCGCAGCGCAGCGCGGAGGCTGCCAAGGAAATCAAGGCGCTGATCACAACCAGCGTGCGGAACGTGGACGCTGGCTCCAACCAAGTGACGCAGGCAGGCCACAGCATGGAAGAGATCGTTTCCAGCGTGCGCCGCGTGTCCGACCTGATCGGTGAAATCACGGCGGCTTCGGCCGAACAGCGCGATGGCATCGGTCAGGTCAACCTGGCCGTGACCAACCTCGACCAAATGACGCAGCAGAACGCCGCGCTGGTGGAAGAGGCCTCCGCCGCGGCGACCTCCCTGAGCGACCAGGCGCGCCGTCTGTCGGAAGTGGTGTCGGTCTTCAACGTGGGTAGCAACAGCGTCGTGGCTTCCGTCGTGGCCTCACCCGCCGCGCCGATGGCCTCCCGCCCTCAACCAGCCCCGGCACAGGTATCGGCCCGCCCCGGCGCCGCCAAGCCCAGCATCAAGGCCCCGCCGAACAAGGTCTTGGGCAACAGCCAGCGCGCCAGCACGGCCGTGGCCACGACGAGCCGGCGCGATGAAGAGCAGTCTTGGGAGCAATTCTGAAGGGCTGAGTCAGCCCATGCCACCGGTCATCGGCGCGCCGACAACAACTCCGTGAACTGCCCCACCGGCAGCGCCGGGTGGTAGAGCCAGCCCTGCACCTCGCGCACGTTCAGGCCCAGGAGGATGGTGCGCTGGATCTCGGTCTCGACGCCCTCGGCCGTGACTTCCAGCCCCAAGGTCATCGCCATCACCGCGATGGTGCGCGCGATGGCCATGTCATTGGGGTCGGTGGCAAGGTCGCGGATGAAGCTGCGGTCGATCTTGAGCCGCGTTAGCGGCAGGAACTTCAGCATGGACAGGGACGAGAACCCCGTGCCAAAGTCGTCCAGCGCCAAGTGCACACCCAGCCCCCGCAGCTTGTGCAAGGCCCGCTGTACAGCTTCCCCATGCTGGAGCGAGGATTCGGTGAGTTCAACCTCCAACATCGAAGGCGACAGGCCATGGCGCGACAAGGCCTCGCCCACGCGCTCGGCGTAGCCCTCCTGCTGCAGTTGCACGGCCGAGACATTGATCGCCAAGCGGCCGGGCTCCAAACCTTGCGCCTTCCAGTCCGCCGCGTTGCGGCAGGCCTGTTCGAGCACCCAGTCGCCTATCGGCAGGATGAGCCCGGTTTCCTCAGCCAAGGGGATGAAGCGCTCGGGGCTGACACGCCCCGAGGCACCATGGTTCCAACGCAGCAAGGCCTCGGCGCCAGTGATGCGACCGTCGCGCATGTCGATCACGGGCTGCCACTGCAGCTCCAGCTCGCCACGAACGATGGCCTGGCGCAGCCCCTGCTCCAACTGCAGGCGCTCCACGGCACGCCGGGCCAGGCCTTGCGAGAAGACTGCGCCGCGATTGCGACCCGCGGCCTTGGCCGCGTACAGGGCGGTGTCGGCGGCCTTGATCAGTTCGTCCGCGCTGTCGGCGTGCTCGGGAAACAGCGCGATGCCGATGCTGGCCGTGGTGCTGACGGTCTGACCGACGCTGGTGCGTATGGGTTCGCAGATCAGCGCCAAGAGCTTGCGGCACAGCGCCATCGCGTCCTCGGATCTGCGCAGCAGGTCCAGCAGGATCAGGAACTCGTCCCCGCCCATGCGGATCGCGACATCGTTCTGGCGCAGGGTCGTGCGAAAGCGCCGCGCGATTTCCACCAGCATCTCATCACCCACCGAGTGGCCCAGGGAATCGTTGATGTTCTTGAAGCCATCGAGGTCGATGAAGAGCAGGCCAAAGCCGCCATCCGCGCGGCTGGCAGTGCGGGCGATGTTATGTCGCAAGCAGATATCGAGTTGATGGCGGTTGCCCAAGCCCGTCAAGGCATCGTGCAGCGCGACATGGGTGAGGCGACTCTCCACGCTGCGCAGCGCCGAAATGTCACAGAAGGTCAGCACGTAATGTGTGAGCTTGCCTACGCGGTCGATCACGGGCGACAGTCCCTCCCAGGCTGGAAAGAGGGTGTGGTCGCGCCGACGGCAGGTGATCTCGACCTGGATCGAATCCTGGTCGTCCGTGGCCGCGACGCGGCGCCGATCGCCGCTGCGCGACGCATGCAGAAAATCATCGGGCCGCTGACCCAGCACCTCCTGGACACGCCAGCCGGTGATGCGCTCGAAGGACTTGTTGCCCATGCACACGCGCTGCTCGCGGTCCAGGATCAGGATGCCATCGCCGGTGGTTTCAAACACCACCGCGGCCTGGCGCAGGTGTTCCTCGGCCTCGACACGCTCGCTGACATCGCGCAGGATGCCCACCACGCGGTCTTCCTCCGGAAAGTAGCTGGCATGGATCTCCAGCCAAATGCGCTCGCCGTCGTCACGCCGCCAGGCCGCGCAGACCTGCACCATGCGCCCAGCGAGCAGCATGGCATCGAGGCTCTGGCGCATATCCGGGTCTTCGATGTGCCTCAAGAAGGCGTCTCGGCTGACCGTGAAGCTTTGTGAGCTTTGGGCGAGGATGGAGCCCAGAAAGCCCTCCAGTTCGATCTGCTGGCGCGTCGCGTCGAACTCCATCACGCCGAAGCGCCCGGCCTCCATGGCCAGCCGAAAGCGCCGCTCAGCCCGGCGGGTCTTGCGTTCCTCGTCCACACGGGCCAGGGCTGCGCGGATGGTGGCGTTGAGCTCCACGATCTGGATGGGCTTGAGCACGTAGCCATAGGGCGCGGCCTCGATCGCGCGCTGCAGGATGTCGTCACCCGCGTAGGCCGTGAGGTAGATCACCGGCAGATGCAGCTTGTGCGTCACTTCCTTGGCCGCGCGCGTGCCATCGCCACCACGCCCCAGGTTGATGTCCATCAGAACCAGGTCCGGGCGCTCGCGCGCGGCCAGATCCACCGCCTGTTGCTCGCTGGAAGCGATGCCGGTCACGCTGTAGCCCAAGGCTTCCAGGTTCTGCCGCAAGTCGTAGGCAAAGATCAGTTCGTCCTCGACGATTTGGACCCGTATGGGACGCGGTGTTTCCTGCAGGGTCTCGATGTTCATCATCCATGCTCCTCCTTGGGTCCTCACTCAATCGTCGATCGGAAAGGTGAAACGCAGTCCGGTCCCTGGGCTCGGCAAAACTTCGACCTCGGCGCCGATCTGTTGCGCCAACATGAAGACCAGCTGATACCCCATGGACCGTGAATTCATGGGCACGAAACCGGCCGGCAATCCGACCCCGTCGTCACCGACCTCCAGCACGGCCTGCGGACCGTCGCGCCGGGCGGAAACGCGGATGCACCCAGAAGACCGCCCAGCAAAAGCATGCTTGTACGAATTCACCACCAGCTCATTGATGATGAGCCCGCTGGGCACGGTCTTGTGCGTCTCGATGCGCATGCCATGCGCTGGCACGTCCAGTAGCAGCTCCACACTCGTGGTCTCACGCACATAGGTCTGCTTGAGCAACTGCACCAGCTTGCCCAAGTAGGGGCCGAACTCCAGGCCGGAAAAATTGCTGCCCTCGTAGAGCAGCTGGTGGGTCATGGCGATCACGCCCACACGGCTGCGGCTGTCGCGCAGCACCTCGCGGGCCGCGCCCTCGGCGCTGCGCGAATGGATGTCCAGCAAGCTGGCCACGATCTGCAGATTGTTCTTGACACGGTGGTGCACCTCGTTGAGCAGCAAGGTCTTCTCGCGCAGCGAGGCTTCCATGGCGGCCTGGTCAGCCAGACGTTCGGTGATGTCGACCACGGTGGCGAGAATTTCCGCGGGCTCACGTCCGGGTATTGGGTTGAGCGCGACCTCCACGGGGAACTCGCTGCCATCCAGTCGCCGGGCCGTCAGCTTGCGGCGCTCGGCCATCACGCGTTTCGTCGGTGCCTGAAGGTAGCGGCCCATCTCCACGCGGTGCGTGGCGCGCCGGGCCTCGGGCAACAGCATGTTCACGTGCTGCCCCACCAGTTGCTCGGACTCGCAGGCGAACAGCTCGCCCATGTTGCGGTTGACCAGCAGCATGCGACCCTCGGCGTCCACCAGGGTCATGCCCTCGGGCGCCTGCTCGAACAGGCTGCGCAGGCGCGCCTCGCTGGCGGCGAGGGCGCGCTGATGCGCCTGCTGCAGCGTCATGTTCACGGCCTTGACCAGCACCCCGTTGACCGTGCCATCGCGCGCGCGGATGGGCAGGTAACTGGCGCGCCACTCGGAGGCCTGGCCCGGCAGGCTGGGCACCTCGGCGATCACCCGAAGACCTTCCTGAGGCTCGCCCGCCAAGACCTTGTCGAGGAGGGGCGCAATCTCGGGGTAGGCGGCTGGCAGCACCTCGGACACCTTGCGGCCCAGCGCCGCGTCGACCGACACGCCATTGAATGCAGCCAAGCTACTGTTCATGCGCTGGTAGCGCAAATCGCGGTCCAGCACCGCCAGTCCCAAGCCGAGATCGCTGGAGAACAAGGCGTCCAGGACTGCCGCGTCTTCGATGGCAAAAGCTTGCATGCGACCCCCTGTTGAAGCGCGCGAGGTCCGCAACGCTTTCTCATTGGGCCCAAGTTAGCACATTGACCCAGCGCTTCCAATCCCCTGAACCGCTCCATTCCCCCGGCAGGGGGGCCACGCAGCCTAGCCAAAACGTGAAAAATGCACAGCCTATGATCCATCGTCCGCCCCGCGCCCAGACGAGGCCCATCAACCCACTGCCCCGCCGATGAACTCCGGATTGAACTTCCTCGTCGCCGCACGCCAATGTGAGATCAGCGAACTCGAGCACCTGGCCTTGACCAGCGAGTTGGTGAGCCTGATTGGCCGCCTGGTGCACGCCTTGCAGAAGGAGCGCGGCATCTCCAACCTGTTCCTGGCCTCGCGCGGTGAACGCTTTGGCGCGCAGCGCGCGCCGCAGGTGGAGGAATGCCAGCGCCTGCAGGCCGACGTGGCCGCGCGTTTCGATGCGCTGGACACGGACGCCAGCCGCGCGCGCAACGGTGCTCGTCTCTTCAACCGCATCGCCTACGTGCTGCAGGCCTTGGAAGGCTTGCCCGCGCTGCGTGAACGCATTGCCGATTTGGCGCTCACGCCCGAGGAAGCCACCACGGCCTACGTGCGCCTGATCACCGGTCTGATGGGGGTGGTGCTCGAGGCCGCCGACAGCGCCACTGACCCCGAGATCGCGCGCGCCCTGGTGGCGCTCTTCCACTTCATGCAGGGCAAGGAGTACGCAGGTCAGGAACGCGCACTGGGCTCGGCAGCCTATGCCTCCGGCCGCATCGACCCGGAACGCCAGCAGCAATGGCGACATCTCATCGAGGCCCAGGACGCCTGCTTGCAGGTGTTCCACGATTTTTCCGACGACGCGGCGCGCGCCTCCTGGGCGGAACATCAAGACCCCGAAACCCAGGCCCTGCAGCAGAAAATGCGCCGCGTGGCGGCGGACGCGCGCCTGAGCAGCGCGCTCGACTCCAACGCCAGCCTGCCCTGGTACGAGTGCTGCACACGCCGCATTGACGCCATGCGCAAGGTGGAGGATGCGCTGGCGCTGCACCTGCGCAGCCTGTGCGAACGCCGCATCGCACAGGCGCGCGCGGAGCTGCGCGACCAGCAGGCCAGCCTGCAGGCCCTGCAGCGCCAGGCCGCCGCGTCGGATGCGCAGCCCGCGACCACGCTGCTGTCGCCGAACCTGAGCCCGCACTTGGAGCGTTCGGTGCTGGGCATGGTGCAGGAGCAGAACCGCCGGTTGCAGGCCATCAGCGACGAACTGGCCACCACGCGTGCCGCGCTGAACGAACGCAAGGTGATCGAACGGGCCAAGGGTTTGCTGATGGCTACGCGCAAACTCAGCGAGGAAGAGGCGCACGCCATGCTGCGCCAGACCGCGATGAACCAAGGCCGCAAGCTCGTTGATGTCGCCCACACCGTGCTCAGCATGGCGGACCTGCTGTAACCATGCGCCCGACTTTCGGCGGCACGGGTGACGCTGAGCCGCCCTGTGCGGGGGCCTGGGCGTGGGCGTGGGGGGTCGTCATCGGTACTCAGCGGCACCGAGCCGTCTGAAGCGTAGGGCGGTGCGCCCCAGCCTCAAGGCAGGGCTGACCAATCACCTGCGAGGGCATCCGATCTTGGTGCGGCGCACAAGAACAGTGCCAGAGCTCCCGCGATTTGCACACCTTCCACCGCCCAGGCGCTGCCCCGAAACGCCTTGATTTCCCAGGAGTTTCGCTTCACAAGCCATGAAATCGGGTCTGGCACGGATTCTGCTTTGACTTGACCGTGCCCACCAATGACGGTCAGGCGCCGCGTTCTTAAGGAACGTGCTTGGACAACGGCGTCCATTTCCCGCGAGCTCACCCTCGCGGCGGAATGGGCGCCGTTTTTGTTTTTGCTTTCCGTCCTTCTCTCAGGAGCTGATCATGCAGGACCCCAAGATCGCCAACGCCGGCGGCAACCGCGGCACCCTCAAACGCCGCACCCTCCTCCAGGCCGCCGCCGCTGGCGCGGTCGGCATCAGTCCAGCGCTGCGCGCGGTGGTGCACGCCGCGGGTTCGGACGCACCCGAGAAGAAGGAAGTCAAGATCGGTTTCATCCCGCTGACCGACTGCGCGAGCGTGGTCATGGCCTCCGTCTTGGGCATCGACCAAAAGTACGGCGTCAAGATCATCCCCAGCAAGGAAGCCAGCTGGCCCAGCGTGCGTGACAAGCTGGTCAACGGCGAGTTGGACTTTGCCCATGTGCTCTACGGCCTGGTCTATGGCGTGCACCTGGGCATCGGTGGGCCGAAGAAGGACATGGCCGTGCTGATGAACCTCAACCACAACGGTCAGGCCATCACCCTGTCCAAGCAACTCGCCGACAAGGGTGCGGTGGACGCGGCCAGCCTGGCCAAGCTGATGGCCAAGGAAAAGCGCGAATACACCTTCGCCCAGACTTTCCCGACCGGCACGCACGCGATGTGGATCTATTACTGGCTCGCCTCGGCCGGCATCAACCCCTTCACGGACGCCAAGGTCATCACCGTGCCGCCGCCCCAGATGGTGGCCAACATGCGCGTGGGCAACATGGACGGCTACTGCGTGGGCGAACCTTGGAACCACCGCGCCATCCTCGACGGCATCGGCATCACGGCCGCCACCACGCAGGACATCTGGAAGGACCACCCCGAGAAGGTGCTGGGCACCACGGGGGACTTCGTGAAGCAATACCCGAACACCGCGCGCGCTGTCACGGCCGCCATCATCGAGGCTGGCCGCTGGATCGATGCCAGCGCCGCCAACCGCCAGAAGATGGCCGAGACCGTGGCCGACAAGAGCTACGTCAACACCGGCGTCGACGCCATCCAGGACCGCATCCAGGGCCGCTACCAGAACGGCCTGGGCAAGACCTGGGACGACCCCAACCACATGAAGTTCTACAACGACGGCGCGGTGAACTACCCCTACCTGTCCGATGGCATGTGGTTCCTGACGCAGCACAAGCGCTGGGGCTTGCTCAAGGACCACCCCGACTACCTCGCCGTCGCCAAGCAGATCAACCAGACCGAGCTTTACAAGCAAGCCGCCGCCGCCGCCAAGGCCCCCGTGCCCAAGAGCGATCTGCGCACGAGCAAGCTGATCGACGGCGTCGTGTGGGACGGCAAGGACCCGAAGAAGTACGCCGACAGCTTCAAGGTCAAGGTCTGAGCCTCGACGCTTCACGAAAGGAGCACCCCATGGTCAGCGCCGTCTTCCACCTGCCGCCCATCGCCCTGCCCGAGCCGTCCGCAGCCCCAGCCGCAGCCGCGCCAGAGCCCGAACGCCACGCCACGATGCACAAGCCCATGCCCGTCGAGACAGTCCAGACAGCCCAAGCCAAGGCAACGTCGACCCCGAGCGACGCAGCCGTGAGCGCCTCGGCCGAGCCTTCCGCCAAGCCCAGCAACGCCGTCGATTGGCGCGGTCTGTGGATGCGCGTCATCCCGCCGGTGCTGGGCCTGGGCCTGCTGGTGCTGCTGTGGGAACTGGTGTCAGTCAGCACGGGCCGCAGCATCCCGACGCCCGCCGACACCTGGCGGCAGGCGGTCGAAGTGTTCAGCGATCCCTTCTACCGCAAGGGACCGAATGACCAGGGCGTGGGCTGGAACGTGCTGACCTCGCTGCAGCGCGTGGCCATGGGTTTCGGCCTGGCCGCGCTGGTGGGCATCCCCGTGGGTTTCATGATCGGCCGCTTTGAATTCCTGAGCCGCATGTGCAACCCCATCATCAGCCTGCTGCGCCCGGTCTCGCCGCTGGCCTGGTTGCCCATCGGCCTGCTGGTGTTCAAGGGCGCCAACCCGGCGGCGATCTGGACCATCTTCATCTGCTCGATCTGGCCCATGGTCATCAACACCGCCGTGGGCGTGCAGCGCGTGCCGCAGGACTACCTGAACGTGGCGCGCGTGCTGCAGCTCTCCGAGTGGAAGATCATCACCAAGATCCTCTTCCCCGCCGTGTTGCCCTACATGCTGACTGGGGTGCGCCTCGCGGTGGGCACGGCCTGGCTCGTGATCGTCGCGGCCGAGATGCTGACCGGCGGCGTGGGCATCGGCTTCTGGGTCTGGGACGAGTGGAACAACCTCAACGTCAAGAACATCATCATCGCGATCGTGATGATTGGCGTCGTCGGCCTGCTGCTGGAAATCGCCCTCATCCGCCTCGCCAGCGCCTTCACCTACGACGAGGTGAAGTCATGACGCCCCGCCACGCCGCATCGCTGTCCACTGCTGTCGAAACCCAGATCTTGGAGGTATCCCCGTGAGCGCATCTCTGACCACCAAATACATCGAGATTCAGGGCGTGGCGCAGACCTTCCGCACCCGCAACGGACGCTTTCCCGCGCTGCGCGACATCCACCTGACGGTGGCCAAGGGCGAGTTCGTCGCGCTGATCGGCCATTCGGGCTGCGGCAAGTCCACGCTGCTGAACCTGATCGCTGGGCTGGCCACGCCCACCGAGGGCACGCTGATCTGCGCCAACCGCGAAATCGCGGGGCCCGGCCCCGAGCGGGCCGTGGTGTTCCAGAACCACTCGCTGCTGCCCTGGCTGACCTGTTTCGAGAACGTGCACCTCGCGGTCGAGCGCGTCTTTGGCTCGCGCGAAAACAAGGCGCAGCTCAAGGCACGCACCGAAGCAGCGCTGGCCCTGGTCGGCCTGGCGCATGCCGCGCAAAAGCGGCCGGGAGAAATTTCCGGCGGCATGAAGCAGCGCGTGGGCATCGCCCGGGCCTTGTCCATGGAGCCTCAGGTTCTACTGATGGACGAGCCCTTCGGCGCCTTGGACGCGCTCACGCGCGCGCGCCTGCAAGACGAGCTGTTGGAAATCGTTGCGCGCACGCAAAGCACGGTGGTCATGGTCACGCACGACGTGGACGAGGCCGTGCTCTTGTCCGACCGGATCGTGATGATGACCAACGGTCCCGCCGCGACCATCGGCGAGGTGCTCACGGTGGACTTGCCCAGGCCGCGCAAGCGCGTGGAACTGGCGGAAGACCCGCGCTATCACCACTGCCGCAAGGCCGTGATCGACTTCCTGTACACGCGCCAAGGCCACGTGGAAAAAGCAGCCTGAAACACAAGGGCGGCAGGGAACGAACGGCCGCGCTTGCAGCGCGGGCCCCAACCCCGTCCTGCGCCCTTCGTCTAGGAGACCCCTCGTGAAGAAATTGAATCTCGTCATGATCGGCAACGGCATGGCTGGCGTGCGCAGCCTCGAAGAGCTGATCAAGCTGGCGCCGGAGCTCTACGAAATCACCGTTTTCGGTGCCGAGCCGCACCCGAACTACAACCGCATCCTGCTTTCACCGGTGCTCGCTGGGGAGCAGCAGTTGGAAGACATCGTGCTCAACGACTGGGCCTGGTACGAGACCCACGGCATCACCCTGCATGCGGGCTGGACGGTGACGGAAATTGACCGCACCCGCCGTGTGGTGCATGCGCGCAACGCCCAAGGTGAAACGCGCAGCGCGCCTTACGACCGGCTCATCCTCGCGACCGGCTCCAACCCCTTCATCCTGCCCGTTCCGGGCAAGGACCTGCAAGGCGTTCTGGCCTACCGTGACATCGCCGACACCGAGGCCATGATCGCGGCCGCCGCGCAGTACAAGCATGCCGTCGTGATCGGCGGTGGCCTGCTGGGCCTGGAAGCCGCCTACGGTCTGATGAAACGCGGCATGGACGTGACCGTGGTGCACGTGGCACCCTGGCTGATGGAACGCCAGCTGGACGAGGTCGCGGGCCGCATGCTGCAGAAATCGCTGGAAGACCGGGGCATGAAGTTCAGCATCGGCGCGCAGACCCAGGAACTGGTCAGCGACGCCACGGGACGCGTCGCGAGCGTGCGCTTCCAGGACGGCAGCGAATTGCCCGCGCAACTCGTGGTGATGGCCGTGGGCATCCGCCCCAACACCGCGCTGGCCGAGCAGTCCGGCCTGCACGTGAACCGCGGCATCGTGGTCAACGACACCCTGCAGACCACCACCGACCCCCGCATCTATGCCGTGGGCGAGTGCGCGGCGCATCGGGGCATCGCCTACGGTCTGGTGGCGCCCTTGTTCGAGCAGGGCAAGGTGCTGGCCAACCACCTGGCGCAACACGGCATCGGGCGGTACACGGGCTCACTCACCTCGACCAAGCTCAAGGTCACCGGCATTGATCTGTTTTCCGCCGGTGATTTCATGGGTGGCGACAACACCGAAGAGATCGTCTTGAGCGATCCCGCGGGGGGCGTCTATAAAAAGCTGGTGCTCAAGGACGACAAGCTGGTCGGCGCCTGCCTCTACGGCGACACGGTGGACGGCAGCTGGTACTTCAAGCTGCTGCGCGACGGACGCAGCGTGTCCGACCTGCGCGACAAGCTGGTGTTCGGTGAATCCAACATCGGCGACGCGGGACACCAGGGGCAATCACGCGCCATGGCCATGGCCGACACGGACGAAGTCTGCGGCTGCAATGGTGTCACCAAGGGAACGATCTGCAAGGCCATCAAGGAAAAAGGCCTGTTCACCCTGGACGAGGTGCGCAAGCACACCAAGGCCAGCGCGAGCTGCGGTTCCTGCACCGGCCTGGTGGAACAAATTCTGATGTTCACGGCCGGGGGCGACTATTCGGCCACGCCCAAGACCAAGGCCCTGTGCGGCTGCACCGAGCATGGGCACCAGGCCGTGCGCGATGCCATCCGGCAGCACAAGCTGTTGACCATCCCCGAGGTCTACCGGCACCTGAACTGGAAGACCCCCGATGGCTGCGCCACCTGCCGGCCCGCGGTCAATTACTACCTGCTCAGCACCTGGCCCAAGGAGGCCGTGGACGACCCGCAGAGCCGCTACATCAACGAACGCAGCCACGCCAACATCCAGAAGGACGGCACCTACAGCGTGATCCCGCGCATGTGGGGTGGCGAGACCACGGCCGACGAACTGCGCCGCATCGCCAACGCGGTGGACAAGTACAAGATCCCCACCGTCAAGGTCACCGGCGGCCAGCGCATCGACCTGCTGGGCGTGAAGAAAGAAGACCTGCAGAACGTCTGGAACGACATCGGCATGCCCAGCGGCCATGCCTACGCCAAGGCCCTGCGCACGGTGAAGACCTGCGTGGGCAGCGAGTGGTGCCGCATGGGCACGCAGGACAGTACCCAGATGGGCAAGGACCTGGAACGCGCGCTCTGGCGCATGTACGCGCCGCACAAGGTCAAGCTGGCGGTCAGCGGCTGCCCGCGCAACTGTGCCGAGTCCGGCATCAAGGACGTGGGCGTGATCGGCGTGGACAGCGGCTGGGAGCTGCACATCGCCGGCAACGGTGGCATCAAGACCGAGGTGGCTCAGTTCCTCTGCAAGGTCAAGACCGCCGCCGAGGTGCTGGAGTACAGCGGCGCCTTCCTGCAGCTCTACCGCGAGGAGGGCTGGTACCTGGAGCGCACGGTGCACTACGTGGGTCGCGTGGGCATGGACTACGTCAAGAAAAAGATCCTCGACGACCACGAGGGCCGCAAGGCCTTGTGGGAACGCCTGCAGTTCGCGCTGGACGGCGAACCCGACCCATGGTTTGAAGCCGACAAGGCGCGCGTGGACCAGCGCCAGTTCATCCCCATCCAGGTCGAAAAGGCCACGGCCTGACGCCGGCCCACCCCGCGTAGCCCCACCCCATCCACCATGAACATGAACCAATGGACCCCCATCTGCCAGCTTGAGGACATTCCTCGGCTGGGCGCACGCCGCGTCGAACGCCCCCAGGGCATGGCCGTGGCCTTGTTTCGCACGGCGCAAGACGAAGTCCATGCGCTGCTCGACCGTTGCCCGCACAAGGGCGGCCCCTTGTCGCAAGGCATTGTCTTCGGCGCCAGCGTGGCCTGCCCGCTGCACAACTGGACCATCGAACTGACCAGCGGCTGCGCCCGCGCCCCCGACGAAGGCAGCACGCCGCGCTTCGCCGTGATGGTGGAGCAGGGCCTGGTGCACCTGGACGCCAACGAGCTCGCCACGCTCGCGCTTGACATCGCGCCGCCCGTGGCAGGCCCCTGCCTGCGCAAGGCGACCTGCGCCTGAGCCTTACTGGGGACTTGGCATGCTCAAGAAAACTCGCTCCACCTGCCCCTACTGCGGTCTCGCCGCTAAGCGGCGCGCCCGCTGGGCGAGCATAAGAAACGCCTCCGTAGGGGCTCCTCATGCCTAAAGAAACTCGCTCCACCTGCCCCTACTGCGGCGTGGGCTGTGGCGTGATCATCGAGAGCGAGGGCGCCCAGATCACGGGGGTGCGGGGTGACCCAGATCATCCCGCGAATTTCGGGCGTCTGTGCTCCAAGGGTTCGACCCTGCACCTCACGACCGCGCCGGAGATCACGCGGCAACAGCGGCTGCTGCAGCCGTTGCGGCGCTGGCAGCGTGGTGAGGCGCCGGTGGCGGTCGGTTGGGACGAGGCGCTGGACGAGGCTGCAACGCGTTTTGCCCACGCCCTGGAAGCCCATGGTCCGGATTCGGTGGGCTTTTACATCAGCGGCCAGTTGCTGACCGAGGACTATTACGTCTTCAACAAGCTGGTTAAGGGCCTGATCGGCAGCAACAACATCGACACCAACTCCCGCCTGTGCATGAGCAGCGCGGTGGCGGGCTACAAGCTCACGCTGGGGGCGGACGCGCCACCAGCCTGCTACGAGGACATCGACCACGCCAGCTGCCTCTTCATCGCGGGCAGCAACACGGCCTGGGCGCACCCCGTGCTGTTTCGCCGGATCGAAGACGCGAAGCGGCGCCATCCCGAGTTGAAGATTGTCGTGGTGGACCCGCGCCGCACCGACACGGCCAACAGCGCCGACCTCTTCCTGCAAATCCAGCCGGGCACCGACGTGGCGCTGTTCCACGGCATGCTGCACCTGATGCTGTGGGAAGGCTGGACGGACGCCGCTTACATCAGCGCGCACACCACCGGCTTTGATGAACTCAAGAACCGCGTGCGTGACTGGACACCCGACCGGACCGCGCAGGTCTGCGGCATCACGAAGGAAGCGCTGGCCGAAGCGACCCGCCTGTTCGCGACGGGCGGCAGCGGCGACGCACAGCGCCGCCGACCCACCCTCAGCCTCTACTGCCAAGGCCTGAACCAAAGCAGCAGCGGCACGGCCAAGAACGCGGCGCTGATCAACCTGCACCTGGCCACGGGGCAGATCGGCAAGCCCGGCGCCGGGCCTTTCTCGCTCACGGGCCAGCCCAATGCCATGGGCGGGCGCGAAGTGGGTGGCATGGCCAACTTGCTCTCGGCGCACCGGGACCTGGCCAATCCCGCGCACCGTGCGGAAGTGGCTGCGCTCTGGGGCCTGCCCTCCGTGCCGGACCGCCCCGGCAAGACCGCGGTGGAGATGTTCCAGGCCGCCGCGGACGGCGAGATCAAGGCACTCTGGATCGCCTGCACCAACCCCGCGCACAGCCTGCCCGACCAGGCGACCGTGCGCCGCGCCCTGCAACGCGCGGAGTTCGTGGTCGTGCAGGACGCCTTTGCCACCACGGCCACCTGCGAATTCGCCGATCTTCTATTGCCCGCCACATCCTGGGGCGAGAAGGAAGGCACCGTCACCAACAGCGAACGCCGCATCAGCCGCGTGCGCGCGGCAATTCCCGCGCCGGGTTCGGCGCGCCATGATTGGCGGATCGTCGTGGACTTCGCGCACCGTTTGCAAGCGCGGGGCATCGGTCCCCGGCACGACCTCTTTCCCTACGACGGCCCTGAAGCGATTTGGAACGAACACCGCGCCAGCACCCGGGGGCGTGACCTCGACATCACGGGCCTGAGCTACGCCCTCTTGGAAGCAGCACCTCGGCAATGGCCCTGCCCCGCCGACCAGGGCCAAGACCACACGGGTGAAACTGCGACGCAGCCCTCACCGCGAGGGCGCCCCGCCGATGCACTGGGCCAAGCCCGCTTGTACGAAGAGGGCCGTTTCCCCACCCCCGACGGCCGCGCACGTTTCGCAGCGCTGGACTACCAGACGGTGGCCGAGCCCCGCAGCGCCCGCTTTCCCTTGGCCTTGACCACCGGCCGCTTGCGCGACCAATGGCACGGCATGAGCCGCACCGGGACCTTGGGACGCCTGTACGGTCACGCGCCGGAACCCTCGGTGCAAATGAATGCCAGCGACATGGCGCGGCGCGGCTTGAAGGAAGGAGAGCTTGTGCACCTCAGCAGTCAACGCGGCGCCATCATCCTGCCCGTGCAAGCCAGCGAAGAGGTCGCCAGCGGCCAGGCGTGCATGGCCATGCATTGGGGTTCGGAGTTCTTGAGCGGGCATGACAGCACCGGCCAGCCCTTGGCGGGCGTCAACGCCATCACGACCCCGGTCTTCGACCCCGCGTCGAAGCAACCCGAGCTCAAGCACGCGGCGGTCAAGGTGGTGAAGGCCGAGTTGCCCTGGACCTTGCTCGGACTGGCCTGGCTTGCGCCCGAGCGCGTGGGCCCCACGCGCGAGGCATTGCGTCGCCTGCTGCCGCGCTTTGCCTATGCGACTTGCGTCCCCTTCGGCCACGACAAGACCGGCCTGCTGCTGCGCGCGGCCGATGCGACCGCCCCCTCCGAGGAACTGCTGAGCGACATCGAGGCTTTGCTGGGTTTGGATGCGAATGGCGTGCTCCGTTACGCGGACCGCCAGCGCGGCCAGCGGCGTGCCCTCCTGATGCGGCGGGACGCGGACACCCCGGCCGGACCGGCCACGCTGCAAGCGGTGCTGCTCGGCGGTGACACGCGCGCAGAGAGCTGGTTGCGCGCGCTGCTCCAACAGGAATTGCCCGTGCAGGCCTATGGCCGACTGCTGCTGATGCCGGGCGCTCAGGCGCCAGCCACCCTGGATGCGGCACAAGCAGTCAGCCGCCAGGTCTGCACCTGCTTCAATGTGAACGAGGGCGCCATCACGCGGACGCTGGCCCAATGCGGCGGCAATGAACGCGAGCGCCTGGCCACCTTGCAAGACCGTCTGAAATGCGGGACGAACTGCGGCTCCTGCGTGCCGGAGTTGCAGCGGCTGGTGCGCCGCACGCCGGCCGCCACCGCGCCCACGCCTCGGCTTGAGAAAACCGCCTGACACGTCGAACGACCGCCACCTACCTGTCGGACCCACCTGACCATGCCCACCTCGCGCTTCTCCGCCCCTACCTTGGCCCACCCGCCCCTCGCGCCAAAGGTGGCGAATGAGCCCCCCGCGCGCGGCGGCACGGCGGTCGCTCCGCCACGCGCGCAGGACATCTCCATCGTCAACCTCGCCGCGCGTCAGCGCATGCTCTCGCAACGCCTGATCCTGCAAATCCTGCTGGCCGCGCGCGGCGACGCGACGCGGTTGGACGACGCACGCCGGACCTTGCAACTGTTCAGCGAGAGCCACCAGCGACTGATCGGCGCCGCCTCCGGGCTGGCCGCCGCCGAAGCCCACCGCATCCACGAGACCTACCAGGGCTCGACGGGCGTGGGGCCCGTCATCGAGGCGTTCATGCGCCTGGTGCGCGAGGCCATCGCAGGCCTCGCGCACGGCACCGACGAGGCGTCTCAGGCCATCGCCCAACTGGTCGAGCAGACCGACCGCATTCTGGCCGCGCTGGACAAGGCGACGACGACCTTCGACGACCTCACCCGCGGTCGCTCCGGGGCCATGCTCAAGGAGCTGGTCAGCATCGTGGGTGACATCCAGGGCGTGGCCAGGGAAGCGAAGATCGTCAGCTTCAACGCTCAGGTCATGGCGGCGCGCGCGGGTCAACATGGACGAGAGTTCGCTGTCGTCGCCAACGTGCTGTCCAACATCACGGACGTGATCGACCGCCTGACACGCAAGGCGGCCGTGCTGACCGAGCAGCGGCACACGCTGGCGGCCTGAGGGAGGGCCTGGCACGGGCTAAACTTCCCCTCATGTTTGCTTCGATTCTCGCGATTTGCCTCGGCGCCTGCGTTGGCGCGCTGGCGCGCTGGCAACTCGGCTTGTGGCTGAATGCCTCCACGGCCGCCGCTGGCACCTTTCTGCCCTGGGGCACGCTGGCGGCGAACCTGATCGGCGGCTATTTGGTGGGCGTCTGCGTGGCCGTGTTCCAGGCTCTGCCCCAGCTCGACCCGGCGTGGCGCTTGCTGCTGGTCACCGGCTTCCTGGGTGCGCTGACCACGTTCTCGAGCTTCTCCGCCGAGGTGGTGGGCATGCTGGTGCAGCAGCGTTATGCCCTGTCCCTGGGCACGGCGGCGCTGCACTTGTTCGGCTCGCTGCTGCTGACCCTCCTCGGCCTGCACAGCGCGAAATGGGGTCTGGCCCTCGCTGCGAGTCGCGCCGCATGAACACCTCCCTCGCATCACTCTCCGACCGTGCCAACAGCAAGGGCCGAATCGACAGCACCACGGGGCGCGTCTACCTCGTCGGGGCGGGCCCGGGCGACCCGGACTTGCTGACCCTGCGCGCGGCGCGCATCCTGGCCCAGGCCGATGCCCTGGTCTACGACAACTTGGTGTCCGACGGTGTGCTGGCGCTGGCCAACCCGGCGGCGCAGCGCATCTACGCGGGCAAGCGCCGCAACGAGCACACGCTGCGCCAGGAGCAGATCAACACCCTGCTGGTGCAGTTGGCCCGCGAAGGCCGACAGGTCGTGCGGCTCAAGGGCGGCGACCCCTTCATCTTCGGCCGCGGCGGCGAGGAAATGCAAAAGCTGGCCGAGGCTGGGGTGGCTTTCGAGGTCGTGCCGGGCGTCACGGCGGCCAGCGGCGTGGCCTGCTACGCGGGCATCCCGCTCACCCACCGTGACCATGCCCAGAGCTGCCTGTTCGTGACCGGACACCTCAAGAATGTGCAGGGCGGCGGTGAATCCCCTCCGGATGGCAGCCGCGGCCTGACCCAACCCGATCTGGACTGGGCCGCGCTCGCGCGCCCCCAGCAGACCGTGGTGATCTACATGGGACTGTCCGCCCTGCCAGCGATCTGCCGCAAGCTGATCGAACACGGCGCGCCCCCCACCCGCCCCATCGCCGCCGTGCAGCACGCCACGCTGGCCACGCAACGCGTCATCACAGGCACGCTGGCCGACCTGCCGACCCAGCCGGGCGTGCAAGAGCTGCGCTCTCCCAGTTTGCTGATCGTGGGGGACGTCGTGACCCTGCATGGGTCGCTCGACTGGTTCGATCCGAGCACGGGTGCGGCGATGCGACTCACGCACGACGATGGGCAACCGCTCAAGCCTTTGCCTTCTTCAGGAGTTTCCCCATGAGCGCAGCGCTCGACTACCTCGTCCAGGCCCGGCCCGAGGCCATGACGCATTACTTCAGCTTCCTCAAGGACGCGGGCAAGCACCTGGACCCCAAGACCCGCAACCTGATCTCCGTCATCACCAAGGTGCACGCGCAGACCGAGCGCGGCCTCAAGCAGTACCTCAAGCGTGCTCTGCGCGAGGGCTGCAGCGCCGCCGAGGTGATCGACGCATTGCTGATGGCATTTCCCGCCCTGGGTCTGACCAAGATCGTCTGGGCCACCGACGTGATCTTGTCGATGAACCTGCCCGAGTTCACGATCGAGGCCTTGCGCGCCAGCATGGCGGGCGCGGGCATCAACCAAGCCGCCCCGGCCGTACCGGTGGGTGCGGCCAGCCAGGCGCCGCGTTGGCGTGACGTGATCTCGTTGGAAGCGGTGCCCGATGGCGAAGTCCGCCGTGTGGAATGCGAGGGCCGGGGCCTCTTCGTCTACCGCCTCGGCCAGAACGCGACGGTGTACGACAGCCTGTGCCCCCACAACGCGACCAACATCCCTGAACTTGCGCTGAACCGGTCGAACCAGAAGGGCATCACGCTGACCTGCCCCAAGCACGAATGGGAATTCGACGTGGTCAGCGGTGACTGCATCAAGAAAGGCGACACACCGCTCACGCGGGTGGAGAGCCAGGTCCACGACGGCCTCGTTCAAGCACGCTGGTAGGCGCTTGCCGTCCACGCGCATCGCGACGCCACCGCGCGCGACGCGGCCCGGTGCCCAAAAACCGCGGCCGTTGTGGCACCATCTCGACCCCACAACTCCGCGCCGCACCATGTTCCAACGTGCCGAAACCGAACGCCAAGCCCTGCTGCAAGCCCTGGGGCTCGGCGTGCTGCTGTCGCTGGCCGCCTTGCTCGCCGCTTGGTTGACCCGTGACCATGCCATCTTCTCGCTGCTGCCGCCCGGTGGCACCGTGCCCGACATGCGGCCTGAGCAGCGCTTTGACCTGCACGCCACCTTCTTCACCATCTGGGTGACGATTTTTCTGGTCACGCCGGCCCTGTGCCTGTTCCCCTTCATCCGTGGCTCGGCACTGGCCTGGCGCTACTGGCGGGCCTTCTGGACCGTGTCCATGCTGGCCTTCGCTGTGCACTTCTACTGGGCGGTGGTGCTGGTCTTTGGCAACGACTGGTCACGCATCCTCAACACGCCGCGCGTGAGCGCGCCGCGCTTGGACACGGTGTTCGCGGTCTGGTGGGTGCTTGACGTACTGCTGGCGTGGTTCCTCCGCAGCGATGCGCTGTGGGTGCGCGCTCAGCGCCTGCTGGTGCACCTGCTGGCCTTCATCCTCTTCTTCATGGGAGCCGCGCGGGAAGGCGAATTGCTGCTCTCACGTGCCATCGGCTATGCCATGGCCGCAGCCGTGTTGGTGGCGGTGTTGCTTTGGCTGTGGCGCCTGCGCCCTGGCACGCGCCAGTCCTGAGGACGCCGCGCGCGCGGCCGGGCCCAGTGCTCAGGCCGCGCCCAAGCCTGGCGAGCTTGGGTGGGCACGCCAGATGTCTGGGCTCGGGCCCGAACCCACGCTGCAGCTCGGATGGGCAAGCGCCCAACCGCCAAGCGTCTCACCAGCCCAGGATTTGAAATAGCAAGCCCAGCAGGGCGCAAGCCACGATGACCTCCAGCACGGGACGACGGTAGCGCCACAGCGCCAGCGCGGCACCCAGCGCAAGGCCCAGGGAGGCGAGGTCCACGCGTCCTCCCACACCTTGCGGCCAGACCACGTGAAGCGCGAAGAACAGCGCCAGGTTCAGAATCACGCCCACCACGGCGGCGGTGATGGCCGTCAGCGGCGCGGTGAAGGACAGCCGACCGCGGGTGGACTCCACCAGCGGGCCGCCCGCGAGGATGAAGAGAAACGACGGCAGAAAGGTGAACCACGTAACCAACACCGCGGCGACGGCGCCGGCCGTGAACAGGGCATCCGGCCCCAGCACGGCGTGGTTCCAGCCGCCCGCGAAGGCAACGAAGGCCACCACCATGATGAGCGGACCCGGCGTGGACTCGCCCAGGGCCAGGCCGTCCATCATCTGCGCATTGCTCAACCAGCCGTAATGGCCCACGGCGCCTTGATGGATGTAGGGCAGCACGGCGTAGGCGCCGCCAAAGGTCAGCAAGGCTGCCTTGGTGAAGAACCAGCCCATCTGGGTGTAGTCGTGCGACCCGCCCAGCCAGCCCCAGAGCAGGCCCATGGGCAGCAGCCACAAGAACGCGCCCACCACGAGCACGCATGCGAAGCTGCGCCACGCGAATCGTGCATGCGCGGGCGGCGGAGTGTGGTCGTCGATGAGCGCGGGCGGTTCGCCGGAGAAGGTCGCATCGGGCCCGATGGGTTCGGCGCCACCCGGCCCGACCACACCGGGAGGGTGAGTAGCACGCCCAAGATCTTGATCACCGCCTTGGTCACCACCTTGATCATTGCCCCGTTCGGCGGAGTGACCCGCTCCGGACGAGCGCCCCCACTGCCCGGCTGCCCAGCCCAACAAGGCCGCCACCGCCACGATCAGCGGAAATGGAAGCTGCAGGAAAAAGATGGCCACGAACGCCGCGACCGCGATGCCCGCCAAGCCCCAGTCCAGTCGCCTCTCGCGGTACAGCACACGGGCGCCAATGCGCCAGGCCGCGAAGGCCACGATGGCCGTGATGGCGGGCTTCACGCCGTGGAACAAGCCCGCGACCAGCGGCGTCTGCCCCCAGACCATGTAGAGCCAAGACAGCGCAATCAGGATGAAGAGCGATGGCAGCACGAACAGCGCCCCGGCGATGATGCCGCCCCAGCTTCGATGCATCAGCCACCCGAGGTAGGTGGCCAATTGCTGGGCCTCGGGCCCGGGCAACAGCATGCAGTAGTTCAGCGCGTGCAAAAAGCGCCGTTCCGAAATCCAACGCTTTTGCACCACCAGGTCTTGGTGCATGAGCGCGATCTGGCCCGCCGGGCCTCCAAAGCTCAGGAAGCCCAGCCTCAGCCAGTAGCGCAGCGCCCGGCCGAGCGAGACAGGCTCTGGCGCGGCGCCCAAATCGGTGGAAGCGGAGGGCCCGCGCTGCGCCATATCAGGCCAGGCCTTCGGCCTTCAGCGCCGCCTGTACGCCGGGACGGGCGGCAACGCGGGCCATGTAGGCCGTGAGGTTCGTGAAGGCGCTGATGTCCAGCTTGACGGGGCGCGTCCAGGTGGCGACGGTGTAGAGGTAGGCATCGGCCACGGTGAAGTCGGTGCCCATCAGGTAGTCCTTGCCCGCGAGCTGTTCGTTCACCCAACCCAGGCGGCGCTCCAGGTTGGCGCGCGCGATGGCCTTGGCCTCTTCCGGCATGGCCGAATTGAACAGCGGGCTGAAGGACTTGTGGATCTCGGTGCCGATGAAGGTCAGCCAGCTTTGCAGGCGATAGCGCTCCATGGTGCCATTCGCCGGGGCCAGCTTCTTCTCGGGCTTTTGATCAGCCAGGTACTGAACGATGGCCGGTCCTTCGGTCAACACCTCGCCGCTGTCGAGCTGCAAGGCGGGCACATAGCCCTTGGGGTTGATGGCCAGGTAGTCCGAACCGTCCGGCAGCTTCTTGGCCTTGAGATCCACGGCCACCGCCTCGTGTGGCAGGCCCAGTTCCTCGAGCACGATGTGGGGAGAGAGGGAGCAGGCACCGGGCTTGAAGTAGAGTTTCATGCGAGTAGTCTCTTGAGGGATGGATGGAAAAAATGGCACTCGGCCTTGCGGGCCTAGGACCTTCGGGGAAAGGGCCAAGTGTAGGCAAATCCGCACCGCCCGCGCAGGCCCCCCGAGCATGACAGGTAGCACGACGCCGCGACACGACCCCACGACACAACCCCACGACACAACCCCACGACACAACCCCACGACACAACCCCACGACACAACCTCACGACACAACCTCACGACTCGTACCAGAGACTCAACCTGACGGCACAAGCGCATGGCAAACATGAGTGGCACAATCCGCGACCTTCGAAGCGCGGCTGGGTCTCGCCCGATGAACTTCTCTGCCTGATGTCTCGCCTGATGTCTCATCGGCCGCGCCTTCATCCGCCGCTGCCGCGTTTTCACTGACTCCTTCTTCACGCACCCCACCGCTCCTCGCGCATGACCCACACGCTCACTGGCACCCTCGGCATCGATTTCGGCACCTCCAACTCCGCCATTGCCTGGGCCGAGCCTGGGTCACGGGCGCGACTCATTCCCCTGGAAAACGAGGCCACGGCCATGCCCACGGCCGTGTTCTACGACAACGAGGACTTCAGCACCCACTTCGGCCGCGAAGCGCTGGCTCGCTACCTCGAAGGCGCCGAGGGCCGGCTGATGCGTTCGCTCAAAAGCCTGCTGGGCAGTCCCTTGTTGCAAGAAACCACGACGGTGCACAACCGCGCGCTGAGCTACCAGGACATCATCGCCACCTTCCTGGCCACCTTGCGCGAGCGGGCCACGCAGGCGCTGGGCGCCGCGCCCACGCGGGTGGTGATGGGTCGGCCCGTGCACTTCGTGGACGACGACGCCGAGCGCGACGCGCTGGCGCAAGCCTCCCTGCAACGAGCCGCCCAGGCCGTGGGCTTCGAGCAGGTGTCCTTCCAGCTGGAACCCATCGCGGCCGCGCTGGACTATGAACGGCGCCTGGAGCGGGAGAGCACCGTGCTGGTGGTGGACTTGGGCGGTGGCACCTCGGACTTCACCGTCGTGCGCCTGGGGCCGCAACGCATGCAGGCGCCCGACCGCGCTGCGGACGTGCTGGCCACCACGGGCGTGCACATCGGCGGCACGGATTTCGACCACAAGCTCAGCCTGGAGCAGGTCATGCCTCTGCTGGGGTACCGGCATCTGGGGCCGCAAGGCCGTGAGGTGCCCAGCCGTATCTTCTTCGACCTTGCGACTTGGCATCTGATCCATTGGCTGTACCAGCCCCGGGCCATTGCCGAGGCCCAAGCCCTGTGGACCAACTATGCCGACGCGCGCCTGCACCAGCGCCTGATGCGCGTGCTGCGCGAACGCCACGGTCACCGCATCGCCCACGCGGTGGAGCAGGCCAAGATCCGTTGCTCACAAGAGGACCGTGACACGGCGATGGATCTTTCCGAAGTGGACAAAGACCTGGCCGCGACGATGACGGTGAACGGAATGCGGGAGCAACTGCACGCGCTGCTGGCGCGCACCGTGGCCTGCGCACGGGAGTGCGCGCGCCTGGCGGGCGTGGCCGATGGCGCGCTCTCGGCCATCTACCTCACCGGCGGGTCATCCGCCCTGCGCCCCTTCCAGCAGGCGCTGCGGGCGGAGTTCGCGGGCGTGCCGCTGGTGGAAGGGGATTTGTTCGGTGGGGTGGCCTCGGGACTGGCCTATGGCGGCGGGGCCTGACACGCGACACGCCCTCTCATGAATGCGCAGCGATGGTAGACGCTGCCTGAACCGCGCCTCGGCATGCCGCCAAACGGACTTGGTGACGGTGATGATCGCGGTCAGGCCGGCGAAGGATGCTTGCTCAAGGCCTCGCGCACGATGGGCAACAAGGCCTCGGCCTGGCCGGCTTCGATCGCAGCGGCCAACTCGCGGCGCATGCGAGCCTCCCAGAACTTATGAATGTGGTTGGCAATGCCCTCCAGCGCCTCGGCACGGTCGGGCATGGCCGCGAAGAAGGTGCCGATCTGGTTGGCCATGCGGATGAGGTGTTCGAGGTTCATGGTGGAGTCTCACAAAATCTCACAAAACGATTCTTTGGGGCTGGCTGTACACGGAAAGGTCTTGGCCGCGGGCGAAGCCCAGCAGCGTCAAGCCACAGCCTTGCGCCATGTCGACGGCCAAGCCCGTGACACCCGAAACAGCGGCCAGCAGGGTCACGCCCGCGCTGGCGGTTTTTTGCACCATCTCATAGCTGGCCCGGCTGCTGACGATGATGAAGCCGTCATTCGCGCGGGCCGCGGCCGCTGGGGCACCCGGGCGCGACAAGGCACCAATCAGCTTGTCCAGCGCGTTGTGGCGCCCGACGTCTTCGCGCAGCAACACGATGGTGCCATCCGCAGAGCACCAGGCCGCGGCGTGCGTCGCACCGGTGATGCCCAGCAGTCGCTGGCGCTCGCGCATTTGGCCAAGCGCGGCTGAAACCGCCGCGGCACGGAACACGATGTCCGCGTTCTTGGGCAAGGTGTTGGGCGCACGCACGGCCTGCTCCAGGCTGTCCGTTCCGCACAGGCCGCAGCCCGTGCGCCCCGCCAAAGTGCGACGGCGCTCCTTGAGTCGGGCGAAGCTGGCGGAGGCGATGTCCAGGTTCACGTTGAGGCCGGGTTGCCCATCGCAGGAACGCTCCGACTGGACTTCGATGCCATACACCTGGGCCGGGCTGTCCACGATGCCTTCGCTGAGAGAAAAGCCGAGGGCGAAGTCCTCCAGATCGGCGGGCGTGGCCAGCATCACCGCATGGGAGATGCCGTTGTAGACCAAGGCCACGGGGCATTCCTCGGCGACCCAGTCTTCGCCTTGAAACACCTGCCCGTCGTGCAGTCCCGTCACCGGGACTTTGCGGGCATCCGCCATCGCCAGCTCGGCGCGGGGCGGTGTCTGTGGGGGCAGGTCTTGCAGCTTCATGCCTGCATTGTCCGGCAAACTTACTTGCCCACCACCTCGGCCTGAGCGGCTTGCAAGTGCTGCAACTGCTCGCGGTTGAAGCGCTCGTAGCCCTTCTGCCATTCGGACGGCTGCGTCACGGGCAGTACCTGCACCGCCGTCACCTTGTACTCGGGGCAGTTGGTCGCCCAGTCGGAGTTGTCCGTCGTGATCACGTTGGCGCCCGACTCGGGGAAGTGGAAGGTCGTGTAGACCACGCCCGGCTGCACCTTGTCGGTGACGATGGCACGCAGCACGGTCGAGCCCGAACGGCTCTGGATGCCGACCCAGTCGCCTTCCTTGATGCCGCGGTCTTCCGCGTCCTGCGGGTGGATTTCCAGCCGGTCTTCGCTGTGCCAGTGCACGTTCTCCGTGCGGCGGGTTTGCGCGCCCACGTTGTACTGGGACAAGATGCGGCCCGTGGTCAGGATGAGCGGGTACTTGGGCGTGACCTTCTCGTCGGTCGGCACGTACTGGGTGATGATGAACTTGCCCTTGCCGCGCACGAAGCTGCCGATGTGCATGGTCGGGGTACCTTCGGGCGCCTCGTCGTTGCACGGCCATTGCACGCTGCCCAGCTTGTCGAGCTTGTCGAAGCTCACGCCCTTGAAGGTCGGCGTCAGCGCGGCGATCTCGTCCATGATCTCGCTCGGGTGCTTGTAGTTCATCGGGTAGCCCAGGGCGTTGGACAGCATCTGCGTCACTTCCCAGTCCGCGTACTTGGCCTTGGGCGGCATCACCTTGCGCACGCGGGAGATGCGGCGCTCGGCATTGGTGAAGGTGCCGTCCTTTTCCAGGAAGGATGCACCTGGCAGGAACACATGCGCGTACTTGGCGGTTTCGTTCAGGAACAGGTCCTGCACCACCACGCATTCCATGGACTCCAGGGCATGGGCCACGTGCTGGGTGTCGGGGTCGGATTGCACCGGGTCCTCGCCCTCGCAATACAGGGCCTTGAAGCTGCCGTCCACGGCGGCGCCCAGCATGTTGGGGATGCGCAGGCCGGGCTCGGCGCGCAGTTCCACGTTCCAGGCGCTTTCAAACAGGCTGCGCGCGGTGCTGTCCGACACATGGCGGTAGCCCGGCAGTTCATGCGGGAAGGAGCCCATGTCGCAGGAGCCCTGCACATTGTTCTGGCCGCGCAGCGGGTTGACGCCCACACCCTCGCGCCCCACGTTGCCCGTGGCCATGGCCAGGTTGGCAATGCCCATGACCATGGTCGAACCCTGGCTGTGCTCGGTCACGCCCAGGCCGTAGTAGATGGCGGCGTTCTTGCCCTTGGTGGCGAAGAGGCGCGCGGCGCCGCGGATCTGCTCGGCCGGCACGCCGGTGACGGCTTCCATCGCCTCGGGCGAGTTCTCGGGCTTGGCCACGAAGTCACGCCACTCGTTGAAAGACTTCATCTCGCAACGCGCCTTGACGAACTCCTCGTCCACCAGGCCCTCGGTCACCACCACGTGCGCCAAGGCGCTGATGATGGCGACGTTGGTGCCAGGCTTGAGCTTGAGGTGGTAGTCCGAGCGGATGTGCGGGCTCTTGACCAGATCGATCTGGCGCGGGTCCACCACGATCAACTTGGCGCCAGCGCGCAGGCGCTTCTTCATGCGCGAGCCAAACACCGGGTGGCCATCGGTCGGGTTGGCACCGATCACCATGATGACGTCGCTCTTCTCCACCGACTTGAAGGTCTGCGTGCCAGCGGACTCACCCAGCGTTTGCTTCAGACCGTAGCCCGTGGGCGAGTGGCAGACGCGGGCGCAGGTGTCCACGTTGTTGTTGCCGAAGGCCGCGCGCACCAGCTTTTGAACCAGATAACCTTCTTCGTTGGTGCAACGCGAAGACACGAGGGCGCCCACCGAATCCCGGCCGTACTTGGCCTGGATGCGCTTGAACTCGCTGGCCGTGTAGTTGATGGCCTCTTCCCAGCTGACTTCCTGCCAAGGGTCATTGATGCTCTTGCGGATCATCGGGCTCGTGATGCGGTCCTTGTGCGTCGCATACCCCCAGGCGAAACGGCCCTTGACGCATGCATGGCCCTCATTGGCCTTGCCGTCCTTCCAAGGCACCATGCGCACGACTTCGTTTCCCTTCATCTCAGCCTTGAAGCCGCATCCCACGCCGCAGTAGGCGCAGGTCGTGATGGCGCTGTGCTCGGGCTGGCCGAGCTGCACCACGCTCTTTTCTTGCAGGGTGGCCGTGGGGCAGGCTTCAACGCAGGCGCCGCAGCTCACGCATTCGGAGGCCATGAAGGGCTCGTCCTGGCCGGGCGAGACCCGGCTGTCAAAACCACGGCCGGAAATCGTCAGGGCGAAGGTGCCCTGCGTTTCCTCGCAAGCGCGCACGCAGCGGTTGCAGACGATGCACTTGCTCGCGTCGTAGTTGAAATAGGGGTTCGAGAAGTCAATCAGGGGCTTGCTCTCGCCCTTGAAATGGTTCGCGCCCGCGTCAGCGCCTTGGCCATAGCGCACCTCGCGCAGGCCGGTCACGCCCGCCATGTCTTGCAGTTCGCAATTGCCGTTGGCCGAGCAGGTCAAGCAATCCAGCGGGTGGTCGCTGATGTACAGCTCCATCACGTTCTTGCGCAGCTCCTGCAATTTGCTGGTCTGCGTGTGCACCTTCATGCCATTCTCAGCGGGCGTGGTGCAGCTGGCCGGGAAACCGCGCCGCCCTTCCACTTCCACCAGGCAGAGTCGGCAGGAGCCGAAGGGCTCCAGGCTGTCGGTGGCGCACAGCTTGGGCACTTTCACGCCCGCGTCCACCGCGGCGCGCATCAGCGACGTGCCTTCGGGCACGGTGACGGTCTGGCCATCAATCTCCAGCGTGACCTTTTTCTCGGATTCACGCAGGGGCGTGCCGTAGTCGATTTCAAGCTTCAGATGGTCGAGCATGGTGCGCTCCTTCAAAGGTTCGGTGGTCCGGGACTCAGGCGGCTTTCTTGTCCGGGTTGGACAAGCCGAAATCCTGCGGGTAGTGGTTGAGGGCGGACAGCACCGGGAACGGCGTCATGCCGCCCATGGCGCAGAGCGAGCCGTTGACCATGGTGTCGCACAGGTCGCGCAGCAGTTTGACCTGCTGCGCCTTGACCTCGGGCTTGCCCTGGCGATCCGCCTCGGCGAGGCGATCGATGACCTCCACGCCGCGCGTGGAGCCGATGCGGCAGGGCGTGCACTTGCCACACGATTCGATGGCGCAGAACTCCATGGCATAGCGCGCCAACTTGCGCATGTCCGAGGTGTCGTCATGCACCACGATGCCACCATGGCCGACGGTCGCGCCCACGGCCGTCCAGCCTTCATAGTCCATGGGCAAGTCCCAGTGCTGCTCGGGCACGTAGGCGCCCAGCGGACCCCCGACCTGGATCGCCTTGACGGGCCGACCGCTGGCCGTCCCGCCGCCGTAGGTGAACACCAGTTCACGCAGCGTCACACCGAAGGCTTTTTCCACCAGGCCGCCATGCTTGATGTTGCCCGCGAGCTGGATCGGCAGCGTGCCCTTGGAACGGCCCATGCCGTAGTTGGCGTAGAAGGCCGCGCCGCGCGCCAGGATGATGGGCACGGAGGCGTAGGTGATGACGTTGTTGATGACGGTGGGCTTGCCAAACAAACCTTGCAGGGCCGGGATCGGCGGCTTGGCGCGCACGATGCCGCGCTTGCCCTCGATGCTTTCCAGCATGGCCGTTTCTTCGCCGCAGACGTAGCTGCCCGCGCCCTTGCGCACTTCCAGATGGAAGGCCCGGCCCGAGCCCAGCACGTTGTCGCCCAGGAAGCCCGCCTTCGTCGCGCGCACAATGGCCTCATTCAGGTTGGCGATCGCGTGCGGGTATTCGCTGCGCACGTAGATGTAGCCGCGGGTGGCACCCGTCGCCATGGCAGCGATGGTCATGCCCTCGATCAGCATGTAGGGGTCGCCCTCCATGGTCATGCGGTCGGAGAAGGTGCCGGAGTCACCCTCGTCGGCGTTGCAGACCACGTATTTCTGATCCGCCTGCGCCGCAGCCACGGTCTTCCACTTGATGCCGGCCGGGAAGGCGGCGCCGCCACGGCCACGCAGGCCGGAGTCGAGCACCTGCTGCACCACGTCCGTGGGTTTGATCTCGAGCGCCTTGCGCAGCCCGGCGTAACCCTCGTGCGCCTGGTAGTCCTCCAGCGACACCGGGTCGGTGATGCCCATGCGGGCGAACGTCAGGCGCTCCTGATTCTTCAGGTAAGCGATCTCCTCGGTCAGCCCGAGACCGAGCTTGTGCGCGCCGCCGTTGTGAAAGCCGACGTCGAACAGACCGGCCACATCCTCGGCCTGCACCGGGCCGTAGGCCACGCGGCCTTGCTTGGTCGTGACCTCGACCAGAGGTTCCAGCCAGAACAGGCCGCGCGAGCTGTTGCGCACCAGTTCGATGGCGATGTTGCGCTTCTTTGCCTCGGCCAACACCGCAGCGGCGGTTTCATCCGCGCCCAGCGCCAGGGCGGCCGAATCGCGCGGCACGTAAATCTTCACGGTGGTGCTCATGCGGCCTCCTTCAGCTGCGCCAGCAGACGGTCGAACTTGGTGGGTGTCACACGTGCGTGGAATTTGTCCTGGATCTGCACGGCGGGGGCGGTGGCGCACAGGCCCAAGCAATACACCGGCTCCAGCGTCACGTTCTGACCAGCAGCCTTCTTGCTGGCGTGTTCCCACAGCGCCTCGGAACCGCAGGACTGGCAGGCCTCGGCCCGGCAAACCTGAACCACGGCGCCCTGGGCGGGCTCGCTGCGGAAGTGGTGGTAATAAGTGATGACCCCATGCACCTCGGCCCGAGAGACATTGAGGGCTTCGGCGATGTCGGCCACGACATCGGCGGGGATGTAGCCCAACTGATCCTGGATGTCGTGCAGGATGGGCAGCAAAGCGCCGGGTTGCTGGCTGCGCGCGTCGAGCACCGCGCGCACCGCCGCTCTCTGCTCTGGGCTGGAGGGATGGTTCCGGGCTGCGCCCGTGGTCTTGTTCATGCTTGCCTCGCTCGGTCTGACCCGCAGGGATGGACGGGACTGTGCGATGAGTTTCATCGCGTATTCGATCAAAGGCAAATTTGTTTAGGACATGCTTTGATTCATTCCGTGAATGTGACAGCGCAATTTCACACACCCTTGCGAATGAGAATTCATGTCAATTGCTTCATTCTCACTTGGGCCTTCACCCTATCCCCCCCTCCATGGGCGGCAGTGCGTGCCACCCGCTCACATCGGAGCCTTCTGCTTTCAGGCCGATGTCGTCGGGAAGACCGCGGGGTCGATCCGCGCGGTGGAACGGAAGGCCGGACGGGCAAACAGATAGCCCTGCATCAGACGGATGCCAGCGTCGCTCAGAAAGTCTCGCTCGGCCACGGTCTCGATGCCTTCGGCGATCAGCTGAATGCCCATGTCGGCGCACAAGGCCACCATGCTGCGAACAATCGCCTGACGCGGCTTGTCGACATGCACCCCTCTGATGAGGTCCATGTCCAACTTGATCAGGTCGGGCTGGAAATCGGAGAGCAACTTCAAGCCCGCGTAACCGGCACCGAAGTCGTCGATCGCGGTCATGAAGCCACAGCGCTTGTACTCGCGCAGGATGTCCGCGAACCAGGGGCCGTCTTCGATGCGCTCGCCTTCGGTCACTTCAAAAATGATGCGTTGCACGGGAAAACCATGAGCCCGGGCGGCCTCCACGGTCGTGCGGATGCACAGCTCGGGCTTGTAGATGGCGTTGGGCAGGAAGTTGACTGAGATGGGCTCGGCGATGCCCAACTCGCTGGCCGACTTGATGGCCTTGACCCGACACGCTTGGTCGAAACGGTAGCGGTTGTGCTCGTTGACCTGGGCCAGCACGCTGGCGGCGCCTTGGCCCTGCGGGCCCCGCACGAGCGCCTCGTGCGCGAAGACCGTGCGCGCGGCAACGTCCACGATGGGCTGGAATGCGTAGTCGAACTGAAAACCCACCCGCTCCGCCTTGCCGCAATCCTCGCAATCTCGTGGGGTGCCTTGCAAGGGCACAAAGTCGACGGGAAATGAGGGATTGAAGCGGGGTGTGGAGTCGCTGCGCATGTCAAGATTATCGAGCAGGATCATCATCGAGCGGCACGGGCAGCGTGCTACTACTGCACAGACATCGGGATTTGTCGATGTGCGTATACCCTAGGGGCATAAGCTGCGTCACTCCTGACCAACGTCAAGCACGGGAAGCGCGCCGCGTGCTATAAGAAATCAAAGCCACCTGTCACTCCCATGTCGAGACCCGGCCACCCGTCCCTGCGTGAACTGCGAGCCGACATCACCGCGATGTACGACGGCGCGGAACCCGAGGCCGCGCGCTTGCGGGGCGCTCACCTCAGTTCGGTGATCCGGTTGACGCCGCCGCTGATGGTCGCCAATTTCGGCAGCGGCGTCTTGACGCTGTTGTCTTTCACGCCTGACATTCCGCTCGGCCTCTGGGTCTGGATGTTTGCGCTGTGCGCCGTGTGCGGCTTGGCCATGCTGAACTGGCTACGACGTCGAGGGCGACCTGTTCTCACCGCCTCGTCGCGCAGCGTGCGTCGCGCCACAGTGCATGCCTTGCTGCTCGCCTCGGTCTGGGGCGTGCTCCCGCTGCTGTGGTTCGAGGGTTCAAGCGTCGGACAACAACTTCCCTTGGTTGCGCTGATCAGCGGCATGCTCGGTGCTGGCAGCTTCGTGCTCAGCCCCTTGCCCTATGCAAGCCTGGCCTGGGCCGGGGCCATTACCCTCGGCTCCATCGGAGCGTTGATCAACGTCGGCAGCGCGCCCGCGGCCAAGGTTGCCTTGCTTGTGGGCCTGTATGCACCCATCGTCGTGATTGGTTCGCTGGTGAACTGGTACAAGGCCACTGCGCTGCTGCGCGCGCAGGCGCAATCGGCGAGGCAGGAACAGATGCTGTCGCTACTGCTTCAGGACTTTGAGCAGAACGCGGGCGACGCCCTGTGGGAAACCGACGCCGCCGGACGGTTGCGGCACACCTCGATCCGCCTGCGCGAACTGCTGGGTCTGTCGCCCGACGTGCCGGAGAGCGGGGCTTTGCTCGATCTGCTGCTGCCCCGATGCGTCACGGGGGCCGACGTGCTGGGCAGGCAATTGGCATCGGGTCAGCCATTCCGGGACCTGCGACTTTCCCTCCAGGATGGGCGCGGCATCGTGCACCTGCTGATGAATGGCAAGCCGCTGTCGGATGAGAACGGCGCCTTCCTGGGCTGGCGCGGAGTACTCAGTGACGTGACCGAGAAAGTGCGACACGAAGAAACCTTGAGGCGACTGGCCCACACCGACTCGCTCACCGGCCTGGCCAACCGATTCATGCTGCGCGACACGCTGAACCGGCTGATCGGGCAGAAGCGCCCTCTTGCCTTGCTGGCCATTGACCTGGACCGCTTCAAGGCGGTGAACGACAACCACGGTCACAGTGCGGGCGATGCCGTCCTCCAAGCGGTGGCGGAGCGATTGCGCGCGCACCTTCCGACCGAGGCGCTGCTGGCGCGCCTCGGTGGCGACGAGTTCGCGGTTGTGCTGTCCGAGCCGACCGATCTGCCCCAGGCCGACAAGCTGGCGCAACGCGTGGTCGACGCCCTGGCGGAGCCCGTGGAAATCGGCTCGCGCAGCCTGCGCATCGGCGCCAGCGTGGGATTGACCCTGCGCCACAACGAACCTGTTTCGCTGGACGGGTTGCTGGTGCAGGCCGACATGGCCATGTACGCGGCGAAGGAATCGGGGCGCGGGCGCTGGGCGCGCTACACCCCTCTGCTGGGCGAACACAGTCGGCGGCAATTGGCGATTGAGCAAGGCTTGCGCAGCGCGCTGGAGCGCGGTGAACTGGTGCTGCATTGGCAAGCCAAGCTGGATCTTGCCTCGGCCCGCATCACAGGGGCGGAAGCATTGATGCGCTGGACCCACCCGACTTTGGGCCCCATTTCGCCCGGCGAGTTCATCCCCGTCGCTGAACAGTGTGGCCTGATCGACGCGATGGGCCTATGGGCACTGCGGGAGGCCTGTCGTGCTGGCACGCAGGAACTGGCCGGTCTCACCGTCGCGGTGAATGTGTCGCCAGCCCAATTGCTGAGCGGGCATTTCCTGGGCCAGTTGCGCGAGGCGTTGGACAGTTCGGGCATGGAACCGAGCCGCCTGGAACTGGAACTGACCGAGTCGGTGTTCATGGAAAACGCGGAGCAGGCCTTGCAACTGATGCGCTCCATCCGCCAGACCGGCGTGCACCTGGCCATGGACGACTTCGGCACGGGGTACTCATCCCTCTCTTACCTGCGCAGCTTTCCCTTCGACACGCTCAAGATCGACCAGTCCTTCGTCAAGGAATTGCTGTCGCTGGAGCAGTCACGCGCGATCGTGCACATGATCGCCGAGTTGGCCTCCACCCTGGGCATGCGCACGGTGGCCGAGGGCGTCGAGACGGTGGAACAGATGCAAGCGGTGCGCGCCGCGGGGTGTGACGAGATTCAAGGCTATCTGGTTTCCCGCCCGAGGCCGCTGGCAGAGTTCCAGCGCAACTTCGAAGCCGAAGTGTCCAAAAGGTCGCAAGCTGATCCGATTTCGGGCCGCTGGCCCTGAGAGACGCACCGCAACGGCCATGCGCTGAGCGGGCTCACGCGCACTGATGTTGCGCGCTCCAGCGCAGTTCAAAGCGCGCGGCACAATCGGTCCATGGCCCGCCCCCCTACTGCTACTGCCACCTCCACCGCCACCGAAGCGCAGGAATCCGCCCCCCTGCTCAAGAACCTGCTCGACGCCCAGGTGCTGGCGCAGATCGCCGACGCAGCATTGCAGGTGCACCCCGCCTTCGACCGCAAGGCCTTTCTGGCCCGCACCCGGCGCGGGTTGGATGATCTGTCCATCATGGCGCGCATCGCCCACGCAGCCGACGGCCTGCGCGCCCACCTGCCCGAGGATTACCCGCGCGCCCTGGCCCTGCTGCGCCGCATGGCGCCGCACGCACCGCGCGGCCTGCCCGGCCTGGTGCTGCCCGAGTTCGTCGGGCGGCATGGCCTGGGTCACTTCGATTTGTCACTGGACGCGCTGCGCGAACTCACGCCCTACAGCAGCGCGGAGTTCGCCGTGCGCCCCTTCCTCGCGCAGGCCCCGGCGGCGGCGCTGGCCCACGCCCTGCGCTGGGCTGAGGACGACAACGAGCACGTGCGCCGCCTGGCGAGCGAAGGCACGCGCCCGCGCCTGCCCTGGGCGCGTCGCCTGCCGCTGTTCATCGCCGAACCCCGGCACGCCCTGCCCATCCTCGAACGGCTGCAAGCCGACCCCAGCGACTACGTGCGCCGCTCGGTGGCCAACCACCTCAACGACATCGCCAAGGACCACCCCGAGTGGATGCTGGACCTGCTGGAAAGCTGGCCCACCGACCAGCCCGAGACGGGCTGGATCGCCAAGCACGCGCTGCGCAACCTCATCAAGGCCGGCCACCCCCGCGCGCTCGGCCTCATCGGTGCGAGCGCGAACGTGCAAGTGGCGCTAGACCACTTCAGCGTGAAACCCGCCACGCTGCGGCTTGGCCAACCCCTGCGGCTGAGCGCCACACTACGCTCCACCGCGCGCGCCACGCAGAACCTCGTGGTGGACTACGCCATCCACTACGTCAAGAAAAACGGCGACACCAGCCGCAAGGTGTTCAAGTGGCGCACCCTGCCGCTGGAAGCGGGCGCCACGCTGACGCTGGAGAAACAGCAGACCGTGCAGGACTACACCACGCGCAAGCACTATGCGGGCGTGCATGCGGTGGAGTTGCTGGTCAATGGGGTGAGTGTGGGAACGGGGCGATTCCGTTTGGTGACGGAATGAAGCGAGGCTTAGGGTCAGTGGGCAGATCCAGAATGGTTGCAGCCACTTGGATTATTGAACACGGACAAAAAAATGAGATTGATCGGCGATTTTTAATGGAAAAAATTTAGAAGCAAGATGAAATTAATAGAACTACTAATTCCATTGCTTGGCGTTCTACTAGGAGCAGCGATCACTGGAGCCGGTTCAGTATGGAAGGATCGTCAAGCAAGAAAGAGGTCCATCGCTAGAGCATTAAGTGAATTGCTTGAGGTGCGCCATCAAATGAATGCCATTGACTTAGTGATCCGGGAACTCCGGAGACATGTCTCCCTTCCGGCCGAATTCTCAATAGTTCTGGGCAACATGTTGAAGGAAATATTCCCGATTGATCCTGATATTCACAAGAGATACAACGACTCTATCTCGTCATTGGCAGAAGTCGATCCTGTTTTGGCTTTCCAGTTGCGATCAAAAGATCGAATACTGGATCTTCAATCATTGCCGATGAAATTGACCACACAATCCCAACTTCCGGCATCCGAGGCCGCTCAACTTGAGAATGCACTGCATCAGTTGGTGTTGCCTCATCTTGATTGGGCAGTCTTGGAGCTCGCGTCCGCTCACTCTCTGCGTACCAAGCACCGTGTAAAAATTTTCTTCGATGAGAACAAACACCCACCTCCAGAAATTGTTCGCTGGATTGAGGAGCAGGTCAAGAAAGCTGAAAAGCGCCTTGATAATTAATTCAACCTGAAAGTTTCAAGTCTAGATGCTGATATAGCTCCTGGATTAATACACGTCGGCTTGCGGCCGACCAGCGAGGATAAAGTGCTAGATAAAAAATTCGCAAGAAGTTTCCGCACTAAAAAATATGACTTACTCGTACGCAAGATCGTGGCCAGATCAGCAATCACGACAGACCAATCTATTGATAGAAAAAAGGTAATTCGAAGTTTTTGTGCAGGGAACTGAAAACGATCAAAAAAATACATTCGCGCGCAGTACTTTGAGGAAAAATTTCTGCGCGATCCACGATAGGCGATTCAACTTTGCGAACCAACCCTAGACTATTTCTGTTGCGGTTCACTCTGTTAAGAGGAGGCATACGCAAGTGGGACCGATCACTCTATTCGATAAATCATTCCTGCAAGGCCTAAGCCTAGACGAGGCCGTCTGGTTTGACAATTTCTTCTATCCAGTGATTGCCCCTCTTTTCTATATTGAGACGCTAGCGGATCTCTACAAAGCGCCAAGGAATGGAAAGACTCCCGAAGAAGAAGTAGGGATCATTGCTGCGAAGACACCTCAGCTCCACGGAGGCCCTTGCTATTTTCATATGGAGCTCTGCATTCAAGACTTGCTGGGAAATCCAGTGCCATTGACTGGGCAGATTCCCATGGCGGGAATGCGGCAAGTCATACGCAGTGGCAAGCAAGGTGCAATTGCTGAGGTATCTCGGGAAGCGAGGGCCTTTCACCGGTGGCAGAGAGGGGACTTCTTCGAAGTTGAAAGATTCAGTGCACGAGAGTGGCGCACTCAGGTAGAGAACATCGATTTATCTGCTATCGAGCACGCCATGAAGCAGATCGGTATTAACTCAAAAACATGCAAGAGCTTGGGTGAAGCACTTAAGTTGGCTGATTCAATTGCTGCTGATCTAACGAAGACGCCATTTCGCTTCGATGGAATGCTGGAAGTATTGAAGATTCCACTCAAACTACGCCTGCATATTAAAGATCGATGGAAGCGCAAGGGCAAGCCACCGCTACGGATATTCGCGCCTTATGCCAACCACATCTTGCGCGTCGAGTTATTCTTTCGCGCTGCCTTGGGAGCCAACCTTGTGGCGAGCACCCGTTCTAGCCATAAGGTGGACATGGCTTATTTGTTCTATCTGCCGTTCTGCACTCTGTTCACGTCAAGTGACAAACTACATCGTCAATGTGCTCCGCTGTTCATGCGACCGAACCAGGAATTCGTATGGGGAATTGATCTAAAGGCCGATTTGGCAACCTTGAGCGCTCACTACGGCGCAATGCCGACACAGAAAAAGCAGCAAGGCATCTACAAATTTGCCAACAGACTACCAACGGAATCACAAGGTCTCATTCGCAAACTCTTCGAAAAGTACACGCCGAATTTGCTGGAACCGGCCACAGCTGTTAACCCAGAAAAAATCGACGGCGCTGTACACGAAAAGCTGCTGGAGGATATAAAGCGCTGGGAATCGGCGTCGACCGTCACGGCATCTCGTCGCTCGACCAATGATGATCTTGAGGCCATGATCATCAAACGGGAGGTTAGCCGGACTCGCGGATCCTGGGTTCAGATCGGACCCGAAATGAAGGATCAAGACTAAACGGGTGACAGTTTTCTGAGGCTCACCCTTGAACCGCTTGCTGATCACCACCGACGCGTACAGCTGCTGATCAGCCACTCCACGTTCGTAGAACATCCCATAACGATTGTTTTCGACGCTTACGGTCCAAACAATCCCCCGCGCCAGGGCCCCAGCCCCTGGCTGATCGTCACAGGGACGCCTCAAAACCCGAGACTGGCCCCCGCACCCAGCAAAGTCGCCACACCCAACACGGCAAAGATCAGCGCCGCAATGCCGTGCACCAGGCGGATGGGCAATTTGTGCGCGAGCTTGTCGCCGATCAGCACGGCGGGCACGTTGGCCAGCATCATGCCCAGGGTGGTGCCCGCCACGACCAGGAAGGCTTCGGCGTAGCGTGCGGCCATGGCCACGGTCGCGATCTGGGTCTTGTCGCCCATCTCGGCCAAGAAGAAAGCGACGAAGGTCGCGCCAAACACACCCAGGCGCTGCGCGCTGCGGGCATCGCTGTCATCGTCGTCCATCTTGTCGGGCACCAGGGTCCACGCGGCCATGGCGATGAAGGACAAGCCGAGCACCCAGCGCAACACTTGCGGACTGACCAGGCTGGTGAGCCAGGCGCCCACGGCGCCCGCCAGGGCGTGGTTGAGCAAGGTCGCGGCCAGGATGCCCCAGATGATGGGCCAGGGGCGCTTGAAGCGGGCGGCGAGGATGAAGGCCAGCAGTTGGGTCTTGTCGCCGATTTCGGCTAGGGCCACGACGCCAGTGGAGACGAGGAGTGCTTCCATGAGAAATGTCCAAGGCCGGTGTACAGAGACGATTGACCACGACGCATCCCCGGCCAATTCGGAGGCTTCGTGGTCAAAGGTCTTGCCAGGCCAGGAGCTGCTTACGCCATGGCCGATAGGCCAAGTGTGTTGACGCAAACCTCTTCAGGGTGAAGAGCGGCTACTCCCCAATGACGAGGCGGATTCTAACAGCGGGTCTGAGGCCGACCCGGCCGCCTGCTTCAAGCTCAAGCGACTTCATGTGAGCCACGCAACCAGGCTGTGGGTGTGATGCCCTCGATCTGCGCGAAAGCGCGGCCGAAGCTGGCCGAACTGCCGTAGCCCACGTCCAGCGCCACTTGTTTGACGGCTCGCCCTTCGCGCAAAAAACGCTTGGCCAAGCCCACCCGCCAGCGCTTGAGGTACTCGGCGGCAGGCAGGCCCATGACGGTGCTGAAATGCTCCGCAAAGCGCGAACGCGACATGCCTGCGCGCGCGGCCATGCGCTCCAGCGTCCAGCCCGACTCGGGTGCGGCGTGCACGGCGGTCAACGCGCGCGCCAGCCTCGGATCGGACAGCCCGGCCATGACACCCCGGTCCATCAACTTGCGCTCCATGGCCAGGCGCAGCAGGCGAACCACCAACACCTCGGACAGTCGCTCCAGCACTGCGGCCTGGCCGCAGCGGCGGCTGGTGGCCTCCTCGAACAGCAAGTCGATCAAGGCAGTCGCGCCCGGCATGCTGGCCAAGGGCAGGCACAGGGGCAGATCCAGCCCTTGCAGCAGCGGGTTTTCGTCGCCCGCGCCGAACTCAACCGCCGCGCCCAGCACATCGGCGCGCCCCTCGCCCGCGGACCGCAGAACATGGCGCTGGGGACGGGCGTAGAAGATCAGCGAGGGCTCGCGCAGGACGCAGGCGCGTCGGCCCGGTCCGGCCAGTTCCACCGTGCCGCGCCGCAGCAGATAGAGGCGGCCCGTGCCTTCGGAGGTCTCGGCCTGCAAGGGACGCACTAATGCACCGTTGTGCAGCAACATGGCGCGCAACTCGAAGCGCTGTAGAAAATCGGTCAGTCGGTCCACAAGGCCAACTCCAGGACGAACGGTAAATCAATTGGTCATTTTGATCACCCATCGTACCGGATTACCTTCTACGATGCGGTCTCACACGATTCAACTTCCAGAGGGAACCTCGACATGAAAATCCTGATCCTCGGCGCCGGTGGCATCGGCGGTTATTTCGGCGCGCGCCTGATCCAGGCGGGCGCGGACGTCACCTTTCTGCTGCGCGAGCGGCGCAAGCAGCAGGTGGACAGCGAGGACCTGAAGATCGAAACGCCGCGCGGCCCTTTCAGCGTGCAGCCGCGCACGGTCACGGCGCAAACCGTGGGGCCGGACTATGACCTGATCTTGCTCACGCCCAAGGCCTATGACCTGGACAGCGCGCTGGCCTCGCTGGCGCGCGCCGATGGGCGCGGCGTGCTGCTGCCTTTCCTCAACGGCATCGACCATCTACAGGCGCTGGATGCGCGCTACGGCCGCGCGCGCGTCATGGGCGGCGTGGCCCACATCGCGGCCGCGCTCACGCCCGCGGGAGTGGTGAAGCAACTCAGCGATCTGCACCGCCTGACCGTCGGTGCGCGCGACCCGGCCCACGCCGCCCTGGCACGCGACTTCGCAGCCCTGGGCACGGGCGCCGGTTACGACAGCGTGCTCAGCGAGGACATCGAACAGGTGCTGTGGGACAAGTGGGTCTTCCTCGCCACGCTGGCGGGCATGACCACGGTTTGCCAAGGCTCGGTGGGCGAGATCGTGGCGACGAGTGAAGGCGAAGCCCTGACGCGCGCCATGTATGCACAGGCATGCGCCGTGGCCCAGGCCGAGGACCACGCCGTCGGCGCGGCGGCGCAGACCCAGGCCCTGACGATGCTGACGCAGCCGGGCTCGGCCTTCACGGCCTCGATGCTGCGGGACCTGCAAGGCGGGCTACCCACCGAGCACGAACACATCCTGGGCGCGCTGGCGCGCCGTGGCCAGCAGCTTGGCGTGGGCGTGGACCTGCTGCGTCTGGCCTACACGCACATGGCGGTACGGGCCGCGCAAGCCAAAGCGCCATCCACGACGCAGCCCTGAGCCCAGTCCCTGTCGGCCCCCAGCCCGGTGCTTTCAACGCACCAGCGCGGCCGACTTCACCTGCGCCCAGACGGCGAGCCCCGGGCCCAAGCCGAGCGCCTCACAAGCGCGGCGGGTGATGCGTGCCAGCAGCACAGACTCACCGCAACGCAGACGCACCAGCACTTGCGAAGCGTGGGCATCGGGCACGATGGCATCCACCACGGCGGGCAGCAGGTTCTGGATGCTGGTCTGTTGCGGCTCAACCAGTGCCAAGCTGACGTCGCGGGCCAGCACGCGCAGGCGCACCGCGCGGCCCACGGGCAGGCCCTCGTCGCGCACGCTCAACTCACCCCCCTCGAAGCCAACGCGGGCCAGGTGCCAGGACGCATCGCGCTCAAGCACCGTGCCTTGCAGCAAGGCGCCTGCGTCCTCGCCCAGCACCAGGGGGCTGTCGAGGGCGGACAGCACCTGCGCCACGGGGCCAGCCGCGCGCACCTGTCCACGGTCCAGCACCACCAGGTGTTGAGCCAGCCGCGTCAGCTCATCGGCCGAATGGGTGACGTAGAGCATGGGCAGGCGCAGCTCGTCGCGCAGGCGCTCCAGCCAGGGCAGGATCTCTTGTCGGCGCGCGGCATCGAGCGCTGCCAGCGGTTCGTCGAGCAACAGCAGGCGCGGCCCCGTGGCCAGGGCCCGTGCGATGGCCACGCGCTGGCGCTCACCGCCCGACAATTGCTGCACGCGCCGCGCGAGCAGGTGGTCGATGCCCAGCAAGGCCACGGCCTCGTCCAGCGTGCGCTGACCTTGGGCCAGGAGCGCGCCGCGCCAGCTGCGCTTCAGCCCGTAGTGCAAATTGCCGCGCACGTCGAGGTGTTCAAACAGGCTGGCTTCTTGGAACACGTAGCCCAATGGCCTGCGGTGCGTGGGCAGGAAGACGCCCGCCGCCTCGTCCTGCCAAACTTCGCCGCCCACGACCACGCGGGCTGGTGCATCCACGGCAGCGGATCGCGCGCGCTCCAGCCCGGCCACGCAACGCAGCACGCTGGTCTTGCCCGAACCCGAAGGCCCGTAGAGCACGGTGATGCCGCGCGCGGGCAGATCAAGATCCACGTAGAGCGTGAAGTCCGCGCGCGCCAGGCTCAGACGCACCTGAAAAGGCACGTCCGCCCGGGTCTGCTCGGCCTGCTCCTCGTCATGCGCTGCCAGTTTGTTCATGGCATGACCCGATCACGCCCGCGCCGCAGACCGGCCAGCACCAACAGCACCCCGAAGCTGAACAGCACCATGCCGCCCGCGAGCCAGTGGGCCTGCGTGTATTCCATGGCTTCCACATGGCCGTAGATCTGGGTCGAGACGACGCGGGTCTGCCCGGGAACGTTGCCGCCAATCATCAGCACCACCCCGAACTCGCCCACGGTGTGCGCGAAGCTCAGGATGGCCGCCGTCAGCACCCCGCCCTTGGCCTGCGGCAGGGCCACGGTGAAGAAGGCATCGAGCGGACGCGCCCGCAACGTGGCCGCCACCTCCAAGGGACGCGCGCCCAGAGACTCGAAGGCGTGCTGCAGCGGCTGCACCGCAAAAGGCAGAGAGAAGATGATCGAGCCGATCAACAGGCCCGTGAAGGTGAACGACAGTGAGCCCCAGCCCAACGCCTGGGTGATCTGCCCCACCCAGCCGTTGGGCCCCATCAGCAGCAGCAAGTAAAAACCCAGCACCGTGGGAGGCAGCACCAGAGGCAAGGTCACGAGCGCGCTGACGGGCGCGCGCCAACGTGAAGCACTGCGCGCCAGCCACCAGGCCAGGGGCGTGGCGACGAGCAGCAGCAGCAAGGTCGTCAGCGCGGCCAGTTCCAGCGTGAGCCGGATGGCCTGCCAGTCGTCATCGGAAAACACCATCGCCCCAGATCAGTCGAGACCGTAACCAAAAGACCGAATCACGGCTCGGGCCTTCTCGCCGCGCAGGTATTGCAGGAAGGCGACCGCGGCGAGATTGTCTCGCCCCGTCTTGAGCAAGATGACGTCCTGCCGGATCGGTGGGTGCAGATTCGCAGGCACGCGCCAGAACGAACCCTCCTTCAGCTTGCCGCCCTGCTCGTCCGGCGCCCAGACCTGCGACAGTGCGACGAAGCCCAGCGTCGCGTTGCCCGTGGCCACGAACTGGTGGGTCTGGCCGATGCTCTGGCCCTGCACAAACTTTGGTTTCAGCGCATCAAGCAGTCCGAGCGCGGTCAAGACTTCCACCGCCGCCGCGCCGTAGGGCGCGAGCCGGGGATCGGCCAGGGCGATCTTGTCGAATTGACCACGCTTGAGCACCTCCCCCTTCGCGTCCACCAGGCCAGGCTGCTTGCTCCACAACACCAGCGTGCCGATGGCGTAGGTGTAGCGGCCGTCCTTGCCGCCACCGCCCTGCCCTTCTTGCTCCAGCTTGGCCGGTGTTGTGTCGTCGGCGGACAGCAGCACGTCAAACGGCGCGCCGTTCTGAATCTGCGCGTAGAACTTGCCCGTGGAACCAAACGACAACACGGCCTTGTGGCCCGTGTCCGCCTCGAACATCGGGGCGATCTTCTGCATGGGCGCGGTGAAGTTTGCGGCCACGGCCACATTCACTTCGCCAGCGCGAGCGACCGTCAGCGGCACAGCAAACAAACTCAGAAACGCGGTAAAGGCTGGAAGAAATACAAAGACAAAGCGCTGGATCATGACGGTCTCGCTATTCCTAAAATGAACAGCGAAACTCTAGCACGAAACAACGAACCGCTATTCACAGCAAGAATAGCGATCCACTCCAAGCCATGAACATCAAGATCAGCGAATGCACCGGCATGCCCAAACGACGCACGACTACCATAGCCCCATGAGCAAAAAATCATTGCCGCTGGCCGACGTGCTGGGCTTCGAAGCCAGCGACAAGCGCATCGACATCCTGCGGCGCATCGGCCAGGTCGGCTCCATCTCGGAGGCCGCGCGCGGCGCGGGCGTGAGCTACAAGGCCGCGTGGCAGGCCCTGGAAACGCTGGGCAATCTGGCAGGCTTGCCTCTGGTGGAGAAGGCCGTGGGGGGCAGCGGCGGTGGCGGCGCGGTGTTGACCGCAGCGGGTCAGCGCGTGCTGCAGGCCGCCGACGCCTTGGCCCAGGCGCGTGCCCTGGCCTTGGCAACGCTGGACACGAAGGCCAACGACGGTGCCACCGCAGGTGCGGCGTCCAGTCGCGCCGCATCGGCCTTGCGCACCAGCATGCGCAACCAGTTCGCGTGCACGGTCGGCGCCCTGCGGTCGGTGCAAGGCCAGGTGCGGGTCCAGCTGCTGCTGGCACGCGATGGCGAAACGCCAATGGCCCTGCACGCGCGCATCACCCGTGAAAGCGCCCAATTGCTCGGCCTGCGCCCGGGGCTGCCAGTGCTGGCGCTGTGCAAGGCGACGGCGGTGCGTGTCACCGCACGGCCCGCGTCGGCGCGTGGCGGAGTGCGAGACGAGCTCGCGGACGCCATCAATCGACTGACGGGTGTGGTCATGCGTGCTTCGCGGGCGGCGGCGGGCGGAGAGGTCAGCCTGCGCTTGTCCAGCGAACCCGGTGTTTCCGGCCCGTCCATCGTGGGCTTCGCGGCGGCGGGTCATGGGCTACGAACTGGGCAGACGGCCTACATCGGCTTGGACGAGTCGGCCGTGGTGATCGCGGCGGTCGATTGAGTTCACCGCCTCAGCGGTGTCCCAAAAAAAAGCTGGCGCGCAGGCTGGTGTGATCAGCGCATCACGCCGAGGCGGTCAGGGCGCTAGCCACGGCCGAGGGCGCCTGGCCCACGCTGATCGTGGGCGTGCCATGCCACGCGGCGCAGCGCCGCACTGCCAAGGCGATGTCGCCGATCAACCGCTGGCTGGTTCGCAGGCCCGGTTCCAGATAGAGCGCCTTGACTTCGAAGACGCCCTGCTTGCGATGCGCCTTGGCGTCCAGCCTACCCACCAGCTTGCCCCGACTCAGGATGGGCAGCACGAAGTAGCCGTACTGGCGCTTTTCGGCAGGCGTGTAGCACTCCAGGCGGTAATCGAAATCGAACAACTCCACCGCCCGCTTGCGGTCCCAGACCACGGGGTCGAAAGGCGACAACAAGGTGGACACGGTCGACGCCAGCTCTCCCGCCTCGGCCTGCGCCAGCCAGGGCGCCAGATCGACGTGCACGAAGGCGTCGTGCTTCCATCCCTCAACGCGCACTGGCAGCAGCACGCCCTCGTCGGCCAGCGCGTGCAGCGCCGCGTCGTACTTGCCCCGCTTGAGGCGGTAGTAGTCCGCGACCCAGCCCGCCTTCACGAGGCCCAGGGCCCGACAGGAGCGACGCACCATGGCCGCTTGCGCGACCTCGGGCGGGGGCAGGTCACGGCGGTCGTCCCAGTGCGGGAGCACGCGCTCGGCCAGGTCATAGACACGCTGGAAGTTGCGGCGCTCCGAGACCATCAGGCGGCCGGTCGTGAACAACACCTCCAGGTGCCGCTTCTCGGGTTTCCAGTCCCACCAGCCCGTGCCCTTGCCCTTTGCCGCACCCTGGCGCTCGAAGTCGGCCGAGCGCACCGGACCCTGCGCGCGGATGTGCGCGAGCAAGGCGTCGATGTCCTTGCGGTGCGTCTCCATCCAGCGCGCGGAGAACTTCCAGCCCATGCCCGAGGGGTCGAGCATGCGGTGGCGCAGCAGGCCGTAGTCTTGTGTCGGCACGAAGCAAGCTTCGTGGGCCCAGTACTCGTAGAGGGTTCCCTCGGCCAAGGTCTGATCCAGCCAAGCCGGGTCATACGCGCCGAGGCGACTGAACAGCACCAAGTAGGGACTGCGCGCGACCACCTGGATGGTGTCGATTTGCAGCAAGGCCATGCGCTCGATGGCCGCCAGCACGTCGGCCTTGACGGCCTTCTTGCGCGGCGGCGTCAACAGACCTTGGGCGGACAGGTGGAGCGCGCGGGCGGCGCTCAGCGACAAATGCTGCGTCACCGAGTCACCACTTCACTGCGCCGCTTGCACGCGATTGCGACCTGCCTGCTTGGCGGCGTACAGCGCCTGGTCGGCCTTGTGCACCAAGAGCTTCATGCCCTCCACCGGCGTGAAACGACGCGGCGCGGCATCGCTGCCCGCGGCAGGCTTGCGCTCCTCCACGTCGAGCTGAGCCGCGCCCAGTGACACGGTGATGTGCAAGGGCGTGGAGAGATCTGTTTGCACCGGCATGGCCGCCGCGGCGATCGCCAACCGGATGCGATCCGCCGTCTCCACGCCGCCTTGGAGCGGGGTGTTCGGCAGCAACAAGACGAACTCCTCGCCGCCATAACGCGCGACCACATCATTGCCACGCAACTGACCTCGGATCAACTGCCCCACCTCGCGCAGCACGGCATCACCCGCCGGATGGCCATGGGTGTCGTTGATGCGCTTGAAGTGATCCACATCGAGCAGCAAACAGACCAGGGGCTGCCGACTGCGCTGGGCGGCCTTGACCTCCTCCAGGCAGCGGGCCTCGAAATACCGGCGGTTGTGCACGCCGGTCAGTGCGTCCGTCAGGCCCACCAGCTTGAGGCGCTCCGCCACGAGGGCGTTGTCCAGGCAAATCGCCGCCAAGGCGGCCAGACGCTCCAGGAAATCGGTGCTGTTGCCCGCCGAAAACCGCGCCGAATCGCGGCTGCCCAAATTGAGGCTGCCAATGCATTCGCCCCGGTGCAGCAAAGGCAGCAAGGCCGTGCTGCCCAGACCACGCACATTCACGCCCTGAAAAAGCGCGGCCTGGGCGGGATCGGGCGAGCCCAGCATGGGTCGCCAACCGCGCGCATAAATCTGACTCAGCAGTTGCCCGCTGCCCAGCAACAGCAGCCGAGCGAACCAGTCGGTGCCCGGCGTGGTATCCGGGGCCGGCTTTTCGCTGCGTTCGCCGGAAGTTGATTGGAAAGCGGGAGGTGATTCCGTGGTGGTTTGTGGGTGAGTTTCGGCATCGTCCATCGCGGCTTGAGCGGACTCGCTCCAACCTTCACTGAGCACGCGCGCGGCTTCGTACTGCGGGTCCACCAGGGCCAGCGTGACGGCGTCAAGCTCAAAGAGCACGCCAAAGTCGACCAAGAGCGCCTGGACCAAGGCCGTGAGGGAGGGCGCCGCGATCAGTTGACGCTCGATCTGGTCAAAACGGCGCAGCTTGGCCTGGTTCAGGCGGGCTTCGCTCAAGAGGCGGTCGAACTGAGTGCGCAAGCCGGACAGCTGATCCTGCGCGCTGTCGAGCTGTTCGCGCAGGCGCGCGTTCTCTCCGCGCAGCAGGTCCAGCGGCGAGCCAGACGCGCCGGCGACTTTGCCGGCCACCTCGCCGGGCTCGCCACCCGTTCCAAGTTCTTTCATCCCAAGATGTTACAGCGCCGGAATCCGGGTCGCATGTCAAGGTGCATCAAGAAGTACACCCGGGGCCGGGCGCGGCCCGCCTGCCTTAGCATCTCTGCCCATGTCGTCGCCGCCAGCCGCACCCGCACCTCTGAGTTACCCTGAATCGGCGAACCCCGCACGCCTGATCACACCCGTTCTGCTGGGCTGGCTGATCGGCATCGCGGTGCAAGTGCAGCAGGCCCAGCTGTGGCCCCAGGCCAGTTACGCACTGCTCGCCGCCTCCGGCCTGGCTTTGCTGACTGCGGCCTGGCGCAGCCTGAGACCGATCGCGCGCCTCGGGCCTCCATCGTCGGCCCGGATTCGAACCGACCAGCCCTTCTTCACGACGCTGCTGGCCCTGGTGGCTGCGGTCTTGCTGGCCTATGGCAGCACGGGGTGGCGGGCACTGCATCGGCAAGCCCAAGCCCTGCCCCCCGCACTGGAAGGGCGCGACTTGACGTTGACTGGTCACATCGCCGCCATGCCGCAGCGCACGGACAACGGCACGCGCTTTCTGTTCGAGGTGGAATCGGCCCAGCTCTTCGAGCAGGGTCGCGCGGCGCCCATCCCGAAGACGCTGCAGGTGCCCCAGCAACTCATGCTGACCTGGTACGGCGCCTGGCGTGACGACAACGGCGCCTTGCTCGAACCCTTCATCCAGGCTCCTGACCTGCGTGCGGGCGAGCGCTGGCGCTTCAACACGCGGCTGCGCGCGGTGCATGGTGCGCGCAATCCACACGGCTTCGACTACGAGCTGTGGATGTGGGAACAAGACCTGCACGCCGTTGGCTACGTGAGAACGACGCGCCGCGACCCGGTACCCGCCCTACTGAGCGCAGCGCCCCCCGCGTGGGCCAGCCGGTACCGCGTTGAGCAAGCGCGCCAGGCCGTGCGGGACGCCATCGTTCAGCGCGCGCCAGCCGCCACGCCGGTGATGCCCCTCCGGCCCGCCACCGTCTCCGCCCGGACGCCCGCCGAATTCGAGCCACCCTCGGCGAAGCCGACAGAGATGGCCGCGCCCTCCCCGGTCACCGGCCCCGCGCTGGCCGACCCATCACAAGACCGTGTCGACGCCATGAACCTGCGCAATGCCTATGGCGTGGTCGCGGCGCTGGTCACGGGCGACCAGCAAGCCATCGCACGCGCCGACTGGGACGTGTTTCGCGCGACGGGCGTCGCGCACCTGATGAGCATCTCCGGCCTGCACATCACCCTGTTCGCCTGGCTGGCCGCAGGATTGGTCGGCGCGCTGTGGCGCTACACCCCTGTGCTGGGCACCCGCTTGTGCCTGCGCTGGCCCGCCACCCAGGCCGGCCTGCTGGGCGGCTTACTTTTGGCGACCGCATACGCCGTGTTCAGCGGCTGGGGCGTGCCCGCGCAACGCACGGTGTTGATGCTGGCCGTGGTGACGCTGCTGCGTCTGAGTGGTCGTCGCTGGCCCTGGCCGCTGCTTTGGCTGGCGGCGGCGGCCGTAGTGCTGGCCGTGAGCCCCTGGGCCTGCTTGCAAGCGGGTTTCTGGTTGAGTTTCGTCGCCGTGGGGGTGCTGTTCGCGCAGGGACGAACCGAGGAGGTAACCAAGGCGAGCGCGGAAGCCGTCGATGCCTCAAACCACCGCGCGCTCGCACGTTGGGGCAGCCGCGTGCTGCGACCCCTGGTGCGCTTGCTGCGCGAGCAAGGCATCGTCACGCTGGCGCTGGCGCCGCTGACCTTGCTGTTTTTTGGACAGATGTCCCTGATCAGCCTGCTGGCGAATTTGGTCGCCATCCCCTGGGTGACACTGGTCGTGACACCGCTGGCGCTGCTGGGCAGCCTGGGCGTGGCGGCCGAACCGCTGGCGGTCTACAGCGCGCCGCTTTGGGACGCGGCGGCCTGGGCGGTGCAATGGCTCAATACCCTGCTCGCGTCCATGGCCGCGCTGCCCCTGGCCACTTACAGCGTGCCGCAAGCCCCGCCGTGGTTGGCCTGGGTCGGCGTGGTGGGCGGGCTGCTGCTGGTGCTGCGCTTGCCCTGGAGCCTGCGCCTGGCAGGCCTGCCCTTGCTGCTGCCCGTGTTGCTGTGGCAACCGCCGGTGCCCCCGCAGGGACAATTCGAACTGCTGGCTGCGGACGTGGGGCAAGGCCAGGCCGTGCTGGTGCGCACCGCGCGGCACGCCATCCTCTACGACGCGGGACCGCGCTACACCAATGAAAGCGACGCGGGCGAGCGCGTGCTCGTGCCCCTGCTGCGCGCGCTCGGGGTGCGACTCGACGCCTTGCTGCTGAGCCACCGCGACACCGACCACGCGGGCGGCGCCGCGGCGATCTTGAGCGCTCACCCCCGAGCGGTGTTGCTGAGCTCGCTGGACCTCTCGCACGAATTGCGCACGGGACGCCAGGCCGTGCGCTGCGAAGCCGGGCAATCGTGGGAGTGGGACGGCGTGCGGTTCGACATCCTGCACCCGCAAGCCGGAGATTACGGGCTGATCGCCGGACGCACGCCACGCGCCAACACCGTGTCGTGCGTGCTGCGCGTGCGCGCCGCCGCGCCCGAGGGCGCACGGCCTCGCACGGCCCTGCTCGTCGGTGACATCGAAAAAATGCAGGAAGCGCGCCTCGCGGCCCAGGCGACACAAGAACCGGGCTGGCTGGCGGCGGATCTGCTGCTGGTGCCCCACCATGGCAGCAAGACTTCCAGCTCGGAAGTCTTCCTCGACGCGGTAACTCCGCGCATCGCCCTGGTCCAGGCCGGTTACCGCAACCGCTACGGCCACCCTGCGCCGGAGGTGATCGCCCGCTACAGCGCGCGAGGCATCACGGTGCACGACAGCCCACGCTGTGGCGCCGCGACCTGGCGCTCCGCGCAACCCGAGTCACTGCGCTGTGAACGGGTGGCCGACCCGCGCTACTGGCAGCACCGCCCCTGAAAGAAGCTTGCGCCAGATCAAAGAGACAAGCCGAAAACGCGCCAAGGATGTCGCCAAACCGGCCCATGCGATCCACAATGGCCGGGTCGCTTTACCGACTCACACGAAAGGAGCTCTCATGTACCAGCGCATCCTCGTTGCCACCGATGGCAGCACCCTGTCGAAAAAAGCCGTGAGCCACGCCATCGCGCTGGCCAAACTCAGCGGCGCCGAACTCGTCGCGCTCAAGGTCGTGCCACGCTACCCGCAGTCGTATTACGAAGGGGGCCTGATGCTTCCCACCAGCGACATCGCCAAGATCGAGAAGCAATGGACCACGCAAGCACAGGCCGTGGTGGATGCCGTGGTGAAAACGGCCAGCGCCAAGGGAGTGCAAGCCAAGGGGCAGGTCGTGAAGGCCGAGTTGGTGAGCGAGGCCATCATCGCCACCGCGAAGAAACAAAAAATCAGCCTCATCGTGATGGCCTCTCACGGCCGCAAGGGCCTCAAGCGGCTGCTGCTGGGCAGCGAAACCCAGCAGGTGCTAACGCACTCGACCGTGCCGGTACTGGTGCTGCGCTGACACGGAACCTGAGCGCGCCATCGGCAGGATGCGCGCGCTCCTCGTCGCGAGGACTAGGCGAACAAGCCCTTGTGGTGCTCCCGCAGCACATTTTTCTGCACCTTGCCCATGGCGTTGCGCGGCAGCTCGGCCACGATGAAGCAGCGCTTGGGTATCTTGTAGCCCGCCAGCTTGGTCTTGAGGGTCGCGATCAGGTCCTCGGCGGATAGTGTCGCGCCTGGCTTGGCCGTCACCACGGCCACGCCAACCTCCCCGAAATCCGGGTGAGGCACGCCCACGACGGCGCTTTCCATCACACCGGGCAGGTCGTTCAGATAACTCTCGACCTCGGCGGGATAGACGTTGTAGCCCCCGCTGATGATCAAGTCCTTGGCCCGGCCCACGATGGTGACGTAGCCCCGCTCATCCACCTTGCCGACGTCGCCGGTCTTGAACCACGGCTTGCCCTGCGCATCCCGCGTGAACTCCTCCGCGGTTTTCTCGGGCATGCGCCAATAGCCTTGGAACACCCCCGGACCGCGCACCTGGATGCCGCCGATTTCTCCGGTCGGCAGCGCCGCGCCATCGTCACCAGAAACACGCAACTCCACGCCGGGCAGAGGGAAACCAACGGTGCCTCCACGCCGTTCGCTCTGGTTTTGATAGCGCGTATCGGGTGCGTAGGGGTTGGAAGTCAGCATCACGGTCTCGCTCATGCCGTAACGCTCCAGGATGGTGTGGCCCGTGCGCTCCTGCCATTCGTTGAAGGTTTCGATCAGCAAGGGAGCGGACCCGCTGACGAACAAACGCATGTTGCGCGCCGCCTCGCGGGTCAAGGACGGCTCGGCCAGCATGCGCACGTAAAGCGTGGGCACGCCCATGAACACCGTCGCCTCGGGCAAGCGGGCGATGATCTTTTTCGGATCGAAACGGCTGTACCAGAGCATCTTGCTGCCATTGAGCAGCGCGCCGTGCACGGCCACGAACAGGCCATGCACATGGAAGATGGGCAGTGTGTGGATCAGCACGTCGCCCCGGCCATCAGGCCCCCCAGTGGACCGCCAGCCCCAGTACTCCTTCAGCACGCGGGCGTTGGACAGCAGGTTACCGTGCGTGAGCATGGCGCCCTTGCTGCGGCCCGTGGTGCCGCTGGTGTAGAGGATCGCGGCCAGGTCGTCGGACGCGCGCACCACGGGTTGATGCCGATCGCTGTGGTGCACGGCGCGTTCGAGCAAAGAACCGCTGCGGTCATCGCCCAGGGTGTAGACGTGGGCGACGCCAGCCTGGAAAGCCAGCTTGCTGACCCAGCCGAAATTGGCAGGCGTGCAAACGACCACGGCGGGTTCGGCGTTGCCAATGAAGTAGGCCATCTCGCCGCTCTGGTAGGCGGTATTCAGCGGGAGATAGACATGCCCCGCGCGCAAGGTGGCCAAATAGAGCGCGAGGGCCTCGACGGATTTTTCGACCTGCACCGCGATGCGCGAGCCCGCCGGCAGTTCCAGCGAAGCCAGCAGATTGGCCAGCATGGCGCTGGCGCGGTCCAGGTCACGCCAGGAATAGACCAGCGCCTGACCCGACGCGCCACCGTCGGTTTCGATGGCGGGGCTGTCCAGGTCGGCGGGAAATGCGGCGCGCAATGCGGTGTAGAGGTTGTGGTCGAGGCTCATGGTGGAGTTCGGGTGCTAGGGTCGTGGATCAAAAATCGGGTTTGCGTTTCTCGTTGAAAGCAGCGATGCCTTCGCGGTGCTCGGCACCAGGGGCGTAAGCATAGGCACCAGGCACCAAGGCATCGGCCTCTTGACCCTGTGCGAGCGCGCGCAGGGTCTGCTTGTTCCAGCGGGCCGCCCGAGGCGCCAAGCTGGCGATGCGCAAGGCACTGTGCAGGGCATGGTCCGCCACGTCGGCGTCCGCCAGGACACGCTGCAGGAAACCTCGCGACTTCATCTCGGCGGCGTCGAGGACCGCTGCCTCGAGCAGCATCTCGCGTGCGGTGGCCTGTCCGGCGACTCGCGCCACGAGCGCCGCCTCGCGCGGCGCCATGGGGAAGCCCAGCTTGGCGATGGGCGCGCCGAAGCGGGCGGCGACGCCCGCGACGCGGATGTCGCAGGCGCTCGCGATTTCGACGCCAGCGCCCATGCAGTTGCCTTCGATCTGGGCGATCACGGGCAGGTCGCAGTCCAGGACAGCTTGCAAGCCGCCCCAGACCTCCTCTTCGTGGAAGGCCGCCAGGCTGGCCTCGTCGAAGCGGAATCCCGGGTACTCGGAAATGTCACCGCCCGCGCAGAAATGACCACCCTCGCCCCGCAGCACCACGCAGCGTGACGCGGTTTCCAAGGCCTCGGCCTGCAACCCCATGAAAACCGCGCGCAGTTCACGCCACATCGCGCGCGACATGGCGTTGAACTTGCCGGGATGGTCCAGCGTGACCAAGGCGATCTTGCCCTGGCGCGTCAGGCGAACACGTCCACTCATCAGTCGAGCTTGGCCCCCGAGAGCTTGACCACTTGGGCCCAGCGCTTGACTTCGGCGCTCACGAACTGGCCGAACTGGCGCTGAGTGAATGGACTGAACTCCGCGCCTTGCTTGGCCCAGACCGCCTGTGCATCAGGCGTGGCCCCAGCCGCGCGGATGGCTTCCACCGCGCGGGTCTGGGCCGCGGCGGGCGTGCCCTTGGGCGCCCAGATGCCGTACCAGGTCTGCACCGTGTAGTCCGGCAGACCGACCTCGGCCGCGCAAGGCACGTCGGGGAAGGCCGCGTTGCGCTTGGCCCCAGCGACCATCAGCGCTTTGACCCGCCCGCTCTGGATATGGGTGGCCGACGAACCCAGGCCATCGAACATCATGTCCACATTGCCGGCGATCAGGTCCTGCAAGGCCGGGCCGGAGCCGCGATAGGGAATGTGCGTGATGGCGGCGCCCGTCTGCTGCTTGAACAGTTCACCCGCCAAGTGGTGCGAGGTACCGCCACCGGCCGAGGCGTAATTCAGCTTGTCGGGGTTCTTGAGCACCCGCGCGAGGAAAGACTTGAAGTCGTTCTCGGGCACTTTCTGCGGGTTCACCACGAGCACTTGCGGGACTGTGGCCACGAGAACGAGCGGCACGAAGTCCTTCTCGATGTCGTAGTCCAGCTTGGGATACATGGCCGGCGCGATGGCGTGGTGCACCGCGCCCATGAACAGGGTGTAACCATCCGCAGCCGCCTTGGCCGCGATGCTGGCGCCCAAGGTGCCGCCGGCGCCGCCCCGGTTGTCGATCACGAGTTGTTGGCCCGTGACTTTGCTGAAGGCCGCCGACAGCGGCCGGGCGAAGGCATCGGTACCGCCGCCCGCGGGAAATGGCACGACCATGGTGACGGGCTTGGTCGGCCAGTCCTTCGACTGGGCATGACCCAGCAGCGGGCCAGCGGCCAGACCCGCTGCGGCGTAACGCAGCACGCTGCGTCGGTTCAAACCCCGAAGGGTGGTGTCGATCATGTTTGTCTCCTCTTGTTGAAATGAAGATCCACGCGGTGGATCACTGCATCCGGAACTGCAGTTCTTCGATGACCCCGGCCACGGCGATCTTGCCCTCGGCGAGCTGGGATCGGTTTTTGTCCAATCGCTTGAGATCGTACAAATAGTTCACCATCAGGCCGTAGGACTGCTGCAAGCCCTTTGCCGAGGGATCACCCAGCCAGTTGAGCCGCTCGACGCGCGCGCCATTGCCCAGGTGAAAGCGCGCCACGGGGTCCGCGGGCTTGCCGTCGCCGAGTTCGCGCCCCAGGTAGTGCGCGGCACATTGCAGCAACCAACGCCGCAAGGGTGAGCGCGCATCCAACGACGTCACGTGATCCAGTGCCCGCAACACATGGGCAGCGGTGGGCGGCTCGAACCCGGCCGCGCGGCCCAGCTCACCCTGTTCCTTCTCGGGCGTGAGCGCCAGCATGCGCTGGGCGTTCTGGTTCAGCCACTTGCGCAGACCGGGGATGGGCGAGAGGGTGGAGAAATGCTTGAGGCGCGGAAACTCGGCGCTCAAGGTCTCGACCACCCGCTTGATCAGCGAGTCGCCAAAGCTCACGCCGCGCAGCCCATTCTGCGTGTTGCTGATGGAATAGAAGATGGCCCAGGTCGCCTTGTCCAGATCGGCCGCGGCGGCCTTCTCGTCCAGCAGCGGCGTGATGCTGTCGGCCATGTGGTCGATCAGCGCGACCTCCACGAAGATCAGTGGCTCGTCGGGCAGGCGCGGGTGGAAGAACCCATAGCAGCGGCGGTCGGAATCCAGCCGGTTCTTCACGTCGTCCCAGCTGCGGATGTCGTGCACGGCCTCGTACTTGATCAGCTTTTCCACCAAAGAGGCCGGCGAGTCCCAGCTGATGCGACGCAGCTCCAGAAAGCCCACGTCGAACCAGGTGGAGAACATGTACTCCATCTCCACGTCCAGCGCCTGCAGGCGCTTGTCCTGCTTGAGCGCGGGCTGCATCTCGGCGCGCAGGTCCACCAGGAAGCGGATGCCCTCGGGCAGCACGCTGAAGCGCTGCAGCAGGCGGCGTCTGGGCGACACCGTGGCACGACGGTACTGCACCTCGGCGGCCGCCTCGTCGGGCGTGCCCACGGCGGCGGCGAACTTGGCCTGGGCGGAACGGACTTTCTCGGGGTCGGCCGTGAACATCTCGCTCATCAACAGCCACATGTCGCGGCGCCTCCCGAGCGTCGCTCGCGTGTAGCGTTGAATCAGCACCTGCGCACGGCGCCCGCCCTCCACCTCGCTGATCTGCGGATCGATGATGGCCTTCAACTCGTCCAACGTGCGGCGCAGCATGCGCGGCGACATCGCTTCGGCCTTGTGGCGCAGATTGGCGGTCAAACGCTCGCGGGTCGGTCGTTCGGCTTGCGCGGAATCGGGCGGGGCGATGGCGATTGTCCCAGCGCGGGGCGCCGCGGATCGCCCCGACGCCATCCCCTGACGCGTCACCGGCAACAGGCGTGTGACGTGGCGGCTGATCCAACTGGCGGCGTTCATGCCAATCTCCGGTTCTGTTGACGGGCGAGCTCGCGCAGCGCTTCGCGCTGGCGCGTGAGGTGAGTTCGCATGGCCGCCTCGGCCCCTTCGGCATCACGCGCTTTGAGGGCGGCGAATACGGCCAGATGCTCGCTCAGACTCTGGGTCAAACGGCCCGGAGCATGCAACTGTTGCAGGCGAGCGAGCTTGAGGATCTTGCGCAGATCGCCGATGACTTGCGCCAGCCAGCGGTTGTCGGCCAAGGTGATGATGGCCTCATGGATGGCGAAATTGATGTCGTAATAGTCCACGATGCGCTTGCCGCGCGCGGCCTTCTGCAGTTGCTCGTGCAGAGTCTCCAGCGCCGCCAGATCAGCGTCGCTGGCGCGCAAGGCGGCTTCGTGGGCACAACGCCCTTCCAGCAAGGCGATGACGGGGAAGATTTCGTCCAAGTCACGCTCGGTGACTTCGTTGACGAAACAACCCCGGCGCGGCTCATGCCGGACCAAGCCTTCGGCGGTCAGGACCTTGAGCGCCTCGCGCAGCGGCGTGCGCGAAATCTCCAGCCGCTCGCACAACGCCACTTCGTCCACAAAGCTGCCGGGCGCCAGAGAGCCAGCAAAGATTTCCTGCCGCAGCGTGTCTGCGACCTGAACATGCAATGAGTTGTGGACGAGGCGCATGACCAAGGGCGTGGGGTTTCGCGAGATTCTCCGTAATTATGCGTAATTATGGAGTCGGTGCGAACCCTGCCCCCCCAAACACCGAGGTCACCGACATCGCGGTGACCCCAGGCGCGTCAAGGCCGTTGCGGCTGGCGCCCCGCCCAGACCCACAAGGCCGCACCCCCGGCAATCATGGGCAGGCACAGCCATTGACCCATGCTCATGCCCAGGGCCAGGAGGCCCAGGAAGTCGTCCGGCTCACGGAAATACTCGGCGACGAAGCGCAGCACGCCGTATCCGAACAGAAAGGCGCCGCTCACCTGCCCCATCTTGCGCGGACCGCGTGCGTACAACCAGAGCAGCACGAACAGCAGCAAGCCCTCCAACAGGAACTGGTAGAGCTGCGAGGGATGGCGCGGCAGCAAGGAGCCACTTTGCGGAAACGCCATGGCCCAGGGCAGATCAGCGGAGGCGGCGCGCCCCCACAACTCCCCATTGATGAAATTGCCCAGTCGCCCCGCCGCCAAGCCCGTCGGCACGCAAGGGGCGATCAGGTCCATGACCTGCAACCAGGGCCGCTGGCGCGAGCGCGCGAACCAGACCATGGCCAGCAGCACGCCAATCAAGCCCCCATGGAAGCTCATGCCACCTTGCCAAACAGCGAAGATTTCCAGCGGATGCGACAGGTAGTAGGCAGGCTTGTAGAACAAGCAATAACCGATCCGCCCGCCCAAGATGACGCCCAGCACGCCATAAAAAAGAATGTCTTCGACATCGCGGGGCGCCCAGAGGTTCGGTCCTTTCTTGGCAGCAGCCTTGCCGCTGGTGGCCGCATAGGCGGGATGCCGCAGTCGCAAACGCGCCAGCGCGTAGAAGAGGCCAAAAGCCACCAGGTACATGAGGCCGTACCAATGCACGGCCAGCGGGCCGATTTGTACGGCAATGGGATCGATTTGGGGTGCGAGCAACATGGCCGGTATTGTCGGTGCATTTGCGTGGCCCGCCCCTCCTCCACGATCTTGCGCCCGCCGGGGTCGGGGAAATGGGCTCGCGACATGAGAGGCAGTTAACATCCGGGCCTTCTTGCCGCCAGGAATCTCCTTCCCATGTTCGTCCTCGACTTCGCCCACAAGGTCGTGAAACTGCTGCACAGCGAGGAGCGGCCGATGCAGATCGGCCTCGGTTTCGCCCTGGGCAGCGTGATCGCGCTCACGCCCTTGAGCAGCCCGCACAACCTGCTCGTGCTCTTGTTGCTCTGCATCATCAACGTGAGTTTCTCAGCCGGCCTGCTCGGCATGGTGCTCATGTCCCCACTGGCTTATGCCTTGGACGGGATGTTTGATCGCCTGGGCCATCTGCTGTTGGTGGACCTGGACGGCTTGACGGCTTTCTGGACTGCCCTCTTCAACGCCCCCTTCATGGTGTTCACGCGGCTCAATAACACCGTGGTGCTGGGCTCACTGGTCGCCTCGCTGCTGCTGCTCGTCCCGATTGCCTGGCTTGTCGCGCTCGCGGTGCGGCGCTATCGCGACTCGTGGCGAGCCGTCATCCTGCGCTCACGCTTCTACCGCTGGTTTTCCATGTCACGGTTCTTTGTATGGGGCTCAAAAGCCTACAACTTCCTGTACGGAGGTGGCCGATGAGCGCCGTTGACTCCAATACCTCGAGCGAGATCGTCGCAGCGAAAAAGGTGCGGTTTTTCCGCTTTTCGGCGCTGATTCCTTTCGCCCTGATCACGGCGTTGCTGGTCGGCGGCTATCTGCTCTTCTTTGACCGCCTCGTCAAGCGCGGCCTGGAAGCCTCTTTCACGGCCATCAATGGGGCCAAGGTGGAGATCGGCAGTTTTGATTTCAGCCTGCTCGATACCTCGGTCAAGACGCGCGGCATTCAATGGACAAACGCCGACGCGCCAACGAAGAACCTCTTCGAGATTGGAGCCACGGAGTTCACGCTACAGCCCAATCCCCTGTCGGTGGGCAAGTTCGTGGTCACGCGCATGTCGGTCTCAGACCTGCGCCTAGGCACCGACCGCGCGCAATCCGGCGCCTTGCCTGCGAAGGAACCCAAGGCCTCCGACACCGCGCCTGCCTCGGGCGGCACGCTGGAATCCATTGAAGCCTATGCCAAGGGCATCGACTACCAAGCCATCGCCAGCAAGATTGGCCAGCCTGAGGACATTCCCGCCGTGCGCATGGGCAAGGAACTGGAAGCCAAGGTCCAGGCGCGCTCAGACCTCTGGAAGCAACGCTTGCCGACGGTGACGAATTTGAGCGATTTGCAAGGGACTTCGGACGAAATCCAAGCCATCGCGCGCCGCAAATACAAGTTGCCAGACGACTTGGCTCAACTGCGCAAGGACTTGGACACCCTGAAGAATGCTCGGCAACAGGTGCAAGCCAAGCAAGACGTCTTGAAGCAAGCCCGCCAAGACCTGCAGACCGACCTAACGGAACTGCGCACGGCTTACGCACAGGTCAACGAACTGCGCGAGGCCAAGCTGAAGGACCTCCTGATCGATCCGCAAGGTGACCTTTTCAGCGCCAGCAATTTGTTGTCCGCGCTGCTCGGCGATTCTCTGGTGGACAGCGCGCGGCAGTACCTGGGCTATTACGAGAAGTTCAAGGGCTACTTGCCCGAACAGAAGCAGGCCGCCGACGTGAAGGTCGTGCAGCGCGAACGCGCGCATGGCACCACGGTGGATTTCGTGCGCGCGGGCACCTTGCCCACGGTCTACATCGGTCAAATTGACCTGTCGGGAACGTCCGGATCGTCCTCGCTGTCGGGCACCGTGCTCAACGCAAGCTCCGATCTGTCCTACAAACCTCTGTTGATCAACGTGGACTTCCGCGACGCACAAGGCAAGGCGGACGTCGGTACGCTCCGCGGCTCCATGTCGGGCAGCAAGGAAGGGTTGAACTCCAACATCCAACTGACCCTGCGTCAGTCTCCTCTGCAAGGTCTGTCCAAGGGGGTGAGCAACCAGTACCTGGCGGGCCTGGACGGCAAGGCCGATATCCGCGCCACGCTGACCGACACGCCTCAAGCCCTGGCGCTGGCGCTGCGCATCGAAGGCCGCAACGTGGGTCTGAGGCTGAAGCCCGGCAGCGTCGGCAAGGACATGGAAGGCATGCTGAGCGCGGTGTTGACCCAGATTGACTTGCTGACCGTCGACCTGGACTACGTCCAGGAAAAAGGCCCGCAAGGCGCGCGCACCTCCACCCGCTTGCGCAGCAATCTGGAGCCCCTACTGAACGCGCGACTGCGCGCCTACGTGGCCAGCCAGGTCGCGAAGTTCAACGGCGAACTGCGTGCCCGCTTCAACGCCGAAGTGGACCAGGCCCTTGCGCCGCTGAAACAGCAACTCGATGGTTTTGACCAATCCGGCACCTTGTCCGCCGCGCTGGGCGACGCCGACAAGTTGGACGCGGCGCGTGCCAAGCTGGAAGCCGAACTGAATCAGAAACTCAAAGCCGAGGAAAACCGGTTCAAGTCCAAGGCCAAGGACAAGCTCAAGAGCCTGCTTTGAGCGCAGGCCCTCGGGTGTCCTTGGGTTTCAGTCGCCCAGCAAGGACAGGTCGCGAATCGCGCCTTTGTCCGCCGACATGGCCAGCAAGGCATAGGCCTTGAGCGCGGCCGAGACCTTGCGCGGGCGCGGCTGGGCGGGTTTCCAACCCTTCTGGTCCTGCTCGGCGCGGCGCTTGGCCAGTTCCTCGTCGCTGACCAGCACGTTGATGCCGCGATTGGGGATGTCGATGCGGATGCGGTCACCGTTCTTCACCAGGCCGATCGCGCCGCCCGCCGCCGCCTCGGGCGAGCAATGGCCGATGGACAGACCCGAGGTGCCGCCCGAGAAACGCCCATCGGTCAGCAAGGCGCAGGCCTTGCCCAGGCCCTTGGACTTGATGTAGCTCGTAGGGTAGAGCATTTCCTGCATGCCGGGTCCGCCCTTGGGACCTTCGTAGCGCACGACCACGACGTCACCCGCCTTCACCTGGTCGCCCAGGATGTGTTCCACGGCTTCGTCCTGGGACTCGACCACGTGGGCCGGGCCTTCAAAGACCAGGAGACTGTCATCGACACCGGCCGTCTTCACCACGCAGCCGTTCTGGGCAATGTTGCCGAACAACACCGCGAGGCCACCCTCCTTCGAGAACGCATGGTCGTAAGCGCGTATGCACCCCTGAGCGCGGTCGGTGTCCAGGCTGGGCCAGCGCGTGGACTGGCTGAAGGCCACCTGGGTCGGGATGCCCGCGGGGCCAGCCATGTAGAAGGTCTTCACGGCTTCGGAGGGCTTGCGCATGATGTCCCACTCATCGAGCGCGTGCTTGAGGGTCTTGCTGTGCACGGTGGGCACGTCGGTGTGCAGCTTGCCCGCGCGGTCCAGTTCGCCCAGGATGGCCATGATGCCGCCCGCACGGTGCACGTCCTCGATGTGGTACTTGTTGGTGTTGGGCGCGACCTTGCAGAGCTGCGGCACGCTGCGCGAGAGTCGATCGATGTCGTCCATCGTGAAATCGATGTTCGCTTCCTGAGCCACGGCCAGCAGATGCAGGATGGTGTTGGTCGAGCCGCCCATGGCGATGTCCAGCGTGATCGCATTCTCGAAGGCCTTGAAACCCACGGAGCGCGGCAGCACGGTGTCGTCATCCTGCTCGTAGTAGCGCTTGCACAGTTCCACCACCAGATGACCCGCGCGCTTGAACAGCTGTTCACGGTCTGAATGGGTCGCCACCACGGTGCCATTGCCAGGCAGCGACAAGCCCAAGGCTTCGGTCAGGCAGTTCATCGAGTTGGCCGTGAACATGCCCGAGCAGGAACCGCAGGTCGGGCAGGCGGAACGCTCCACCTCGGCCAAGTCGGCGTCACTGACCTTGTCGTCGGCCGCCATGACCATGGCGTCGATCAGGTCGAGCTTCTTGATCTGAATGGTTTGCGTGCCGGGCACCGCCAGGCGCACCTTGCCCGCTTCCATCGGCCCACCCGATACGAACACCACGGGAATGTTCAAGCGCATGGCAGCCATCAGCATGCCGGGCGTGATCTTGTCGCAGTTGGAGATGCAGACCATGGCGTCGGCGCAGTGCGCGTTGACCATGTACTCCACCGAGTCCGCGATGATGTCGCGGCTGGGCAAGGAGTACAGCATGCCGTCGTGGCCCATGGCGATGCCATCATCGACCGCGATGGTGTTGAATTCCTTGGCCACGCCGCCCGCGGCCTCGATCTCGCGGGCCACGAGCTGGCCCAGGTCTTTCAGGTGCACATGGCCTGGCACGAACTGCGTGAAGCTGTTGACCACAGCGATGATGGGCTTATTGAAGTCGCCATCTTTCATGCCAGTGGCGCGCCAGAGAGAACGGGCACCAGCCATGTTGCGGCCGGCGGTGGATGTCAGCGAACGGTATACGGGCATACAAACTCTGGAAGGAGGTCAAACAATCAGGGGCAAAGGACCGACCGTGGGGCAAAGTGCGTGCCAGCGGCCGAACCCGAAATTCGTGCTGCCCTGCAGCATCGATTTCAAGGACCCTTTTGACATCGGGCACCTTAGAATTCAGGCGGCCATTATCCTCTCAACCCTGTCCTGACTCTCATGAGGAATTCCATGAAACCCATCCTGCCCGCCCTGTTCATCACCGCCACCCTCGCCACCTTCAGCACGGGTGCCCAAGCCGACATGGCCCTGGCTCAATCCAAGAACTGCATGGCTTGCCACCAGGTGGCCGTGAAAGTGGTCGGTCCCTCCTACAAGGACGTGGCCAAGAAGTACGCCGGCGATAAGAACGCCGCTGCCATGCTGGCCACCAAGATCATGAAGGGTGGCTCCGGTGTCTGGGGTCCGGTGCCCATGCCGGCCAACCCCCAGGTCAGCGAAGCCGAGGCCAAGAAGTTGGCGGCCTGGGTGCTGAGCCAGAAGTAAGCACGACTGGCTCGACCCCCACCGACGCGCCCACCCGGGCGCGTTTTCGTTTCCGCCTCCAAGCGCGGATCGGTTGGAGCGCGGGTCAAGGCTGCACGCGGCAGCCCCGGGCTCTCGAGCCCTAGCCTCCCATCAGGAAACGCGCGGGCCAGATCACGGTCTGGGGAAAGAGCGTCATGATCAGCAGCACGCCGAACTCGGCCCACATGAAGGGCAGAACGCCTTTGAAGATGTCGTCCATCTTCATGCGGCCGACCCCCGCCACGACGTTCAGCACCGTGCCCACCGGCGGCGTGATCAAGCCGATGGAGTTGTTGATGATGAAGAGCACGCCGAAGTAGATGGGATCGATACCCGCCGCTTTGATCACCGGCATCAGCACCGGCGTCATGATGAGGATGGTGGGCGTCATGTCCATCGCCGTGCCCACGGCCATGACCAACACCATGATGGCCAGCAGCAGCAGGGTTGGGTTGTCCATGAAGGGCTTGAGCAAGGTCACCAGCTGCTGGGGGATGTTGGCCACGGTGATCAGCCAGGACGACACCATGGCGGCCGCCACCAGGAACATGACCACGGCCGAGGTTTTGGCCGCGTTGACGAACACCGGCACCAAGGCCTTCAACGACAACTCGCGGTAGATGACGGTGGAGACGAACAGCGCGTACACGGCGGCGACCACGGCGGATTCGGTCGGCGTGAACACGCCCATGCGCAGGCCGACGATGATGATCAGGGGCAACATGAGTGCCCAGACCGCCTGGCGTGCGGCAGTCCAGACCTCACCACGCTCCTTCTTGGGCGGTGGTTGCAGCGTGCTATTGCGGCACATCAGCCACCAAGTGACCGCGAGCCCCAGGCCGATCATGATGCCGGGGAAGATGCCCGCAATGAACAGCTTGCCGATCGACAGGTTGGCGGACACGCCAAAGATCACGAAGCCGATGCTGGGCGGGATGATCGGGCCGATCACGGCCGTGGCAGAAATCAGCCCACCGGCCGATTGCTTGGAGTGGCCAGCGGCTGTCATCATCGGCAGCAGCAAGGCCGTCAAAGCAGCCGCGTCGGCGACGGCCGAACCCGACAGCGAGGACAGCAGGCAACCCGCCAGGATCGTCACATAACCCAGTCCACCGCGCACATGCCCCACCAGGGCCATGGCCAGGTTGACGATCCGCCGCGACAGGCCGCCCGTGTTCATGACTTCACCGGCGAGCATGAAGAAAGGCACGGCCAGCAAGGGGAAGCTGTCGGCGCCGTTGATGAAGTTCTGCGCGAGGATCTGGGCGTCGAACATGTCCAGGTGCAGCATCAGCGCGACACCGCTGGCCAGCAAGGCATACGCGATCGGCATGCCCAGCGCCATGGCGCCGAGCAGGCTACCGAGAAAAATGAAAATCGTCATGGTGTCAAGCCTTCTTCACGCCGACGGACGCGATCGATTCCTCGGACTCGGTGCTCATCACGAGCTCCTGCTCCTGCGTCTTGCCCGTCAGGGCACGCAGCAAACGCAGCAATAGCAAGACGGCCGCGCAGACCGAGAAGACCACGCCCGACGCGTAAAACATCGCCATGGACAGACCGGTCACCGGCGCGTTCATGTCGGCGTTGAGCAGGGTCTGCTGCCAGCTGCCCTTGAGGCACAGCCAGGTGATGTAGAGCATGATCAGATGGGCCGCCACGTAACAAACCTTCTTGCCACCCACCGAGAGGCGCGACACCAGCATGTCGGTGCCGAGGTGGGCGTTTTCGTGGATGGCGGCGATGCCGCCGAGGAAGGTGATCCAGACGAAGAGCCAGCGCGACATCTCCTCGCTCACGGCGATGCCGGAATTGAAGACGTAACGCAGCACCACGTTGCCGAACACCAGCACGACCATGACGGCCAGGGCCAGGGCGATGGTGAGGTTCAGGACGCGGCAGCTTCTATCGAGCATGTGGTTCAACATGGCGTCCTCCTAGATCACGGCGTCTTGAAGGAGCCCACGACCGGCGAGGTTGCCGATCAAGGCACGCAGGCCAAAACGCCAGGGCGGCGCGGTTTCGCAATGCGTGACGCGGTTGATCAAGGCGCCCAAGCGGGGACTGCGGATGGTCACCATGTCGCCCAGCTTGTGGGTGAACCCACCGCCTGGGCGATCGCGGTCTTCGATGGGTGCGAACAGCGTGCCAAGGAATAGCACGAAGCCATCCGGGTACTGGTGCATGGCCACGGTCTGGGCGACGATGTCGGTTGGGTCGCGGCTGATGCGGCTCATGAGGTTGATGCCACGCAGTTCGAAATTGTCCTGGCCGATCACATGCAGGTGCACGGTTTCCTGACGCACGTCGTCCAGGGTGTAGCCCTCGTCGAACAGACGGATGAAGGGGCCGATGGCACAGGACGCGTTGTTGTCCTTGGACTTGCCCAGCAGCAGCGCGCTGCGGCCCTCGATGTCGCGCAGGTTGACGTCGTTGCCCAGGGTCGCGCCCACGATGCCGCCGCGGCTGTTGACCGCCAGCACCACCTCGGGTTCGGGGTTGTTCCAGGAGGAATCGGAGCGGATGCCAATGTCGTCGCCACACCCCACCGAGGCCATGGCCTGGGTTTTGGTGAACACCTCCACGTCCGGGCCAATGCCCACCTCCAGATACTGCGACCACAGGCCCTTCTTCTGCAACAGCGCCTTCAGTTCCATGGCCTCGGGCGAGCCGGGCTTGATCTCCGACAGGTCGCCCCCGATCAGAGACACCACCTGGGTGCGCAACTCATTGGCCAGGCTGGCATCGCCGCGCGCCTGTTCCTCGATGACACGTTCGATCAGGCTGGACGCGAAAGTCACGCCGCTGGCCTTGACGGCCTGCAGGTCACAGGGCGCCAGCAGCCAGGGGCGGCGGACGTCGCGCGTGCCGGGCAGGCTGTTGGCCAGCAGTTCATCCACGCCGCAAAGTCTTTGTCCGGACGCGGCGCGCGCGGCCCGGGCTGGCTGATCCACGTCGAGCAGCGTGCTCATGGTGGGAAAGGCACGGGTCAGATCAAACACGCCCTCGGGACGGAGGGCAACGATCGCGGGGCCGGCGCCCGCCCCGGGCACCCAGACGCGCCCCACCAGGGTACCGACCAGGCCGTCCTCCGGCAGGATGGACATGGGGTCGTGGAATTTGAAAGTCGAAGTCATGTGTGTCCTCAATGGTTGTGTCTGGGCGTGCGCTGCGCAATGCGCTGGAACTCCAGCGCAAACTCCAGCGTGGCACCCTGGTCGAGCTGGCCGGTCTTCTCGCGGTACAAGGCTTCCCACGGCGAGTGGCTGGGAGGCACCGGGGGCGCTGGCAGCTCGCGCAGACGACGCGCGATTTCTTCCGGTGACACCAGCGCATCGCATCGCCCCTGGTTCAGGTCCACGCGGATGCGATCACCGGTCTGCAGCCAGCGCAGGCCCCCTCCTGCCGCGCTCTCGGGCGAGACGTTGAGGATGGACGGGCTGTCCGAGGTGCCGGACTGCCGACCATCGCCCAAGGTAGGCAGCGCGCTGATGCCGCGCTGGATCAGCGCGTCGGGCGGCTGCATGTTGACCACCTCGGCCGAACCGGGCCAGCCCAGCGGGCCCGCGCCACGCATGACGAGGATGCAGTCTTCGTCGATCCCGAGCGACGGGTCGTTGATGCGCGCGTGGTAGTCCTCGCCGCCCTCGAACACCACGGCGCGCGCCTCGAACACGCCCTCCTGGCCGGGGCGGCTCAGGTAACGCGCGCGGAAGCGCTCGGAGATGACCGAGGTTTTCATGATGCCGAAATCAAAGAGGTTGCCGCGCAGCACCAGGAAACCGGCCTTGTCCAGCAGGGGCTGGTCGAAGGGCCGGATCACCTCGCGGTCGCTGGCTTCACGACCGACCAAGTTGTCGGCCATGCGACGTCCGGTGACGGTCAGGCAGTCGCCATGCAGGCGCCCCGCCTGCAGCAACTCCCACATCAAGGCGGGCACGCCGCCAGCGCGGAAGAAGCGCTCCCCCAGGAAGCGGCCCGCGGGCTGCATGTCCAGCAACAGCGGCAGGTCGTAGGCCTGGGTGGTCCAGTCGTCCGGCTCCAACTGCACCTGGGCATGGCGCGCCATGGCCATGATGTGGACCTGCGCATTGCTCGACCCGCCGGCGCAGCTCACCACCGAGAGCGCGTTCAGAAAACTCTCGCGCGTGAGGATGCGCGAGGGCCGCAGGTCTTCATACGCCATCTCGACGATGCGCCGCCCGGTTTCATACGCCATCTGGCCGCGCTCGCGGTAGGGCGCGGGAATGGCCGCGCAGCCCGTCAGCGACAGACCCAGAGCCTCGGCCACGGCGTTCATGGTCGAGGCCGTGCCCATGGTGTTGCAGTGCCCGGCCGAAGGCGCGCTGCTGCAGGCACGCTGCAGGAACTCTTCTTCGTCGATCTCACCCGCGGCCAGTTGCCGGCGGCTGCGCCAGATCACGGTGCCCGATCCCACCAGCTCACCGTTGTGCCAACCGTCGAGCATGGGACCGCCGGACAGCACGATGGCGGGGATGTCCACGGTGCAGGCGGCCATGATGCCGGCCGGCGTCGTCTTGTCGCAACCCGTGGTCAGCACCACGGCGTCGATCGGGTAACCGTAGAGGATTTCGACCAGGCCCAGGTAGGCCAGGTTGCGGTCCAGCGCGGCGGTCGGTCGGCGGCAGTTCTCGAAGATCGGATGGACAGGGAACTCCATCGGAATGCCGCCAGCGTCCCGGATGCCGTCGCGCACGCGGCGCGCCAGCTCCAAGTGAATGCGGTTGCACGGCGACAGGTCGCTGCCCGTCTGCGCGATCCCGATGATGGGGCGGCCGGAACGCAGTTCCTGTGGCGTCAGCCCGTAGTTCATGAAGCGCTCCAGGTAGAGCGCGGTCATGTCCGAACGCTGCGGGTCGGCGAACCAATCCCGCGAGCGGAACGGACGGCTGGGTGTTTTAGCCATGCAGTCGTTTATTTTTTGCGGATCTTGGCCAGCTCGGCGTTCAATTCCTGGAAGGCGTCGCCGAAGTCCTGGCCGTACTTGGCGACCACGGGCGCGAGCTTGGCGCGCAGCTTGGCCTGCTCTGCGGGGCTGAGCTCGGTGACGGTCATGCCATTGCTCTTCAGTTGGGCCAACGCCTTCTGACTGAACTCGCGGATGGTCTTGCGCTCGAACTGGGTCGCGTCCAAGGCGCTGTCACGCACGATTTTTTGCTCCTGGGGCGAGAGTCCGTCCCAGGTCTTCTTGGACATCAGCAGCACCCAGGCGCTGTACATGTGGCGCGTCAGGGCCAGGTACTTCTGCACTTCGTAAAACTTGCTGGCCAGGATGGTCGGCGTGGGGTTTTCCTGGCCATCAACCGCCTTCTGCTCCATGGCCGTGTAGACCTCGGGGAAAGGCATGGGCGTGGCATTGACGCCCAGGGCGGTGAAGGTGTCGAGGAAGAGCGGGCTCTGGATCACGCGCAGCTTCAGGCCTTCCAGGTCGGCCGCCGTGTTGATGGCGCGGCGCGAGTTGGTGACGTGGCGGAAGCCGTTTTCCCAGAAGGCAAAGCCGATCAGACCTTTCTCAGGCAACTGGGCCAGCAGCTTCTGCCCGAACGGGCCGTCCAGCAAGGCGTCGGCTTCCTGCTCGTTGTTGAGCAGCATGGGCAAGTTGAGCGCGCCAAAGGGTTTGACCAAGGACATCAGCGTCGAGGCGTCGGGCACCGTCATCTCCTGGATGCCGGCGCGCAGGGCCGAGGTCATGGTGATGTCGTTGCCCAGCGCGCCACTCGCGTACACCTTGGCGGTCATCTTGCCGCCACTGCGCTCGGACAAGAGTTTGGCGAAGTGGTTGAGCGCCACGCCCTGCGGGTGGTCCTCGCTCAGGCCTATGCCAATCTTGAATACGTGTTCCCGGACTTGCGCGGACACCGAGCCGGCCGCCAGGCCGAGCGCCAACGCCGCCACGATGACGGATCTGAATTTCATGCTTGTCTCCTGATGATTGGAATATGTCCTGGGCAGCGAGTCGCTCGGCGGCGAGCACGAGTGGCACGGCGGTCTCAGGGCGAGCGCGAGATTAGGGAAGACAGCAGACACGGTCCACTGAAATTTCTGTAGAAAGTCATTCCATAACGTTATGAATACAGTCGAGACACCCGGGTTCACCCGTAGCCCTGAGCCTTCCATCGCCCGTGCTTTCGGCCGGTTGCGGTTCCGGCATCTGCAGTTCCTGGACATCCTGGGGCAGACCCGCAATCTGCGGCTGGCGTCGGAATGGATGCACATCACGCAGCCGGCAGCGACCAAGATGCTGATGGAGATCGAGATCATCTTGAACGCGCGTCTGTTCGATCGCCTGTCGCGTGGCGTCGCGCCCAACGAGCTGGGCCTCTTCACCCTGCGCTACGCCAGCGGCGCCCTGGAAGGACATCGCAAGTTCGCCCGCGAGTTCGACACGCTGCGGCACGGTGGCGCGGGACATCTGACCATCGGTGCGATCTCCGGCGCGGCGCACCTGCTGATGTCCACGGTGTCGGAGGTGCAGCGCTTGCGGCCGTTGCTGGTGCTGAAAATGCTGGAACAAAGCAGTGACCAACTCGCGCTGTGGCTGTCCGAGCGCAAGATCGACCTCATGATCGGGCGCTTCACCAGCAGCGAGCAGCAGGCCCAATTCCGCTACGAACGCCTGTCGGCCGAACCCTTGCAGGTGGTGGGTCGGGTGGACCATCCCTTGCGAAACAAGCGGGTCCAGGATTTGACCGAACTGGCGCGCTGGCCCTGGATCTTGTACCCGTCACCGACCGCTTTGCGCCGCGTCACCGACGACATCTTCAGCAGCATCGGCTTGACGCCAACGTCGGGTGTGGTCGAAACGCCTTCCTTCTGGTTCTCGCTGGAGCTGCTGCAAACAACGCAGATGCTCTCGCTACAGCCCGCGTCGCTGGCGGAGGAGTACGCGAGAAAGGGACTTCTGACCCGTATCCAGGTCGAGCTGCCGGACCGCATGCCGGACTATGGCCTGATCACGCACCTGGGTGAGCCGCTGTCGCCTTCCGCGCAGGCCTTTGTGGCAGTGTTGCGGGAGAAGGCGGGGGTGGGGATGGAGGTCTGACGCTCAGTGGGTCTGGGCTAATTGCAGCAAGACCGTTGGATTTCTACTGGGGATTTTGGCTTCGGCCGCCGCTACGCGGCTTAACTTGGCGCTTTGCGCCAAGTTAGCCTGCGGCGGAATCCAGCCTATGCGCTCACGCGCATGCAGCCTCCGGCTGCTTCTGGATCAATTGGTCTGCGCCAATTGATCCAGAACGGCTGGGTTCTCCAGCGTCGTGATGTCCTGGGTGATGGCTTCGCCCTTGGCCAGCGAGCGCAGCAGGCGGCGCATGATCTTGCCGCTGCGGGTCTTGGGCAGGTTGTCACCGAAGCGGATGTCCTTGGGCTTGGCGATGGGGCCGATTTCCTTGGCCACCCAGTTGCGCAGCTCGTTGGCGATCTGCTTGGCTTCCTCGCCCGTGGGGCGTGCACGCTTCAAGACCACGAAGGCGCAAATGGCCTCGCCGGTCAGATCATCGGGACGGCCCACGACGGCGGCTTCCGCCACCAGATCAGTCTTGGACACCAAGGCCGATTCAATCTCCATCGTGCCCAGTCGGTGGCCACTGACGTTCAGCACATCGTCGATGCGGCCGGTGATGCGGAAGTAGCCGCGGTCCGCGGAGCGCACTGCACCGTCACCCGCCAGGTAGTAGCCCTTGAGCTCTTCAGGGAAATAGCTCTTCTTGAAACGCTCCGGGTCGCCCCAGATGGTGCGGATCATCGAAGGCCAAGGTTTCTTGATGACCAGGATGCCCCCGGTGCCGTTCGGGATGTCGTTGCCCATCTCGTCCACGATGGCGGCGGAGATGCCCGGCAGGGGCAAGGTGCAGGAGCCCGGAACCAGCGGCGTCGCGCCCGGCAAAGGCGTGATGACGTGGCCACCGGTCTCGGTCTGCCAGAAGGTGTCCACGATGGGGCAACGCTCGCCGCCCACATGTTTGTGATACCACATCCAGGCCTCGGGGTTGATGGGCTCACCCACCGAGCCGAGGATGCGCAGGCTGCTGAGGTTCGAGCGGGCCGGGTGGACCTTCTCGTCACCTTCGGCGGCCTTGATCAGCGAGCGGATGGCCGTGGGCGCGGTGTAGAAGATGGTGGCCTTGTGCTTCTCGATCATCTGCCAGAAGCGCCCGGCGTTCGGGTAGGTGGGCACACCCTCGAAAACAATTTGCGTCGCGCCAGCGGCCAGCGGGCCGTAGGCCACGTAGGTGTGGCCGGTGATCCAGCCGATGTCGGCCGTGCACCAGAAGATGTCGCTCGGCTGGAGGTCGAAGGTCCAGTCCATCGTCAGCCGCGCCCACAGCAGGTAACCGCCGGTGCTGTGCTGCACGCCCTTGGGCTTGCCGGTGGAGCCGCTGGTGTAGAGGATGAAGAGCGGATGCTCGGCACCCACCTGCTCGGGCTTGCACACCGTGCTCTGACCGGCCAAGGCCTCGGAGAACGTCTTGTCGCGCCCCGCGACCATGTTGCACGCCGTGGCGGTGCGTTGGTAGACCAACACCGTCTTGATGCTGTCGCAGCCTCCCATGCCCAGGGCCTCGTCCACGATGGCCTTGAGCGGCAGTTCGCGACCGCCACGCATCTGGTAGTTGGCCGTGATGACGGCGACTGCTCCAGCATCGATGATGCGCTCCTGCAGGCTCTTGGCGGAAAAGCCGCCAAAGACCACGCTGTGGGTCGCGCCGATGCGGGCGCAAGCCTGCATGGCCACCACGCCCTCGATCGTCATGGGCATGTAGATGAGAACGCGGTCGCCCTTCTTGATGCCTTGAGCCTTGAGGGCATTGGCGAACTGACCGACCTTGGCCAGCAGCTCCTTGTAGCTGACCTTCGTCACTGCGCCGTCATCGGCTTCGAAGATGATGGCGGTCTTGTTTTCGACCGGCGTGCCGATGTGCTTGTCCAGGCAGTTGGCGCTCGCGTTCAACTCGCCGTCTTCAAACCACTTGTAGAACGGTTTGCTGCCCTGGTTCAAGGTCTTGGTGAAAGGCTTGTTCCAAACCAGGTTCTCACGGGCCAGGCGCGCCCAGGTACCTTCGAAATCCTTGTCGAAAGCCTCGCACATGGCCTGGTACTGCGCCATGCCGGACACACGTGCGGCCTTCACGGTCGCCGCGGACGGCGGGAACACGCGGTTTTCAACCAACACGGATTCGATGGCCGAGGAAGAGGCGGTGGATGAGCTCATGGTTTGCGTCCTCAAGATCGTTATAAGCGTGGAACAAGCTGCCTTCATGCTGATGTTTGCAGCGCCGCTTATTGTCCGACATGCGCTTACAAGGTACTGACGCTAGCCCGACAAAACCGCAGGGGAAAACACTGCATCCTCCCTGGGGTGAAAGCCTCGGGAAATGCAGCCTAGAATTCATGGTTTTCCCGGATCACCGCATCCCTTTTTCAACTGGCTTTCTCTCTCATTACCTTCAACCATCGCCATCATGTCCCAGCCCGAAGCGCCCAAGCACGAAAACCGGAGCGCCGCTTCCAGCATGCGCCGCTTGCCCTCCCTGATCTTCGCCAGCCGCTGGCTGCAACTGCCGCTCTACCTTGGTTTGATCATCGCCCAAGGCGTGTACGTGGTGCATTTCCTGATCGAACTGGAACACCTGGTCATGGCTGCCTTCGGTGACCAGGCCGCGCTGGACGCCCTGATCCGCAGCATCGGCTACAAGGCCGATGCGCCGCTGAGCACCTTGAATGAAACGGTCATCATGCTGGTGGTGCTGGCGCTGATCGACGTGGTGATGATCTCCAACCTGCTGATCATGGTCATCGTCGGTGGCTTCGAGACCTTCGTGAGCCGCATGAATTTGGAAGGCCACCCCGACCAACCCGAATGGCTCAACCACGTCAACGCGTCGGTGCTCAAGGTCAAGCTGGCGACCGCCATCATCGGCATCAGCTCCATTCACCTGCTCAAAACCTTCATCAACGCGGCGAACTACAGTGACCGCGTGCTGATCGCGCAAACCGTGATTCACATCGCGTTCCTGTTGTCCGCGATGGCCATCGCCTACACCGACCGTCTTATGAATGGCGGCACGGACGACAAGCACTGAACCGCGTCACGAGAACGCCCCCGACACCGCTCCCAGAGGAACTTGCCATGAGCACGACCATCCGCCAAGACGATCTGATCGAATCCATCGCCGCAGGGTTGCAGTACATCAGCTACTACCACCCGGCGGACTACATTGCCCATCTGGCGCGGGCCTATGAACGCGAAAAGAGCCCGGCGGCGAAGGACGCCATCGCGCAGATCCTGACCAACAGCAAGATGAGCGCGACAGGTCACCGCCCGATCTGCCAGGACACCGGCATCGTCAACGTCTTCCTCAAGGTCGGCATGGGCGTGCGCCTGGAGGGCTTCAGCGGCAGCCTGGAAGACGCCGTGAACGAGGGCGTGCGCCGCGGCTACTTGAACCCAGACAACATGCTGCGTGCCTCGGTCGTGGCCGATCCGCAGTTCGCGCGCAAAAACACCAAGGACAACACCCCCGCCGTGATCTTCACGGAACTCGTGCCGGGCAACACCGTGGAAGTGACGCTGGCAGCCAAGGGCGGCGGCAGCGAAAACAAGAGCAAGATGTACATGCTCAACCCCAGCGACAGCGTGGTCGACTGGGTGCTCAAGACCGTGCCCACGATGGGCGCGGGCTGGTGTCCGCCCGGCATGCTGGGCATCGGCATTGGCGGCACGGCGGAAAAGGCAACGCTGATGGCCAAGGAGTCCTTGATGGACGACCTCGACATGTATGAACTACAGGCCAAGGCGGCCAAGGGCGAGAAGCTCACCCAGGTCGAGGAACTGCGCCTGGAGCTGTACGAGAAGGTCAACGCCCTGGGCATCGGCGCGCAGGGCCTGGGCGGCCTGACCACGGTGCTGGACATCAAGATCAAGATGTACCCGACGCACGCAGCCAGCAAGCCGATCGCGATGATCCCGAACTGCGCTGCCACGCGGCATGCGCATTTCGTGCTCGACGGCAGCGGCCCGGTGTACCTGGACCCGCCCAGCCTGGACCTGTGGCCCGACGTGCACTGGACACCCGACACGCAAAAGAGCAAGCGCGTGGACCTGAACACGCTGACGAAGGAAGAAGTCGCCAGCTGGAAGCCCGGCCAGACCCTGCTGCTCAATGGCAAGATGCTCACGGGCCGCGACGCCGCGCACAAGCGAATCCAAGACATGCTGGCCAAGGGCGAGAAACTGCCCGTGGACTTCACCAACCGCGTGATCTACTACGTCGGTCCGGTGGATCCGGTGAAGGACGAAGCCGTCGGCCCCGCGGGCCCCACCACGGCCACGCGCATGGACAAGTTCACCGACATGATGCTGGCCAAGACCGGGTTGATCGCCATGATCGGCAAGGCCGAGCGCGGGCCCGAGGCCATCGCCGCCATCCAGAAGCACAAGAGCGCCTACCTGATGGCCGTGGGTGGCGCGGCCTACCTCGTCAGCAAGGCGATCAAGCAAGCCAAGGTGGTCGGCTTCGAGGACCTGGGCATGGAAGCCATCTACGAGTTCGACGTGGTGGACATGCCGGTGACCGTGGCGGTCGACGCTGGCGGAACCAGCGCCCACATCACTGGCCCGGCCGAGTGGAGCAAGCGCATCGCCTCGGGAGAGTTCAAGGGCATCACGGTCGCGATGGCCTGATATCTTGGTCTCACCTGCATCGTCTGCGCCAACGCGCACGTCAGAAAGCCCGATCGGCGTCTTCGACAGCGGCATCGGCGGTTTGAGCGTGCTCCAGGCCTTGCATGCCGAGCTGCCGCACCAGCGCTATGTCTATGTGGCCGACAGCGGGCACGCGCCCTATGGCGAACGCGAACCTCAGCATGTCATTGACCGCACGATGGCGGCGGCCGAGCACTTGGTCGCGCGCCATGGCATCCAGGCGCTGGTGGTCGCCTGCAACACCGCCACCGCGATCGCGATCCACCTGTTGCGCGCGGAGCATCCGCAGCTGCCGCTGGTGGGCTTGGAACCCGCCATCAAACCCGCGGCTCAGCACAGCCGCAACCATCGTGTGGGTGTGCTGGCCACGCGCGGCACACTGCAAAGCGAAAAATTCCGGGTACTGCACGCCAGCCTCGCTCAGCAAGCGGAGTTCGTGCTGCAACCCTGTGATGGATTGGCTGGCGCCATAGAGCGCCAGGACGAAGAACGCATCGCGACCTTGAGCGCGCAGTACGCCTCGGCCTTGGGGCCGTGCGGCACGGCGCCCGGCTGCATCGACACCGTGGTCCTGGGCTGCACGCACTACCCGCTGATCGCGCCCCGGTTGCGCGCGTTGCTCGGCCCGGACGTCGCCATGATCGAAAGCGGCGCGCCCGTGGCGCGCCAGACACGGCGCATCTTGCCTCACATCGGTGAGACGGGAACACCCCGCACGGTCTACTACACCACGGGCCAGATCGGTGCCCTGCAAGCCGCCGCCCGGCGCTGGGTCGAAGCCGATGCGCGGGTGGAACCCCTTGAGCTCAGCTGAGGCCGATTGCACCAGTACAATACGCGGCTCGTCGGGGCGTAGCGCAGTCTGGTAGCGCATCTGGTTTGGGACCAGGAGGTCGCACGTTCGAATCGTGTCGCCCCGACCATCTTCTGACCATCCCTCCCTGATGGCCCTCTTGCGCACGCGCCCAGACCCCTTGCCCTGGTTGCAGCCCGGGGACGACTTTCCACCGGTTGAACAGGCCTGGGGGCGTGATTCCGAAGCGCCCGGACTGCTGGCTGCCGGGGGTAGCCTGGACGTGGCCACGCTCAAGCGGGCCTATGCACGCGGCATCTTTCCTTGGTTCAGCGCGGGTCAGCCCATCCTCTGGTGGAGCACCGAGCCGCGCATGGTGCTGCAAACCGCCGCCGACGCACCCAGGGGCTTTCGCCTGCACCGATCCTTGCGCAAAACCTTGCAGCGCTTCATGGAGAACCCCGCCTGCGAAATCCGCGTCGACACAGCCTTTGACGAAGTGGTGGCGGCTTGCGCGGGAAGCCCACGTCCCGGCCAGGATGGGACCTGGATCACGCCCGCCATGCGAAGAGCCTATGCGGACCTGCATCGCGCGGGCCATGCTCACAGCATCGAAACATGGATAGGCGGCGAACTGCGGGGCGGGCTGTACTGTGTTTCGCTGGGTCGCGCGGTCTACGGCGAATCCATGTTCGCCCGCAGCACGGACGCGTCCAAAATTGCCCTGTCGGCGCTGGTGGCTTTTTGCCGGAACAACGACATTGGCCTGATCGACTGCCAGCAGAACACCGCGCATTTGGCGTCGCTCGGCGCCCATCCCATCCCACGCCCCCTGTTCCTGGAGCACTTGGCCAAGACGCGCGATCTCCCCGCTCCCAATTGGCGATTCGACCGCCTATACTGGAACGCACTCATACCCAACGCCGTCGTCCGCCCCTGACACCGCGCGCCGTCCGCCCATGACGCACCTCCAAGATCTGCCGCTCCAGCACCTGCAGTTCTACGCCACGGCGCCCTACCCGTGCAGCTACCTGGAAGGGCGACAGGCGCGCTCCCAGGTGGCCACCCCCAGCCACCTGATCAACACCAGCATCTACACCGGACTGGTGGCCCAAGGTTTCCGTCGCAGCGGCATGTTCACGTACCGTCCGCATTGCGATGGCTGCCAGGCCTGTGTCCCGTTGCGGGTGCGCGCGGCGGATTTCATCCCCAGCCGGAGCCAGCGCCGCGCCTGGAAGCGGCACGCCGGGCTGCAAGTCCATATCACGCGGCTGGCCTTCAGTCCGGAGCATTACCAGCTCTACCTGCGCTACCAGACGGGTCGCCACGCGGGTGGCGGCATGGATCAAGACAGCATCGACCAATACACCCAGTTCTTGCTGCAAAGCCGGGTCAATTCCCGGCTGGTCGAATTCCGGGAACCCGGGGAGGACGGCGCACCGGGCACCTTGCGCATGGTGTCCGTGCTGGATGTGTTGGACGATGGCTTGTCGGCCGTCTACACCTTTTACGACCCGACTCCGGCGGCCGACTCCGGTGGCACCAGCTATGGCACCTACAACGTGCTGTGGCAGATTGAACAGGCGCGGCAGTTGGGCCTGCCTTACGTCTACCTGGGCTACTGGATCGAGCAAAGCCCGAAGATGAATTACAAGGCGCGCTTCTTGCCGCACGAGCTGCTGCGTCGGGGGCAGTGGCAGGAAGGCCTCGCAACCGTGGCCTCATCGGACCCCTGAGCCACCCTCAGGACACTAGCGCCTCCCGGGTACGGCCCGGGCTGTGCATTCCGGCACACAGTTCTTTGTGCGCCGCAGCATTTTTGGCTCTCCTTTGAATTTCAAGGCATAAAATAGTCTCGCCTTGAAAACGCGTATTGCAGGAGAGAAGCCCGATGAGGAAAAAAGACCCGGATGCCATCAGTACCCCGACCGTGCAAGTGATTGAACGCATGTTCACGCTCATGGACGTGCTGGCGTCGCGCGAAGACGCCATTTCGCTGAAAGAGATCAGCGAAAAGACCGGTTTGCATCCCTCGACGGCCCACCGGATCTTGAACGACCTGGCCACAGGCCGCTTTGTGGACCGCCCCCAACCCGGCAGCTACCGGCTCGGCATGCGGCTGCTGGAGCTGGGTAACTTGGTCAAAGCCCGACTCAATGTGCGCGACGCGGCCATCGCACCCATGCGCGAGCTGCATCGTCAAATCCAGCAACCCGTGAACCTCAGCCTGCGTCAAGGGGATGAAATCGTCTACATCGAACGCGCCTACAGCGAACGCTCAGGCATGCAAGTGATTCGTGCCGTGGGTGGTCGCGCGCCGCTGCACCTGACCTCGGTCGGCAAACTCTTCCTCGCGGCGGATGACCCGCAACGCGTGCGCGCCTACGCCACGCGCACTGGGCTGGCCGGTCACACCAAGAACAGCATCACCCAGTTGCCCGTGCTTGAGCGGGAACTGGTGAAAATCCGCCAGTCTGGGATTTCGCACGATGACGAAGAACTGGAACTCGGCGTGCACTGCCTAGCCGCAGGCATCCACGATGACCAAGGCAAGCTCGTGGCGGGCCTATCGATCTCCGCACCCACCGGGCGACTGGACAAAGAATGGGCGGTGAAACTGCAGGGCGTCGCGAACGAAATCTCCCGCATGCTGGGCTACCACAACCCGGCAATGGAAGCAAAGAACTAACAACACCCCAGGCGGCGGGGATCGCCGCCGCGCTAGCGAAGGGCGTCAGGTCTTGCTGGCGAGATCCAGCACGCCGTCACCGTCCTGTCGGGCCTCGTTGGTCTCCACCCAGCGACGCACGCGCTCGGCGTCCCCCAAGCGGCTGAGCTTGCCGACCGAATCGAGGAAGACCATGATCAGCTTTCGGCCCGCCACGGTGACCTGCATGACCAGGCACTGCCCGGCCTCACTGATGTAGCCCGTTTTCTGCAGACCAATGTCCCAGCGCTGGTTCAGCACCAGCCGGTTGGTGTTGGCGAACACCATCTTGCGTTGACCGACGGCCACCTGGTAAGCACGGGTGGTGGAAAACTCGCGCAGCATCGGATCCGCCGAGGCGGCATCGACCAGCAAGGCCAGATCGCGGGCGCTGGACTGGTTGCGGCTGGACAGTCCGGTAGGCTCGACGAAACGCGTGTCCTGCATGCCCAGCAGCTGCGCCTTGGCGTTCATCATGGTGACGAAGATGCCCAGCCCGCCGGGGTAGGTACGCCCCAGAGCGTTCGCGGCCCGGTTCTCGCTCGCCATCAAGGCCAAGTGCAAGAGCTCGCCCCGAGTGAGGACGGTGCCTACGCGCAGTCGGGACACGCTGTACTTCTCGGTGTCCACATCATCCTGGGTGATGGTGATGCGCTCATCCAGAGGCAACTCGGCCTCGCTGATCAGCAGCGTGGTCATCAGCTTGGTCAGCGAGGCAATGGGCAGCACAGCCTCCTCGTTCTTGCTGAACAGAACCTCCTGAGTGTCCTGATCAATCACGTAAGCCACGCTGGAGCGCAGCGAGAGTGGATCGTTCACCCGATGCAAGCCGGCTTGCATGCCCATGGAAGGTTTCGCCGGAATGATCAGGCGACGCACGGGCTGGCGCTTGGGCGCGGCCTTGACGCCAGCACCTTGGACTTTGACCGTCTGACGAGGTTCGGACGCTGCCTGAACTTGAAACGGCAGCGCCAGCACAGCGGATGCCATCAAAAAACAAGCGACCGACAGCGGCCGGAGGACGGCGCCCAAGGCATTCAGCCACGATGATGTGAAAAAAGATGACATTTCCGCGCAACCTGCACGCTGACTTTCAAGATACGCCACCATCGTTTGATGGCTGACACCAGCCTGCGTGAGGTTATACAGAAAATACTGTTCTCAATCAATCACTTGGGCGCAATTTTTAACGTTCTGTTACGGCAAAAACAAAGGGATGTAACCTGCCTTTTTCAGGTTTCATCCCAGCGCGCCTGGGTGCTGCACCCGGCGCGCCGCGGGCATCACGCGGACGTCGCCACCTGCTCGGCCCCGCGGCGGGCGCGCAGCAGCCCCGACACAATGGCCTTGAGCGAAGCAGAAACGATGTTCGCATCCATGCCAACGCCGAACAGGGTGCGCTCGCCCACGCGCAACTCCAGATACGCCACGGCTTGGGCATTCGCACCCGAACCCACGGCGTGCTCGTGGTAGTCCAGAACTCGGATGGACTCGCCGGCTGCCGTGGCCAGGCCCTCGACAAAAGCCTCGATGGGGCCGTTGCCCGCGCCCTCGATCGCGAGGTTCTTGCCCTCCACCACCACGTCGGCTTGCAGGGTTGTCATGCGCACGCCAGCGGCGTTCTCACCCTCCTCCTGGGCGCGGTAGCGCGGAGCGGCGACTTCATTCAGGCCGTACTCGCGCAGAAAGACCTGGTGGATGTCCCGCGCGCTCAGTTCCTTGCCACTGGCATCCATCACGGCTTGCACCACCTGGCTGAACTCAATCTGCAAGCGACGCGGCAGCTCGAGGCCATACTCGCTCTCAAGCAGGTAGGCGATGCCGCCCTTGCCTGACTGGCTGTTGACGCGGATGACCGCCTCGTAGCTGCGACCCAGGTCCTTGGGGTCAATGGGCAGGTAGGGCATGACCCAAATGTCCCCCTCCTTGCGAGCCGCGAAGGCCTTCTTGATCGCATCCTGATGCGATCCCGAGAAAGAGGTGTAAACCAGCTCGCCCACGTAGGGATGGCGCGGATGCACGGGCAACTGATTGCAATGCTCGACCACACGGCGGATCTCATCGATGTCGGAGAAATCCAAGCCGGGATCCACGCCTTGGGTGTAAAGGTTGAGCGCGACGTTGACCAGATCCAGGTTGCCGGTGCGCTCGCCATTGCCAAACAGGCAGCCTTCCAGCCGATCACCGCCCGCCATGATGGCCAGTTCACCCGCCGCCGTGCCGGTGCCCCGGTCATTGTGGGGATGGATGGACAGCACGATGCTGTCACGCCGCGCCAGGTGGCGATGCATCCATTCAATCATGTCCGCGAAAATGTTGGGCGTGGAATGCTCCACCGTCGAGGGCAGATTGATGATGCATTTGTGCTGGGGCGTGGGCTGCCAGACCTCGGTGACTGCATCCACCACGCGCTTGGCAAAGGGCAACTCGGTGCCCGAGAACATTTCCGGGGAGTACTCGAAGGTCCACTCGGTTTCAGGGTGCTCGGACGCGATCTGCTTGAAGAGTTTGGCATTCGTCACGGCCAGTTCGACGATGCCATCCTCGGTCAAGCCCAAGACCACCTTGCGCATCACCGGCGCAGTCGCGTTATAGAGGTGGACGATGGCGCGCTTGGCACCCTTGAGGGATTCGAAGGTGCGGCGGATCAGGTGCTCGCGGGCCTGGGTCAGCACCTGAATGGTCACGTCGTCGGGAATAAGCTGGTCTTCGATCAGCTTACGCACGAAGTCGTATTCGATCTGCGAGGCCGAGGGGAAGCCGACTTCGATCTCCTTGAAGCCAATGTCCACCAGGGTCTGGAACATTTTGAGCTTGCGCGGAATGTCCATGGGCTCGATCAGCGCCTGGTTGCCGTCGCGCAGGTCCACGCTGCACCAGACCGGCGGCTTGGTCAGAGTGGCATCAGGCCAGGTGCGATCCTTGAGGCCAACCGGGGTGAAAGCGCGGTATTTGGCGGCGGGGTTCTTCAACATCGTCATCGTGAATCTCCAGCAAGTTGGTCAGTCGTTGATGCTCACCTGCGGCTAGTTCGAACATTCCAAAACACAAAGGCCCGCTGCAGGTGCATACGGGCCTTGAGGTTTGGGAAGTGCGCGTGCGCTACCGTAGCCGCCCGTGGAGGGAGGAAATCAGTAGGGCTAGCGCCAGGAAGTTCATGGCGGGGAATTTAGCACAAAACCGATGGGCGGAGGGGAAATTCATCGATCACGGTCCGGATGCAAGCCACTTTCTTCGGGCTCATCGATCGAGGTGCTGATCACGCTGACCCGCTGCCCCTTGACCCTGCGCCAGGCATAGACCAGGTAGCCACTCACGCCATAGAGCGCGAAAATGCCGAACAACACCGTGGCCGGGTCGATGGTGATCAACGCATAAATCAGGACGATCAAGATGACAGCCGCGAAAGGCACGCTCTTCTTGAAGCCGATGTCCTTGAAGCTGTAGAAAGGCACGTTGCTCACCATGGTCAAGCCGGCATAAAGCGCCAGCGCGAACACGAACCAACAGACCGCACGCGTTTCCTCCGGCTTCACATCCCACTCGATCATGATCCAGATGAACCCAGTAAGGAGCGCGGCCGCCGCAGGCGAAGGCAAACCCTGGAAATAGCGTTTGTCCACCACAGCGGTGTTGACGTTGAATCGGGCCAGCCGCAAGGCAGCACAGGCGCAATACACAAACGCGGCCATCCAGCCCCAGCGACCCACGTCCTTCAAAGCCCAGGCATAAGCCACCAGCGCGGGCGCCACGCCAAAGGACACCATGTCGGACAAGGAGTCCATCTGCTCACCAAACGCGCTTTGCGAGTTGGTCATGCGCGCCACCCGACCATCCAGGCCATCGAGCACCATCGCGCAGAAGATGCCAATGACGGCCAATCCGAACCGGTCGTTCATGGCCATCACGATGGCGTAAAAGCCACCAAACAAAGCAGCCAGGGTCACCAGATTGGGCAGCATGTAGATGCCCTTGCTTGGGCTCTTGAGCAGCGGGCTCGCTGCCCGCTCGTTGTTGTCAGCCATATCGTCCTGCACATCGTTTCGAATGGAGCGCAAGTGTAAGCGAGCGCTCAGCTTGCCCGGCAAGCCCGGAAAAGCAACAAGGCTGCGCAAGGCAGCCTTGTTGCGAAAAAGCCAGATCAGCCGAGCCAAAGGGGATCCGCGAACGCTGAGCCGTCTCAAGAACGTCAGCGGCGGTTACTCCCAACCCCCTGTTGGCTCGCCCCGGGATCAATTCCGGGATTGGTCCACCAGCTTGTTCTTCGCGATCCAGGGCATCATGGCGCGCAACTGACCGCCCACCTTCTCGATGCTGTGGTCGGCCGTGTTGCGGCGGCGAGCCGTCATCGACGGGTAGTTCAAACGGCCTTCCTGAATGAACATCTTGGCGTAGTCGCCGTTCTGGATGCGCTTGAGCGCGTCGCGCATGGCGGCGCGCGACTGCTCGTTGATCACCTCGGGACCGGTCACGTACTCGCCAAACTCCGCGTTGTTGGAGATCGAGTAGTTCATGTTGGCGATGCCGCCTTCGTAGATCAGGTCCACGATCAGCTTCAGCTCATGCAGGCACTCGAAGTAAGCCATCTCCGGCGCGTAACCGGCCTCGACCAGGGTCTCGTAACCCATCTTGATCAGTTCGACGGCGCCACCGCACAGCACGGCCTGCTCGCCGAACAGGTCGGTCTCGGTTTCTTCCTTGAAGTTGGTCTCGATGATGCCGGCCTTGCCGCCGCCATTGGCCATCGCGTAGCTCAACGCCAGGTCACGGGCCTTGCCGCTCTTGTCCTGGTGCACGGCCACCAGGTGCGGAACGCCGCCGCCCTGGGTGTAGGTGGAGCGCACGGTATGGCCGGGGGCCTTGGGCGCGACCATCCAGACGTCGAGGTCGGCGCGCGGCACCACTTGGTTGTAGTGCACGTTGAAGCCGTGGGCGAAGGCCAGGGACGCGCCCTTCTTGATGTTCGGCTCGACGTTGTTCTTGTAGACCTCGGCGATCTGCTCATCGGGCAACAGGATCATCACCACGTCCGCCGCCTTGACCGCGTCGTTGACTTCCATCACGGTCAGGCCGGCCTTGCCAACCTTGTCCCAGGAGGCGCCGCCCTTGCGCAGGCCGACGACGACCTTGACGCCGCTGTCGTTGAGGTTCTGCGCATGCGCATGGCCTTGCGAGCCGTAACCGATGATGGCGACGGTCTTGCCCTTGATGAGGCTCAGATCACAATCTTTGTCGTAGAAAACTTTCACTTTGCTGCTCCTGTGGAAAACGTGAAATTGGGGTGGGGTTAAAACAGAACTCAAAGGCTATACACGCAGAATCCGCTCGCCACGGCCGACGCCACTGCTGCCGGTGCGCACGGTTTCGAGAATCGCGCTGCGATCAATGGCATCAAGGAAGGCATCGTTCTTGGCCTGGTCGCCGGTCAACTCGATGGTGTAGCTCTTGTCAGTCACGTCGATGATGCGTCCGCGAAAGATATCGGCCGTGCGCTTCATTTCCTCGCGCTCCTTGCCGACCGCGCGGACCTTGACCATCATGAGCTCGCGCTCGATGTAGCTGCCCTCGGTGAGGTCGACCACCTTCACGACCTCGATCAATCGGTTCAGGTGCTTGGTGATCTGTTCGATCACCTCGTCCGATCCGGTGGTGTGAATGGTCATGCGCGAAAGCGAAGCGTCCTCGGTGGGCGCGACGGTCAGCGACTCGATGTTGTAGCCGCGGGCCGAAAAAAGGCCCACGACACGGGACAGTGCGCCGGGTTCATTTTCCAGCAGCACGGCGATGATGTGTTTCATTTGCGATTCCTCTTTTTGCCACCCTCCCCGGCTGCCGGTAAGCAGCAGGCTCGGTGGTCAATAGATTCGTCCAGGATTGAATGAATGCAGGCCCCAGGCAAGCCCAGGACCTGCTTGCGGGATCAGAGATCCTCGGCGCCCAGCAGCATTTCGGTGATGCCCTTGCCTGCCTGAACCATCGGGAACACGTTCTCGGTGGGGTCAGTGCGGAAGTCGAGGAAGACCGTGCGGTCTTTCAGCCTGCGCGCCTCGCGCAGCGCGCCTTCCACGTCGGACGGCTTCTCGATCAACAAGCCAACGTGACCATAGGCCTCGGCCAGCTTCACGAAATCAGGCAAGGAGTCCATGTAGCTGTGGCTGTAGCGACCCGAGTACTCGATCTCCTGCCACTGCCGCACCATTCCCAGGTAGCGGTTGTTCAGCGAGAGGATCTTGATCGGCGTGTCGTACTGGCGGCAGGTGGCCAATTCCTGAATGCACATCTGCACCGAACCTTCGCCCGTCACGCAGAACACCTCGCTCTCGGGCTTGGCCAGCTTGATGCCCATGGCGTAGGGTATGCCCACGCCCATGGTGCCCAGGCCACCGGAGTTGATCCAACGCCGGGGCTGGTTGAAGCGGTAGTACTGCGCGGCCCACATCTGGTGCTGACCCACGTCGGAGGTGACGTAAGCGTCCGCGTCCTTGGTCATGTTCCACAGCGTCTCAATGACGAACTGCGGCTTGATGACGTCTTGGTTGGCGCGGTCGTACTTCAGGCAGTCACGGGCGCGCCAGCCCTCGATGCTGTCCCACCAGGCTTGCAGCGCGCCGGCTTCGGGGCGCAGCGGGCTTTCCTTGATGGCCACCAGCATCTCGGACAACACATCCTTCACGTCTCCGACGATGGGCACGTCCACCTTGACGCGCTTGGAGATACTCGACGGGTCGATGTCGATGTGAATGATCTTGCGATCCACCGAGGCGAAATGCTTGGGGTTGCCGATCACGCGGTCGTCGAAGCGCGCACCCACGGCCAGCAGCACGTCACAGTTCTGCATGGCGTTATTGGCTTCCCAGGTGCCGTGCATGCCGAGCATGCCCAGGAACTTGCGATCGGTCGCTGGATAGGCGCCCAAGCCCATCAGCGTGTTGGTCACCGGGTAACCCAGCAGATCGACCAACTCGCGCAACTCCGGCACGGCATTGCCAAGCAACACGCCGCCACCGGTGTAGATGTAGGGACGCTTGGCGGTCAGCAGCAGTTGCAGGGCCTTGCGGATCTGGCCCGCATGCCCCTTGCGCACCGGGTTGTAGGAGCGCATGTGCACGCTCTCGGGATACCCCTTGTAGGGCACTTTCTTGAAGGACACGTCCTTGGGAATGTCGACCACCACCGGCCCAGGCCGACCACTGCGGGCGATGTGAAAGGCCTTCTTCAGGGTGTCGGCCAAATCATGGGCGTCCTTCACCAGGAAGTTGTGCTTGACGATGGGGCGCGTGATGCCCACGGTGTCGCATTCCTGGAAGGCATCCAGCCCGATGGCCGCCGTCGGCACCTGGCCGCTGATGATGACCATGGGGATGCTGTCCATGTAGGCCGTCGCGATGCCGGTCACCGCATTCGTGACGCCAGGCCCGGAGGTGACGAGGGCCACGCCCACATCGCCCGTCGCTCGGGCGTAGCCATCCGCCGCGTGCACGGCGGCCTGTTCGTGACGAACGAGGATGTGCTGGATGGTCTCTTGCTTGTAGAAAGCGTCGTAAATGTGAAGCACCGCGCCGCCTGGGTAACCCCAGACGTATTTCACGTTCTCGGCTTGAAGCGCCTTGACGAGAATCTCCGCGCCGCGCAGATCTTCCGTGGTGCCTTCGGCCGCAGCAGCGGCGGAAGCGATTTCAGCTTTGGAAATTTCCATGATGAACCTCGAGTATTTCTCTGACGAAAAACCTGGGGTGCTCCTTCGCCAGCGCTTGTGGCACCGCGTCGGAACTTGAGGCCAAAGCCATGAGCGCATCGGATAACCGCGCCGGACTGTGACCCGTTTGCCAATCGGATGATTTGAATGAGCAGCACGCATTATGGCATTGCCCGGATGGCCTGCGGCAAATTTGAGGAGTCAGTCCGGTCCGGCTGAGATAATCCGCCGACCACACGTCTTGAACGCATGACCGATTCCAAACAGCCCTCCGAGGCCCCCTCCCCCTCCGTGACATCCGCCATCGGTGCAAACGAAACACCCGGTCTGATGCGCCGCATGGCCTGCTGGCTCTATGAAGGCATGCTGCTGTTTGGCGTGCTGTTCATCGCGGGATACCTGTTTTCAGCCCTCACGCAGCAGCGCCACGCTCTGACAGGTCGACATGCGCTGATGGCTTTTCTCTTTTTGGTGCTGGGCATTTATTTCACCTGGTTTTGGAGCAAAGGCCAGACGCTGGCCATGAAGACGTGGCACATCCGGGTGACCGATCTGCGTGGCCAGTCGCTCACACAAGCCAGGGCCCTGCTGCGCTATGTGCTGTCATGGTTATGGTTTCTGCCCCCGTTGGCGCTGATCGCGCCGTTTCACCTCGGTGCAGGGGAAACGTCGGTGTTGATGATCGGCTGGATTTTGGTATGGGCCCTGCTCGCACGTTTCCACACCCGGCGCCAGTTCTGGCATGACGTGCTCGCGGGCACTCAGCTGGTGGATGCGCGCCCTAGAAGCATTAGCCATGACTGACCCAACCTCCAACGAACAGCGACCCGTCAATCTGCAGAAGAGCCGCACCGGCCTCAACCGCATGGTGCACGCACTGGGCTATTCCTTTGAAGGCCTGCGTGCGGGCTGGAAAGAAGCGGCCTTTCGACAGGAGGTGATGGCTGCGATCGTGTTGCTGCCGCTAGCATTCTGGCTGGGGCGCGACTGGGTTCAGGTGGCGTTGCTGTCGGGCAGCGTGGTGCTGCTCATGATCGTGGAATTGCTCAACACGGGCATCGAAACCGCCATCGACCGCATTGGCCCCGAGTGGCACGACCTGTCCAAACGCGCCAAGGACATGGGCAGCGCGGCGGTGCTGCTGGCCTTGCTGCTGTGCGTCGGCATTTGGGCCGCCGCGCTCTGGCACCGCTTCGGCGGCTGAGGCCTTCCCCGCCCTTTGAACACCATGAGCTCCGTGCAAGAACCTCATTTTTCGCTGTGCGTCTACTGCGGCTCGCGCCCAGGGGCCGATCCGCGGCAGATCGGATTGGCCCGCGTCGTCGGCCGCTGGATCGGCAGCCACGGCGGTCAACTGGTGTATGGGGGTGGACGGGCCGGCTTGATGGGAGCGGTCGCCGAAGCCACATTGCAGGCCGGAGGTCGCGTGATCGGCATCATCCCCGAGGCACTGGTGGAGCGCGAGTGGGCCTACGCGGAGTGCACTGAACTGCACGTCGTGTCCACCATGCACGAGCGCAAACGCATGATGGCCGAGCGCAGCGACGCCTTCCTTGCCCTGCCAGGCGGCATTGGCACTTTCGAGGAATTGTTCGAGGTCTGGACTTGGCGCCAACTGGGCTACCACGATAAGCCAATTGGCATCGTCAACGCCCACGGATACTACGATGGCCTGCTATCGTTTTTGCAGCGCTGCGTGGCGCAGGAGCTGATGGACCAGCGCCAAATGGGGCTGATCGACGCGGGCTCGGTGCTGGAAAGCGACGATGAAGTCGAAGCCCTGCTGCGCCGACTTGTTCAGGCCGCTGGCTGGAGTCAAGACAGCGCGGCGCTCGGCCGTGTGATCTGAAGCGGGGCGGCTCGGGGCGGCTTGATGGCAGGTCGTCCCCGACCCTCTGTTTGCTTGAACCTGGAACCGGCTTCGGCTGTCAGATTGCCGCTTCGTCTTGTTCTCCGGTGCGGATGCGCACCACGCGCTCGACGGAGGTCACGAAGATCTTGCCATCACCAATCTTGCCGGTGCGTGCCACCTTGACGATGGCGTCGATGCATTGATCCACGATGACGGTGGGCACAACGGCCTCGATCTTGACCTTGGGCAGGAAATCCACCGCGTACTCGGCACCTCGGTAGACCTCGGTATGGCCTTTCTGACGACCAAAGCCCTTCACTTCGGTCACGGTCAGCCCGGTCACACCGCAGGCGGCCAGAGCCTCGCGGACTTCCTCGACCCGAAAGGGTTTGATGATGGCGGTGATCAATTTCATCTGAGTCTCTCTTTCTTGATTTGAATTCACGATTCCGAACTCAAGCGCGGAACTTGTTGGTGATAGGGTAGCGCCAATCCTTGCCAAAGCCACGGTGAGTAACCCGGATGCCCACGGGCGCTTGGCGCCGCTTGTACTCGTTGAGTCGCAGGAGTCGGGTGACGCGGTCCACGTCGGCGCGGGCATATCCTGCCGCGACGATGTTTTCGATGCTTTCGTCGTTCTCCATGTAGCGCTCGACGATGGCGTCCAGCACCTCATAAGGTGGGAGACTGTCTTGGTCGGTCTGGTCCGGTCGCAGCTCCGCGCTGGGCGGTCGGGTGATGATGCGCTCTGGGATTGGCGCGGCGCCCGTGCCGTAGGGATCATGGGCGTTGCGCCAGCGCGCGAGGCGGAACACCGCGGTCTTCAGGACATCCTTGATGACTGCAAACCCGCCCGCCATGTCGCCATAGAGCGTGCAATAGCCTGTGGCCATCTCGCTCTTGTTGCCCGTGGTCAGCACGATGCGTCCGCTCTTGTTCGACAACGCCATCAACAAGGTCCCGCGGATGCGGGCTTGGATGTTTTCCTCGGTGGTGTCCTCGGGCAGACCCGCGAATTCCTGAGCCAGCGAGGTCTTGAAAGCCTCGAACTCGGGCACGATGGAAATTTCGTCGTACTGCACGCCCAAGCGCGCGGCCATGTCGCGGGCGTCGATCCAACTGATGTCAGCCGTGTAAGGCGAGGGCATCATCACCGCGCGCACCTTCGCAGGACCCAGCGCGTCGACGGCGATGGCCAGCACCAAGGCGGAGTCAATGCCTCCGGACAGGCCGATGATGGCGCCAGGAAAGCCGTTCTTGCCCACATAGTCGCGCACGCCCAGCACCAAGGCGTCCCAGAGATCGGCGTCTCGGTCCCGCTCAGGCGAGATAGGCCCGCTGAGCTTCACCCCATGCGGATGCCGGCTGGCATCCACGACAAACAGGTCCTCCACGAAACTTGGCGCCCGGGCAGCCACGGTTGCTTGCCCGTCGGATGACGGCTGCAGGGCGAAGGAGTGCCCCTCGAACACGACCTCGTCCTGGCCGCCCACCAGATGGGCGTAGACCAAGGGCAAGCCGCAATCCCGCACCCGCTCGCTCATCATGAGCTCGCGTTCGCCGCCCTTGCCCGCATGGAAGGGCGAGGCGTTGATCACGGCCAACAACTCGGCGCCAGCCTCGCGCGTTTCTCGAGCGGGAGCGTCAAACCAAGCGTCCTCGCAGATCAGCAAGCCAACCCGTATGGGTTCACCGTCAGCCTCCACATCGAAGACGCAGGTCGCATCGCCGGGTTCGAAATAACGACGCTCGTCGAAAACCTGGTAGTTGGGCAATTCACGCTTGGCGTAGCGACCGATGACTTGTCCACCCCTCAACACACTGGCCGCGTTGTAACGGCCGGGACGCATGACGGAGCGGGTACGCCAGCCACCGTCGTCGGTCACCATCGGATGTCCTACGACGACCGTCAACTGAGGTAGATCGGCCAGTTCCCGCGCCACGGTCAAAACCGCCTCGTTGCAGGCGGCGACGAACGAGGGCCGGAGCAACAGATCCTCCGCCGCGTAGCCACAAATGGCCAGCTCGGGCGTGAGCAGCAAATGCACGCCTTGCGTGCAAGCTTGGCGCGCAGTCGCTATGATTTTTTGCGCATTGCCCGCAAGATCTCCGACGACAAAGTTGGACTGGGCGATGCCAAGACGCAAAGACATAAATGGGAAGCTGGAAAGAAAGCGGATCGCAGTGAGCTTGAACGATTATGTCATCCGGGTTCACGAGAACCCGTCCACCCTCGATGCCAAGGCTTGGAACGGGCTCCTGGCACAGCAGACACAACCCACGCCTTTCATGCGGCACGAGTACTTGGCCGCACTGCATGACAGCGGCAGCGCGACACCCGCCACAGGCTGGAGCCCGCGTTTCCTGACCCTGCACGACCGCGCGGGACAACTCCAAGCGGCATGCCCGCTGTACCTCAAAAGCCATTCGCGCGGCGAGTACGTCTTTGATTGGTCCTGGGCTGACGCTCACCACCGTCATGGCCTGGCCTATTACCCCAAGGGCGTGGTGGCGGTTCCATTCACGCCCGCGCCCGGCAGCCGATTATTAGCCCGGGATCACGACGCCCGCGATGCGCTGCTTCAAGGTCTGGCGGATCAAGGCCGTGAACTCGGTCTCTCCTCGCTGCATCTGCTCTTCGGCAGCCGCGAAGATTTGGCTGCAGCCCAGGCAAACGGTTGGATGCAACGCCACACGGTCCAATTCCACTGGAACAATCGCGAGCATTCGCCTTACGCGGATTTTGAGGAGTTCCTGGGCACGCTCAGCCAAGACAAGCGCAAGAAAATTCGCCAAGAACGGCGCAAGGTCCGCGAAGCGGGTGTCACCATGCGGGCCCTGCGAGGGCATGAGATTGGCCCAGAGGAGTGGGACTTTTTCTACCGCTGCTACGAACGCACTTACATGGAACACGGCAATCCGCCTTACCTCCAGCGCGACTTCTTCACACAGATCGCGGCAGGGCAGGCCCAGAACTGGCTGCTCTTCCTGGCTGAACGAGACGGTCGCGCCATCGCATCCAGCCTGATTGCCTTAGGCACAGCCACAGCACCAGAAGAAGCCCAGGGCCCGGAAACCAGAATGGGTCTGGACAGGCAGATGGGCACCGGTTCAGTCGCTTGGGGACGTTACTGGGGCGCGCTGGAGAGGGTCGACTGCCTGCACTTCGAAGCTTGCTACTACGCCCCCCTGGAGTGGTGCATCGCGCATCGAATCCACCGCTTCGAAGGCGGTGCCCAGGGAGAGCACAAACTCGCTCGAGCGCTGCTGCCGGTGCAAACACCCAGCGTCCACTGGTTGGCCCAGCCAGACTTCGCGCGCGCGGTTCAGCAGTTTCTGGCTGTCGAGGGAGAGCACATCGACCGATATCTTGAGGAACTGGCTCAGCATTCCCCGCTTAGGCGGATGGACAAATAATCAGATCGACCAGGCTCAGGCCGCGACAGCCATCTCCAGCGCTGCCGGGCCTGCGCGACGGACAGGGGCGGGCGAAGCATCTGTCGCAGCCAAAGCGCCTGCCAGGGACTCCTGCCCTTCCACCTGGAACACGGCAACGAGATCAACCAGTTCCTTGGCCTGGATCTTGAGATTACTGGCCGCAGTGGCCATTTCTTCGACCAAGGCAGCGTTTTGCTGGGTGGTCTGATCCATGTTGGCGACAGCTTCACCAACTTGGGTCACGCCCGCAGTTTGTTCACTGCTGGCCGCGCTGATCTCCGCCATGATGCTGCTGACCCGCTGGATGCTGGACACAACATCGTTCATGGTGCCGCCGGCCTTGTCAGCCAGGGCCGTGCCTTGTTCCACGCGGTGCACGCTGTCGGTGATCAGGCCCTTGATCTCCTTGGCGGCTTCGGCGCTGCGCTGCGCCAACGCGCGCACCTCACCGGCCACCACCGCGAACCCTCGGCCTTGCTCGCCCGCGCGCGCGGCTTCCACCGCCGCGTTCAACGCCAGGATGTTGGTCTGGAAGGCGATGCCGTCGATGACGTTGATGATGTCGGCGATGCGGCGGCTGCTGTCGCTGATGCCCTTCATGGTGTCCACGACCTGGGCCACGACCTCGCCGCCCTGCACTGCGACGGTCGAGGCACTCTGGGCGAGTTGATTGGCCTGCTGGGCATTGGCCGCGTTCTGCTTCACGGTGCTGCCCAATTCGTCCATCGACGCGGCGGTCTGCTCAAGCGCAGCCGCTTGGTTCTCGGTACGCGCGCTTAGATCCTGGTTGCCTTGCGCGATTTCGACGCTGGCCACCGAGACCGACTCGCTGCCCAAACGGACCCGCCCCACAATGCTGGACAGGTTCTGCTGCATGCGCAATAGCGCGCGCAGCAAATGCGTCACCTCGTCCGCGCTGGGGGTTTGGTTGGCGAGATGCCCATTGGCCCCCTTGAGCAAGGCGGCTCGTTGACGTTCATCCAAGCGCAAATCTCCTTCGGCGATGCGCTGGGTGACCTCATAAGCGCGCCGTACCGGGCGAACAATCGAGCGCGTGGCCAAGGTGGCCAGGACGATGCCAGAGAGTATCGCCGTCACGGCACCGACGATCTGGATGACCTGACTCTGCCACGCATTGGCCTGTGCCTCGGTTTGGGAATCCACCAACATCTGGCTGGTGTACTTGGCCACCTTGCGCGCATCGCGCAGGTACAACGCAGCCAAGGGTTGCAATTCGCTGTCGATGGCGATGGACACATCCTTGCCAGCTTGCTGCTGCTTGATCAACTCCGCGCGCGCGTTGACGTACTCACTGCGCCGACGCGCGACGTCACGCAACAGGGTTTGGCCCTGCTCGTCACCGGCCAGCAGCTTCTCCAGTTCTACTTGATCGGCGCTGATGTCCTTGGAAGTGGCGTTGATCGCGTCCTGGAGTTGATCTCGAAAGTACCCATTGTTCGTCTTAAGAGCCGCTTCGGCCCGGGTCCAGTTCAGTTCGATCTGAGCCCCCCAGCGCTCGGCGAGCAGGCTGCGCCGCATCTCGAGCGTAGAGACCTTCTCACTGGCATTCTTGAGGGTGTTCAAGCGCCAGATGCCAACGCCCGCCACGGTGGCCATGATCATCAGCAGCAGCGCGAAAGCCAGCCCCAGTCGCATGCCGATGGTCATGCGCGATCCGAAACTCTGGATGTTTGTTTTCTTGCTCTGTTTCATCGTTGATATCCGCCCCCAAACCACTTGCAGGATGTGCGGCCCTCGGAAATGTCACATATCTCCCGAGCTTGGGATTCATGCAAAAAAGGGGCCAGAAATCAGGTGTGGGCCGTGTCAAATCGACACCTTGCCATGAAAACATGAAAAAAGGGCGCCGATCAGCGCCCTTGTGCTTTTGCCTACTCAGGCGCTGTTCGTCACCCCGAAACAGAGGACAACATCCCCATTTCGGCACTGCCCATCAGCGCCTCCATGTTCATGATGATGAGCATGCGATCGCCCACATTGGAGAGGCCCGTGATGAATCGCGCATCCAGCGTGGTGTCAAACTGCGGCGCGGGAGAAATTTGGTCAGCCGACAGCGTCACCACGTCAGAGACGGAATCAACCACCACGCCGATCACGGTCCCACGCACATTGAGGATGATGACCACCGTGAATTCGTTGTAGGCCACCTTGTCGAGTTGCAGCTTCATGCGCAAATCGATGATGGGAACGATGACACCCCGCAAATTCACAACGCCTTTGACAAATGCCGGCGCATTGACCATGCGAGTCGGCTCCTCGTACGACCGAATCTCCTGCACCCGCAGGATATCGATGGCGTAATCCTCATCACCCAGGCGCAGCGTCAGGTACTGGCCGGAGGTCGTGGAAGCGATCGCGCCGATGTGGGTCTGAGTTTCGCTGAAGGACATGATGAAGGCTCCTGGGCGGGCATTGCACGCCGTGGTGAGGAAACGGGAAAACCGGACAGCTGCACAGCCATGATACACGCCACGACGCTGCCGTGGCGTCCCGTGTTCAAGCTCGGCCTCAGGCCTGGGACTTCTTGTAGGCGGCGACCCCGTCCATGATTTCTTTCTTGGCGGCCTCCGGTCCTTCCCAACCCTGCACCTTGACCCACTTGCCCTTTTCAAGGTCCTTGTAGTGCTCAAAGAAATGCTCGATGGTCTTGAGACGCATCGGGTTCAGGTCCTCGGGTTTCTGCCACTGTGTGTAAAGCGACAAGATTTTGTCCGTCGGCACTGCCAACACCTTGCCATCAACGCCAGCTTCATCTTCCATTTTCAGGATGCCGATGGCACGACACGGCACGACCACGCCAGGAATCAAGGGCACAGGCGTGATCACCAGTACATCCACGGGATCGCCATCACCCGCGATGGTCTGCGGCACGTAACCGTAATTCGTGGGGTAGTGCATGGACGTGCTCATGAAGCGGTCCACGAAGATGGCGCCGGTTTCCTTGTCCACCTCGTACTTGATGGGGTCGCCATTCATCGGGATTTCGATGACCACGTTGAAGGCTTCGGGAATGTTCTTGCCGGCAGGGACGTTGTCGAGAGCCATGATTTCCTTTGAGTTTCCTTGGGTTGCGTCAGGACTAACCCCGATTCTAGCGGCGCACTCCGACCCCCAGAATGGTCGCGTTGGCCAATCGTCATGCTTCTGCTCACTGGGCGGCGGCGCGACGAGGAAGCAACGCAGCGGCGGCCCCGCCTTGCGTTGCCGCCCCTCTCGCGTCCATCCACAACACACAGAGGAGTTCGACATGACAGGCAACAGTGCACTGATTCTGGCGCTCGTCTGCGGCCTGATCGCCGTGACCTACGGCATCTGGGCCCGCAGCTGGATACTCGGGAAGGATCCAGGCAATCCCCGCATGCAAGACATCGCGGCGGCGATCCAGGCCGGCGCTGCCGCCTACCTCGCGAAGCAGTACAAGACCATCGCCCTCGTGGGCGTGGTGCTGGCCGTGCTGATCGCTCTCTTCCTGGACCCGACCACGGCATTTGGATTCGTGGTGGGTGCCGTGCTGTCGGGCGCCTGCGGCTTCATCGGTATGAACGTCTCGGTGCGCGCTAACGTGCGCACGGCTCAGGCTGCCACGCAGGGCATCGGCCCCGCATTGGACGTGGCCTTCCGAGGCGGCGCGATCACCGGCATGCTGGTCGTGGGCCTGGGCCTGCTGGGCGTGACCGCGTTCTACTGGTTCTTGGTCGGCGGTGGCACCCCGCAAGGGCAGACACTGGCGCAGTTGCTGAACCCGCTGATCGGGTTTGCCTTCGGCTCCTCGCTGATCTCGATCTTCGCGCGCTTGGGGGGAGGCATCTTCACCAAGGGCGCCGATGTGGGCGCGGACCTGGTCGGCAAGGTCGAAGCGGGCATCCCCGAGGATGACCCGCGCAACCCTGCCGTGATCGCAGACAACGTGGGCGACAACGTGGGTGACTGCGCCGGCATGGCCGCCGACCTGTTCGAGACGTACGCCGTCACGCTGATCGCCAGCATGGTGCTGGGCGCGCTGCTGGTGACGGCCGCTCCGCTCAACGCCGTGCTGTACCCGCTGGCACTGGGTGCAGTGTCCATCATCGCCTCTATCGTGGGCTGCTTCTTCGTTAAAGCCAAGCCTGGCATGAAGAACGTGATGCCCGCGCTATACAAAGGACTCATCGTCGCGGGCGTGCTGTCATTGGTCGCTTTCTATTTCGTGACTCAGTGGCTCATCCCTGACAACGCCCTGGGCGGCACAGGAGCGCAGATGAAGCTCTACGGCGCCTGCGTCGTGGGCCTGGCACTGACCGGCCTGCTGGTTTGGATCACAGAGTTCTACACCGGCACGCAATACAGTCCCGTTCGTCACATTGCGCAAGCCTCCACCACAGGCCACGGCACGAACATCATCGCGGGCTTGGGCGTGTCCATGCGCTCCACGGCTTGGCCTGTGATCTTTGTCTGCGCAGCCATCTGGGTGTCCTACGCTCTGGCCGGACTCTATGGCGTGGCCGTGGCTGCCATGGCCATGCTGTCCATGGCGGGCATCGTGGTCGCATTGGACGCCTATGGCCCCATCACCGACAACGCGGGCGGCATCGCCGAGATGGCCGAACTGCCCGACAGCGTGCGCGACGTCACCGACCCGCTGGACGCCGTGGGCAACACCACCAAGGCCGTGACCAAGGGTTACGCCATCGGCTCGGCAGGACTGGCTTCCCTGGTGCTGTTCGCCGATTACACGCACAAGCTCGACACACTGGGGCAAAGCGTCAAGTTCGACCTGTCCGACCCCCTGGTGATCATCGGCCTCATCATTGGCGGCCTGATTCCCTACCTGTTCGGGGCCATGGCCATGGAAGCCGTAGGACGCGCGGCGGGCGCGGTCGTGGTCGAAGTGCGGCGCCAGTTCCGCGAGATCAAAGGCATCATGGAAGGGACCGCCAAGCCAGACTACGGTGCGGCCGTGGGCATGCTGACCGGCGCGGCCATCAAAGAAATGATGATCCCCAGCCTGCTGCCCGTGGTCGTTCCCATCGTCGTCGGGCTGGTGCTGGGTCCGGCGGCCTTGGGCGGACTGCTGATGGGCACCATCGTCACCGGTCTATTCGTCGCCATTTCGATGTGCACCGGCGGCGGCGCCTGGGACAACGCCAAGAAGTACATCGAGGAAGGCCACCATGGCGGCAAGGGCAGCGAGGCGCACAAAGCCGCCGTGACCGGCGACACCGTGGGCGACCCCTACAAGGACACGGCCGGTCCGGCCGTGAACCCTTTGATCAAGATCATCAACATCGTGGCCCTGCTCATCGTGCCCCTGGTGGTGAAATTCCACGGCTGAGGTGAGAGCCCATCATCGCCCGGCCCCCGGGGGCTAGGCGATGAGCCTGCCAGTCCCTTTCTTCGGGCTCCAGTAGCCGATGGTCACCGGCGGCTCAGCATCCTGAGCAAAACTGGAAAGGCAGCGATGCCGGGAACGCCCTGACAGAGGCAAGGCCGAACCAAGCCTGTGTGCCACAAGTCTCCCCGAGTCACTGGGCAAGCGTGACGCCCCCCCCCAACCGAGTGTCGGTGCAACGCAACATTCCGCGCGATCACCCATCGATCAGCGCCCAGCACCCCATGGGCGCTGGCCTTCGGACTGTCCGATACAACCCGCACCAGCAAGGCGCACGGCCAAAAAATGGAAGATGGCTACGCGCAGGCGGTGTTTGTCGCAAAATAGGACTATTCCAAATGCGAATACTGCGCACAAGAGAGTCCGTTTTGAAAATTCTCGTCGTTGACGATCACGCCCTGATCCGAGAAGGTTTGCGCCAAGTCCTGCGAGGACTCGACACCGCCGCCTGCGCAGCAGCGCCGGATTGCCCCGGCGAAACGCTCTCGGCGGAACCCGTTCAAGTGCTTGAAGCTGCTTCTTGCGCCCAAGCCTTTGACCTCGCCAAGGAATCCGACCTCGATTTGGTGCTGCTGGACTACCACCTGCCAGACATGAACGGACTGGAGGCGCTCGATGTCTTTGCGCGTCGCCATCCCGACTTGCCCATCATCATGTTGTCAGGCTCCGTGAATCCGCGGGTACGCCAACAGGTCATGGAACGTGGCGCGGCCGCATTCCTCACCAAATCAGGCATGAGCGATGAGCTTCTTTCTGTCACGCGACTGGTACTTGCTGGTGGTTCACCCGCGACACCCGCATTCGTGCCCGCCCCCGCTCTTCCCGCGTTGACACCCCGGCAGGAGGAAGTCCTTCGATTGCTCCTGGACGGTCTGACCAACAAGGAGATCGGCCGCCTGCTTGACCTCTCAGACGAAACGGTGAAAAACCACGTCAGCAACATCCTGCGCTGCTTCGGCGTGGCCACCCGGACGCAAGCCGTTTTAGCCGCGCGCAAGCACGGCTACTACCCACGGATGGAAGATCCCGGACTGTCCCCTGAAAATGGGCTCTGAGCCACGGATGTCCACGTGGGCATGAGCACTGAGCCCATCACATGTCCAAGGGTTGATGTCGACTGAGGCGACGCAACAGTGTGCGCAACTTGGCGGGTCGCACGGGCTTGTGCAGCAGGGGAAGACTGATCTCACGGCAGAGCTGGATCAGATCGGGATCCGTATCACCACTCATCAACGCGGCGGGCAGATCACGGTCCAGGTCATGGGCCGATCCCGCCTGTCGCCGCATGTGTTGGCGCAGGCCCTGAACGGCCCACATGCCGTTCTCACCAGCACGGAGTCGGTAGTCGCTCAAAAGCACATCTGGCTCGAAGCCATCATCGATCACAGACAGCGCGTCTCGCAGGCCATCCACCACGGCCACTGCACAGCCCCAGGACTGCAACAGATCCTCCAAGGCGCGGGCCGACGCGCCATCGTCCTCGATCACCAGTACACGCAAGCCCCGGAGATCGTCCGGTGCCCGCGCGGGCTCCACCGTCGGCGGAACGAACTGACGCTCCCCTTCCGGCGCGAGAGGAACTTCCAAGGTGAACCGAGTACCCTGCCTCAGTCGGGACGTCAGACGCAGGGGATGTCCGAGCAGACGGGCAGTGCGATGCACGATGTTGAGCCCAAGACCCAAGCCCTTGGCCCGATCCCGTTCGGGGTTACCGATCTGATAAAACTCCCGGAAAATGTCCTCTTGATGCTCGGGCGCGATGCCCACGCCCGTGTCCCAAACCTCGATGAGGACCACACCTCTCTCCCAGGTCGCGGACTCACCGCCCTTGGGCAGGCGGGCGCGACACGACAGCAACACCCCACCTTCCCCGGTGTATCGCAGCGCGTTGCTCAATAGGTTGAGCAGGATCCGGTGGAGCAGCGCGGGGTCGGTGGAGACCCAGAGCTCCGTCTCGCGGGGCTGACGCACCCTGAACTGCAGGCCCTTGTCTTGAGCCACGGGCAACAGGGCGCCGCGAAGTTGGGCGATCAGTGGGGGCAAAGGAACAGGCCGAACCTGGGCTTGCACGGCATCCGCATCCAGCCGGGAAACGTCGAGCAAGGCGTCCAGCAAATCCTGCATGGCGCGAACCGAAGCTTCCAGATTGCCAATCAGACGGCGCGTCTCCGAATCATGAGGCAACTGAGTCAAACGAGCCACAAACATGCCCAGCGCGTGGATGGGTTGCCGCAAGTCGTGGCTGGCGGCTGCGAGAAAACGGGACTTGGCTTGCGTCGCCAGTTCAGCTTCCTCCTTGCGCGCTCGCAACTCCGTGGTCGCCTGGGCCACGCGCTGCTCAAGTTCCTCGTGGTGCTTTTGCAAACGCTGGGCCATTTGGTTCAGGCCCGCCTGAAGCTCACGCAGCGGGTCATCGGGCAGGAGTTGACCGCGCACGGACAAATCACCGGCACCGATGCGTCCGATCATGCGAGAAACCCGCAACACAGGGGTCACGACACCTCGCCCCAAGGCCCAGGCCATCAGCACGCCTAGCAACAGACCGCCCACCATCACGGCCAAACCGATGCCAAGCATGAAACGGCTGCGTTCGGCCACGACCTCGCGCGAGATTTCGACCATGACATAGCCCAGCACGCTGGGCGTTCCCAGGTCAACGGCGACGCCCTCCCCCTCGTACACCTCGTCCAAGCGCAGACGGGAAGACCATACTGGCTGGATCAGGAATTCGTCCGCACTGGACGGATCGATCCAGCGCCGTTCACGACCGGAGAGAGGCAACAGATCCGCAGGCAGGTAAAGATCCTCAAGCCGCATGACCAAGCGCGGCGCGAGCGTGTTGGGGTCGACGCGGGCGCCACCAGAGGCCGCCAACACCTGTCCCCGCGGGTCCAGCACCAAGGCCATGCGCACGCCGGATTCCCGCAAAGCGCCGGCGGTCAGCGCTTGCAGGTTCTCGAGATTGGCGGAAAACAGTCCGTATTCGCTGGCACTGGCTAACTGGCGCGCGAGCGTGCGCGTCCACTGCTGATGTGCTTCATCAAGATCGTCATAACGACCCGTCAGAAAGACCGCTGAGAGCACCAAGGTCACCAGCGTGACTGGCAGCATGGCGGCGACAGCCATGCGAGCACGAATGTCGCGCAGCAGCCTGAAGGGGATGAGTCGCAGTAACCACGGGCGGAAATAGGTCGCGCAGAATCGGGCCAAGATAGGCGGCAGTAAGTGACGTGGCCGGCTCAGCATCACCGACTCTCCTCGTGCGCACCGGTCTGCGCGAAGCGGTCTGAGAAAGTGGGAGACCATGTAGACGACTTGCGCTCCTGCCCCCCCCTCGATTCCAAGCGACGCAAACGTTCTGCCAGGTCAGCGGCATCGAGTTGCAAGCCCATTGAGCGTGCCACGTGCGCGTTCACGCTGACTTCGAACCACTGCGTGTACTGGGGCGGCCCCAAACCGCGCGCTTTGCCGTTTTGTTCGTTCAGAGCATCGCGAGCCAGCACGGCCACCTGCGCGCCGATTTGCTCCGGTGTGGCGTACAGAGCGAGCAGCGCGCCCGCGCGGACGTAAGCCGGCGAGAAAGCCTGCATGGGCACCTTCGCGCGGAAGGACGCCAGCAGGATGTTTTGGATGGTGTGGCTGTTGTAGATCTGCGGATCTGCCATGGCGAGCAGCACATCAGACTCGTCCAGAACCTGCTTCAAGCCAGGGAAAATGGGGTCATTGCCTGCAATGCGGGCGCTGACCAAGCGCAGACCACGGTCGCGAGCCAAATCGGCAAGTTGTTCCTCCATTTGCAACGCGCCTGGCGCCGCACCCACCAGCAGGCCAACACGACGGGCCTGCGGCAAGGCCAAGCGGATCAAGTCCAATTGACGCGCCAACGGTTGGTTCAAATACAGGGCGGAAAAATCCGCTCCCGGACGACGACCGGCTTCGCGCATCAGGTATTCGAAGCTCTGCCTCGGCAACAAGGTGCACAGCACCGGGGCCCCAGCGAGCGTGGACAGAGTCTGCCGAGCCAACAGCGCACAGGCTTGAACGCCAAGTGCGATGTGCAGCCGAGGCGCAGGCTGCAACGGAGAGAACGGCAAGTTATCAGTCGGGACGTTCGACCGGACAAACAGAGCCACCTTGCCGTCCTGGCGCAGGGCCTGAGCCAGAGACTTCTCAAGGGCTTGCGCGGCTTGCTCATAGGCCTCTCCAGTCCCGCTGTACACCGCGACCACCGTGGAACCCTGGGACGGCAGAGGTACCGGGGTTGGGAGTGCAGCAGGTTGCGCGCAGACAGGTAACAACGTCTGCGCCATCCAGAACAGCATGGTCAGCGCGCAACGCCGCTGGTGTCGAACAGCCTGCAGGCCTTGAGAGCGCGGGCGCCAGTTCCACACGGCGGTTCAATATCCCAGTTGCAAGGTGAGGAAAACTCGACGCTGGAAACGGATCTCTGGCACATCATCCGCATCCGCGCCGTCGATGTTTTGCAGGGTCAAGGCCAATTCAGCTTGCCGACCCATGCCCGTGCTGGAACCCCAATTGAATGTCCTCGCCACGCGCACATCGACTCGGCTGTGAGAGGGAGCGACCTCGATATTGTTTGGATAGATTCGCTCGTCCATGTAGTAGTCCCAGAGGCTGAAGTTCCAGCCCTTGGGCAGACGTTGGGTGAAGAACACGCTGTGGCTACGGTAAACCGGCTGTTCAGAGCGGCCTATCACTTGGTCGCTGGTGAATTGTGCATGGGCATAGCGCAGTTGCGCGCCACGCCAGGGTTGCCAGATCAATTGCGCCTCCGCCCCTTGAAGATCGAAATCCTCGCCATTCACGTAAGTGAACACCCTGCCGCGCCGGGCCAACTGTCCACCGACCTTGCTGGCGCGACGATCGACGATGACACCATGCACCCGTTCCTGAAATACGCGCAAGTCGAAGTTGAGCGCTGCACCGGCATCCACCAACCAGCCCAGTTCCGCGCTGTCCACACGCTCGGGGCGTGACGGGTCTCCCAGGGACGCGTCGTACTCATAGCCGATTTCTTGTCCGGTCTGAGGGTCGTAGTAACGCACATCCGCCTCGCGCTCGAACATGCTCGCCGGACGGAAAGCCCGGGAGACACCCGCACGCAGCGTGTGCGTGGCCGTGCCTGTTTTTCCGACGTTCCAATTGAGCATGAGGCGAGGTGCCAATTCGTTCTCCTCGATCAAGCTACTGCGCTCGATCAAGGCACCGGCATTGAGTAGCCAATCGTCGGCGAAATGCCATTCGACATTACCGAACAATCGGGCGAAATCCTCCACATAAGGCTGGTGGGTGGCATACAAGGCATAGGAGTCCGAGGTCTCGCGACGCCACTCGCCGCCCCACACAGCGCGCAACGCCGTATTCAGACGCCGCGTCTGTTGCGCCAGCAAGTTGGTGCTGCTCGTGCGCCCACTGCGGTCATACAGGACGCCTTGTCCATCCGAGCCCTGAGGGGGATAGGGCAGGCTTCCTCGCTCGCGTTCGTCCACCTGCTCATCGGTGTGCGAGAACTGAATCCAGAGATCGGCGTTGACGTCCAGATTGCGATTCCAGTCGATCTGAGCGTAGGAGGTTGTCATGCCCCTCGTGTGTAGCCCTGGAAAATCGTAATGCTGGCCAATCCAGCTCTCGATCCAACTCTGTCCGGCCCGGAAACTCAGTTGATCCTGCTGGCTGACATTGGCATCCGCGCGGGCATTGACCCGCCTCACTTCCACGGCCCCACCCGCCCCTTGCAAGCCCTCGTCCAAGCGCCGGTCGGCGCTCAGCCGCCAGCCGGTAAAGCCAAGTCCAGAGAACCGATCACCCGCGTTTGACACACCATCGCTGTCCGCGACGCCTCCCAAACGGACACCCCAATCGTTGACGCCCGCGCCGTTTTGACCCACGCCCCGCGTGAGCCTTGCCATCACGCCTTGGGTCTCCACCAGATCACGGGTGATGATGTTGATGCTGCCCTTGAACGCCCGCGCACCATAAGTGGCGGAGTTCGGTCCGCGGAAGATTTCGATGCGCTCAATATCGTCCAGCGCAACGGTCTGCAAGCCGGGTCCGACGCTGCCGCCCAGATGGAGGGAATAAACAGAACGACCATCGACCAACAGTTGCATCTGATTCGGGAAAGTGGATCTCAAGCCGTGGTAACTGCCGGCGGACGCGCCTTCTTCGAAGGAATTGGAAACCGAGAAGCCAGGCACCAATCGCAACAAATCGGCCACGTCACGCGCTCCGCTGGCGCGTATGGCCTCTCGGTCTATCACCGTGACAGCGCCCGGGATCTCTTCAAGCCGCTGAGGCAGGCGCGATACGGTCAAGACCACGGGCACCTGAGGTTCCAAGTAATCCTGCTCAGAGAGCAACCACGGCGATGAAGCGGCTGTAGGCGGGCCCGCCTCCGGGTCAGTCTGCGGCAGGGGCATTTCGGATTCGGAGGCTAGTTCAACGCCAGAGGCCGCGCCGGTCTCGAAAACCAAGCCCACCAGCATTGCCATCAACGCGGCGAAATCACGGAGCGAACGGGCCATTGGGGAGTAAAACGGAAAAACCTTGTGAACGCGGAAACAGAACCGTGACATTGACATTCCCCGCGCTGATCATTTTGCACCAGCCCATCTGAAAAACGAGCCCACTGCAAGATGTCGCGGAGATGGTAGCCACGCAAGATCAAGGCCAGACGAAGCCCTATACCAAGCCTGCATCCACTGAGATCTCGGCACCAAGACCGCGATCACGCCAGGGTGTTTAGGCGATCTGATGCGGTCGCAGTAGCTCCGCCATGATGAAACCCCCGTGGCAAAAAACCGGCTATCTGCGGAAAATGCGAGCCTTCAAGCCGCGCCTCGATCCGCCGAGGCTCGCCGATCCAGCACCAACACCCGTATCAGGCTCATACTTCTGAGTTCCTGATTTCTTAGCTTGAATAGGCTGCCATCACACCCTTGGCCTGCGAAAACTCGATACCGCTGCACAATCTGCGTCCAGCCCCTCGCGCCGGCTTTCACCATGACGTCCTCCTCACGTGTTATCCCCATCCTTGATCAGCGCACCCGTAGATCAAAGCAGATCGACGGGTCCAAGCCCGTGGCCCCCGGCCTGCCGCGGGATCAACTGAGCCGCCCGCTGCACGATCTGCGCATCAGCGTCACCGACCGGTGCAACTTTCGCTGCAGCTATTGCATGCCCAAGGAAGTCTTCACCAAGGACTACCCCTATCTGCCGCATGGCGACCTGCTGACCTTCGAGGAGATTTCCCGTCTTGCCCGGGCCTTCGTGTCCCTGGGGGTTCGGAAGGTTCGCTTGACGGGCGGCGAACCCTTGCTGCGCAAGAACATCGAGGGATTGATCGAACAGCTGGCCGATATCCGCACACCGCAAGGACAGCCACTGGAACTCACCCTCACCACCAACGGCACCCTGCTGGCACGCAAAGCCGCATCCCTGAAGGCGGCCGGCCTGCGCCGCGCGACCATCAGCCTGGATGCTTTGGACGACGCCATCTTCCGCCAGATGAACGACATGGACTATCCCGTGGCCGGGGTGCTGGAGGGCATCACCGCCGCGCGGGCAGCGGGGCTCGGGCCGCTCAAGATCAACATGGTGGTCAAGCGCGGTGTCAACGACCACGAGATCGTGCCGATGGCGCGGCACTTCCAGCGCGAGGGGCTGACCTTGCGTTTCATCGAATACATGGACGTGGGCGCGACCAATGGCTGGCGCATGGACGAAGTGCTGCCCAGCGCCGATGTGCTGGCGCGCTTGCGCGAGGCGGCGGCGCAAGGCTTGCTGCCTGCGCTCGCCCCCCTGGAACGCGCCGCGCCCGGTGAAACCGCCGAGCGCTGGGCCTACGCCGATGGCAGCGCCGAGGTCGGCTTCATCAGCAGCGTGACCCATGCCTTCTGCGGTGACTGCAACCGCGCCCGACTCTCCACAGAAGGCCAACTCTACCTGTGCCTCTTTGCCCATCAAGGCCACGACCTGCGCGGCCTCTTGCGCGCTGGCGCGAGTGACGAAGACATCGCCGCGGCGATCTCGGGCGTCTGGCAAGAACGCACGGACCGTTATTCGGAACTCCGTGCGTCCTTGCCCACCGAGTCTCCAGGATCCATGCGGCCGCGCATTGAGATGAGTTACATCGGTGGCTGACGCGAACATCACCGGCCTGATCTTGGCCGGCGGGCGAGGCAGTCGCATGGGCGGCGTGGACAAGGGCCTGCAAGCGTTCGAGGGAGAACCCATGGTGGCGCATGCCCTGAGGCGGTTGCGCCCCCAGGTCTCGGCTGTGGCCATCAGCGCGAATCGCCATCTCCCTGCCTACGAGGCCTATGGCGTGCCAGTCTGGCCCGACCTGCTCCCAGACTATCCCGGCCCGCTGGCAGGTCTGCTGAGCGGGCTCACGCACGCGGCGACGCCCTGGGTGCTCACCGTGCCCTGTGATGCACCGCGTTTTCCCACGGACCTCGCATCTCGCCTCTACCGCGCGGTGCGGGAGCGAGGGGCCGATATCGCCTTGCCGGTGACGGACCGACTCGAACCGGCGTTCTGCTTGGTCGCCACGTCGTTGCGCGACGATTTGGCCAAGTACCTCGGCATGGGAGAACGCAAGGTCGAAGCCTGGGCCCGACAACATCGCTGGGTGGAGGTTCCTTACCGATTGCAGGGCAACGACGCCTTCGCCTTCGCGAACCTCAACACCGAAGAAGAACTGAAATTGCTCGAGCAGCAGCGCATGCCCGACCACTCGAACCCGCAGGGCGCTTGAGCTCGCGACCGCCTCCCCGTGCAATCAGCGAGCCGCAGCGACCCCAACAATATGTAACAAGCTTGCTCTCGAATGGCATAATCGCGGACAAGCTATCAAAATCGGAGCGCTGCTTGCGCGAGGCTGCGCTGCCCTCCCCGGATCAGAAGGATTTCCATGGCATTCATCACCACCCCGAGCGGCCTGCAATACGAAGACACAGTCGTCGGTGAGGGCCCCGCAGCCCGTCGCGGCCAAGCTGCGACGGTGCATTACACCGGATGGCTCTACAAAAATGGCCAGCAAGGCCCAAAGTTCGATTCAAGCCTTGACCGCAAGGAACCTTTTGAATTCGCGCTCGGCTCGGGCATGGTGATCGAGGGCTGGGATCAGGGTGTCACCGGCATGAAGGTCGGCGGCAAGCGCACCTTGATCATCCCCCCCGGACTCGGCTATGGCCTGTTGGGTGCGGGTGGCGTGATTCCGCCGAACTCCACCCTGAAGTTCGACATCGAACTGCTGTCCCTTGCGGGCTGAGACCCACGGACTGAAGTCCTGCGCTGGCGCCGTCTCGACAGAACGTGCCGGGTTTCGGGCCAAAACCTGGCTTTTTTCGGCGATCAACGCCGTTTGAGCCCTTGAAAATATAAAAGCCGCCCTCATCTGGGCGGCTATTGTTTTCTTTTGTCTTCTTTTCACCGATGACCGACCCTCAAGCCACGCCCTCCACTGAGAGCACCCATGTTGATCTGAATGGCGATCCGCTGGCCCAGGCACACGCCGAGTTGGCCGAGTTGAAAGCCAAGAGCGCTGAACTGGCAGACCAGTACCTGCGGGCCCAAGCCGATGTGCAGAACGCTCGGCGCCGGGCTGATGAAGAGATTTCCAAGGCTCGCAAGTTCGCCATTGAGGCCTTTGCGGAAAGCCTGCTGCCCGTGGCCGACAGCCTCGAGGCTGGCCTGGCGATCAAGGACGCAACGTCGGCCCAGATCCGAGAAGGTGCCGAGGCCACGCTGCGCCAGCTGGCCGCAGCCCTGGAACGCAACAAGGTGATCGCCATCGCCCCCGCACCGGGCACCAAGTTCGACCCGCACCAGCACCAAGCCATCAGCATGGTGCCGGCCGAACAAGAAGCTAACACGGTGGTGAGCGTGCTGCAAAAAGGTTACACCATCGCGGATCGCGTGCTGCGCCCAGCCTTGGTCACGGTGGCAGCGCCCAAATGAGGCCTTGAAAGCCAGCGACTTATCCACAAGTAATCCTCATCCGAATTTCACACCATTCCAGGAGTAAGCACATGGCCAAGATCATTGGCATCGACCTCGGCACCACGAACTCGTGCGTGGCCATCATGGAAGGCAACACCACCAAGGTGATCGAGAACGCCGAAGGCGCGCGCACCACCCCGTCCATCATCGCCTACCAGGAAGATGGCGAAGTGCTGGTGGGTGCGTCCGCCAAGCGCCAGGCCGTCACCAACCCGCGCAACACGCTGTACGCGGTCAAGCGCCTGATCGGCCGCAAGTTCGAGGAAAAGGAAGTCCAGAAGGACATCGACCTCATGCCCTACACCATCGCCAAGGCCGACAATGGCGATGCCTGGGTCGAGGTGCGTGGCAAGAAGCTGGCACCTCCGCAAGTCAGCGCCGAAGTGCTGCGCAAGATGAAGAAAACCGCCGAGGATTACCTGGGCGAGCCGGTCACCGAGGCGGTCATCACCGTTCCGGCCTACTTCAACGATGCCCAGCGCCAGGCCACCAAGGACGCTGGCCGCATCGCCGGGCTGGAAGTTAAGCGCATCATCAACGAGCCCACCGCCGCAGCCTTGGCCTTCGGCCTGGACAAGGGCGGCAAGGGCGACCGCAAGATCGCCGTCTATGACCTGGGCGGCGGCACGTTCGACATCTCCATCATCGAAATCGCCGACGTGGATGGCGAGATGCAGTTCGAAGTGCTGTCGACCAACGGCGACACCTTCCTGGGCGGCGAGGACTTCGACCAGCGCATCATCGACTACATCATTTCCGAGTTCAAGAAGGAACAGGGCGTTGACCTGACCAAGGACGTGCTGGCCCTGCAGCGCCTGAAGGAAGCCGCCGAAAAGGCCAAGATCGAGCTGTCCTCCAGCACCTCGACCGACGTGAACCTGCCCTACATCACGGCCGACGCGTCAGGTCCCAAGCACCTGAACATCAAGCTCACGCGCGCCAAGCTGGAGAGCCTGGTCGAAGAGCTGATTGATCGCACCATCGCCCCCTGCCGCACCGCCATCAAGGACGCTGGCGTCGCCGTGGGTGACATCCAAGACGTGATCCTGGTCGGTGGCATGACCCGCATGCCCAAGGTGCAGGACAAGGTCAAGGAGTTCTTCGGCAAGGAGCCGCGCAAGGATGTGAACCCGGACGAAGCCGTCGCCGTCGGCGCCGCCATCCAAGGCCAGGTGCTCAGCGGCGACCGCAAGGACGTGCTGCTGCTCGACGTCACCCCGCTGTCCCTCGGCATCGAGACCCTGGGCGGCGTGATGACCAAGATGATCAGCAAGAACACGACCATCCCGACCAAGTTCGCGCAGACCTTCTCCACCGCCGATGACAACCAACCGGCCGTGACCATCAAGGTCTTCCAAGGTGAACGCGAGATGGCCAGCGGCAACAAGCTGCTGGGCGAATTCAACCTCGAAGGCATCCCCCCGGCCCCGCGCGGTCTGCCGCAGATCGAAGTGGCCTTTGACATCGACGCCAACGGCATCTTGCACGTTAGCGCCAAGGACAAGGGCACGGGCAAGGAGAACAAGATCACCATCAAGGCCAACTCGGGACTGTCCGAGGAAGAGATCCAGAAGATGGTGAAGGATGCGGAACTGAACGCCGCCGAGGACAAGAAGAAGCTGGAGATCATCCAGGCCCGCAACCAGGCTGACGCCACCGTGCACGGCGTGAAGAAGAGCCTGGACGAACATGGCAGCAAGCTGTCCGAAGCCGAGAAATCCGAGATCGAGACCGCGATCAAGGAAGTGGAAGAGGCCATCAAGGGCGACGACAAGGCCGCGATCGACGCCAAGACCGAGGCTTTGCTCAAGGCCAGCCAGACGCTCGGCGAGAAGCTCTATGCCGAGCAGCAGGCTGCCGCCGCAGGGGCCGCCACAGCCGGACAAGCCACGGACAAGGCCGAACCGCAAGGCGCGTCGCGCCCCAAGGACGACAACGTGGTGGACGCCGAAGTCAAGGAAGTCCGCAAGTGATGCGGGGCGCCGCCCGTCCTGGCTCCATGGACGGGACGTCGCCGCCCTGGACGGTTGACGCTGCCGCGTCGACGAACGGGCTTGCCCCGTGCGTCGGCGCGGCGGTTTCGCTTGAAAGAACATCGGAACAAGCAGATGGCAAAGCGTGACTATTACGAAGTCCTGGGCGTCGCCAAGGGCGCCAGCGAGGACGACATCAAGAAGGCCTATCGCAAGCTGGCGATGAAGTACCACCCTGACCGCAATCAGGGGGATGGCGCCAAGGCCGCGGAGGAGAAGTTCAAGGAGGCCAAAGAGGCCTACGAGATGCTGACCGACGCGCAAAAACGCGCCGCGTATGACCAGTACGGTCATGCGGGCGTCGATCCCAACATGCGTGGCGGCGCGGACAGCGGCTTCGCCGCAGGCGGTTTCGCGGAAGCGTTCGGCGACATCTTTGGCGACATGTTCGGCCAACAGCGTGGCGCACGAGGCGCGCGTCAGGTGTACCGCGGTGGCGATTTGAGCTACGCGATGGAAATCACGCTCGAGGAAGCGGCGCGCGGCAAGGATGCGCAGATCCGCATTCCCAGCTGGGACAGCTGCACCACCTGCAATGGCAGCGGCGCCAAACCGGGCACCCAGGTCAAGACCTGCACCACCTGCCACGGCTCAGGCCAGGTGCAGATGCGTCAGGGCTTTTTCAGCGTGCAGCAGACCTGCCCGCATTGCCAAGGCACGGGAAAGATCATTCCCGAACCCTGCCCCAGCTGCGCTGGCCAGGGGCGCATCAAGCGTCAGAAGACACTCGAGGTGAAGATCCCGGCTGGTATCGACGACGGCATGCGCATCCGCAGCACTGGCCATGGGGAGCCCGGCATCAATGGCGGCCCGCCGGGCGACCTGTACATCGAGATCCGGATCAAGAAGCACGACATCTTCGAGCGCGATGGTGACGACCTGCACTGCACCGTGCCCATCAGCATCGTGACGGCGGCGCTGGGCGGTGAGATCGAAGTCCCCACCTTGCAAGGCAAGGCCGCCATCGATATCCCTGAAGGCACCCAGACGGGCAAGCAGTTCCGCCTGCGCGGCAAGGGCATCAAGGACGTGCGCTCCAGCTATCCGGGCGACCTCTACTGCCACATCAGCGTGGAGACACCCGTCAAGCTCACCGAGGCCCAACGCAAGTTGCTGCGTGAGCTGGACGATTTGTTGAAAAAAGGCGGCGCCAAGCATTCCCCCAGCCAAGGCGGCTGGGCGGACCGGCTGCGTAGCTTCTTCAGCTGATGTCGCTGACCGCGCCGCTTCGCCCTCGGACGGACGGCGTGGCCATGCACCGGGGCCGCGTTGGACTGTGATTGGCTGTGACGGGCTCTGGACATGAAGCTACCTTGAAAATTACGTTCGCTGCAGGGAGTAACGCGTTGTTACCCCAAATCCGTAGGAAAGTTGGGTGAACGGGACCACAATGCGCCGCCATGGCCCTGCGTCTCTTTCACGTCACTGAATTCGCGCAATCGTCCATTTCTCCGGCGGCGCAGCGTTCGTCTTGGCACCCCACCACAGTGTTGGTGTTGATCACCCTGTGGATCACACTGGCAGGCAATATTCCCCTGTGGCGAGCGATCTCGCGCGCGCCGGAAGCCGCCCTAGCGGGACACAGCGTGTTCGGCTTGACCCTGTATTTCGCCCTGCTTTGCGCGACGTCCCTGGGATTGCTGCTGACCGCATTCAACTGGTCTGCATTCTTCAAGGTCGTGGCCACCCTGCTGCTATGGCTCACCGCTCTCAACGCAGAGTTGCTCTGGACGGGCCAGACCGCCTTGCTGCTGGACGTCGCCCATCTCAAAAGCAATTTGGGCGGTTTGATCACCCACGTTAGCCATCGTCCATGGTGGCAACACTTGGTGTTCCTGGGTCTGCTCGCGGCGCTGCCTACGCTCTGGCTGTGGAATCTCAACATCCGCCGGGTGAGACTGGGCCGTCGCTTCCCTCAAAATCTGCTGCTGGCGATCTTCTGGGCCACTGCGCTCGCGGCCGTCTGGTTCATCGGACGGAATTCCTTCCTGCCGGCGTTGCAGAGCACCCCCTGGATTGACTTGCTCAGTCCCTTCAACACCTTACTCAGTCTGATGCGCTGAGCGCACGCTGGCACGCATGACCCTGTCGTCGTCCTGAATTTTCAGTATTTACTGAAAATTCAGCAAGTCCATGACACAATGTCGGCATGTCAGACAAGCACTCACTTGCCCCGCTGTCGCGCCAGTTCGTCTCGCATTTCGGCGAAATGGGCAGCCGCTGGGGGATCAACCGGACGGTGGGCCAGATTTATGCGCTCATCTTCATTTCTCAACGTCCGCTGAACGCGGATGACATCGCCGAAACGCTGGAGTTTTCCCGCTCGAACGTCAGCATGGGCCTGAAGGAACTGCAGGCCTGGCGCTTGGTTCATCTGCGCCACCAGCCGGGCGACCGCCGCGAGTATTTCGAAGCGCCGTCCGATGTGTGGGAAATCTTCCGCGTGCTGGCCGAGGAACGCCGCCGCCGCGAGATCGAGCCCACTCTTTCCATGCTGCGCATGGCCCTGCTGGAAGAGCCCGGCAGCGAAGCCGAACGGCATGCGCAAGAGCGCATGCGCCAGATGCACGAGCTGATCGACCGGCTCATGACTTGGTTTGACGACGTGCAAAAACTCAGCAATGAGACCGCGCTGCAGCTCATGGGCATGGGCAGCGCCGTGACCAAGGTGCTCGAATTCAAGGACCGCGTGACGGGACGCACGCCCCGGCGTGATCCGGACAACCGGAGTCAATGACCATGGACGCCCTGCTCGCAGCGCGCATTCAGTTCGCCGCCAACATCAGTTTTCACATCCTGTTCCCGACCATCACCATCGCCTTGTGTTGGCTGCTGCTGTTCTTCCGCATCCGCCAGTCCCTCGCCACTCGGCGTGAAGGCGCCGAGAGCGCCAACGCACTCGCCTGGGAACAGGCCTACTACTTCTGGACCAAGGTATTCGCCCTGACCTTCGCGCTGGGCGTGGTGTCAGGCATCACCATGAGCTTCCAGTTCGGCACCAACTGGCCTGGCTTCATGGAACGCGCGGGCAACATCGCCGGCCCGTTGCTGGGCTACGAGGTGCTGACCGCCTTTTTCCTCGAAGCCTCGTTCCTGGGCATCATGCTGTTCGGACGTGGCCGGGTCTCCGAGCGCACCCATTTCATCGCCACGCTGCTGGTGGCGCTGGGCACCACGCTCTCGGCTTTCTGGATCCTCGCGCTCAATTCCTGGATGCAGACGCCGGCCGGCTACACGCTGATCGATGGCCGTTTCCACGCCGATGACTGGTGGGCCATCGTCTTCAACCCGTCGTTCCCCTACCGCCTGGGTCACAAGCTACTGGCCTCGGCGCTGACCGCTTCATTCCTGATGGCGGGCCTGAGCGCCTGGCAACTGCTGCGCCGCACCGCCACCCCCGGCACGCACAAGGCCTTGCGCACGGCCATCGTGACGGCGGCCTTCGCCATCCCGCTTCAAATCTGGATGGGTGACCTGCACGGCCTCAACACCCTGGCCCACCAGCCCGCCAAGATCGCCGCCATCGAAGGCATCTGGCACACCGAGCGCGGCGCGCCCTTGACCCTGCTGGGCTGGCCCAGCGAAAAGGAAGGCCGCACGCTGTACGCCCTCCAAATTCCCAAGGGTGCCAGCCTCATCCTGGCGCATGACGCCGACGCCGAGCTGCAAGGGTTGGAATCCTTCCCAGGCCAGCATCCGCCCGTGGCCCCGGTCTTTTGGAGTTTTCGTGTGATGGTGGGCATCGGGCTGCTGATGCTGGTCGTGGCTTGGTTGTCGGCGTGGAAGCTGCACCGCGTCGGCAGCGCCGGTCTGCCCCGTTATTGGCTGTGGACCCTGGCGGCCATGACGTTCTCCGGCTGGGTCGCCACGCTGGCGGGCTGGTACGTGACCGAGATCGGCCGCCAGCCCTGGATCGTCTACGGCCTGGTACGCACGGCCGATGTGGTGGCCGACCACGCCACGGGCATGGTGGTGACCACGCTGGTGGCCTACCTGGTCGTCTACGCCTTGCTGCTGCTCGCTTACATCGGCGTGCTGAAGTACATGGCGGAACACACCAATCCCTCATCCCCTGTCACGCCACGCCCTCAGCCCGACAGCGCGCCGGTGAATCCGCCCGCGCCCCAAGCCTGACGAAGGAGATGACCATGGACTTGTCGCTGAACTGGGCCACCGTGCTCCCCCTGATCTTCATGGCTGTGATGGGCCTGGCCCTGCTGGTCTACGTCGTGCTCGACGGCTACGACCTGGGTGTGGGCCTGTTGCTGCCCTTCGCCACCGAAGCACAGAAGGACCTCATGGTGTCGAGCATCGGCCCCTTCTGGGACGCCAACGAAACCTGGCTGGTGCTCGGAGTGGGCGTGCTGCTGGTGGCCTTTCCGCTGGCCCACGGCATCGTGCTGTCGGCGCTGTACCTGCCAGTGGCTTTGATGCTCCTGGGCCTGATCCTGCGCGGGGTGGCCTTCGACTTCCGCGTCAAGGCCCCCGCTGGGCACAAGACACTGTGGAACCGCCTGTTCGCGCTGGGCTCGCTGCTGGCCTCCTTGGCCCAAGGTTGGATGCTGGGCAGCTACCTCACGGGCTTCGAAACCCACGCCTTCGCGCTTGTGTTCTCAGCCGGCATCGCCCTCACCCTGCCCACGGCCTACGCGCTGCTGGGCGCGGGCTGGCTGCTGATGAAGACCGAGGGCGAGCTGCGCGCACGCGCCATGGCTTGGGGCCGGCGCGTGTTCTGGCCCATGGCCGCGGCACTGGGGGCGATCTCCATCGCGACCCCCTTGGCCAGTCCGGCGGTGTACGCGAAGTGGTTCGTGCTGCCGGAGTTCTTTGCCCTCCTGCCCATCCCCTTGGCCAGCGCCGCTGCGCTGGCCGCCGCCTGGTTGGTGCTGCATCGCCCACGCGTGGTGGAAGCGGGTTACGGCTGGATCGTGTTCGTCGCGACCGTCATCGTCTTCGTGCTGGCCTTCTTTGGTCTGGCCTACAGCCTCTACCCCTACATCGTGGTGGACCGGTTGACCGTCTGGCAAGCCGCGAGCGCGACCGAGTCGCTGGTGGTGATCTTGATCGGTGTCGCCATCACCCTGCCGGTCATCATCGTCTACACAATCTTCATGTACCGCGTGTTCTGGGGACGGGCGGGCGCCTTGAGCTACGGCCCGTCCACCGGGTCTTGAAACCAAGCCCTTGAACCCAGCGCCCAGAACCGGATCGCTTCGCCATCGATGGCCGCGGTCAGACCGGGCGCTGCAACTGTCGGTTCATGCGCGCACCCCAAGCCAGCAGAACCAGCACGGCGGCAATCAAGGGCAGCATCAGGGCGTTGATAACGTTCCAGCCCGCGCTGCCCAGCAGACTCCCAGAAGCAAAGGACGCCACCGCCACCACGCCGAACATCAAAAAGTCGTTGAAGGCCTGCACCTTGGCGCGTTCGGCCGCGTTCTCCTGGCGGTACACGTCGGTCAACAACGCCGTGGCGCCGATGAAGCCGAAATTCCACCCCACGCCCAGGAGCACCAGCGCGCCCCAAAAATGCAGGAGTTCCAGCCCGGCGAGCGCCAGCAGGCCGGAAGCTGCGATCAGCACCAGACCCACCGCGGTGACCTGGGTCTTGCCAAACCGCGTGATCAAACTGCCCGTGACGAAGCTGGGCGCGAACATGGCCAGCACATGCCACTGGATGCCCAGCGCCGCCTCGCCCACGGTGTGGCCACAACCCACCATGGCCATGGGCGCCGCCGTCATGATGAAGGCCATCAGCCCGTAGGACACCACCCCCGCCGAGACGGCGACGATGAAACGCGGGTTGCGCGCGATCTGCCCGAGGGAGCGGGCCCGGGCATTGGCCTCCTTGGACCCATCCGCCCCCGTTGCATGGACGAGCCCCGTCTCCTTGGGCATGCGCAGCACCAACAGCAAGGGCAAAGCCAGCAGCGCCAGCACGGCTTGCGCCGCGAAGCTGCCCGCGAAAGGCGCACCGGGCCAGGCATCACGCGTCCAGATCACGGCCTGCGGTCCGATCACCGCGGCCACCAGCCCCCCAATCATGATCAGCGAGATGGCCTGCGCGCGCAGCGGTGGCGCTACGGTGTCAGCCGCCGCGAAGCGGTAGCTCTGCACATTCGCACCGTAGTAACCGGCCAGGGCCGTGCCCAGGCAGAACAGCAAGAAGCTGCCTTGCACGATCCCGATCGCTGCCACGCCCCCGGACACCACCGCCAGCAGCGCGCCCAGCACATAAGCCACGCGGCGCCCCAGTCGACGCATCAGGAAGGCAGCAGGCAAAGTGGACAAAGCCAGACCCAGGCTGTAGAGACTCACGGGCAAAGTGGCGAGGGCGGGCCGGCTGGCCAGCATCTGTCCCACGATGCCTCCCAGGGAGATGATGATGGGCGCGGAAGCCGCACCCAGGGACTGGGCGGCGATCAACAAGCCGAGATTGCGCCGCGCGCTCACGGTCATGGCAGGAGAGTTCATAGGGGCGGATTCAAGAGAATGCTGAAACAGGGCTCGGCATTGTCCTCCTCGGTGGGCCGACGCACCGAACCCATCCAGGCCGGTGTGCATCTTCCGGGAGGCGGGGTCTCATGGGGCAGCTTGCCGCGGCGTGCGGCTTGGCCCAAACACCCCACCCCACAGCACTGCGCGGCTTTCAGCAGCCGCCGCGCACGCCCAGGCGGCGCAGGATGGATTCCATCAGGCACCACTGCGTGATGCCACTTTGCAGCAGGTTGAGACCGACAAACGCGGTGAAGACCAGCCACCAGGTACTGAGAAACAGCGGACTACCGGGCACACCCAAGGCCACGGACAGCAGTACAAAAAAACCAGCGATGATGCGGACGATGCGCCAGGAAGTCATGAGGTTCTCCTTGATGAAATGATGGTCGAGAGTTGGTGGTCGAGAGAGATGGCAATCAGGATGCCGTGGCGGCGCGGGGCACGTCGGTGCCGAGCCGGATCGGCTCATGCGCCTTGCGATAGGCCGCGTAGTACAGCGTCGGAATCACCACCAGCGTGAGCACCGTGGAAACCAAGATGCCGAAGATCAGCGCGATGGCCAGACCGTTGAAAATCGGGTCGTCAAGAATGAAGAAAGCACCCGCCATGGCCGCCAGCCCCGTCAGCACGATGGGCTGGGCGCGGGTGATCGCCGACTGCACCACGGCCTCGGCGAACGCCACGCCCTCGGCCTGGCGCAGGTGGATGTAGTCCACCAACAGGATGGAGTTGCGCACGATGATGCCGGCCAGGGCAATCATGCCGATCATGCTGGTGGCCGTGAACTGCGCGTTCAGCAAGGCATGGCCCGGCATCACGCCAATGACCGTGAGCGGGATCGGCGCCATGATGATCAAGGGCGTGAGGTAGGAGCCGAACTGCGCCACCACCAGCAGATAAATCAGGATCAGGCCCACGGCATAGGCCAGCCCCATGTCGCGGAACGTTTCGTACGTGATCTGCCATTCGCCGTCCCACTTGATCGCGTAGCCGCGCAGCGTGTCATCGGGGGGGGCCACGAAATGCTCGCTCAGCGTTTCACCGCCCGGCGGCGTGATGCGCAGGATGTCGGCACGCGCCGCGAACATGCCATAGATCGGACTGTCCAACCGGCCGGCCATGTCGGCGAAGACAAAGTTCACCGGGCGCAGGTCCTTGTGATAGACCGGCTGCTCGCGCTGAGCGTCCACCACGCGAGTGAGCTCGCGGATGGGCACCAACTGGCCCGTGTTGCCATGCACCTGCAATTGCAACAAGGCCTCCAAGTCACCATGACGTTCGGCGGGCAGTTGCAGCACCACGGGGGTCGGGTACTTGCTCCCATCGCGCAACCAGGTGACGGATTCACCCGCCAGCCCCGCGCGCAGTGTGGCGACCAAATCGGCCTGGGTGACACCGGCCATCGCCGCCTTGGCGCGATCGACCAACAAAAGACGACGCGGCGCCGGCGCGATGGCGCTCTCGTCCACGTCCACCACGCCCGGCGTGGCTTTCAGGATCTCGCGGACTTGGCGCGCGACGGCCTGGCGCCCCTCGGCGTCCGGTCCATAGACCTCCGCCACGATGGGTGCGAGCACGGGCGGACCAGGCGGAACCTCCACCACCTTGATGTTGGCGCCGAAACGCGCGCCGATCTCTTGCAAGACCGGCCGCACGCGTGTGGCGATGGCGTGGCTCTGGGCCTTGCGATGGGCCTTGTCGACCAGATTGACTTGCACATCCCCGACGTCACCCGCCGCGCGCAGATCGTACTGACGCACCAGGCCATTGAAGTTGATGGGCGAGGCCGTGCCCGCGTAGGCCTGATAGTCGCTGACTTCGGGCACGGTGGCCAGGTAGGCACCGATGTCACGCAGGGCAGCGGCGGTGTGCTCCAGCGGCGTGCCCGCAGGCATGTCCACCACGACCTGGAACTCGGACTTGTTGTCAAAGGGCAGCATCTTGAGCTGCACCCAGCCGATCACCGGCAGCAGCACGGACACGACGATCAGCGCCAGGATGCTCAGCCACAGTTTGCGGCGCTGGACCGCGCCGTGCCGCGCGTGCAGCAGCGGCCCAAACACCTTGCGAAAGAAAGGGTCCAGCCGCGCGCCAAGGCCCTGATGCGCGCCATCTCCTGGGGCGCCGTGATGGTCGTGCTTTGGGGACGTCGGGGACGGCTTCATCCACAGGCGTGCCAACCAGGGCGTGACCACGAAGGCGATGACCAGCGAGAGCACCATGCCCATGCTGGCGTTGATGGGGATCGGGCTCATGTAGGGCCCCATCAGTCCGCTCACGAAGGCCATCGGCAGCAAGGCCGCGATGACCGTCAGCGTCGCCAGGATCGTCGGGCCGCCCACTTCGTCCACCGCGCCGGGAATCAACTCGGCCAGGGTCTTGTGGGGGTACAAGGTCTGATGCCGATGGATGTTCTCCACCACGACGATGGCATCGTCCACCAGGATGCCGATGGAGAAGATCAGCGCGAACAAGGACACGCGATTGAGCGTGAAACCCCAGGCCCAAGAAGCGAACAAGGTGACCGTCAGGGTGAGCAGCACGGCCGAGCCCACGATGGCGGCCTCGCGCCGACCCAAGGCCAGGAACACCAGGGCCACCACGGAGGCCGTGGCGAACAGCAGCTTCTGAATCAGCTTCTGGGCCTTGTCATTGGCAGTGGCGCCGAAATTGCGCGTGACGGCAACGTCCACATCCGCAGGAATCACGGTGTTCTTGAGCGATTCAACCCGTGCGATGGCGGCGTTGGCCACATCGATCGCGTTCTCCCCAGGCTTCTTGGTCAGCGTCAGGGTAACGGCCGGGTATTCGCCGCCGGTCACACCCGCCCTCTCGGCGGGAATGCCATGCCAGACGTAGGATTGGGGGGGTGGCGATCCATCGTTGATGACGGCGACATCACGCAGGTAGACCGGGCGACGATCGGCGGCAACACCTCGCGCGGCGACCACCAGCGCCCCGACGTCCTCGGCCCGCTCCAGCCAGGGCCCAGCGTCAAGTGCCACGGCCCGATTGCCTGAAATCAGTTCGCCGACGGACGCGCCCGCGTTGGCCGACAGCAGGACGGCGCGCACATCCGACACGCTGACGCCCGCGGCAGCCATGCGCGCTGCATCGAGCTGCACCCGCACAGCCCGACCCGGCCCCCCCAGGGTGCGCACGTCCTTGGTGCCTTTGACGCGCTTGAGTTCCGCTTCCATGGCGTGGGCCACGCGCTCCAAATCCATGGCACTGGCCTCGGGCCGACGGTCGAACAAGGTCAGGCTGACGATGGGGACGTCGTCGATCCCCTTGGGCTTGACGATGGGTGTGAGTGCGCCCAGGTTGGCTGGCAACCAATCGGCATGGTCGCGCAGCGTGTCGTGCAGTCGCACCAGCGCCTCGCTCTGCGCGACGCCGACCTTGAATTGCACGGTCAACACCGCCAAGCCAGGACGCGACACCGACATCACGTGCTCCACGCCCGCCATGCGCGACAGCACCTGCTCACCGGGCGTGGCGATGACCTGTTCCACGTCCCGCACCGAGGCACCTGGAAAAGGCACCATCACATTCGCCATGGTCACGTCGATCTGTGGCTCTTCCTCGCGCGGCGTGACCGCCACCGCAAAAACACCCAAGAGCAGCGCCACCACGGCCAAGAGCGGCGTAATCTGAGCGGACTGGAACAGCGCCGCCACACGGCCGGAGACGCCAAGCTTGCCGGGACCTGAGGCCGCGGAGCTGGAATCGTTGGAAAGATTCGACATGTCTGACCTTTCGCTTTCAGGGCAACCGCAAGGCGCGCCCTGCATCGATGACCACCCGGTCGCCGTCTGCCACGCCACTGAGGATTTCAACGCGCTCACCGTCCACTGGGCCCAGCCGCACCTGACGCAGGCGTGCCTGACCGCCCGCGTCCAACACATAGACGCCGTTCATGTCACCACGCCGCACCAAGGCCGTGGCGGGAACGAGGATGCGCCCCCCGGCCTGTTCCTGCACTGACAGCCAGACCCGCACGTACATGCCGGGAACCACGCCCGAGACCGACTTCGGCAGATCGAAGCGCAACTGAGCCGTGCGCGAGACCGGGTCCACCGTGGGCAGCAGACGGGCCGACTCGACAAGCCTCGGAGCCTGGCCATTCAATTCATAACGCAGCACGGGTTCGGTGCCCACGCTCGCCAGCAGGGCTTGGGGCACCGAGACCGTCACGCGCAGGGCTGCCGGGTCATACAGAACCAGCAAGGGCCGCCCGGGCATTGCCATGTCACCCAGCGCCACCGGCACCTCGCGCACCACGCCCGCATAAGGCGCGGTCAGCACGTAGAGATCGGTCTGCACCTGGCTGGCACGCGCCTGCGCCAAGGCGCGGTCCAGCGCACCCTGGCTGATGAATTGCTGGTCGAACAGCTGGCGCTGGCGTTCGTACTCCTTGGCAGCCACATCGTTCTGGACCTGCGCGGCCTGTGAGTCGATGCGCAGCAGGGGCTGCCCTGACCGCACGGCGTCACCGGCCTTCACGCGCAGCTCCATGATGGCTCCTTGTACCTGCGCCGAGACGGTGGTCTCACGCACGGCTTCCACGCTGGCCTCCAGGCTGACCCAGCGCGGCTGAGTCGCCGCCCGCACGATGATCGAGGGCGGGGATGACGCCTGCGCGCCATGAACCGACAAGGGCCAGGTCATCACCGAAACCGTCGCTGCCGCCAAAACACTCAGGCTGACTCGCCGAAAGAAAGTAGAGCTGTGCTTCATGGTTGAGATCCCTGCCAAACAATCAATGATGGCCATTATTCCATCATTTGCGCAATTGCGCAAATGATGGAATGCAGATATCATCCACCCATGTCCAAGAACAAGCTCGCCATGGAATCAATGCCGCTGGAGGCCTTGCGGGACGTCGCCGCCTACTTCCAGGCCCTGTCGGAACCCACGCGCTTGATGATCCTGAATAAGCTGCGCGGCGGGGAAGCCAATGTCAGCGAACTCGCCGAAGCCTGCGCATGCAGCGTGGCCAATGTGTCGCGCCATCTGACCATGCTGTCCAAGCATGGGCTGGTCGAACGCGACAGCCGAGGCGCCAACGCCTACTACCGGATCGCCGATCCCTCGGTCAACGCCTTGTGCGACCTGGTTTGCGGCAACATCGCGCGCCACCTGGAACGCGGCGAGGCCCGCCGCAGCGCCTTTCAGCGCCAGGCCTGAAACGGGGGCAACACAAGGGCTGGAGCGCAAACACACTCGCGCCAGCCGCGACTTGGAAACCAAGACGCCTGCGGGCCTGGCCCGAAATCTGAAATGAAACGGCCCGGAAGTTCCGGGCCGTCGGTCTTGAGCGGGCGACGCTGCGCCCCTGCGGATTCAGGCTGAAGCCTTGGGCAAAGCCTGTACGCGCTCGCGCGCCGCCTGGTATTCACGCGCCAACTGGGCGATGTAGTCCGCCGCCCCCTGCACGCGGTCGATGGCACCGATGCCCTGACCTGAACCCCAGATGTCCTTCCAGGCTTTCTTGGCATCGCCACCGAAGTTCATCTTGCTGGGGTCGCTCTCCGGCAGGTGGTCTGGGTCCAGTCCCGCCGCACGGATGCTGGGCTTGAGGTAGTTGCCATGCACGCCCGTGAACAGATTGCTGTAAACGATGTCGTCACTCGTGCCCTGCACGATGGCCTGCTTGTAAGCCTCCACCGCGCGCGCCTCGTGCGTGGCAATGAAGGCCGTGCCGATGTAGGCGAAGTCCGCGCCCATGGCCTGGGCCGCCAGGATGGAGGCGCCGGTTGAGATGGAGCCTGACAAGGCCAAGGGGCCATCGAACCATTGACGAATTTCCTGCACCAGGGCGAAGGGGCTCTTGGTGCCCGCGTGCCCACCTGCGCCCGAGGCCACGGCAATCAAGCCGTCGGCGCCCTTCTCGATCGCCTTGTGGGCGTAAGCGTTATTGATCACGTCGTGCAGCACCACGGCGCCGTAGCTGTGCGCGGCCTGGTTGATTTCCTCGCGCGCGCCCAGCGAGGTGATGTAAAGCGGCACCTTGTACTTCACGCACAAGGCCATGTCCTGCTCAAGGCGCTCATTGCTCTTGTGCACGATCTGGTTGATCGCGAAGGGCGCGGCAGGACGGTCCGGGTGCGCCTTGTCCCAGGCGGCCAAGGCTTCGGTGATCTCGGCCAGCCATTCGTCCAGTTGCGAGGCCGGTCGGGCGTTCAAGGCCGGCATGGCACCGACGATGCCAGCCTGGCATTGAGCGATCACGAGTTGCGGATTGCTGATGATGAACAACGGCGAACCGATGACGGGCAGGCGCAGTTTCTTGAAGATAGGCAGCAGCTCTCGAGTCAGTAACATGAAGGAGACTCTCAATGGTTTAGTTCACCTGAAGAAAACGAAAAAGCACCCAGTCCTGTCTGATTCTTTGTATTCAAGGCGCTAAGAGCCCCGTGCGACCGGGTTGCTGGTCAGATTCTACGCAGTGGTTCAGGATGCATCGAACTTCCTTGAGGATCGCGAACTCGTGCATCGCTTGCGTTCAATTCTTGGCCCAGCAGCCCAGTCGTCCGCCATGCTGCGCGGCCCCAGCCACGGCAGCATGGTAGCCGCTTCATTGCCGGGACAGTGACTGCGGGAAGAACCTCAACTGAGTTGGAACTGTACTGGATTCCTTCGCCCATCAGGGGCACGAGTTCACTGCTCGCGCGTGGGATCTATAGCTCGCTGCTTTAGTCTCAGCCCCTTCCCGGAAGAAGTAGCCCACAACACGACGCCAACTGGCACGCCGAGCCCGATTGCTGCAAGCGCATCCCCCCACCCGTCAAATGCAAGTCCGGCAATCAATCCTGATGTCGTGAGTAGACATATCGCCAATGGCCAAGCAAAGATCCGAATAGATGTCATTTTGATGCACTCCGGGCCGTCGCATCGCCAGGTTCACTCGCAACCAATTCGAGGTTCTCGGACAATGGTTTTCGCGCCGGAGCCCGGCGTCTCTGCCACCACAAGTACAGGCCGCTACAAAGCACCACGATGGTGATGACGTCCAGAACGGCCCAGAGGATCTGCATGGCTCGTCCTCCATAGTCTCCAAAGTGAAGTGGCTGCGACACGAGTAGCGCAGTGACGTACCAAGGCAGATCTAGGCTTGCGGTCACCGTCCCAGTCTTGACGTCCACCAAAATGGGCTTGAATAGGCGCGCAGTCAACGGTTCAGTCCCACGCATGAAAACGGCGTAGTGATGAGGGCTTGAGAGCTGGGTGCCAGGGAAAGCGAAGAATGCCTGCTTCATGTCCGGCTCAAGTGCTTGCGCCGCACTTGCCGCCGCTTGCAGCGAGCTGCGCGTCGTCGGAGCAGGCAGGTCTTTATAGGGCGCGAGCACAGCACCCAGCTGATCGAACTGCCACAACTTGATCACCAGATCCGCCCACGTGTTAATGACGCCGGTGAATCCCACCACCAGCGCCCAACTCAGCGTCACCACCCCCAGCAAGTTGTGCATGTCCAGCCATTTGAGACGAGTGGACCGATCCCGACGCACCGTCGCGAACGGAACCTTACGCATGAAGGGGGCATACAACACGACGCCTGAGACGATGGCAATCACAAACAACAGCCCCATCAATCCCAAGAACAGCTTGCCTGGCAGGCCTGCGAACAGGTCCACGTGCAGTTTGAACATCACGTAGATGAAGCCCTCCTCAGCCGGTGGCTCGCCAATGGCCTCACCAGTTCGGGAGTCCACCACCACCATGCGTATTCCCTCTTGCGCTTTCGGATCAGGAGCAAAAGCCATCAACCACGTGTCAGTGTCATCAGGTTCCTGGACAGCAAAAATCGGCACCAGACCTGGTACGCGTGATTGACCGCTTGCCAACACTTTGTCCATCGAGGCCTTGGGCGTATCGGCTGGCATGACCGGCGCCTCAACCTCTGTTCCCAAGAGGTGTCCGATCTCATGGTGGAAGATCAGCGGCAAGCCGGTCAGGCACAGCAGCAACATGAAGACGGTGCAGATCAGACTGCTCCAGGTATGCAGCCAGGACCAGACTCGAAGCGACTTTGGTGTCATAGGCGGATCTCCGGGCGCACTAACGACGACGTGGATGAACACATGTTCAGAAGTCCGCCTTCAGTTTTACGCCCACAGTCCGTGGTGAGTTGAAATACGCGACGTTGGTAGAGGTAGTCCGGTCGGTCTGTACCTCCTTGTCAAACAGGTTGTTGATGTATGGCGTGGCGGTAATGGAGTCGGAGATCCTGTATCGAGCATTCAAGCTAGCGATCGTGTAGCTATCCAGGCGATCTTCAGGAAGGTTGTCAAAGTTGGAAAACCGCTCACCGACATAGGTGACGTTGCCACCAAGGGTCAGGCGTTGCGTGGCAACAAAATTCGCTTCTATATTTGCGCTGACCCTCGGAGCCATTCCCAACTCATTGCCATTTTTTGAACTGTTGGCTGCTGAACCGAAGTTGACAATTTCGGTTTCGAGCAGACCCAGCGCAGCCGCGAGTTGCGTACGACTGTCGGGCTGATAAATCAGGTCAACTTCCAAGCCTTTTGTTCGGGCCTTGTCAATGTTGAGATAGATGCGATCTGCCGCACCTCCAGGGCCAACACCCATGGCTTGGGTATCGTTCAACTCCGTGAAGAACAGATTGGCATTGGCTGTCAGGATCTTGTTTAGCCATTGGGTGCGAGAGACCAGTTCCACGGTCGTGGAGGTTTCTTTTTTGTAGGTGTACGGTGTAAACGTCACAAAACTCACGCCTCCGCCGCTGGCGTTGTATCCCTTGTACGCCAACAGACTGAGTGCGGCATCTGGGCTGTAGTGATAGGTGGCACCGATCTTGGGAAGAAAAACAGTGTTCTTCTCGTTAAAGTTGTAGGTCAGGAGTCCACCAAGCGCTGAGAAGTCACGTTTCTGGGTGTCATTTTGATAGCGCCCAGCCAGCAGAATGTCCCAGCTTGGGCTCAGTTCGATGGTGGTGTCAGCGTAGAGGGAGCGACTGCTGGCCTGATCGTCTGCCTCCAGTGCAAATGCTGACCCTGGCTTACCGGTATCTGTGCGTTCTCGTTCTTTGACAAATGCGCCAACCACCGCGCCAGTGCGACTGTTCTGTGACTTGTAGGCCAGCTTCGGCTCGAACGCCTTCTCATCCGACTTGAAGCGGAAATCGTAGAAGGCTGCGGGGTCGGGGTTGCCTACGACCGGTGGGCCGAAACTGGTGTCGGCCTTCTGCTGGGACAGTATGGTGTCGAAAGACCATTCACCATTGATTTCGTAGCCAGTATTGAGCGCGGCGACATCGGTCACAGAATCAAAATAGTCACCATTCCTGCCCCCGACAAGTTCGCGCCGTGATGAGTTTGAGCCCAGATCTGGCGTGAATGGGTTCTTACGATCCTCTCGTTCCAGCGTCAGTTTCAGCAGCAGATCATCCGTTGGCAGATACGACGCCTTGAAGCGGTAGCGTCCATACTTCATGCGCCCCATTTCGTCTCGGTCTGCCGCAGTCAGCCCCGTGCCCGTGAAGCCCGAGTAGTCGATGGCGTTCTTGCCGTCGACGGCCTCGCCGGTAAGCCTGATTGCGACCTGGTCGCTGAGCACCTTGTTGAGCATGAAGGCAGCGTCGTAGGTGGTTCCGCCTGTACGGGCACCGACTTGGACGGCCGCCTCATCCTTGAACTTTGGATCGTTCGTGGTTTGAACGATGGCGCCGGAAATGGCGTTTTGTCCAAGTTGGGTGGACTGCGCTCCTCGATAGACCTCCAACTGAGCCATGTCCCAGAAGCTGCCCTGTCCGTCCGGAGTCGCGCCATACGTGCGAGCGACGCCATCGATGTAAGTGGACAGCCGCGGGCTTGCGCCTGTGACCGCACCTCCGCCACCTGCTGCGATGCCATTGCCGTCCAGCCCCCGGACCGTCGGCAAGAACCCGATCGACTGCTGTGTCACATTGGGCACCCGCTCGAAAGCTTGCGGCACAGACGATAGGCCGACGGTATCCTGTTCCCGAAAAACCGCCACGCTTTGGGTTGCCTGCTGAACGCCTTGATCGCGCTTCGTTCCGGTGACCACCACGACGGGCAGAACGCCATCTTCCACGGCAGGGCTGGCTTCGCGACTTGGAGGTACGGGTCTGACTATGACCGAGGCGGCTTCTATGCTCGCGAAGAGGTCGTGACCTGCTATCAACCTGTCGAGGGCTTGTCTAGGGGTCAGATTGCCGCTCACGGCCGGCGCCTGCTTCCCCGCCACCAAGGCCGCAGGAAATGTCATCTGCAAATTCGCCTGACGCGCCAGTTCGTTCAGCGCCTGCCCTAGCGGCTGCGCGGGGATATTGATGACGATGGGATTGGCTGCCGATGTGGCCGCAGCACTTTGCGCATAGGCCAGCGGCGCATGACCCATAGCCAGCGAGATGGCCATAGCGGCGGCCAGGGCCAAAGGTGCAGGGGTGAAGCGCTGATGCAGCACTAAAGGTCGCGTGGGTCGCATGGGTCAAAACTCCTCGGTCGGTTGCTGAGTTGCCGGGCCGGCGCAACACGCGCCAGCCTCACCTACCCATGAAGACGCAGTACCCCTGCGCAACCCTCACGTCGCAAATGAGAAATCGGAGGATTTTTTTTGCGGCCCGATCTAACTCATCGCGCCACCACTTCCGTGGCTTCACCCCGGCGCACTAAGCGTACAGGCAGCACTTGCGGCAGAGTCTCGGCAAAGCGCTGCCACTGATTCAAGCTGTAGCTGCCGCCCACTGGCAGGGCGGCCACGGCGGGGTCGCGAACCTCCAAGCCGGTGCGGCCGTAGCGCTCGAACTCGGCGATGGCTTGGGCCAGCGGGGTCTGGTCGAAGTTCAGGCGCCCTCCGAGCCAGGGGGCCATGGCGTTGGTGGCCAGGGTAGCCACCGGGCCGATGTGGCCTTGGGCGTCGGCCACCACCGTCTGCCCAGCGATCAGCACGACCGGAGAGTCCGCAGGAGCCTCGGTGGATGCGACCTGATCTTGCGGTGCATCGGCGCCACCAGGGTTGTCTGCTGCGGTAGGTCGCTTTTCCACGCGCACGCGGCCTTCCTCCACGGCCACCACGGTCTGGCCCGCATCCAGCCCTGTGCCAGTCTGCCGCACCGAAAATCGGGTACCGACCACCGTGATGCGCAGGGCGCCGACATACACATGGAACGGGCGTTGCGGGTCGCTGTACACGGCAAACAAGGCCTGGCCGCTTTGCAGGTGCACCTCGCGCCGGTTGCGGTAGAGGCGCACCTGGATCTGGGTGGCAGTGTCTAACTGAAGGGTGCTGCCCGAAGCCGAAGCTGTTTCTACGGCATCTGGCAAGGTCGCCTTGAGCTGCTGGCCCCGCTTGGTGACGTAAACCTGCTCGAACACGGGTCGGCGCTGCCAGTGGCTCCAGCCCATCCAGCCTCCCCCCACCATCGCGAAAGCCATGGCTGCGGCGACCGCCTGGGGCACCAGCGGGCGCAGCAGGCCCAGCAGGCCATTCAGGCCCGGAAAGGCCGCGTCCCTGCCTGTGCTTGAGCGCTTGGGCTTGGGCGCCTGGGCCCAGGGTGATGTGACACGGGGTGGCGCAGACTGGCTGTCCGTATCCCGATCTGGCAACCCAGCAAGGAACTGGGCAACGTCCTGGTCGGGCAGCTGCTGCACCTCGCCAAAGGTCGCGTCCATGTCATCAAAGGCCTGGACATGGCGGGGGTCGGCGTCCAGCCAGTCTTGCAGTTGGACTTCGCCCTCGGCGCTCAGGCCGCTGCGCTTACGCGTCACCCAGGTGGCCGCTTCAATGTCCAATGGATCCTGATCTTGTGCAAATGCATCGAACTCGCGCTCGTCGGCGCTCGCCCCAGCGCCATGGCTCGCACTGACGCGCGTCGCCACTTCTTGCTCAGCGCGCGGTGGAGGGGGGTTGGAGGACATGGCTTTAGCGCAAACGGATTGCTCTTGTCAATGTAGACGCGCAGAGGAACGGAAACCTCACCTCTGGCTGGTGTCCAACAGCGGAACGTCGGCAGCGGGTGGGGCTACCTGGATGCTTGCGGACGCCGCCCCGGCGGCCTGGGTCTGCCCGCCTTCGCCGCGCAAACGGCGCTCGCAGAGCTTACAGGCCACCATGGCACGCACGATGTGCTTTTCCACCATGCTCACGGAGATGCTCATGCGCTGGGCGATCTGGACGTGACTGAATTCGTCGAACACATGCAGCACGAACGCTTCTCGGCAGCGCTCGGGCAGGGCCTCGATGGTGGTCACGTAGGCGCAGATCACCTGCTGCGAAGCCAGCAGTTCTTCGGGCTGAAGGTGTTGAGGCGCCCGTGGATGCTGGTGTTCGGGCACGGCGTCCAAGTCGTCGTGACGGCGCACTTCGTTGCGCCGGTGCTGGTCGATGACGAGGTTGCGAGCCGTGCGGTAGAGCAAGGCTCGTATGTCCAGCACGGCCCGTCCGGAGGACTGAGCGGCAAGCACGCGCACGAAGCTTTCCTGCGCGAGGTCAGCCGCAGCGTCGCGGTCTCTTACCTGGCGCGAGAGGAAATTCAGCAGTTCGCGGTGGTAGCTCTCCAGCACGTGCAGACCCTGGGGAAAATGCAGAAAAACGCAGGACAGGTCCGTGGAGACTGGCTGCGGCAGGTCCGCGGTCTTCTCGTAATAAGAATTGTTCTTATTATATGCAGGAAACTCTTGCGGGAATCCATCGGACGCGCCTGCGCGCTGCTGATCCTGCCGAAGGTGCTTGGCTGTTGGAGCCTACGGCTGATTGTCCTGCTTGCTGAAGCAAGGCAATCTGCGGGCTCAGATGAAAGCTATGCCGCCCCGCACACTCGGATGGATGGGACATCCGCGCATCATTTCCGAGCGGCCAAGCCAGGCAGCAGCCCGTGCGGACGAAGTGCGGTTGTACCACTTCGTCATCGGATACTTGCATATCGCGCACGCGAGCGCCCGGTCTGGCGGACTGGTCGATTCTGGCCCTCTCCCTCTCGACCAGGATGCGCTAAACCGACACCCGGTTGACGTTGATGGCCTCGCAGTGTGCCGCCCTGTGCCGCGTTTGCATATCCAGCAACAGTTACGTGTTGCCGTCCAGTGCATCCCTCATGGTACGGCGTGCAGGCGTCAGCCTGAGGCTCGCTAGATTCAATCGATGAAGCGTCGCCTGGCGCAGGATTCCACTGCGGCGCAATCATTACAAAAGCAAAGAAATGGCGCTACCGCGTCGCAACAAAGCGACTTTATTAACGTCAAAAGGCTTCCAGCGGTAGGGCAGTGACGCTGGCCGCTCCTTCAACGATGGCGGCGCGCTGACCGGCCGTGCGCGGAAGGATGTGCTCGGCGTAGAAACGCGCCGTGCTGATCTTGGCTTGCATGAAGGCCTGGTCCGCCGCCGCGTTCGTCTGCGCGGCCAGCAAGGCGCGGGCCAGTTGCCAGCCTGCCATCAGGTTGCCGGCCAACATCAGGTAGGGCACGCTGCCTGCATACACCGCGTTCGGGTCCTGCTGGGCGACCAGGAACTCCACCACGTCCACGAAGGCCGCGCGTGCGGCGGCCAGATGACGAGCCACGGCCAGCGCGTCGGCGCCTCCCTGGCGCTTGAGCTCGGCCTCGGTGGCCTCCACCTGCGCCGCGATGGCTTTGGCGGTCTGGCCGCCGTCGCGCAGGGTCTTGCGCCCCACGAGGTCATTGGCCTGGATGGCCGTGGTGCCTTCGTAGATGGTCAGGATCTTGGCGTCGCGGTAATGCTGGGCCGCGCCAGTCTCCTCGATGAAGCCCATGCCGCCATGCACCTGCACGCCCAGCGAGGTGACTTCCAGGCTCATCTCGGTGCTGTAGCCCTTGACCAAGGGCACGAGGAATTCGTAGAAGGTCTGGTTCTGCTTGCGCGCCTCGGCGTCTGGGTGGTGGTGCGCGGCGTCATAAGCGGCAGCGGCCACGCTGGCCATGGCGCGGCAACCTTCAATCAACGCACGCGAAGTCATGAGCATGCGCCGCACATCGGGGTGGTGGATGATGGTCGCGCTGGCCTTGATGCTGCCGTCCACCGGTCGGCTCTGGACACGGTCCTTCGCGTAGGCCACGGCCTGCTGGTACGCGCGCTCGGCCACGGCGATGCCCTGCACGCCCACGGCATAGCGGGCGGCGTTCATCATGATGAACATGTACTCCAGGCCACGGTTCTCCTGGCCCACGAGGTAGCCCACGGCACCGCCGTGGTCTCCGTATTGCAGCACCGCGGTCGGACTGGCCTTGATGCCCATCTTGTGCTCGATGCTCACGCAGTGCACATCGTTGCGCCGACCCAGCGAACCGTCCTTGTTCACCAGGAACTTGGGCACGAGGAAGAGGCTGATGCCCTTGATGCCCTCGGGCGCACCCGTCACACGCGCCAGCACCAGATGGGCGATGTTGTCCGCCATGTCGTGCTCGCCGTAGGTGATGAAGATCTTGGTCCCGTAAACCTTGTAGCTGCCATCGGGCTGGGGCTCGGCGCGGCTGCGCACCAGGGACAGATCAGAGCCGGCCTGCGGTTCGGTCAGGTTCATGGTTCCGGTCCACTCGCCGCTGACCAGCTTCTCCAGGTAGGTCGCCTTGAGCTCGTCAGAGCCCGCCGTCAACAGGGCCTCGATGGCGCCATCGGTCAGCAAGGGGCAGAGCGCGAAACTCAAGTTGGCGCTGTTGACCATCTCGATGCAGGCCGCGCCGATGGCCTTGGGCAGGCCTTGGCCGCCGAAGTCCACCGGGTGTTGCAGGCCCTGCCAGCCCCCCTGGGCGAACTGGCGGAAGGCGTCCTTGAACCCGGGCGTGGTGGTGACGATGCCGTCCTTCCAGCTAGAGGGCTGGACATCACCTGCCCAATTCAAAGGGGCGACGACCTGCTCATTGAACTTGGCGGCTTCTTCCAGCACCGCCTGGGCTGTCTCGAAACCCGCGTCCTCGAAGCCGGGCAGGCTGGCAATCTCATCGATCCGCGCCAGGTAACGCAGATTGAACAGCATGTCTTTCAGGGGAGCGCGATAAGTCATGAGGGTCTCCTCGCCAAGGTGGCGTCTGTCTTTAAGGCGCCTCGGGGCGCTTCTCGGGTTTCAGTCGGATGTAGAGCTGCTTGCGCACTCTGGCCACGGTTTCACCTTTGGCATCCACCACGTCCACCGCCAGCCACGGTTCGTATTTCTCGCCCCGGGCGGCAGCGGCGCGGATGTCGTGCAGCAAGGCGTCGGTGATCTGGAACTCGGCCGCGACCGTGCCGCGACCCGGCTTCACATACTCGATTTCCGCAGCCCGGTCCCACACGTAGTAATCCCGGCCCAGCGATTCCTTGAGCAGAATCATCATGAACGGGTCGGTCATCGAAAACAGATTGCCGCCAAAATGCACGCCGACATAGTTCCGGTTCCAGGGCCGGGAGCGCAGTTCCACGCGCGCGTACCGCCAGTCCTTGGCAATCGCGGTCACATGGATGCCGGAAAACAGAAAGGGCGGCCATAGATTCATGGCCGCACGCAACAGTCGAGGCGTGATTTTCATCGGCCTCCAGCCGCTTACAGGGCCTTCACCAGTTCGGGCACGGCCACGAACAGATCGGCCTCCAGGCCATAGTCAGCCACGCTGAAGATGGGCGCTTCGGGGTCCTTGTTGATCGCCACGATCACCTTGGAGTCCTTCATGCCCGCCAGATGCTGGATTGCGCCGCTGATGCCCGCGGCGATGTAGAGCTGCGGCGCGACGATCTTGCCGGTCTGGCCGACCTGCAGGTCGTTGGGCGCGTAGCCTGCGTCCACCGCCGCGCGGGACGCACCGATGGCGGCGCCCAGCTTGTCGGCCAGCGGGGTCATGACCTCGTTGAACTTCTCACTGGAGCCCAAGGCACGCCCGCCGGACACGATGATCTTCGCGGCCGTCAGCTCCGGACGATCACTCTTCGCCAGCTCGGCGCCGACGAAGCTGCTCTTGCCGCTGTCAGCGGCCGCCGCGACACTGTCCACGGTGGCCGAGCCGCCCGTGGCCGCCGCCGGATCAAACCCCGTGGTGCGCACGGTGATGACCTTCACCTTGTCCGCGCTTTGCACGGTGGCGATGGCATTGCCCGCGTAGATCGGGCGTTCGAAGGTGTCGGCGCTCACCACCTTGGTGATGTCGCTGATCTGGGCGACATCCAGCTTGGCGGCGACACGCGGAGCGACGTTCTTGCCAGAGGCGGTGGCAGGAAAAAGGATGTGGCTGTAATTGCCAGCGATGGCCAACACTTGGGCCGCGACGTTCTCGGCCAGGCCATGCGCCAAACCAGCCGCATCCGCATGGATGACTTTGGCGACGCCAGCGATCTTGGCGGCGGCTTCGGCAGCAGCCTTGGCGTTGTGACCCGCCACCAGCACATGCACATCGCCACCGGCTTGAGCCGCAGCGGTGACGGTATTGAGGGTGGCGCCCTTGAGGGACGCGTTGTCGTGTTCGGCAATAACGAGTGCAGTCATGGTGTTTCCCTCAAATCACTTTCGCTTCGTTCTTCAGCTTGGCCACCAGGGTCGCCACGTCCGGCACCTTCACGCCGGCGCCGCGCTTGGGCGGCTCGGTGACCTTCAAGGTCTTGAGGCGCGGCTTCACGTCGACACCGAGGTCCTCGGGTTTGACCGTGTCCAGTTGCTTCTTCTTCGCCTTCATGATGTTGGGCAGCGTCACGTAACGCGGCTCGTTCAGGCGCAAGTCGGTCGTGACCACGGCGGGCAGCGAGACGGACAGCGTTTCCAGGCCCCCATCGACCTCGCGCGTCACCTTCGCCTTGCCATCGGCCACTTCCACCTTGGAGGCAAAAGTGGCTTGCGGCAGGTCGGCCAAGGCGGCCAGCATCTGGCCGGTCTGGTTGGCGTCGTCGTCGATGGCCTGTTTGCCCAGGATCACGAGGCCAGGCTGTTCTTTGTCCACCAGGGCCTTGAGCAGTTTGGCCACCGCCAGAGGCTGCAGTTCCTCACTCGTCTCGACCAGGATGGCGCGGTCGGCGCCGATGGCCATGGCCGTGCGCAGGGTTTCCTGGCACTGCGTCACACCGCAGGACACCGCAATCACCTCCGTCACGACACCCTTTTCCTTCAGGCGCACGGCCTCCTCGACGGCGATTTCGTCAAAAGGGTTCATGCTCATCTTGACGTTGGCGATGTCCACACCGGTGTTGTCCGCCTTGACGCGGACTTTGACGTTGTAGTCCACCACGCGTTTGACGGGGACGAGGACTTTCATGCGCGCTCTCCTGCAAAATTAAGAAAATAGAACGACCGTGCGATTTCTGTGAGGCCGCATTCTAAACGGAGCTTTTGCCCCCACCATCCGTCGGTGCGAGATGCGAGGGAGTTTCATCCCGCCAATGCACCACGCGCTGCGGATAGGGAATGTCAATTTTTGCCGCGCGCAAGGCCTCCAGGATGTACAGATTGATGGACGAACGCAGGGCGCTGTGACCAATCTCCGGGTCGTCGATGGCGAAGGTGAGCGAAAACTCCAAGCCGTCGGCGCCAAAGTTGTCCAGTGTGGCGACGGGCACGGGCGTGCGACGAACACGGGGCTGCTCGAGCGCGGCATCCACCAGGATCTGCATCACCTGGGTCGGGTCGCTGTCATACCCGACCGCGATCTTGAGGGTCAGTGACACATGGGTTCCCGGCGACAGGTTCTCCACGCGCTGGGTGATGAAGAGTTCATTGGGAACCACGGTCTCGCGGCCATTGAGCGCGCGGATCAGGGTGTAACGGGTCTTGATGTCGGTGACCACACCCTCGAAGCCGTCCACTCGCACCATGTCCCCAATGCGCAATGAGCGCTCCAGCAGGATCACGAAGCCGCTGACGTAGTTGGCCGCCAGTTTCTGCAGGCCAAAACCCAAACCCACCCCCAGCGCACCGCCGAGCACCGACAGCGCGGTCAGATCCACCCCCACGGCGGACAAGGCGAACAGCAGGCCGATGAACAGCAATCCGGCGCGGATCGCGTTGGCCGCGATCTTGCGCATGGACAGATCGCCCACGCCGCCGCGCAAGATGCGCTTTTCCAGGGTGGCCGAGATCCACAACACCACCACCAACATCAGCGATGAGGAGATCGCGCCCTCGAAGAGGGTACGCAGGCTGATGCGCGTCTGTCCGAAGGCGAAAGTGATGTCCTCCATTTCGGCCTGCACCGCGGGCAGCAAGCCCGTGATCCACAGCACGGCACCGCCCCAGGCCAGCCAGGACACCGACTGTTCGATGAACTTCACCGAGGCTGACTCGGGGAAGGAGGCCCGCAACACGCGCACGAACAAGCGGATGACGGCCAGGGACACGAAGATGGGCAAAGCCACCTTGAGCAGCAGCACGGGCTGGTACAAGGCCACGCCATGCCGCGCCGCGTAGATCAGCAGCAGATTCAACAGAGGAAACAGCAGTCCGTCGATGGTGTGCTGACCAAACAAGACCGAATCGAAGCGGTGTGACTCAGACTTTTGGTCCGCGCCAATCGGCGCGGCGCCACGCCCCACGCGGTAACCCACGTACCGGGTCACGCCCCAGGCCAGTCCGAGGCAGGCCAGCAACACCAGGGCCTCGATCCAGACGACGGCCTCGTCCCATTCTTTCAGCAGATTGCCAAGTTCAGTGATTTCCATATCCGTGTATTACACATCCGCCAACACGCGCACATGGGCTTCCACGCTGCGCCCCAAGGCACTGAGGTTGTAGCCACCTTCCAGGCAGGACACGATGCGGCCTTTGCCATGCCGGCGGGCCACGTCCATCAAGCGCTCCGTGATCCAGGCGTAATCGGCCTCGACCAGGCCGAGTTGGCCCATCTCGTCCTCCCGGTGGGAGTCGAACCCCGCGCTGATGAAGATCATCTCCGGCCGGTGCGCTTCGAGGCGAGGCATCCAGTAGGTCTCGATCAACTCGCGGACTTCCATCCCCTTGGTGTAGGCAGGCACGGGAATGTTGATCATATTGTCCGCGCTGGGCGGCTCCCCGCTGTGCGGGTAGTAGGGGTGTTGGAAGAAGCTGGCCATCAAAATGCGCTTGTCGCCCGCGATGATGTCCTCCGTGCCATTGCCATGGTGCACGTCAAAGTCCACGATGGCCACGCGCTTGAGGCGATGCCGCTCCAGCGCGTATTTCGCGGCCACGGCGACGTTGTTGATGAAACAAAATCCCATGGCTTTGTTGCGCATGGCATGGTGGCCTGGCGGGCGCACCGCGCAAAAAGCGTTCTGGAATTCGCCCGCGATCACCGCGTCGGTCGCAGCCATGGCCGCGCCCGCGCTACGCAAGATCGCGTCCCAGCTCGCGGTGTTCATGGAGGTGTCGGGGTCGATCACGGCGTAGTGCGGCCCGCCGGCCGCTTCATCCTCGGCCAGGGTCGCGCACAGGCCGCGCAGCGCGGCGATGTGCATGCGCTCGTGCGCCAGTTCCAGCTCGTCCAGTGAGGCTTTCGGTGCTTCCACGCGCGTGAGCGCCACGTCCAAGCCGCTGGCGATGAGCCGGTCGTCAATCGCGTCCAGGCGCTGCGGGCACTCTGGGTGGTCAGGCCCCATCTCGTGCTTGCGGCAGTCGCCGTGGGTGTAGTAACCGGTTCCGCTCATCGCCGCTTGCTCCTCGTGGTTGTCTTGGCTGATCCGCCAGCCGTGGGTTTGGCCGCGGAACGCTTGCGCATCGTCGAATTAAAACACCCCAGACTCTCGACCGTCGTCGGACACGGGCAGTGCAAGAGCCCACCGGGCATGCTCACGCAGTAAGTCGGACACGTTCGCCTCCGGGTCGGCGTAGCGCTGCAGCGCCGCACGAACCGCGACCGAGTCGGCGACACCGAGCTTGCCACCGTGCAAGGCGTTGCCCAGGGCCACCAGGATGTTGCGCCGCCAGCGCTCATGACCGATGCGTCGGATCGCGCTGCCCTCAGTGCGGCGCAGGAATTCAGCCTCGTCCCAGGCCAGCAAAGTCAGCAGACCGCTCCCGGCCATGCCCTCGCGGGCATCGAAATCCGGCAGGGTGCTGCGCTGCGCATATTTGTTCCAGGGACAGACCAGTTGACAGTCGTCACAGCCGTAGATGCGCTGGCCCATCAGGGGCCGCAGCTCTTGCGGGATCGACCCGGGGTGCTCGATGGTGAGGTAGGAAATGCAGCGCCGCGCGTCCAGGCGTCCCGGTCCCAGAATGGCCTGCGTTGGGCAGGCAGTGATGCAGGCATCGCAGCTGCCGCAGTGGGGACTGACGGGCTCGGTCGGCGGCAACTCCAGGTTGAGGAAAATTTCACCCAGGAAGAACATGGAGCCCGCGTCGCGGTTCAGCACCAGGGTGTGCTTGCCGCGCCAGCCCAGGCCACTTCGCGCGGCCAATTCAGCCTCGAGTACTGGCGCGGAGTCGGTGAAAACGCGGTATTCAAAGGCATCGCGCTCGTCCGAGCCAACGCCAGCGACCGACAGCTCCCGCAAGTGCTGCTCCATGCGCTCGGCCAGTTTCTGCAAGCGGGACCGCAGCACCTTGTGATAGTCCCGGCCACGCGCATAGATGGAAATGACGCCCTCGCCCGGCGATGCAGGGTTCTGCAAGCGCGCAAGCTCCGCGGACTGCCATCCCTCGGGGGTATTGCGGGGCAGGTAGTCCATCCGAGCTGTCAGCACGCTGACCGTGCCTGGAACGAGTTCCGCGGGTCGCGCGCGCTTCATGCCGTGGGCGGCCATGTAGGCCATCTCGCCGTGGAAGCCATGCGACAGCCAGTCCCTTAATCCCGGCTCGGCCGAAGATAAATCCACGTTGTGCACGCCAATTTGAGAAAATCCCAGCTCACGAGCCCAAACCCGGACTTGCGAGATGAATTGCCCCTTGTCGATGTGACTGTTGACCTGCACGCACCCATTGTAGAAAACCGCTTCCTGCGTGACGAAGCCGCCACGCAGGCCCTCGCTTCGACTCTTGCGCAGGCTTACGCGGCCTTGCCTGCCTCATCGCTCGCGACACGGGGTGCCATCATCGAATTGCATGGCAACTTGGGCGCAGGCAAGACCACCTTTGTGCGCCACCTGCTGCGCGCCCTGGGTGTCACCGGCCGCATCAAAAGCCCCACTTACGCCGTGGTGGAACCCCACGAAGCACCCGCCACCGCGACCCAGCCCGCGCTGCCCATCTGGCATTTCGACTTCTACCGCTTCAAAGATCCCAACGAATGGGAAGACGCGGGACTGCGTGATCTGTACGCCAGTCCCGGGCTGAAATTGGCGGAGTGGCCTGAGCAGGCGGGCGGCCTGTTGCCCCCGCCCGACCTGGAAATCGCGTTGAGTGCGCCGCCCGACGCGGGCCGGGACACTGCACACCCTGGGGACGGCGGGCGCCAGGTCACGATGACCGCGCGCAGCGCCACGGGCGCCACCTTGCTGCGTGCCATCTCCGCCGCCGAGGCCACCGCATGATGCAGCGCCGCGAGCTCCTCCATGCCGGTGCCGTGGTCCTGTTGCTGGGTCGTTCCGAACTTGCGCACAGCGCCAACACACGCAACGCGCCCTCGATCGTCGCGGTGCGCGTTTGGCCCGCCCAAGACTATTCCCGCGTCACGCTGGAGTCAGACGCGCCCCTGCACGCCAAACAAACCTTCATCAGCCAGCCGCCGCGCCTGGCGGTGGACATTGACAACCTGACGCTCAACCCCACGCTGCGCGAACTGGTGGCCAAGGTGCAGGCCGATGACCCCAACATCGCCGGTATTCGGGTTGGCCAATACACGAAGAGCGTGGTGCGACTGGTGATTGATCTGAAGCAGGCCATCGAGCCCCAGGTCTTCGCGCTCAAACCCATTGAGCCCTACCAGCACCGTCTGGTGTTCGATCTGTACCCCAAGGTCAGCACCGACCCGTTGACCGCGCTGATCGCCGAGCAGTTGCGTCAAACCCAGGAGGCCGACAAGAAGCTGCCGCCCGTGGTCAACGGCCCCACCGGAGGCAAGGGCACCGTGGGCACCGGGCATGCGGTGCCCGAGGTCATCGACCCTCTGGCCGAGCTGATGGCCAGACAGGGCAAGGCGTCCACACCGGACGCGCAGAGCACCCATGCCACCTCATCCACGCAGCCGGGCAACATTCCGCCTGAGCTGATTCGCGAAAGCACCAGCGGAACCAACCGACTCATCATCATCGCGCTCGACCCGGGGCACGGTGGTGAAGACCCCGGCGCGATCGGCCGGCGCGGCACCCGCGAAAAGGATGTGGTGCTGCGCCTGGCGCGCCAGCTGCGCGACCGCATCAACGCGAGCCAGGTCAATGGTCACACCTTGCGGGCGTTCCTCACGCGCGATGGAGATTTCTTCGTCCCGCTGCACGTGCGCGTCAATAAGGCGCGCCAGGTCAAGGCCGACCTGTTCGTGAGCATCCACGCCGATGCCTTCTACACCCCGCGCCCGCAGGGTGCGAGCGTGTTCGCGCTCAGCCACGGCGGCGCCTCCAGCAGCGCGGCACGCTGGATGGCTGCCAAGGAAAACAAGGCCGACTTGATCGGCGGGGTCAACATCGAGACGCAGGATGTCCAAGTGCAGCGCGCGCTGCTGGACATGAGCACCAGCGCCCAAATCCGCGACAGCTTGCAACTGGGCGGCGCGATGCTGCAGGAAATTGGCCGCGTGGGCAAGCTGCACAAGCCGCGTGTGGAGCAGGCGGGCTTCGCGGTGCTGAAGGCGCCGGACATCCCAAGCGTGCTCGTGGAGGCGGCCTTCATCAGCAACCCGACTGAAGAAGCAAGGCTCAATAGCGCCAGCTACCAGGCACAACTCGCTGACGCTCTGATGAAGGGCATCGAAGCCTATTTCGCGAAGAACCCGCCGCTAGCAAGAACCCGCAGTCTCTGACACGCCGCGTCGAGACTGCCACGGCTCGGGGCTTCAATCGTCCAGGTGAGGGCGGGACTGCCCTTCCGCAGGCTCGCCGGTTTCCGGGTCGATCCAATCGGCGATGCCCAGCTCGCTTTCGGCCTCTTCCAGGCTTTCGCCCGGTTCGGGCGCATCGAGATCGGCCGCGGCTTCCATGTCGGCCTGCGCTTCCGCGAAAGTGTCGTAGGGCCCGTACTCCCGCCCCTCCTTGCCATCGGCGTCGGCCAAGCTCCAGTAGTAGCCACCGGGCCGCTTGATGACCTGCCCCACGAATTGTTCATCGGCCTCCGGCACGGCCTTCATGCAGGACGTGACGGGGACAGGGTTGTCTTCGAGGGGGAGCGACTTCTTGCTCGGCATGGACAGATATTCACGCAGCGCCGCTTGATTCGCAAGCTGGACATTCATCCACTGCCGGTAACGTTCGTATCAAATCATGGAATGGCCTGACCGAGCACGGGCCGCAAGCGTCACGGAGCCACGGCCCGCTGGCGCGCCCGCCAGGCGCCAGCCAGCACGAGCACCCCAGGCAACAAGATCATGCCCCAGATGATGAATTCCAGGTTCTGCTTCACCCAAGGCAAACTGCCCAGGAAATACCCTGCCGTGCAAATCCCCACCACCCAGATCACCGCGCCCACGATGTTGTAGAGGGTGAACTTGACGCGGCTCATTTCCGCCACGCCCGCGACGAAGGGCACGAAGGTGCGCAGAAAGGGCATGAAACGTGCCAGCACGATGGTGATACCGCCGTACTTTTCGTAGAAAGCATGCGCGCGTTCAAACGCTTGCCGGTTGAAGAAGCGTGAGTTTTCCCACTGGAAGACCCGCGGCCCCACCCAGCGCCCGATCGTGTAATTGCACTGGTCACCCAAGATCGCCGCGGCCAGCAACACGGCGACGGCGACTGGGTAGCTCATCAGGCCCGCGCCCGCCAGCGCGCCCACCACGAACAGCAGGGAGTCCCCCGGCAAGAAGGGCATGACAACCACGCCCGTCTCGACGAATACGATCAGGAATAGCAGGGCATAGACCCAGACACCGTAGGCTTGAACAAAGGCTTGAAGATGTTGATCAACATGCAGGATGAAGTCGATCAAAAAAGTGATGAGTTCCATGCCACGGATTATCCCTGGCGATGAAACGGCATCCAGATGGGGCGTGGGGATTTCTCCCCCGCCTGGAAGTCACTTGATGAAGCGCACCTGCGCATTGATGCGCTCGAGGATCGGCTTCTTCTTCTCGTTGAACACCTTCTTGTTCTCCTCGATCAGATTGCGTCCCTGAGTGTCGATAGAAATGATCAAGGGGCCGAACTCGCGCACGCGATTCACCCAAAGCGTCTCGGGCATGCCCAAATCCTTCCATTCGGCAGCCTCGATCTTCTCCACCTTGGTCGCCGCGAGCACCGCGCAGCCTCCTGGAAAAATCGCATGCACGGCCTTGTTCTCGGCGCAGCCCTCCTGCGTCTCCGGCCCCATGCCGCCCTTGCCCACGATGAGCTTCACGCCGGTCTGTCGGATGAACTCCTTCTCGAACTTCTCCATGCGCATGCTGGTCGTCGGGCCGATGGACACCATTTCATACTCGCCATTGCCCTTGTCACGCACGATGGGACCGGCATGAAAGATCGCACCGCCCCGCAGGTCCACGGGCAGTTCTCGGCCCAATTCGATCAATCGGCGGTGGGCCACGTCGCGGCAGGTCACCAGGGTGCCCGTGAGGTAGACGACGTCTCCGATGTTCAGCGACTCCAGGTCCTCGTCTTTGATGGGCGTGGTCAGGATTTTCTTCACGGCTTGAATCCTTGGTGCGAGATGACTTCGTAAGACAGGTCGGACTTGATCTTGATCTTGCCTCGGCGGTGGGCCCAGCAACCCGTGGACACGGCCACGCCGATCGTTGAGGGATGGCGCGCGGACGACTCAATGTTCACGCCCATCACGCTGGCGTTGCCCGTCAGACCCTGCGGGCCGAGCCCCAGTTCGTTCAGGCCCTCGGCCAGCAGTTCCTCCATCAACGCCGCGTTGTCGTTGGCGTTGCGCGACGTGACGGGACGCAGAATGGCTTTCTTGGAAAGACGCGCGGCGGTCTCCGCGGAGGTCGACACACCCACCCCCACCAGCAGTGGCGGACAGGCGTTGACGCCGCGCGAGGTGATGACGTCGAACACGAACTCCGCCACGCCTTCGTAGCCCTGCCCCGGCATCAACACCTTGGCCGCGCCGGGCAGCGTGCAACCGCCACCCGCCATGTAGACATCGATGGTCACGCTGTCGTCATCGGGCACGATCTCCCAATCCAACCAGGGAATCTTGGAACCCGTGTTGGTGCCGGTGTTCTTTTCCTCGAAGGTCTCGACGGCGTTGTGGCGCAGCGGACCATCGCGCGTGGCGCCCAAGGTGGCGTTGCGCAGGATGTCCTCCAGTTCGCCCAACAGCGGAAAGCGCGCGCCAGCCGTGAGGAAGTACTGAATCACGCCCGTGTCCTGGCAACTCGGACGGTCCAGCTTGTCCGCGGCTTCCTGGTTGGCGCGCATGGACTCATAGACTTCCTTCGCCAGGAAGTTCACCTCCTGCTCGCGCAGCTCCCCCAGCTTGTGTGTCACGTCCACCGGCAGGCGCTTGCCGATGTAGGCCGTGAATCTGGCCATGAGATGGGTCAGGTCAGCGACCGCTGCTTCTTTGTTCACGAAAAGCTCCTGCAGTGGAAAAGTAACTCTTCAATCCAGCGTGATGTTCGCGGTCTTGACGAGGTTGGCGAACTTGGCGGTTTCTTCCTTGATCTGACGCGCCATCTCCTCGGGCTTGTCACCCACGGGCTCGGCGCCGATGTCGAGCATCTGTTTCTTGAAATCAGCCGACTGAATGATCTTGACCAACTCGGCATTGAGTTTGGCGACAACACGCGCGGGCGTCCCGGCAGGATCCAGCAGGCCAAACCAGGTGCCGATGGCGATGCCGGGCACGCCTGCCTCCTGCAAGGTGGGCACGTCAGGCAGGGCCGAGGAACGCTTGGCAGTGGTGACGGCCAGTGGACGGAGGCGGCCTTCCTTGATGAAGGGCAGGACCGGCGTCACCGTGTCGAAGGACATGTCGACCTGACCACCGATCAGATCGGTCGTCAGAGGAGCGCTGCCCTTGTAGGGAACATGCAGGATTTGCGCGCCAGTGACCTGCTGAAATTGGGTGCCGATCATGTGTTGGGCGGTGCCATTGCCATTGGAGCCGTAGGACAACTTGTGCGTGGCGCTCTTGGCAGCGGTCACCAAGTCCCGCACGTTGCTAGCGGGGTTCTGCGCGTTCACCACCAAGACATTGGGCACCAACGCGACGGTCGTGATGGGAGCGAAGTCCTTCTGAAAGTCGTACGTGAGCTTCTTGAACACGCTGTGCGCGATGGTGTGATGGACAGCCCCCATCAACAGGGTGTATCCGTCGGCTGGAGACTTCGCCACCAGGGCCGCGCCGAGCGTGGCGCCGGCGCCCGGCTTGTTGTCCACGATCACCGGTTGCCCCAGAACGGGAGAAAGCTTGTTGGCCACGGCGCGGGCCAGCACATCCGTGGTTCCGCCTGGAGGAAAGGGGACGACGATGGTCACGGTTTTGGCTGGCCAATCTTGGGCGGAGACCAGGAAAGACAGAGCCGCTAGATGAGCGGCGAGCACGCATCGGAAAAAGCACTTCAACATTCGAATCTCCTCGGGTTTTTATGTACCCAGCCGTTCACAGGACTTGGGATTGAACGAACTCTAGAACCGTTGGAAATCAAAATTGACCGCGAAAGTAAAATATTTGATAACTAAAATTCAACAATCGATCCATGCCACACAGTGTTCATCCCGCTGATCTGGGCTTCTTTTCCACGCTCGTCCTGGCGGGCAGCCTCAGCGGTGCGGCCCGCGAACTGGGCATCACCACGCCCGCCGTGAGCAAGCATCTGGCCCAGATGGAGGCACGCCTGGGCTTGACCCTGATCAACCGAACCACACGCCGCATGAGCCTCACCCCGGAGGGTGAGGTGTATCTGGAGCATGCGCGCCGCATCCTGGGCGACATCGATGATCTGGAACATCAGCTCAGGGGGGCGAAGAGCGATTCCCAGGGTCTGCTGCGCGTGAACGCGACACTGGGCTTCGGCCGCATCCGTATCGCCCCACTGATTTCGGCATTCGTGGAGCGCAATCCCAAGGTGGACATCCAACTGCAACTCTCCGTGACCCCCCCTTCCATCGCGGAAGACGCTTGCGACGTCTGCTTCCGTTTCGGACATCCGCCAGACTCCCGCGTCATCGCCCGCCTCATCGCGCCCAACCGGCGCATCGTCGTCGCCTCCCCGGCCTATCTGCGCAAACATGGTGAGCCCCGCGCGCCGGAAGATTTGGTCCGGCACAACTGCATCGGCATCCGCCAAGGCGACGAGGCCTATGGCGTCTGGCGCTTCAGCAACCCGAAAGCGAACAAGACCAGTTCCGGCCCTGGCAAGCAGGTGAAGATCAGGGGCAACCTGACCACCAACGATGGCGAGATCGCCGTGAACTGGGCGCTGGATGGCAGGGGCATCCTGTTGCGCGCCGAATGGGACGTGGCGCGCTACCTGCGCAGCGGACGCCTGGTTCAACTGCTGCGGCCTTGGACCACCCCCGACGCCGACATTTACGCGGTCTACGCGCAGCGGCACAAATCTTCCGTGCGCATCCAGGCCCTGATCGATTTCGTGGCCGCTGCCTTTGAACGCGAGCAGCGCAAGCATTGAGCCCACTGGCCATTCCACCTTCACTGTCCGCTCGCGCTCCCCGCCCTACAATTCCTCCGGTGAACGCCCCCCTCAACGCCCCGCCCCGACGCCCCATCCGCGAACTGCCTGATGAACTCATCAGTCAGATCGCCGCAGGCGAGGTCGTGGAACGTCCCGCCTCCGTGGTGCGCGAGTTGGTGGACAACGCGCTGGACGCGGGCGCGACCCAAATCACCGTGCGCCTGCTGGCCGGCGGAGTGCGCCTGATCGCGGTGGAAGACGACGGCGGCGGCATCCCGCCCGGCGAACTGGCGATCGCGCTGAAGCGCCACGCCACCAGCAAGATCGCGAGCCTGCAAGAGCTGGAATCGGTCGCCACCATGGGTTTCCGGGGTGAAGCCTTGGCGGCCATCAATTCGGTCGCCGAGTTGAGCCTCCTCTCGCGCTCGGCGGACCAAGCCACGGCCTTCCTACTCGACGGCCGCACCGGCGAGATCCAGCCGGCGGCGCGCGGCCAAGGCACCACGGTCGAGGTGAAAGAGCTTTTCTTCAGCACACCGGCCCGCCGCAAATTCCTCAAGACCGACGCCACGGAACTGGCGCACTGCATCGATGCCGTGCGGCGCCACGCGCTGGCGCGGCCCGAGGTTGGCTTCGCGATCTGGCACGAAGGCAAGCTGGTCGAGCAATGGCGCGCCTGCCGCGTGACCGAGGCAGCGTCATCGGGCGACACTGCCCCGCTGCAACAGGACCGGGCCTTCGACCAACGACTGGCCGATGTGCTGGGCGAGGACTTCATCACCGCCTCCATCGCCGTGGACTACCAAGGTCGCGACGCTGGCGGGCGAGTCATCCGCGTGCGCGGGCGGGCTGGCGTACCCGACGCCGCGCGCAGCCGCGCAGACCAGCAGTTCAGCTACGTCAATGGCCGTTATGTGCGCGACAAGGTCTTGACCCACGCCGCCCGCAGTGCCTACGAAGACGTGCTGCACGGCCAGCGACAACCGGTCTACGCGCTGCACATCGAGATTGACCCGACCCGGGTGGACGTGAATGTGCACCCCACCAAGATCGAGGTGCGCTTTCGCGACAGCCGCGAGGTGCACCAGGCGGTGCGCCATGCGCTGGAGGACGCACTCGCCGCGCCGCGCGCGCAGGCCGCCGTGAACGGTGACATCGCTCCCGCCTACGCGCAACTGAGCACGACGCTGCCCCCGCCGGCGCCAGCCTGGACGCAACCCGCGATGCGCTTCGACGCACCGGGCACCGAGGCGCGCGAAACGCCGCCCCCAAGTTACGGTAGCCGTTGGACCGGGGCCCCCGTGGACGCCTCCCGTGGCCACCCCATCCAGGACTTGGCCGCGCTCTGGCAACCGTCGACGGTTCGCGCCTCACCGGTGAGCGACGCGCAAGAATCAGGGGGGCTTGCGGACACCCCGGGCTGGGTCGAGTTGCCAGACAGGTCCTCTCAGGAAAGAACCGGCGAATCAGATTGGCCCCTGGGCAAGGCCCTGGCGCAGCTGCAGGGCGTCTACATCCTGGCCGAGAACGCGCAAGGCTTGGTCATCGTCGACATGCACGCCGCGCACGAGCGCATCGTCTACGAACGGCTGAAGCAGCAACTCGACCTGCACACCCTCACCAGCCAACCCCTGCTGATCCCAGCGCCTTTCGCCGCCACGCCTCAGGAAGTGGCCACCGCGGAGGCCCACGCGGACACGCTGAACAGCCTGGGCATGGAAGTCAGCGCCCTGTCGCCCAAGACCTTGGCCGTGCGGGCCGTACCCAGCACCCTGGCCCAGGGCGACCCGGTCGAATTGACCCGCGGCGTGCTGGCCGAGTTGGCCGAACTCCCGCAGGGTGAAGGCGCGCGAGTGATTGAACGCGCGCGCAACGAAATCCTGGGCACCATGGCCTGCCATGGCGCGGTGCGCGCTCACCGCCAACTCACCCTGGCGGAGATGAACGCGCTGCTGCGCGACATGGAACGCACCGAACGTTCCGACCAGTGCAACCATGGCCGTCCGACTTGGCGTCAGGTCACGCTCAAGGACCTGGATGCGCTCTTCCTGCGTGGACGCTGAGGGGATGCCCCCACGGCAGCAGGTTCCTCATCCGGCAAGGCATCATCGGACTCCATGAAAATCCGGCGTCTCTGGCTGATCCCGCTGCTGCCCCCGTTCCTGCTTCTGACCCTGCTCGGCCTGCTCGCGGGCTGCGGCACGCTCGACGAAAAGCAACGCGGCTGGATCTTCCAGCCTTCGGACCGCAGTTGGTGGGGCGGCGAGAGCGCGGCGCAAGGCATGAGCGAGGTCTGGATCGACTTCATGGCGCAGGAGCACGACGATGCCGCCGGGACGCCTCAACCCGCCAAGCTGCACGGACTCTGGCTGGCCCACCCGGATCTCTCGCGCCGCCATCTCAAGCTCGACGAAGCCCCCGTATTGCTTTACTTGCACGGCGCGCGCTACAACGTGGTGGGCTCGGCCTTGCGAGCGCGCCACATGCAGGAACTGGGTTTCTCGGTGCTGGCCATTGACTACCGGGGTTTCGGCAAAAGCACGGCCGCCCTGCCGTCCGAGGCGAGCGCCTACGAGGACGCGCGTGCCGCCTGGGACTGGCTGGCCCGCCAGTACCCGGACCGGCCGCGCTACATCTTCGGCCACTCGCTGGGCGGCGCCATCGCCATCCACCTGGCGGCCGAAGTGTCCGACGAGCGCGGCACCTTGGTCGAGGGGACCTTTACCTCCATCCCCGACGTGGTGAGCAGCTACAAATGGGGCTGGCTGCTGTTCTGGCCACTGGACCGCGCGCTGATCACACAAAAGATGGAATCCATCAAGCGGGTCGGACAGATCGGCTCGCCGCTGCTGGTGGTGCACGGCAGCGAGGACAGCACGATCGCGCCCGCGCTCGGCCGGCAGTTGTTCGACGCAGCGACCGGCCCGAAGCGTTTCGTGCTGGTCGACGGTGGCACCCACCACAACACCAACACGATCGGCAGGCCGTATTACCGCGAGGCGCTGGCGGAGCTGTTCGGTCTGGGCGCCGCCGTAGGCACCTCGGGCACGCTCCGTTCGCCGCGTCAGGCCAGCCGCTGAATCCCAGCACCGCTTCGGACGCCAAGCGGCCCTCTCTGATCTGCTAGCCTTGCGGCGATGTCCGCCCCCAGCCCCGTCACGGTCGCACCCCAGCCCCAGAACCCTGTATGGGGTGCATCCTTGCCCGCGACGCTGGCCATCGCGGGCCCAACGGCCAGCGGCAAGACCGCCGCCGCGCTGGCCATCGCGCAGGCCTTGGCAAGCACCTGCCCCGTGGAGATCGTCAGCGTGGATTCGGCGCTGGTGTACCGCGGCATGGACATCGGCACCGCCAAGCCCAACGCAGCGGAGCTGGCGATGGCGCCGCACCACCTGATCAACATCCTCGATCCCTCGGAGGCCTACAGTGCCGCGGATTTCGTTCGCGACGCTACACGGCTGATTCATGAGATCCACGCGCGCGGCCATTTGCCCTTGCTGGTAGGTGGCACCATGCTGTATTTCAAGGCCCTGTTGCAAGGCCTGGACGATCTGCCTCCGGCCAATGCCACGGTGCGCGCAGCCCTGGATGCCGAAGCCCAAACGCGGGGTTGGGCTGCCTTGCACGCCGAACTGAGCCGCGTGGACCCGGTCACCGCGGCGCGCCTGCCCCCCGGTGACACTCAGCGCATCCAGCGCGCGCTGGAGGTGCATCGACTCACTGGGCGACCACTGTCGAGCTTCCATACCCGGGCAGATGCAGCCGCTTCGTCTGACACTTCCAGCGCCGCGGCGGCCATCACGCTGATTGCCCTGGAGCCGCAGGACCGCGCCTGGCTGCACGAACGCATCGCCCGGCGTTTTGACACCATGCTGCGAAACGGTTTGCTCGACGAAGTGCAGGCTTTGCGCGCGCGCGGGGACCTGCATCCCGACCTGCCCTCCATGCGCTGCGTGGGTTACCGTCAGGTTTGGGAATTCTTGGACGCGCAGCAACTCGATGAAGCAGGGACGACGCGAGATACAACAGGCGCCGCCGTGCGGGCCAAGGTCAAGCCAGGCAAGCCCTCAGCGACGTCGCCCTGGGATGAATTGCGTGAACGCGGCATCGCCGCCACACGCCAACTGGCCAAGCGCCAGATCACCTGGCTGCGCGGTTTGGCGCAAGCGGGTCTGGTGCGCCATGCCGTCGCTTGCGACGCGCCAGATGCAGAAAGCCGTGTGCTGGAGTTGGCGCGACAGTTCGCCGCAACGCACGGCCCAGCCCGGACCCCGATGAAAGGAAGCATGGCATGAACAGGCATCGTCGCCAGCTATTGGGCGCGGCCGGCTGCGCGGGCGCGACTTGGGCCCTCACGGCCTGCAGCACCCAGCAGGCCATCAACATCGCCATGGCCAAGGACCCCAAGGCGGCGCTTCAGGCTGCCGCGGAAAACCGGGTCGAGTCCTACAAGACGAATCCCGAGCTGCTGATGGCGGACATCAAGCGCGCGCAAGCCGAGTACAACAAGCTCATGGACGCGTTGCGCAAGAACAGTGGCAAGCAATGGGGTGAGCGCGAATCGAGCACGCTGCCCAGCCGCACGCGCTACGTCAAGTACACGGACGACTACAAAAGCCGCGTGGTCGTCGACTACGACGCGGGCACCCTCCTGATCGAGCATCTGGACGATCCTCAGGTGCGCGACAAACTCCGTCGCGCCAGTGTCGTGGCCCTGCTCACGCCCAGTGACCCGGGCGCGGTGGACCTGTTCTCGGACAAGGAGGTGGTTTTGAGCGGCACGCCGTATCTGCAAGGGCTGGTGGTCAACCAGAACAACGCGGTCATCGACACGCGCGCCGAAGCCGAAGCCTATGCCGACTGGCTCAGCACTCGCAGCGTCCAACAGCGCCAGATTGATGTCAATGGCAAGCCCAAGACCGTGCACTACGTGCAGATGAAGATGGTCAACGCCAGCATCGACAAACGCGCGCTGCGTTACGCCAGCATCGTGCGCAAGCACTCGGAGAAGAACGACGTCAGCCGCAGCCTGATTTACGCCATCATCCGCATCGAAAGCGCGTTCAACCCCTACGCCGTCTCCAGCGCGCCCGCCTACGGGATGATGCAGCTCGTGCCCTCCAGCGGCGGGCGAGACGCCTACCGCAAGGCACGCGGGGAGGACGTGGCGCCCAGCAAGGAGTTTCTCTTCGTGCCCGAGAACAACATCGAACTGGGCACGACCTACCTCGGACTGCTGCTCCATGACAGTCCCTTGAACGACATCCGGGACCCGCTCGCGCGTGAGTACTGCGCGATTGCCGCGTACAACACCGGGACTGGCAATGTGTACCGCGCATTCAGCGAGAAGACCGGCAAGGCACGGCAGGACGAGGCCATCGACCGCATCAATGCCATGCGCACCGACGCGGTCTACAACGCACTGCGTTTGAAACTGCCTTATGAAGAAACGCGCGGCTACATCGTGAAGGCCGTGCAGGCCAAGAAGGCCTACACGGCCATGTGAGCGGGTTCAGGCAGCTCGACTCACGCCATCCCAGCGCGGGTAGTCGGTGTAGCCGGCCGGGCCTTCTGTGTAGAAGGTGGCGGGATGGGGTGCGTTGAGCGGTGCACCGGCTCGCAGGCGCTCGGGCAGGTCGGGGTTGGCCAGGTAAGCGGTGCCGAAAGCCACCGCGTCCAGCTTGCCCTCAGCGATGGCCTGGGCGGCCTCCGCGCCGCTGTACCCCATGTTGCCAATCAGCACGCCCTGGTAGGCGGCGCGGGCTGGCGTCATCAGGTCGCCCTTTTGCAGGCCCTTGAAGTCACCGCGCATCAGGTGCAGGTAGGCGAGACCGAAGCGGTTCAGCTCCCCAGCCAGCCAGGTGGTCAGGCCCACGGGGTCACTGTCCTTCATGCTGTTGAAACTGTTGAGCGGCGAGAGACGCAAGCCGACACGATCAGCGCCCCAGACACCGATGGTGGCCTCGATCACCTCGAACAGCAGGCGGGCGCGGTTCTCGCGCGAGCCGCCGTAGGGACCACTGCGCTGGTTGGAACCATCGCGCAGGAACTCGTCCAACAGATAGCCGTTCGCACCATGAACTTCGACGCCATCGAAACCCGCCGCCTTGGCGTTCAGCGCGGCCTTGCGGAAACCCTCCACAATGCCGGGCAGTTCATCGTCGCGCAATGCACGCGGGGTGGCGTAGGCCACCTTTCCCTTGGGGGTGTGCACCATGTCACTGGTGATCGGGATGGCGCTGGGCGCCACGGGCTGGGCACCGCCGTTCAGATCCGGGTGGCAGGCCCGGCCGCCGTGCCAGATCTGCAAGAAGATGCGACCGCCCGCCTTGTGGACCGCGTCGGTCACCAGGCGCCAACCATCGACCTGGGCCTGGGAGTGCACGCCCGGCTCCTTCCAGAAAGCCGAGTTGCCTTCCATGGCCATGGTGGCCTCGGCGATCAGCAGGCCGCCGCTGGCACGCTGCGCGTAGTGCTCGGCCATCAGGGCATTGGGCAGATGGGATTCGCCCGCCCGGGCACGGGTGAGGGGCGCCATGAAGACACGGTTGGGCACGGTCAGCGCGCCCACTTGGAGGGGAGAGAAAAGAGCTGAGGTCATGGTGTGAAGGAGCTTAAAAGCAGGTTGAAGCACGGGGCAAGAACCCCTCAGCCCCGATGGTGCCTCAAGCACGTCACGCGCGCAGCCCGCTGCACCGATGCCCCGATCGGGTGTTTGGCCGTTCTGTCTCTGGCTTGCACGCAGCCGCTGGCTGGTTTAGGCACATCCGGCCATGCGCTCCTGCGCTTTCTTGCGCGGATGTGTCAATTTCTCCGCATCGAACTTGCTTAAACTCGTCCCCGTGTATTAGGCTGACAAACCATACGGGCGCGCACGCCGCGCCGAGAACAAACCGCAAAGGACACTCCCATGAGCTCCCCCGCAGCACCTGCTCGTTCCGTGAATGCAACTCAACACCAGGGCCAGTCGAGCAACAACCGTTTTGAACTGCTGCTGTTTCGCTTGGGTGAAGCCGCGGACAGCGAGCGGCGGGAGCTGTTTGGCATCAACATCTTCAAGGTCCGCGAGATCATGACCATGCCCGCCCTGACCAAGATGGTGAACGCGCCGCCCCATGTGCTGGGCGTGGCAAACATTCGCGGGCAGATCATTTCGGTGATCGACTTGCCCGCTCTCACCGGTTGCAAGCCGCGAAAGGAAGACCGCATTCTGCTGGTGGCCGAGTTCGCTCGCACCACCCAAGGCTTCGCGGTGGAAGAAGTCACCGAAATCGTGCAGGTGGATTGGAAGCATGTGCTGACCGCTGCGGGGCGCGGCGGCCAGTTCGTCACCAGCATCGCTCGGGTTGACGGCGACGCGGAGGACTCACGACTGGCCCAGGTGATTGACGTGGAGCGCATCCTGCACGATGTGCAGCCTGAAAGCGCCAAGTTTGATCAACCAACGGGAAGCCGTATTTCCTTGCCTCCTGGCGCAGTGATGCTGGCAGCGGACGACTCCGCCATGGCCTGCGAACTCATCCAAAAGGGCATGGAAGCGCTGGGCGTTCCCTGCGTGATGACCCACAACGGCAAGGAGGCGTGGGAGCAGCTGCAAGCCTTGGCAGCCCAGGCCAGCCGGGAGGGCAAACGGGCCAAGGACAAGGTCGCTCTGCTGCTGACCGACTTGGAAATGCCCGAGTTGGACGGCTTCAATCTGACACGGCTGGTGAAATCCAACCCGCAGTTCAGTGACATCCCGGTCGTGATCCACTCCTCCCTCACCGGCAGTGCCAGCGAGATGCAGGCCAAGAGTGCCGGGGCGGACGCCTACATCACCAAATTCAACATCGACGAACTGGCCGACACCCTGCGCAAGGTGCTGGCCCAGCGCTGAGCACGCCGATCCCGGCTGCGGTGGGGCGAGCATGGGTGGGCACCCCGTGAAGGTGCCACCAGCGACACAGTGACGACGAGGCTCCTGTCACGCCCGCATCACCGTGCGCGGCCACGGGACAAGCTCAAACCGCAACACATTTCGCGCCAGGCGGCTATGCTCTGCCGCCATGTCTGACACTCCGACGCGTCCGCACCCCGCTACCCCTTCTGCTCCTGAGCCATCGCGCGCACGACCTCAGTCCTTGAGTGGACTCGGTCCATTCCTGCGGCCCTACCGCGGACACATCGTGCTGGCCTTGGTTTTTCTCGCCCTGGCCGCAGCCGCCACGCTGGCGTTTCCACTCGCCCTGCGGACCCTGATCGACCAAGGTCTGAGCGCCCCCACATCGGCGCAGGGCCGAGGCGAACAGTTGCTGGCCCTGCGCGAGCATTTCGCCCTGCTCTTTGGCGTGGCGGCGGCGCTGGGCCTGTTCTCCGCGGTGCGCTTCTATCTCATGAGCTGGCTGGGTGAGCGCGTCACCGCCGACCTGCGCAACGCCATCTATGCCCACGTATTGCGTCAGAGCCCAGAATTCTTCGAAACCACTCAGACCGGGGAGGTGCTGTCGCGCCTGACCGCCGACACGACCCTGGTGCAAACCGTGGTGGGTTCGTCGTTCTCCATGGGCCTGCGCAGCGCCGTCACCGGCCTGGGCGCGCTGGCCATGCTGATCTGGACCAACCCTTGGATCATGATCCAGGTGTTGGGCGTGCTCGTGTTGGTGGTCCTGCCCAGCGTCTGGTTCGGCCGCCGCGTGCGGCGTCTGTCGCGCGCCAGCCAGGACCGCGTGGCCGATTCCAGCGCCATCGCGGGCGAGGTGCTGAACGCGATTCCGGTGGTTCAAGGCTACACGGCCGAAGCACGCGAAACCCAGCGTTTCGCCAATGCCACCGAAGACGCCTTCATGACCGCCCGCCGACGGGTGCGCGCGCGCGCCACGCTGATGGGCTTCATCATCGTCGCCACTTCCGGCGCACTGCTTTGGGGCCTCTACCAAGGTACGCAGGCCGTGCTCTCCGGGCAGATCAGCGCCGGGCACCTGGGCCAGACCGTGGTCTACGTCATCATGCTGGCCAGTTCTTTTGCCGTGCTGGGTGAGGTCTATGGTGACCTGCTGCGCGCGGCGGGTGCCACCGAGCGGCTGATGGAGTTGTTGCATCTGCGCTCCCCCATCCGCTCGCCGGCGCGGGCGCAACGCTTGTCTGCTGCCGACGGCCCCAGCCATGTCCGTTTCGAGGCCGTGACCTTCCACTACCCCTCGCGCCCCACGCAGGCGGCTTTGCGTGACTTCACGCTCGATGTTCGCCCCGGCGAAACCGTGGCTCTGGTCGGCCCCAGTGGCGCGGGTAAGAGCACGGTGCTGCAACTGCTGCTGCGCTTCTACGATCCGCAAGCCGGTCGTGTCGTGCTGGACAGCTCTCCCCTTGCTAGCGCAGACCTGCAGGAACTGCGCTCGCGCATGGCCTTGGTGCCGCAGGAGCCAGTGATCTTCTCAACCACCGCCCTGGAAAACATCCGGTATGGCCGTCCCGACGCAAGCGATGAGGAGGTGCATGCCGCCGCGCGGGCTGCGCACGCGGACGATTTCATCCGCGCGCTGCCCGAGGGTTACGACACCTTTCTCGGTGAGCGCGGTGTGCGCCTCTCGGGCGGTCAGCGCCAGCGCATTGCCATCGCGCGGGCCATGCTCAAGAACGCTCCCTTGTTGCTGCTGGACGAAGCCACCAGCGCCCTGGACGCCGAGAGTGAACGCATGGTTCAGGCCGCGCTGGAATCCGCCATGCGCGACCGCACGACCCTGGTCATCGCGCATCGCTTGGCGACCGTGCAGAAGGCCGATCGCATCGTGGTGATCGACCAGGGCCGCATCGTGGAACAGGGCACGCACGCCGAGCTGACGGCGGCGGGCGGACTGTATGCACGGCTCGCGGCTTTGCAGTTCAAGTCCTGAGCCCCCAAAGCCCCCCTTCCTTTCTGCGATCCCTTTAAAGCCCGATGTCTCGACGCCCACTATCCGCACAAATCCTTGGCTTGCTGGCTTGGCTGGCTCTGGCTTTCACGGCGGCAGCCGTGGGCGCCGTCGCATCGGTCGAGGCCGGCAGTTTCTACCGCCAGCTGCTGCGCCCGGCATGGGCACCACCCGCGTCGGCCTTCGGGCCGGTCTGGACGGTGCTTTACCTGATGATGGGGGTGGCGGCCTGGCTGGTCTGGCGTGAGCGAGGCGCGCCACGGCTGGGCCTCGCATTGGGCGTGTTCGTCGCGCAACTGACCGTCAACGCGCTCTGGTCCTGGCTGTTCTTCGTCTGGCACCTGGGTGCCTGGGCCTTCGCGGACGCGTTGCTGCTGTTCGGACTGATCGCGATGACGATGGGGCTGTTCTGGCGAGTCCACCGTCTGGCGGCTCTGCTCTTGCTGCCCTATCTCGCCTGGGTGACTTTTGCCTCGGCCCTCACCTGGTCGGTGTGGCTGAACAACCCAGCGCTGCTGCTCTGACTGGATGAGCGAAGGCTGCGCTGCTCACTGCAGCGGACCTTCGATGCCCTCGGGCAGCAATAAGGGCATCACGCTGATGCCTTCTTCCAGCAAGGCCTCGGCCTCCTTGGGTGAAGTCTTGCCGCGTATGCCCCGCTCTTCGCTTTCCCCGTAGTGGATCTTGCGTGCTTCCTCGGCGAAGCGTTCACCCACGTCCTCCGTATGCTGGGCCACGTGTCGGGCAAATTGCAAATAGGCGGCCTGCAAGGCTTGCAGTGGGTCCGGGCTGGGCACGTGACCTGCATTCGCGGGGTGCTGGCCGTCGGTGTTTGCGCGTTCTGGGTTATCAACGGCTGGGACTGCCGGCTTGGCGCCCAGGTTGAGGCGTGGGGCACTCGGCAATTTGTGCACGGCCCGGTCACCGCATAAAGGGCATTCGAGCAAGCCGCGCTCGGTCTGGCCGACGTAGTCTTCCTCCGAGGCGAACCAGCCCTCGAAGGCATGGTTCGCGCCACAGCGCAGGTTGAAGACTTTCATGGGCGGGATTCTCCGGCCTTCCAGTTCATCCTGCCGACGTGGGGGTGTTGCCAGGATCGGCTTGCCAATCAAGACTCCAGGTACCCGACAGAACGTTGTGCAGCCAGAGCAGACAGCTCAGAGTCTTGGCGTCGGTGAGTTCACCGCGGCGGCTCCAATCCAGCAGTTCGACAGGCGTGGCGGTGGACACGTCGAGAAACTCACCCTCGTCGAGCTTGCGTTCGCCCTGGCGCAAGCCGCGCGCGAAGTAGATGTGCAGCACTTCGGTGGAATAGGCAATCGCCAGATGCATCTGACCCGCCTTGGCCCACTCCCGTGCGGTGTAACCGGTTTCCTCCAGCAACTCACGCCGAGCGCAGAGCAGCGGGTCCTCGCCAGCATCGAGCTTGCCGGCCGGGAATTCGATCATCACACGGGCGACGGGATAACGGTACTGCCGCTCAATGACGACGCGGCCGTCGTCCAACAGGGGCACGATGACCACGGCGCCAGGGTGAACCACGTATTCACGGGTCGCGGTTCCCCCATCTGGCAGGGCCACGGTATCGCGACGGGCATCAAGAAAATTGCCCCGAAACAGGGTCTCGCTGGCCAAAGGCCGCTCGATCAGGTGTTCGTCAGCCTGGGGCATGAGATGTTCGCGTTTGCACGCGGTGAAAAACGATGTGGATCTCTTGATTCGACCTGCGGCGACTGCATGCCGAGACGGGCAACTCAGGGCTGCCGCCTCAGATACCGCCACACAAAACCTGGAAATGCCAGGGTCAGGAAGAGCGCTGCCGTGACAGCATAGAACTCCCAGCCTTGCACGACGACGCGGCCCGCGCGCGCTTCCAGAAAGAGGCCCACACCGCCAACGACACAGTAAAGCAATGCCAGCTCCAGCAAGCGCCAGGCCAGATTCTTCGGAGCCAGGGCAGCAGGCAATGGCAGCACGGCCAGCAAGCGCTCGGTGAAAAAAGGCAGATTGGCTGCCAGCACCGCGAGCAAGATCAGGAACCAGATGGCACCACTGGAGGAGCTCATCACATCTCCCGAAAACTCGCCGTCAGGCGCTGAGCATCTGCACCACGGCGCGGGCGCAGAGAATCATCAGGCCACCCGGCAAGATGCCGAGCACCAGCACCAGCAGACCGTTGACCGTCAGCACCGCGCGGGTGCCGAAGGGTGCTCGCACGCCCTCGCTGGCAGGGCCGTGGGCAACGGGGGCGTCGAAGTACATCACCTTGACCACGCGCAAGTAGTAGAACGCGCCGACCAGGGACATGATGACCGCGAAAATGGCGATGCCCAGGTTGAGCACGCTACCTGAAGCGATCAGGGCCTGGAGGACGGACAACTTGGCGTAGAAGCCAACCATGGGCGGAATGCCAGCCAGGGAAAACAGGCAGATCGCCATCACGGCTGCGTACAGGGGACTGCGCTGGTTCAGACCGGCGAGGTCGCTGATCTCCTCGCTCTCGAAACCTTCGCGCGCCAGCAGAAGGATGATGCCGAAGGAGGCCAGTGTCGTCAGCACGTAGCTCAGGATGTAAAACATGGCCGAGCTGTAGGCATTGGCGGCGAAACCGGCATGGCCGTTCACCACGCCCGACATCAGGCCCAGCAACACGAAGCCCATCTGCGCGATGGTGGAGAACGCCAGCATGCGCTTGAGGTTGGTCTGCGCGATGGCGGCGAAGTTGCCCACCAGCAGCGAAGCCACGGCGAGGATCATCAGCATCTGCTGCCAATCGAACCACAGGGGCAGCATGCCTTCGACGAGCAGACGGATGACGATGGCGAAGGCCGCCAGCTTGGGCGCGCCGCCGATCATGAGCGTGATGGCGGTGGGCGCGCCCTGGTACACGTCCGGAATCCACATGTGGAAGGGGGCCACGCCCAGTTTGAAGGCCAAGCCGGCTACCACGAAGACGATGCCGAAGGTCAGGACCTGAGGATTCACCAAGTCCGAGTTGGTGACGCGAAACACCTCGTTGATATTGAGCGTGCCGGTGGCGCCATACATCATGGAGAGGCCGTAGAGCAAGAGGCCGGAAGCCAACGAGCCAAGGACGAAGTACTTCATCGCCGCTTCGGTGGATTGACCATGATCACGGCGCAGGGCCACCAGGGCGTAGCTGGACAGCGTGAGCAACTCCAGGCCCAGATAGATCATCAGGAAGTTGTTGCCACCGATCATGATGAACATGCCCAGCAGCGCGAACAGCGACAGGCTGAACAGCTCGCCGCCCCGCAGCATGTCGCGATCCCCCGCGTAAGCCCGGCCATAGATCAGCGTGAGCATCACGGCCAAGGCGGAGAAGCACTTGAGCCAGTTGCCCATGGGATCGCTGACCACCGTGTTGGACAAACCGTACACCGTGGCGCCCGTGTTGGCATAGAAAGCCTGCAGGATGGCCACGGCCCCCAAGGTGATCAGGGTCAGCGCGAAACTGCCCGTGCGCAGACGGCTCTTGACCAGCAGGTCCAGCAAGGTGATGGCGCAGGCCATGACGAGCAGGACCAGCTCGGGAAAAACCGCGATCCAGCTAAAGGCATCAATCATTTGGGTACTCGCTAATCGTTTTGATGCGGTAGTTCAATGCGTCGAGGGCACGTGCTCAATTGCCCAAAACGCCACCCGGCAAGGGCAGCTTGGAAACGGCCACATGCTTGAGCAGTTCGGCCACCGAAGCATCCATCACGTCAGTGAACGGCTTGGGATCGACGCCCATCCAGAGCACGGCCAAAGCCAGCACAGTCAGCATGAAGAACTCGCGGCCATTGATATCCGTCAGTTCCTGAACATGGTCGTTGGCCACCGGGCCCAGGTAAACGCGCTTGAACATCCACAGCGTGTAAGCGGCGCCGAAGATCAAGGCGGTGGCTGCCAGCAGGCCCACCCAGAAGTTGGCCTTGACCGCGCCCAGGATGACCATCCATTCACCGACGAACCCTGCCGTGGCTGGGAGACCACAATTCGCCATCGCAAACAGCAAGGCGAAGGCCGTGAACTTGGGCATGGTATTGATAACGCCGCCGTAGTCCGCGATCTGACGCGAGTGCATGCGGTCGTAAAGCACGCCGATGCACAGGAACATGGCGCCAGAGACGAAGCCGTGGGCAATCATCTGGACCAGGCCCCCGCTGATGCCGAGGTCATTGAAAAGGAAGAAACCCAGGGTCACAAACCCCATGTGCGCCACGGACGAGTAAGCGACGAGCTTCTTCATGTCCTGCTGCACCAGGGCTACCAGGCCCACGTAGATCACGGCAATCAGCGACAGCGTGATCATGAGCCAGGACCATTCATGCGCCGCGTCCGGCGCGATGGGCAGCGAAAAACGCAGGAAGCCATAGGCACCCAGCTTGAGCATGATGGCCGCCAACACCGCGGACCCGCCCGTGGGCGCCTCGACGTGAACGTCAGGCAACCAAGTGTGCACCGGCCACATCGGAACTTTCACGGCGAAGGCCGCGAAGAAGGCAAAGAAGACCAAGGTTTGGGCAGTGCCGGTCAAGGGCAGTTGGTGCCAGGTCGCGATATCAAAGCTCCCCCCCGAGGCCAGGTAGAGGTAGATCAGCGCCACCAGCAGCAGCAAGGAGCCCAGCAAGGTGTAGAGGAAGAACTTGAACGCCGCGTAGATCTTGTTCGGGCCGCCCCAGATGCCGATGATGAGGTACATCGGGATCAGCGTGGCTTCGAAGAAAACGTAGAACAGCAGTCCGTCCAGCGCTGAGAACACCCCGATCATCAGGCCGCTCAGGATCAGGAAGGCCCCCATGTACTGATTCACGCGCTCGGTGATGACCTCCCAGCCAGCGATGACCACGATCACCGTCATGAAGGCGGTCAGCAGCACGAACCAAAGCGAGATGCCGTCCACGCCCACCTGGTAGTTGACGTTGAAGCGCGCCATCCAGACCGTCTGCTCGACGAACTGCATGGCCGCCGTGCTGTTGTCGAAACCGATCCACAGCGGCAACGTGACCAGGAAGCTCGCCAACGCGCCGATCAAGGCAACCCAGCGCACCGCGCGCGCTTGACTCTCGCGCCCGAGCGTGAGCAGCAGCACGCCGAAAGCAATTGGCAACCAAATTGCCAGGCTCAGCAAACCCATTCTGTTGTTCTCCAGTAATAGCCAGGCCGACGACTCAGAGGCCGAACATGACGCGCAGCGAGGGCCAGGTCACGAAGTACGACATCAACACGACGATACCGACGATCATGAGCAGCACGTAGTGGTACAGATAGCCGGACTGCAGCCAGCGCACGACGCCAGCCACCTTGCCCACCAGCTTCCAGCTGGCGTTGACCACGCCGGTCTCGATCACCCCCTGGTCCCCGCCCTTCCACAGGCCCAGGCCCAGGCCACGCGCAGCGCGCGCGAGGATGTTCTCGTTGATCCAGTCCATGTAGTACTTGTTCTCCAGCACGACACGCAGCGGCTTGAAAACGCGGTCGAGCGCGGCCGGAATGGCCGGCGCCAGCATGTAAAACACCCAGGCCGTCACCACACCGGCCAGCGCCAACCACAACGGCGCGGTGCTGAAGGCATGGCTCGCCATGGCCAAGGGCCCGTGGAAGATCTCGCGCAACTCTTGCATCACCGGGTGCTTGGCCGAGTCAACAAAGATGGCGTCCTTGAAGAAATCACCGTACATCAGCGGCTCGATGGTGAAGTAGCCGATGAGCACGGAAGGGATCGCCAGCAGCACCAGCGGCACCGTCACGACCCAAGGCGATTCGTGCGGCTTGGCGTCGTGGCCATGCCCATGATCGTCATGATGGTGGTCGTCGTGGTGCGCATCGGGGTTCTGGTCGTAGCGCTCCTTGCCATGGAAGACCAGGAAATACATGCGGAACGAATAGAAAGCGGTGACGAACACACCAGCCAGCACTGCGAAGCTGGCGAAGCCGCTGCCCCAGAGATGGCTCTCATGCACCGCCTCGATGATGCTGTCCTTGGAATAGAAACCCGAGAACAGTGGCGTGCCAATCAGCGCCAGCGAGCCCAGCAGGGAGGTGATCCAGGTGATGGGCATGTACTTGCGCACGCCCCCCATCCAGCGAATGTCCTGGTTGTGGTGCATGCCCATGATGACCGAGCCCGCACCCAGGAACAGCAGCGCCTTGAAGAAGGCATGCGTCATCAGGTGGAACACGGCGACGGAATAGGCCGAAGCACCCAGCGCCACCGTCATGTAACCCAGCTGCGACAGCGTGGAATAGGCCACGACGCGCTTGATGTCGTTCTGGATGATGCCCAGGAAACCCATGAACAGCGCCGTGATCGCACCAATGACCATGATGAAGCTCAGGGCCGTGTCGGAGAGCTCATACAGAGGAGACATGCGCGCGACCATGAAGATGCCGGCCGTCACCATGGTGGCGGCGTGGATCAGCGCGGAAATCGGGGTCGGGCCTTCCATCGAATCCGGCAGCCAGACGTGCAGAGGGAACTGGGCGCTCTTGCCCATGGCGCCGATGAAGAGGCAGATGCAGATCACGGTGATCAGCATGGCATCCTGGCCCAGGATGTACCAGGGAAACTCAATCGCGCCGAGCTGATTCGCCTTGGCGAAGACTTCGCTGTAGTTCAGGGTGCCAGCGTAGGCAGCGATGAGGCCTATGCCGAGGATGAAGCCGAAGTCACCCACGCGGTTGACCAGGAAGGCCTTCATATTGGCGAAGATGGCCGTGGGCTTATTGTACCAGAAGCCGATCAGCAGGTAGGACACCAAGCCCACCGCTTCCCAGCCGAAGAACAGCTGCAGCAGGTTGTTGCTCATGACCAGCATGAGCATGGAGAAGGTGAACAGCGAGATGTAGGAGAAGAAGCGGTTGTAGCCCTCGTCTTCCTCCATGTAGCCGATGGTGTAGAGGTGGACCATCAGCGATACAAACGTCACCACGCACATCATCATGGCGGTGAGACCGTCCACCAGGAAACCCACCTCCATCTTCAGGCCGCCCACCACCATCCACTCGTAAAGAGTGGCGTTGAAGCGGGCGCCATCCAGCGCCACGCTCTTGAGCGTGAGCACTGACAGGATGAATGCCACCAGCACGCCAAGGATGGTGACGCCATGGGAGGCGCGGCGGCCGAGCAGATTTCCGCCGAGCTTGGTGCCAAAGATGCCGGCCAGCGCGGCGCCGACCAGTGGCGCGAGCGGCACGGCCAGCAGGGTGGATGCGTTCAGGGTTGCACTCATGTCGTTCTTGCCTTTTTCTTGCCCCGTTGGCCTGTCAGCCCTTCAGCTCGTTCAGTTCTTCCACGTTGATGCTGCTCTTATTGCGGAACAGCAGCACCAAAATGGCCAAGCCGATGGCGGACTCAGCCGCGGCGACGGTCAGGATGAAGAACACGAAGACCTGGCCATGCATGTCGCCCAGGAAATGCGAGAAGGCTACGAAATTCGTGTTCACGGCCAGCAACATCAACTCGATGGCCATGAGCAGCACGATGAGGTTCTTGCGGTTCATGAAGATGCCGACCACCGCGATCGCGAACAGAGCGGCACCCAGCGTCAGGTAGTGACCCAGCGTCAATGTCATGCTTTTTTCTCCTCGGTCGTGGCCGCATCGGCCACGGGCTCTGCGGGGCGCGTGGCCTCCACCTTGACGAGTTGCAACCGGTCTGCGGCACGCACGCGCACCTGGATGGACGGATCAATCGCCTTGCTGTCCTTGCGGGAACGCAACGTCAACGCGATCGCGGCGATCATCGCCACCAGCAGGATGGCGGCGGCGATTTGGATGGGCCACACATAGCGGGTGTAGAGCAGGATGCCCAGCGCCTTGGCGTTCGACTCCTCGACCACGCCCGAGGGCAGTTGCGCTGCCACCATCGGGTCGACCATGTCAAAGCCAGTCAGCAGCACTGCCGCCATTTCAACGACCACGATGCCACCCAACAGCAGGGCCAGCGGGAGATGCTTCCAAAACCCCTGTCGCAACTGGTCGATGCGGATGTCCAGCATCATGACCACGAACAGGAACAACACCATCACCGCGCCCAGATACACAAGCACCAAGGCCACGGCCAAAAACTCCGCCTGCAGGAGCAGCCAGATCGCGGACGCTTGCGAGAAGGCGAGCATCAAGAACAGTACGGCGTGCACCGGGTTGCGCGCCGTGACGACGCGCAGCGCCGCGATCAGCAGCACCGCCGAGAACAGAAAGAAGAAACCGGTTTTGACGTCCATGGTCGTTGGAATGATCCGTTGCGTTTCAGGCCTGAAAGGTTGGGCGTGTCGGGGGTGTCCGCGTGACGCCTAACGCCATGCGCACGAGTTTCCTCAGCGGTATTTGGCGTCCGCCGCCTTGGCCGCGGCGATTTCCTTTTCGTAACGGTCGCCCACGGCCAGCAGCATGTCCTTGGTGAAGTACAGATCACCACGCTTCTCGCCGTGGTATTCAAGGATGTGCGTCTCGACGATGGCGTCCACCGGGCAAGCCTCCTCACAGAAGCCGCAGAAGATGCACTTGGTCAGGTCGATGTCGTAACGCGTGGTGCGACGCGTGCCGTCGGCGCGCGCATCGCTCTCGATGGTGATGGCCATCGCCGGACAGACTGCCTCGCACAGCTTACAGGCGATGCAGCGTTCCTCCCCGTTCTCGTAACGGCGCTGCGCGTGCAGGCCCCGGAAACGCGGGGACAGCGGGGTCTTTTCCTCGGGGTATTGCAGCGTGACCTTGCGCGCGAAGGTGTAGCGTCCGGTCAGGGCCATGCCCTTGAGCAACTCCACGAGCATGAAGCTCTTGAAGAAGTCCTTGACCGAAAAGGCGCGCACGGCGGCGGCGGAGCTTGTGGAAGCAACAGTCATGACTACTCTCCTCGGCTGCCGCAGGGCCGCCCCAAGGCAGACGGCGCCCCCTCGGGGGGCAGCGAATACACGAAGTGATGAGCGTGGGGGCGCATGTTTTCCCGCCGGGCAGTCCCAAGGGAAAGCGCACCCCCTCGGGGGGCAGCGCGGTACACGAAGTGACAAGCGTGGGGGCTCATGCTCAGTTCCAGATGTTCCACGGCGTCTGCATCCAGATGCCGACGACGAGCAGCCACACCAAGGTGACCGGGATGAAAATCTTCCAGCCCAGACGCATGATCTGGTCGTAACGGAAGCGCGGGAAGGTAGCGCGGATCCAGATGAAGCAGGACACGATGAAGAAGGTCTTCAAGCCGAGCCAGATCCAGCCAGGGATGAAATCCAGCGCGGCCACGGGCGCCGACCAGCCCCCCAGGAACATGACCACCGCGAGGATGGACACCAGCCACATGCTGGCGTATTCCGCCAGGAAGAAGATGGCGAAGCCCATGCCCGAATATTCGACCATGTGACCGGCCACGATTTCGGCCTCGCCTTCGACCACGTCGAAGGGATGGCGGTTGGTCTCGGCCACCGAGGAAATCAGGTACACCACGAAGATGGGCAACAGAGGCAGCCAATTCCAGGAGAGGAAATTCAGTCCCATGGCGGCGAACTGGCCTTGCTCTTGTGCTTGCACGATATCGGTCAGGTTCATGCTGCCTGTCACCATCAGGACGACCAGGAAGCAAAAGCCCATTGCGATTTCATAACTCACCATTTGCGCCGAGGCGCGCAGTGCACCCAAGAAGGCGTACTTGGAGTTGGAGGCCCAGCCCGCGATGATCACGCCGTAGACCTCGATCGAGGTGATGGCCATGATCAGCATCAGGCCGACGTTGACATTGGTCAACGCGACGTCCGGTCCGAAGGGAATGGCCACCCAGGCGGCCAACGCTGGCATGATGGCCAGCATCGGGCCGAGCACGAACAGGCCCTTGGCCGCGGCCGTCGGTTGGATGATTTCCTTGGTGAGCAGCTTGAGCGCGTCGGCGAACGGTTGCAGCAACCCGAGAGGACCGACGCGGTTGGGCCCGAGGCGCACCTGCATGAAACCCAGCAGGCGGCGTTCCCACAGCGTGAGGTAGGCCACGGCGATCAGCACCGGCAGCAGCACGCAGACGATTTTGATCAGCGTCCAGATCACGGGCCAGGCGATGTCACCCCACCAGCCTGCGGCGATCAGGTTCAATCCCCCGTTGTAGAGCGCGTCTATCATGCGGCGGCTCCCTCGTTCGCGCGTTGTGGGCTGGCTTTGGCATCGGCCGTCAATTGCAGTGACGTGGCCCGGCGCACCAGCCCATCCAGTTGATAAATCGCCGCGCTGACCGGTTCACCGGCCGGCACGGACAGGTTGATGGCAGCACTGGTGGCGTTTGACAGATGCGCCGGCTTGGCCGTCGCAGCGGCCAGCACGTCCTGCGATGCATCGAAATCAAAGCCCGGCAACCCCAGCAGATTGCCCAGCACACGCAGCACCTTCCAGGCCGGACGCGTCTCGCCCAGGGGCTTGACCACCGCGTGGAAGCTCTGCACACGGCCTTCGGCATTGACGAAGCTACCCGAGGTTTCACTGAAGGGCGCAATGGGCAGCAGCACGTCGCTGAAGGCCAGGTTGGTCTTGAAGGGCGACAAGGTCACAACCATCTCCGCCTTGCCCAGACCCATCCCGGCCACCGGGCCCGCGACCGTGTCCTCGGGTTCAACGTTAAGCAAAACGACCGCCTTGCTCTGACCGCCCAGGATCTGCGCCGCGTTCAAGCCAGCACCCTGAGGCTGAGCACCGACCCATTGAGCACCCACGGTGTTGGCCGCCTCGGTCAGGTAACCCACGGAGGCGCCGGTCTGCGCGCCGATCCAGTTGGCCAGAGCCAGCAGCGTCGATGCGTTGGCCGCGTGCGCGGCGGCGTTGCCCAGCAGCACGGCTTTGCGGTCGCCGCCAAGCAGCGATTTGGCGATGGCCGTGGCCTCGGCAGTGGCCTGAGCCGGAACAGGCGCAGGCACCCCTTTTTCGGCGGCGACTGCTGCAGCCACGGCTGCCAGGGCCTGCGCCCACTGCGCGGCGTCGGTCACGACTGAGTTCGCCACGGGCAGGGCCCAGGCGTCCGCGCTGTTGTAGAGCTTGGCTGAAGTGATGGCGTTGACTTGAGCGCCGTGACGCGCAGCCTGGCGGATGCGCTGCGCGAACAGCGGATGGTCCTTGCGCAGGTTGCTACCGACCACCAGCACGCGCTGCAGCTGGCTCAACGCGGCGATCGGAAGGCCGAGATGACGCACGCCCTCGCTCTTGGTGAACTCTGCATGACGCAGGCGATGGTCGATGCTGTCACCACCCAGGCCGCGCACCAGATTCGTCGCCAGGAACAGCTCTTCCAAGGTGCTGTGGGGGCTGACCAGGGTACCGATGCTGTTCGCGCCGTGCTGAGCCTTGATGTCACGCAGGCCGGTCGCCACATACTCCAGCGCGGTTTGCCAATCCACTTCCTTCCACTCGCCGCCCTGCTTGAGCATGGGCTGTGTCAGACGGTCCGGACCGTTCAAAGCCTCGTAGGAATAACGGTCACGGTCGGCGATCCAGCATTCATTGACCGCGTCGTTCTCCAGCGGAACGACCCGCATGACCTTGTTGTTCTTGACCTGCACGATCAGGTTGGCGCCCGTGCTGTCGTGCGGACTGACCGACTTGCGACGCGACAACTCCCAGGTGCGGGCGCTGTAGCGGAACGGCTTGCTCGTCAGCGCGCCAACGGGGCAGATGTCGATCATGTTGCCGGACAGCTCGGAGTCCACCGACTTGCCGACGAAGGTTTCGATCTCGGAATGCTCGCCGCGGTGACTCATGCCCAGCTCCATCACGCCGGCCACTTCCTGGCCGAAGCGCACGCAGCGGGTGCAGTGGATGCAGCGGCTCATCTCTTCCATGCTGATGAGCGGGCCCACGTCCTTGTGGAAGACCACGCGCTTTTCTTCTTCGTAGCGCGAGGCCGACGCGCCGTAACCCACGGCCAGATCCTGCAACTGGCACTCACCGCCCTGGTCGCAAATGGGGCAATCCAGCGGGTGGTTGATCAGCAGGAACTCCATGACCGACTGCTGGGCCTTGATGGCGCGGTCGCTCTTGGTGCGCACGATCATGCCCTGGGTCACGGGCGTGGCACAGGCGGGCACCGGCTTGGGCACCTTTTCCACGTCCACCAGGCACATACGGCAGTTGGCGGCGATGCTGAGCTTCTTGTGATAGCAGAAATGGGGAATGTAGGTTCCGGCCTTTTCGGCGGCATGCATGACCATGCTGCCTTCGACCACCTCCACCTTCTTGCCGTCGAGTTCGATTTCAACCATAGCTACTTTCAGGCCGCGGTAACCGACTTTTGAGTCGTGGGCTTGGGAATCAGCGCCTCGAATTCGGGGCGGAAGTGCTTGATCATGGCGCGCACCGGCATGGCTGCCGCATCGCCCAAGGCGCAAATGGTGCGCCCCATGATGTTGCCCGCCACGGAGTCCAGGGTCGCCATGTCTTCGGGGCGGCCTTCGCCGCGCTGAATGCGGTCAACCAGACGCCAGAGCCAGCCCGTGCCTTCGCGGCACGGCGTGCACTGGCCGCAGGACTCGTGCATGTAGAAATAAGACAGGCGCTTGAGCGACTCCACCATGTCGCGCGTCTCGTCCATCACGATGACCGCGCCCGAGCCGAGCATGGAGCCCGCCTTGGAGATGGAGTCGTAATCCATCGTGCATTCCATCATGATGTGGGCCGGCAACACCGGCGCCGAAGAGCCGCCAGGAATCACGGCCTTGAGCTTCTTCCCGCCCTTCACGCCGCCCGCCAGTTCCAGCAGCTTGCTGAAGGGCGTGCCCAGCGGAATCTCGTAATTGCCCGGGCGCTCCACGTCGCCGCTGACCGAGAAGATCTTGGTGCCGCCGTTGTTGGGCTTGCCGATCTCCAGATAGGCCTGTCCACCGTTGCGGATGATCCAGGGCACCGCCGCGAAGGTCTCGGTGTTGTTGATGGTGGTCGGTTTGCCGTAAAGGCCAAAGCTGGCCGGGAACGGCGGCTTGAAGCGCGGCTGCCCCTTCTTGCCTTCGAGCGACTCGAGCAAGGCAGTTTCTTCGCCACAAATGTAGGCGCCGAAACCATGGTGAGCGTGAAGCTGGAAGCTGAAGCCGCTGCCCAGAATCTTGTCACCCAGGTAGCCAGCCGCCCTCGCCTCCTCCAGCGCGGCTTCGAAGCGCTCGTAGACCTCGAAGATCTCGCCGTGGATGTAGTTGTAGCCCACCGTGATGCCCATGGCATAGGCGGCGATCGCCATGCCTTCGATCACGATGTGGGGGTTGTACATGAGGATGTCGCGGTCCTTGCAGGTGCCGGGTTCGCCCTCGTCCGAGTTGCAGACCAAGTACTTCTGGCCCGGGAACTGACGCGGCATGAAGCTCCACTTCAGACCGGTCGGGAAGCCCGCGCCGCCACGGCCGCGCAAACCCGATTCCTTGACGGTGGCGATCACCTGGTCTTGGGTCAACCCTTCCTTCAGGATCTTTTTGAGCGCTTCATAGCCACCGCGCGACTCGTAGTCCTTCAGGCGCCAGTTGGCGCCGTTCAGTCCCGCGTAGATCTGTGGGCCGATATGGCGGTCGTGGAAGCAGGTCTGCACGCCCGTGGCGGCGAACTGCGAAAGGATTTGTTCTGCGTTCATGCCGCAACTCCCTTGGAGTCGCTGCCGCCAGCCACTCCTTTCAGCCCGTCGATCAGCTGATCCAGCTTGTCATTGCTCATGAAGCTGCACATGGTGCGGTCGTTGACCAACATCACGGGCGCGTCGGCGCAAGCACCCAGGCACTCGCTTTCCTGCAGGGTGAACAGGCCGTCGGCCGTGGTCTCGCCCTTGGCAATGCCCAGCTTGGCCGCCAGATGGTTCAGCGCCTTCTGGCCATCGCGCAACTGGCACGGCAGATTGGTGCAAACGTTGAGTTTGAACTTGCCCACCGGCCGCTGGTTGTACATGTTGTAGAAGGTCGTGACCTCGTGCACGGCCATCGCGGGCATGCCCAGGTAGGCGGCGATCTCGGCCTCGGCCTCGCTGCTGACCCACCCCTGCTCCTGCTGCACGATGGACAGGCATGCCATCACGGCGGATTGCTTCTGCTCCGCCGGGTACTTCGCCACTTCCTTGCTGAATCGGGCAAAGGTCGCCGCCGACAGCGGCGACGTGCGTGCTTTGGTCGCGTCGGAAATCATCGGTCGATTTCTCCAAAAACAATGTCCAGCGTGCCGATGATGGCCACCGCGTCAGCCAGCATGTGGCCGCGTGCCAGTTCATCCAGCGTGGCCAAATGCGCGAAGCCAGGGGCACGGATCTTCAGGCGATAGGGCTTGTTCGCGCCGTCGCTCACGAGGTAGATGCCGAACTCGCCCTTCGGGTGCTCGACCGCAGCATAGGCTTCACCCGCCGGAATGCGGAAGCCTTCGGTGAAGAGCTTGAAGTGGTGAATCAGCTCCTCCATGTTGGACTTCATGGATTCGCGCGAGGGTGGCGCCACCTTATGGTTGTCGGTGATGACCGGGCCAGGGTTGGCGCGCAGCCAGTCCACACACTGCTTGATGATCTTGTTGGACTCGCGCATCTCGGCCACGCGGACCAGATAACGGTCGTAGCTGTCGCCGGTCTTGCCCACGGGGATATCGAAATCGACGCGGTCATAGGCGTCATAAGGCTGCTGCTTGCGCAGATCCCAAGCGATGCCGCAGCCGCGCAACATGGGACCGGTCATGCCCAGGTTCAGCGCGCGCTCGGGCGTGACGACGCCGATGCCCACCGTGCGCTGCTTCCAAATGCGGTTATCCGTCAGCAGCGTTTCGTACTCATCCACGCACTTAGGGAAACGCTGAGTGAAGTCATCGATGAAATCCAACAGCGAGCCCTGGCGCTTGGCGTTGAGATCCGCCAAGGAGCGGTTGCTGCGCACCTTGCTGGCTTGGTGCTGGGGCATGGTGTCAGGCAGGTCACGGTAGACACCGCCCGGGCGGAAATAGGCCGCGTGCATGCGCGCGCCCGAGACCGCCTCGTACATGTCGAACAGGTCTTCACGCTCACGGAAGGTATAGATCAGGATGGTCGAGCTGCCGCAGTCGTTGCCATGCGAACCCAGCCACATCAGGTGGTTGAGCAGGCGCGTGATCTCGCCGAACATGGTACGGATGTACTTGGCGCGCAGCGGCACCTCGATACCCAGCATCTTCTCGATGGCAAGACAGTAAGCCTGCTCGTTGCACATCATCGAGACGTAATCCAAGCGATCCATGTAAGGCAAGGACTGGATGTAGGTCTTGCTCTCGGCCAACTTCTCGGTGGCACGGTGGAGCAAGCCAATGTGCGGATCGGCGCGCTGCACGACCTCGCCATCCAACTCCAGCACGAGCCGCAGCACGCCGTGCGCGGCCGGGTGCTGGGGACCGAAGTTCAGCGTGTAGTTTTTGATTTCTGCCATATGCCGTCTCGCCTTACTTCAGGCCACCGTAGTTGTCTTCACGGATGATGCGCGGCGTGATCTCGCGCGGCTCGATACTCACAGGCTGGTAGACCACGCGCTGCAACTCGGCGTCGTAGCGCATCTCGACATGCCCGGAGAGCGGGAAGTCTTTGCGGAAAGGATGACCGATGAAACCGTAATCCGTCAGGATCCGACGCAGATCATCGTGCCCCTCGAAAACGATGCCGAACAGATCGAAGGCCTCGCGCTCGTACCAGTTGGCCGACGCCCAAACGCTGGTCAAAGAGTCCAGCACAGGGAATTCATCGTCGGTGGCGTAGACCTTGACGCGCACGCGCTGATTCAGACTGACGGAAAGGAGGTGCGACACCACGGCATAACGAGCACCTTCCCAGGCACCGTCGCCATAAGCAGAGTAATCCACTCCGCACAAATCGATGAGCTGCTCGAATTGGCAGCCTGGCGCGTCACGCAGCAGCATGGCTGCCGTGCGATAGTCCTTGGGAGCGACTTCCACGGTGACTTCATCAAGGCGCAGCTCGATGCGGCGCACCAGATCGCCCAGCGCGGCGGTCACGGCGTTCTTGAGAACCTCGGGGTTCACGGCAACAGCGGTCATTTGTTTTCCTTCAGGCGCAGGCCCTGGGTAGGCGCTTCAGACGCGCGCGATGGTCTGCGTGCGGCGGACCTTCTGCTGCAGTTGAATGATGCCGTAGATCAATGCCTCGGCCGTGGGCGGACAGCCCGGCACGTAGACGTCCACCGGCACGATGCGGTCGCAGCCGCGGACCACGGAATAGCTGTAGTGGTAGTACCCGCCGCCGTTGGCACAGGAACCCATGGAAATGACCCAGCGCGGCTCACTCATTTGGTCATAAACCTTGCGCAAGGCGGGCGCCATTTTGTTGCAAAGCGTGCCGGCGACGATCATCAGGTCGGACTGCCGCGGACTGGCGCGAAACACCTCGGAGCCAAAACGCGCGATGTCGTAGCGCGCCGCGGCAGCATGCATCATTTCCACGGCGCAGCAAGCCAGACCGAAAGTCATGGGCCACAAAGAACCGGTCTTGGCCCAATTCACCACGGTGTCGTAGCTGGTGGTGACGAAGCCTTCTTTCAACACGCCTTCAATCATGGCTGCGTTCCTTGCAAAGAATCAGTGGTCCCGCGGTGCGTCTGGTGAGCTCGTGCGGAACTACTCCCAGTCGAGAGCACCCTTCTTCCACTCGTAGACAAAACCAACGACGAGGATGGCGATGAAGACCATCGCCGCCCAGAAACCGACCGCCCCAACCTCCTTGAGCGCAACAGCCCAGGGGAAGAGGAAAGCGATTTCAAGATCGAAAAGAATGAACAGAATGGCAACGAGGTAATAGCGCACGTCGAACTTCATGCGCGCATCCTCGAAGGCTTCAAAGCCGCATTCGTAGGGAGAGTTCTTGGCGGCGTCGGGGCGGTTGGGCCCGAGCACGTAACCGATGACCTGGGGCAGCACACCCACGGCCAAACCCACCAAGATGAACAACAGAACGGGAAGGTACTGGTCAAGGCTCATCTTGCTGCTTTGCCTCTGCTGCTCTGGGTTAGATCACGCATTCGACCGGCACCGCGCGAGGGCCGCGGGCCAGGTCGGCTTATGTTTGGTGCCGTCGGCGAGACTCGAACTCGCACAGCTTTCGCCACTACCCCCTCAAGATAGCGTGTCTACCAATTTCACCACGACGGCTGATTTGTCCGCCGGCCTTGCATGAGGAGTTGCGATCGACCAGCAGCTGGAAGTTTACCCGGAATTCCCCCACTTCCGGGGACGGCAAACAGAGAAGTTATGAAAACTTGATTCCGGACAAGGGGCGGCACCACCCACGCATGTGAGTCACACACCCGCTCAAGGACGAGCCATCACCGCGCGCAGCATTTTGCATGCGCGGGACACTGTCGTCTCTTGTGTTTTATTGCGCAGGAATCTGCGCGGCACCGCCCGCAGCGGGCGCCGCATCCTTCTTCACTGGCGCCGCCGGGCTGTCAGCAGACACAGGCGCGCCCCCAGGGATCTGCGCGGCATTCTCGGACGACGCAGGCGCAGCAGGCACCACCGCGGCAGGACCTTCCAACACGCTGCCAGAGTGGGTCGGACGTGCATTGCCAAAGTAGGCGAGCGCCAGCGTCACGGAGAAGAACACCGTTGCCAGCACCGCTGTCGTGCGCGAAAGAAAATTTGCGCTACCGCTGGCACCGAACAGGCTACCCGATGAGCCGCTGCCAAAAGCTGCGCCCATGTCGGCGCCCTTGCCATGCTGGATCAGCACGAGGCCGATCATGGCCAAAGCCGTGATGATCTGCACCGTGACAAGTAGGGTGACGATGAAACTCATGCGATGAACTCCTGAATTCGAGACAAATGTCGTGAGACTGAGAGCTTGGATGCGGCGCCGAGGGATGTCGCTCAAGTCGCCGCAGTGATGATGGAAAGAAAATCCGCCGCCTTGAGCGACGCGCCACCGATCAGGCCACCATCGATATCGGGCTGGGCCAGTAGGCTGGGCGCGTTGGCAGCGTTCATGCTGCCACCGTAGAGGATGCGAATGCGTCCGGCGTGGGTCGAGGCAGCCTGCAACTGCGCTCGTAGCACGGCATGAACGGCTTGCGCCTGTTCCGGCGTGGCGGTCTTGCCCGTGCCAATGGCCCAGACAGGTTCGTAGGCAACGACGATCTCGCTGATGCAATGGCCATTCAAATGAATGACGGCGGCCAGCTGGCGCTTGACGACCTCTTCCGTCAAGCCAGCCTCGCGCTCGGCCAAAGTCTCTCCAACGCAAACGATGGGCGTGATGCCAACAGCCAGCGCACGTTGAACTTTTTCGGCCACCACTTGGTCCGTCTCACCGTGGTACTGGCGACGCTCCGAGTGGCCGACGATGGCGTAACGCACGCCGAAGTCGCGCAGCATGGGTGCGGAGACCTCGCCGGTGTAGGCACCGGCTTCGTGCGCCGAGACATCCTGCGCACCGAGTTCAACGCGCGCCCCCGCAAGCAAAGCCTGGCACTGCGCCAGATAGGGCGCGGGGACGCATACCGCCACAGCACAGGCAGGCTGCCGCACACCCGACACGATGGCCTGCAGCAGGGCAGCATTCGCGGCCAGGCTGCCGTTCATTTTCCAGTTACCGGCAATCAGCTTGCTCGTCATGGCTGACTCAGTTCCACTTCAGCACGATCTTGCCGATGTGCTGGTTCGACTCCATCAGCGCATGGGCTTGGGCAGCTTGCGCGGGCGGGAATGTGCTGTAAATGACGGGCTTGATCTTGCCGGACTCGATCAGCGGCCAAGCATGTTGGCGACAGGCTTGGGCGATCGCTGCCTTGAACGCCACGGGACGCGGACGCAAGGTAGAACCAGTGATGGTCAGGCGCTTGCGCAACACCAGGCCAGCGTTGAAGCTGCTCTTGGTGCCGCCCTGGACGGCGATGATGACCATGCGCCCATCCTCGGCCAGACTCTCGACCTCGCGGGCGACATACTCGCCACCCACCATGTCGAGGATCACATCGACGCCCTTGCCGTCCGTCAATCGCTTGACCTCTTCCTTGAAGTCCTGCGTCTTGTAGTTGATGGCGTGATCCGCGCCCAAACGCAGACAGGCGGCGCATTTGTCATCGCTGCCTGCCGTCACGATGACCGTCGCGCCCCAGGCTTTCGCCAATTGGATAGCGGTCACGCCGATCCCACTGGAGCCGCCTTGGATCAGCAGCGTCTCACCCGGTTGCAGGCGCCCTCGGTCGAAGACATTGCTCCACACCGTGAAGAAGGTCTCTGGCAGCGACGCCGCCTCGACATCGCTGAGCCCCTTCGGATATGGCAAGCACTGCGCGATCGGCGCCGCGCACAACTCGGCATAGCCACCACCAGCCACCAAAGCACACACTTTGTCGCCCAGCTTCAAGCCGGCGGCAGTCAGTTCGTCGGCATTTCCACCAACGATCTGCCCCGCCACCTCCAGACCCGGAATATCGGAAGCACCCGGCGGCACCGGGTAATTGCCTTGGCGCTGGAACACATCGGGCCGGTTGATGCCGCTGGCCGCGACACGGATCAGCAACTCGCCAGCCGCTGGCACCGGATCGGGGCGCTCGCCCAGCACCAGCACCTCGGGCTCGCCATAGCGCGTGATTTCAACGGCCTTCATGCCCACACCGCCTCAGGCCTCAGCCTTGTTCGCCGCCATTCGCGGAGGCCTCTGCGCGTTCCGCGCGTTGCGGCTGCTCCGGACGGTCCAACAGCGCCTTCATGGACAGCTTGACGCGGCCCTTCTCGTCGGTCTCCAACACCTTGACCTTGACGATCTGGCCCTCGGACAGATAGTCCGTGACCTTCTCGACGCGCTCGTGCGCGATCTGGCTGATGTGCAGCAGGCCGTCCTTACCAGGCAGCAAGTTGACCAGGGCACCAAAGTCCAGGATCTTGGTGATCGGGCCTTCATAGACCTTGCCGATCTCGACTTCGGCGGTGATCTGCTCAATGCGGCGCTTGGCCTCCTCGGCCTTCACACTGTCGGTCGAGGCGATGGTGATGGTGCCGTCTTCCGCGATGTCGATCTGGGTGCCGGTTTCCTCGGTCAGAGCGCGGATGGTCGCGCCGCCCTTGCCGATCACGTCGCGGATCTTCTCGGGGTTGATCTTCATGGTGTACAGGCGCGGCGCGAACTGGCTCACCTCAGCCTTGGCCTCGCCCACGGCGGCCTGCATCTTGTCCAAGATGTGCATGCGCGCTTCCTTGGCCTGGGCCAAGGCGACCTGCATGATCTCGCGCGTGATGCCCTGAATCTTGATGTCCATCTGCAGGGCTGTGATGCCGTTGGTCGTGCCAGCCACCTTGAAGTCCATGTCGCCGAGGTGGTCCTCGTCGCCCAGGATGTCGGTCAGCACGGCGAACTTGTTGTCTTCCTTGATCAGGCCCATCGCGATACCCGCCACGTGCGCCTTGAGCGGAACGCCCGCGTTCATCAGCGAGAGGCAGCCACCACAGACGGACGCCATGGACGAGGAACCATTGGACTCGGTGATTTCCGACACCACGCGCATGGTGTAAGGAAACTCTTCCTTGGTCGGCAACACGGCGACCAGCGCACGCTTGGCCAGGCGACCATGACCGATCTCGCGACGCTTGGGCGTGCCCACGCGACCCGTTTCGCCGGTGGCGAAGGGCGGCATGTTGTAGTGCAGCATGAAGCGGTCCTCGAACTCACCCGCCAGCGCATCAATGCGCTGGGCGTCGCGTTCGGTGCCCAGGGTCGTGATCACCAAGGCCTGGGTTTCGCCGCGCGTGAAGAGCGCCGAGCCATGGGTACGCGGCAACACGCTGTCGCGGATCTCGATCGGACGCACGGTGCGGGTATCGCGACCGTCAATGCGCGGCTCGCCCGCCAGAATCTGACCGCGCACGGTGCGGGCTTCGATCTCAAACAGCAGACCTTCGACCTTGACGTCGTCAAACTCCACGCCTTGCTCGGTCAGCCCCGCCTTGACGGCGGCATAGGCCTCGCGGCAAGCCTGGGTGCGAGCCTGCTTGTTGCGAATCTGGTAAGCAGCGCGCAGCTTCTCCTCGCCGAGCGCGGCCACCTTGGCGATCAGGGCCTCGTCTTTGGCCGGGGCCTTCCAGTCCCAGACCGGTTTGCCAGCGTCGCGCACCAGATCATGGATGGCGTTGATGGCGATCTTGCCTTGGTCATGACCGAAGACCACGGCGCCCAGCATGATCTCTTCGGACAGCTGCAACGCCTCGGACTCCACCATCAGGACAGCAGCTTCAGTGCCGGCGACCACCAGATCCATTTGGCTGTCCTTGCGCTGGGTCTGGCCCGGGTTCAAGACATATTCACCATTGATGTAGCCCACCCGTGCGGCACCGATGGGGCCGTTGAAGGGAATGCCACTGATGGCCAGGGCCGCGCTGGTGGCGATCATGGCGGGGATGTCGGCATCGACCTCGGGGTTCAGCGAGACGGTGTGAATGACCACCTGCACTTCGTTGTAGAAGCCCTCGGGGAACAGGGGGCGGATCGGACGGTCGATCAGGCGGCTGGTCAGCGTTTCGTATTCGCTGGGGCGGCCTTCGCGCTTGAAGAAGCTGCCAGGAATCTTGCCTGCGGCGTAGCTCTTCTCGAGGTAGTCGACCGTCAGGGGGAAGAAGTCCTGACCAGGCTTGGCGGACTTGGAGGCCACCACAGTGGCCAGCACGACGGTGTCATCGACGTTGACGAGCACCGCACCGCTGGATTGGCGAGCGATTTCGCCGGTTTCCATGGTGACGGTGTGCTGACCCCATTGGAAGGTCTTGGTGATTTTGTTGAACATGCTCATGTGCTGCTCCTTTAAGTTGTGCGTGAAAGAGATGCTCTTTCCGCTTTCAGTGAACGGAGGGCAATGCCCCCGCATGGCTCGAAGCAGGCCTCACAGAACACGATGCCATTCCAGAGCAACTCCCTGACCGGGGGGGGGGCTTTGGAATGACACAGCTTCGCTCTGTGCTCGCGGGCTCCGAAGTGAACAACGCCTGAATCAGCAGACCATCTTGACGGATGGGCACCAACTCAGGCGTCGTTGTTCATGATCTGACCTTACTTGCGCAGGCCCAGCTTGGTGATGAGCGCGGTGTAGCGCGCGGCATCCTTGGCCTTCAGGTAGTCCAGCAGCTTGCGGCGACGGCTCACCATGCGCAGCAGGCCGCGGCGGCCGTGGTGGTCCTTGGCATGGGTCTTGAAGTGCGGAGTCAGCTCGTTGATGCGAGCAGTCAACAGGGCAACCTGCACCTCGGGGCTGCCGGTGTCATTGGCGGCACGGGCATTGGCCTTGACGACTTCGGCCTTGACATTGGATGCAATCATTTTCTTTCCTCAGAGCGGAAGGGACATAGGGCAGACGGCACTCGCCAGATATCGGAGAGCCTGACCACAACGTCCCGGGTTTCAACTTGCGCCAGCGGCTGGAACTGCTTGCTGACGTGCGTTCCGCAGACCTGACGACCCTGTTCCCAAGGCTTCCGGGCGTGCAAAACCTCGAAATTATAGCCAAAACCTTATCACGGCCAGCAATGCAGCCAGAGATCAAGTCCCTCTCAGGCTTTCAACCACCCGCGCAATCGGGCCACGCCTTGCGACAAGCGCTCCAGATCCCGCGAGGCAAAACACCAGCGCAGCCACCCTGTGGATTCAGAACCGAAGGCCTCACCGGGCGCCAATCCGAGTCCCGCCTCGGCCACCAGGCGCTTGGCCAGCGCCACGCCATCCGCGAGCTCAGCGGCGCCGCCGGCGATGCGGAAGAAGGCGTACATGCCCGCCCGAGGCATGGCCAGTTCAACGCCCGGCAACGCCTGCAGGAGCGGGACCAAGGTGTCGCGGCATTGTTTCAAATGCGCCACGACGCGAGGCGTTATTTCGTCAGCGCGCCCCAGGGCAGTGATGGCCGCGCGCTGCGTGAAGACACTGGCGCACGAGGTATTGAACTCGATGAGCTTGCCCACATCGTGCGTGCACGAAGGCGGCAACACCAGCCAGCCCAGGCGCCAGCCCGTCATCAGGAAGGCCTTGGAGAAACTGCCCACGACCATGAGCCGGTCCTCCGGCGTCGCGATGTCGAGGAAGCTGGGCGCGGCGCCTTGTGGACCCGCGCCCTCCTGGTCGTAATAGAGCTGCGAATAGACCTCGTCGGCCAAGATCCAGGTGCCCGTGCCACGGCAATGGTCGAGGATGCGCTGCTGCTCGGCCCGCGTGAGCGCCCAGCCCGTGGGGTTGGACGGCGCATTGACCACGAGCAGCTTGGTGGCAGGCGTCACCGCCGCCAGCAGCGCGTCCATGTCCAGCGTCCAGGCGCCACCCATGGGCCGCAGCGGCACGGACTTCAGCTTGGCGCCCAGAATCTGCGGCTGGGCCACCAGATTGGGCCAGACCGGCGTGACGATGACCACCTCGTCCCCTGCGTCCAGCAGGGCCTGCATGGCGATCATCAGGGCATTGACGCCACCCGAGGTCACGGCGATGCGGTCCGCGCTGACCGCGCCGTGCAGGCGGCTCAGGTGCGCGGCCAGTCCCTCGCGCAATTCGGGCAGGCCCAGGTTGTGGGTGTAGAAGACCTCACCCTTTTCCAAAGAGTCGATCGCCGCTTGGCGCACGAAGTCTGGCGGGGTTTCATCACTCTCACCAAACCAGAAAGTCAGCAGGTCAGCACGCCCCAGACCCGCATTGGCCACTTCGCGGATTTTGGACTCTTCAAGATTTCGGATGATGCTTCGCATGGCTGACCACGAGGTAAGAGCGGTTGTTGAAACAGGGCAAACGGCGGAAAGAGCACTTGGGCACTTCTGGGCTGCATCGAGAGTGATCAGGGCCGGGCCATTTGACAGGACGTTGGCTGCTCAGCCTGCTCCGCCTTCAGTTGGCGAATCACACGGAATCCGTAGCCCGAGCCCTCGACATCGAATTTGACGCCGTCCTTTTCGCCATCGCGGGCCTGACGAGCCATCACCCCCACCACCAAGGGCTGCTGAAATTGGTGGTCAACCGAGCGCATGCGCCCTCGCTGACCGGACAGGGTCACGTCCGCCTGCTCCAGCGCACGGGCCACCGCCGTCGCGTCCGTGGAACCCGATTTTTGAATGGCTTGCGCCAGGGCTTCCATCATCAACTGCATGCGCATGTGCACATAGTCGTCCTCGGACCGAGGAAAGCGCTCGCGGAAGGCGCGGTAGAAGGACTCGCTCTGAGCCCCGGGCACATTGGGCAACCAGTCCGCCACGGCCACGACCTGACCCACGCCAGCCGCGCCAATGGCGGCAGGCGCGCCCAAGGCATTTCCGTAGAAGGTGTAGAACTTGCCGTCATACCCCGCCTCGCGGGCCGCCTTGATCAGCAGGGTGAGGTCATTGCCCCAATTGCCCGTGATCACAGCCGAGGTGCCACGCACTTCGGCCGTCCTGGCTTTGATCTTCTGCGCGTAGGGCAAGAAGTCCTTCACGCGGCCGATGGGGTGCAACTCTTCGCCCACGATCTCGATGTCGGGCCGCAAGGCGCCGAGTTGCCTCCGGGCCTCGCGCAACACCGCTTGGCCAAAGCTGTAGTCCTGACCAATCAGGTAGACGGAGCGCACCGCGCGGTCTTCCTGCAACACCCGCATGAGCGCAGCCATGCGCATGTCGGCATGCGCGTCGAAACGGAAGTGCCAGAAGCTGCACTTCTCATTGGTGAGGATGGGGTCCACCGCCGAATAGTTGAGAAAGAGCACGCGCCGCGCCGGGTCACGCTCGTTGTGCTTGTCGATGGCGTCGATCAGCGCAGCCGCCACGGACGAGCTGTTGCCCTGCATGATGAAGCGCGCGCCGTCATCGATCGCGGCGCGCAGGGCGGCCAACGCCTCCTCGGTCTGCCCCTTGCTGTCGTAGCGGCGAAGCTCCAGCTGCAGACCGCCGCGAGCGTTGACACGCTCGATGGCCCACACCAGGTTGCGGTGCACCGCCTCGCCCGCGTTGCCCAACGGCCCGCTCAGACCCTCGATCATCGCGATGCGGATGGGCTGCGCGGCGGATGCCGACGCGCCCTGAGGCGCCGGCGCGGCAGGCTGCGCATGGGTCGAAATGGCGACAAATAAGGCCGCCATGGCCAGCTTCAAGACCTGGGAAAACATGCGGTGGTGCACGGAGGAACTCTCTTGAAAAACAGGGCCGCGCCAACAGATGTAGGCCATGCGGCGATCGTGGTTGAAAGCCGCGCAGTGTAAGGGTTGCGAGCACGCGGGTCGCGTGCAGGAGCCCACCGATTTTCAACACAGGAGTTGACCATGTTGTTCGTTCCCGCTCTACGTCGTTCCACCTTCGTTCCCTCTCTGCGCGCATTTGACCGCTCGCTCGATCGAGTGTTCGACCATGCCGCTCGTGGCCGCTTCTTTGGCGAGGCCGCCGAGGCGACGCAAGACGACAAGTTCATCGAACTGACATTCGACATGCCCGGCGTCGCTCGCGAGCAGCTGTCCATTGGCATCGAAGGCAATGTGGTGCGCATCGAGACGCTGGCCGAAGCCAAGCGGCAGTACAAGGCCGTGTACGAGCTGGCCCAAGACATCGACGCCAGTGCGAGTGAAGCCAAGCTCGAGCATGGCGTGCTCACGCTCAAGCTGGCCAAGGTGCAGCCGCAGGACCGCAGCGTCAAGCTGACGGTTAACTGAAAGCGCTCACAACCACGCACGCTCAACCGGCGGTTGCACCCCACTTGCGATGGGGTGGGATGGCACAGCGCTTTGCGTGAAGTGAACAACGAGACGTCAGAGAGGTCTGAGCCGCGCAAGCGGCTCAGACCGTGTCGGCGGTGATTGCATCGAGCGGCCAGCGTGGCTTGACCTCGAAGCTGACCGCAGGCAGTGCACGCTGCCGTCCCGATTGCAAACGCATGGCGGCAGCCAGCGCAATCATGGCTCCGTTGTCGGTGCACAGGTGCAGTTCGGGGTAATGAACGCGCACCGCACCTCCCTTGCGCCGAGGGTTGGAGCAAGCGGCGTTGAGCTGCTCACGCAGCGACTTGTTGGCGCCCACGCCACCGGCCACGACCAGACGCTTGAGTCCGGTGGACTCCAAAGCAGCCAATGACTTTTTCACCAGCACGTCCACGATCGCCGCCTGTGTGGACGCCGCCAGATCGGCCTTGCGGGTCTCGAACTCAGCGTCGGAAATCTGCCGCAGGCGCTGCGATTGAGTGAGCACTGCGGTTTTCAGGCCCGCGAATGAAAAGTCCAGGTCACCGCTGTGCATCAAGGGGCGGGGCAGCTTGAAGGCTTGGTCGTCGCCCTGCTCCGCCAATTTCGCCAGCGCCGGGCCACCCGGATACCCCAGTCCCATGAGCTTGGCCGATTTGTCGAAGGCCTCACCCGCGGCATCGTCGATGGTTTCTCCCAGCAACTGGTACTGCCCCACCCCATCCACGCGCATCAGTTGCGTGTGCCCCCCCGAGACCAGCAAGGCCACAAAGGGGAACTGGGGTGGATCCGCACTCAGGAAAGGCGAAAGCAGATGGCCTTCAAGGTGGTGCACGCCCAACACGGGCTTGCCCAAGGCCGCGCCCAGCGCACAAGCCACGCCCGCGCCCACCAGGAGCGCACCCGCAAGGCCGGGACCGCGCGTGTAGGCCACCACGTCAAGGTCAGCCAAGTTGCGGCCAGCCTCGCGCATCACCTGATCCGTCAGCGGCAAGACACGGCGGATGTGATCACGGCTGGCGAGTTCAGGCACCACGCCGCCGTAGGCCTGGTGCATGGCGACCTGGCTGTGCAGAGCGTGGGCCAGCAGTCGAGGCGCGGATCGGTCACTGGTTTCGACCAAGGCCACCCCGGTCTCGTCACAAGAGGACTCAATGCCCAGGATGAGCGTGACGGCGTCAGACGATGAAGAAACAGCTTGATCGGGCATGACACGCAGTGTAGGCCCTCCCCGCAACACGCGCGGACTCACGCGAACGCGAGAATTCTCTCAAGGTTGATGCTGAGCTTGATCTCACTGCGCTCCACCGCACGAGCCACTCGCTGCCCGGGCAGTGCGGTGTCTCGCGGAACGAAGCGAGAAAGAGCGACGCCATCGCCATTGGTCAACACCAGCACTTTGGGCGTGGTCGTGATTTGACCACGCTTGACCACGATGGCCACTTCCCCGGTCTCCAGTTGCACGAAAGACCCGGGCGTGTGGATGCCCACGGCTTTGATGAGGGCCGCACCCGCAGGATCGATCTGCTTGTTTTGATCGAAATAAATGGACTGCATGGCGCGTGCGGCGACGAGGGGCGCACGCGTGGCGCGGGGCGCTCGACGGGCGCCAAAGGAATCCGCGCGCTGGATCAAATGGGCCATGCGCTCAGCCCAGGGCACCTCGGCACCCAAGCCACCGGTGAACGTGGCATGGTGCATGCGCACGGCCTCCAGCCACTCCGGGTCAGTCACGCCCGCACGGTGCAACAGGCTCATGGACCGGGAAGAGTGGTTGGCCACCAGCACTTTTTGATCGGGCGCGAGCGCCGTGGTCTGGCGCGCGAGCGTGTCCTGAAGTTCCGTCATGCCAACGTTCATGGACAACGCGGCGAGGCTCAGCGTCCGCTCCTTGTCCTCGGGCCAATTCAACACATTGCGCGCCGCGAGTCCACACATCACACTGACCAACATAGCGTGGGTCGCACTGTAGAAGCGCACCTCGATGGTGGACAGATAAAAAAGCGCCAGCAGGGCCGCATCCGGGTTGGCGATGGCCAGTTCGCGCAGGTGATCATGGAAACGAGTCAGCCTCGCCAAAAAGCGCGGGTCATCGGGCAATCGCAACAGGACGTTGGCTTCCTCTTGGTAGTCGTACCAGTTTTGCCCGCGGGGGCGCAAGATCGGACCCGTGTTGCTCGATTCGTCCCAAGCGCCGGAATAGTCCTCCGCAGCGTCGATGAACAGCTGCCTACCGCGAAACACCAGGCGTTCCAGGACGTCACGCTGGGCCAGCTGCCCCCGATAAGCCAAGATCTGGCCGTCTTCGTTGCGTAGGTGAAAGGGCAAAGGCTCACCCTCCCGGATTCCCGAAATGTTCACGGGAACCAATGCTTTCTCTGCAGCCATCTTGTACGGACCTTTCTTATGTGCCGATCCCTTTGCCCATGTCTCGATCAGCTCGCTCGTTTTTTGGGCGAAAAGAATACATCATGGCGCTGACAGGACCTGGCGCACAAGATGAGACAAATCAATCGCCAATCGTAATCAGATTGGCCGTTACACCGAAATCATTTTTTTGAGGCCTTTGGCTGGCCTGTGCCGATCAGCAACGTCGGCCTCCATTCTTCTGTTCTGCGACCTGTGGGGTGAGAAAAAGCACGGCACTTACACTCCCGCCCCATGGAGCAGTTCGATGTGGTGGTGATAGGGGCAGGCGCGGCCGGCCTGTTTTGCGCAAGCATCGCGGGACAACGCGGTCTCAAGGTCTTGCTCATCGACCACGCCATCAAGGTGGCCGAAAAAATCCGTATCTCGGGTGGTGGTCGCTGCAACTTCACCAATCGGGACCTGGACCCGCGTGCCCCGCACAAACACTACCTCAGTGAAAACCCTGAATTCTGTCGGTCTGCATTGGCGCGCTACACACCGGCTGACTTCATCGATCTGCTGCAAGGCGCGGGGGTTCCCTGGCATGAAAAGCACAAAGGCCAACTTTTCTGCGATCGCTCAGCCGACGACATCGTCCAGCTGCTGCTGCGCGAATGTGGGGCCGGTGGGGTGACGCACTGGCAACCGTGCGCAGTACGGTCCGTGCGCCATGGTGTTGGTCTTGCCGGGGGAACGGCCTATGAACTGGACACCGATCGCGGTCCGGTGCAAAGCCACTCCCTCGTGGTCGCCACCGGCGGCCTGTCCATTCCCAAGATTGGCGCGACGGACTTCGGCCATCGCCTCGCGCGGCAGTTCGGTCTGCGCGTCGTCGCACCGCGACCCGCCTTGGTGCCTTTGACCTTCGACAGCTCGGCTTGGGCGCCCTATGCCGAACTGGCGGGCCTGGCCCTGCCGGTGAGGATCGAGGCCGAACCGTCGGCCGCGCCCCCGGCAAGCGACAAAGCCGATGGCACCCCGAAGCGCCCCCGAGGCAAGAGCCGACACACCGAGGTGGCGTTTCTGGAAGACCTGCTGTTCACCCACCGCGGCCTGTCTGGTCCGGCGGTTCTGCAGATATCGAGCTACTGGCAGCCGGGTACGCCGCTTCGCATTGATCTGCTGCCGGGTCAGGACATCGCCGCCCACCTGGCCGAGACCAAACAGCATTCGCGCAAGCTGCTCGCCAATGAACTGGCTACTCTGCTGCCGACCCGTTTGGCGGAAACTTGGACTGCGCAAGACCCCTCATGGCAACGCCCCGTGGCGGAAACCAGTGACAAAGCGCTTGCCGCCTTGTCCGAGCGGCTGAAGCGTTGGACGCTCACACCCGCAGGCAGCGAAGGGTATGCCAAGGCCGAGGTGACTGCCGGCGGCGTGGACACCCGCCAACTGAGCAGTCAGACCTTGGAGGCCAGCCATCAGGAAGGCCTGTATTTCATCGGTGAAGTGGTGGACGTGACGGGTTGGCTCGGGGGCTATAACTTCCAATGGGCCTGGGCCAGCGCCCATGCCTGCGCCATGGCGCTGCCTCAGGGCCCGGCCTGAAGCCCTGGGCCAACTTGTCGCGCATGGCAAACCAGCTATAATTTGCGGCTTTGCTGGCATAACCCCGTCGGCCAAATACTAGTTAAGACCATAGACGGGGGACTCTTCGCGGTGCATGGCTGACAGGCCCGATCTTCCTGCCATCCCTCTGACCGCACACTTCGGAACGATTGAATGACCACCATCCGTGTCAAAGAAAACGAGCCGTTTGACGTGGCCCTGCGCCGCTTCAAGCGCACCATCGAAAAGCTGGGCCTGCTGACCGACCTGCGCGCCCGCGAGTTCTATGAAAAGCCGACCGCCGAGCGCAAGCGCAAGAAGGCTGCCGCCGTCAAGCGCAACTACAAGCGCATCCGCTCGATGCAGCTGCCCAAGAAGCTGTATTGATTCGGTACGGCAGGTCTGAACGCCGTTCGAGCTTCAGTCCCGTGAAACCCGCGCCGGGGACGCTTGGCGTGGGTTTTGTTTTTTCGGCCGCCCTTTCTCTTTCCGATGGAGATGACCATGAGCCTCAAGGACCAGATCAACGAAGACATGAAGAGCGCCATGCGCGCCAAGGACATGGAGCGCCTGGGCACCATACGCCTGCTGACGGCCGCCATCAAACAGAAGGAAGTCGACGAGCGCGTCACCCTCGATGACGCCGCGGTCGTCGCGGTCGTGGACAAGCTGCTCAAGCAGCGCAAGGACAGCATCGAAGCCTTCGAAAAGGCCGGGCGCCAAGACCTGGCGGACAAGGAAAAGGCCGAGGTGACGGTGCTCCAAGCCTATCTGCCCGCGCGCCTGTCCGCAGAAGAAGTGGCCGCCGAGGTCAAGGCCATCGTTGCCGAACTCGGAGCCAAGGGCCCGGGCGACATGGGCAAGGTCATGGGTGCGGTCAAAGCCAAGCTGGCCGGCAAGGCTGAAATGGGCCAAGTCAGCGCTGCGGTCAAGGCCGCGCTCAATGGTTGAGTCGAACGTCCTGAACCGCAGGGTCAGGACCAAAGAAACGGCCGCCCTGTAGGCGGCCGGATCTGAAAAAAACCGCCACCTTCCGGTGGCGGTTGTGTTCTGCGCAGCGGAGGGGGCTACTCGCTCAGAGCGGCCGCCCCTGACGCGCGGTCAGCCAAGCGGGGGCGTCCTGCAAAGCCACCGGGCGAAGGAAGCGCGCCAGCGCAGCGTCGCCGACCGAGGTGCTCTCGGGACGGCTGCTGCTGGGCCAGGGGCCGCCATGCTGCTGAGCCGCCGTCACGGCCACGCCCGTCGGGACGCCCGCGAACAACACGCGGCCAGCGATCGCCATAGCTCCACGGACCAGACTCTGCACCTCGGCGCTTTCGGCCTGCGCGCCCCAGACAGTCACAGTCAAGCTGCCGCCGACAGCCTGCAATACCTGCAAAGCCTCAGCCACGTTGGCGGCGCGCACCACCAAGCTGCTCGGGCCAAAAACCTCCTCGCGCAGCACGGATTTGGCGATGAACTGTGTGGCGGTGACCTGTGCCAATTCCGGATGGGGAGGTTGCTCCAGCGGCGCCGGCTGGTGCAAGACCAGGGTGGCCCCCGCCTCGGCCCAATGTTCCACGCCGGCAGCGAAGTTCTTGCGCATGCCCTGCGTGAGCATGGCGTGCGGCTTCTGACCGCCCAAAGCCTGGGCCAGCTGAGCAACAAAGCCATCGTTGATGGCCTTGCCCTCGGACAGCAATCCATCGATCAGAACCACCACGCCGGGGTTGGTGCAGAACTGGCCTGAGCCCAGAGCGATGGAACCCGCCAGCGCTGTAGCGAGGTCCGCACCCTTGGCCTGGAGCTCGGCCGGCAAGGCAATGACCGGGTTGATGGAGCCCAGCTCACCGTAGAACGGGATCGGGCGCGGACGGGCCGCGGCCTCGGCGGACAAGGCGGCGCCACCGCGCGTCGAACCCGTGAAGGCAGCCGCCGCGATGGCAGGGTGGCGGACCAGTTGCACGCCCACCTCGTTGCTGATGCCCTGCACCATCCCCACGAGACCCGCCGGCAAGCCCTGCGCGCTCAGGGTGCGCTGAACGATGTCGAAGACTTGGCGCGACAGGCGCGGATGGCCGGGGTGCGCCTTCACGACGACCGGGCAACCGGCGGCCAGAGCCGAAGCGGTGTCACCGCCCAGCACGGAGAAAGCGAAGGGGAAATTGCTGGCCGCGTACATGGCGACCGGACCGAGGGGCACGCTCCAGCGCTGCATGGCCGGATGGCCCGCTGGGGGGGCGCCAGCCACGGCGGGATCGTCCACAAACTCAAAAGGCACGCCTCGCTCGGCGATGTCGGCGAAACGGCGCAGTTGAAACGCCGTGCGGTCCAGTTCACCCGTCAGGCGCGGCAGGCCCAGGGCGGTCTCTTGGTCAGCCAGGGCGATCAGGGCCTCGCGCTCGTTTTCCAGCCCCTGCGCGAGGCCCCGCAGCAAGGTAGCGCGCTGCGCGCCGCTGCTGGCTTGCCAGAGTGGGAACGCCGCTGCCGCTGCCGTGCAGGCTGCGTCGATGTCTTGCGCCGTGGAAGCATTCAGGGTGGACAGCACCTCACCGGTGCGCGCGTTGTAGGAGGAAAAGGTGGTGCTCATGAGGAGGTCCAGGAAAAACGCGGCCATCACGCCGCAGAAGGTTGCATCGTTGTCGCGAACAAGCCATCAACGCACGAGGCAAGGACGCTTATTGTCGAACTTCCAGCCAGGAATCAGGTACTGCATGGCCACGGCATCGTCGCGCGCGCCCAAGCCATGCTGCAGGTACAACTGGTGTGCCTTTTCGACTTCAGCCATATCGAGTTCCACGCCCAATCCCGGCTTCGCGGGAACCCGCACATGACCCCCAACGATCTGCAGCGGGTTTTTGGTGAGACGCTGACCGTCCTGCCAGATCCAGTGCGTGTCGATGGCCGTCACTTTGCCCGGCGCCGCGGCGGCCACGTGGGTGAACATCGCCAGGGAAACGTCGAAGTGGTTGTTGGAATGTGAGCCCCAAGTCAAGCCCCAATCGCGGCAGGTTTGGGCCACGCGCACGGAGCCAGCCATGGTCCAGAAATGGGGGTCGGCCAAGGGAATATCAACACTTTGCAGCGACAGCGCGTGCACCATTTGGCGCCAGTCGGTCGCCACCATGTTGGTGGCCGTGGGCAGGCCGGTGGCGCGCCGGAATTCGGCCATGACCTCGCGGCCGCTGAATCCCTCTTCGGCGCCACACGGGTCTTCGGCGTAAGCCACCACGCCGCGCATGCGCTGGCCCAGACGGATCGCATCCTTGAGCAACCAGCCCCCATTGGGGTCCAGCGTGACGCGAGCCTGCGGAAAACGCTCATGCAGGGCGATCACGGCATCGACTTCCTCGTCGCCGCGCAGCACTCCGCCCTTGAGCTTGAAATCATTGAACCCGTACTTGGCATGCGCGGCCTCGGCCAGGCGAACCACAGCCTCAGGCGTCATGGCGACCTCGTTGCGCAGTCGGAACCAGTCATCGTCGGAGCCCAACTCCTCGCGGTAGGGCAGATCGGTCTTGCGCCGGTCACCGATGAAGAAGAGGTAGCCCAGCATTTCGACCGAAGCGCGCTGCTGCCCTTCGCCCAACAGAGCAGCCAGGGGCACGTTGAGGTGCTGTCCCAGCAGGTCGAGCATGGCGCTCTCCACCGCCGTCACGGCATGGATGGTGGTGCGCAGGTCGAAGGTTTGCAAACCGCGCCCACCCGCGTCACGGTCAGCGAAACGCGCGCGCATGGCGTTCAGCACCGCCTGCACCTCGCCCAGTGGCTGGCCCACGACCAGTTCCGCGGCGTCCTCCAAGGTCTGACGAATCTTCTCACCCCCCGGCACTTCACCCACGCCGGTACGACCCGCGCTGTCGCGCAAGATGAGCAGGTTGCGCGTGAAATAGGGAGCGTGCGCACCCGACAGGTTGAGCAACATGCTGTCCTGGCCGGCGACGGGCACGGCACGCAGTTCGGTGATGACGGGAGTGGAAAAAGTCGGCATGGATCGAAATTGAACGACCCAGAACCTCCAAAACGGCAGGCCTGGGTTGCGAGGTCGCGGGTTGCGGTTAGGTAAGGTCGAAAAAACTCAGTTGGCCGTGATGTTGCGATCCGCGATCAGCTTCTTCCAGCGTGCGAACTCGGCGGCTTGGTAGGCGGTGAACTGGGCCGGCGTGTTGCCGACGATCTCAAAGCCCAAATCCAGCAATTTCGGTTTGACGTCGGGCTCGTTGAGCGCCGCCACGATGGCCGCATGCAACTTGGTCTTGATCGCGACGGGCAGGCCCTTGGGCGCGGCAATGGCTTGCCAGGAATAGACATTGGCGTCCTTGATGCCCGATTCTTCCAAGGTGGGCACCTCGGGCAGCAGGGGCGAACGCTTGGCGCTGGTGATGGCCAGGGCCTTGAGCTTGCCCGCCTTGATCTGCGGCATCGCGGTGTTGATGTTCATGAAAGACGAGTCCACCTGAGCGCCCAGCAGATCCGTCATCACGGGGCCACCGCCCTTGTAGGGCACGTGCACGCCGGAGGTTTTGGTCTGCTGCCAGAAAAGTTCGGCGGTCAGGTGGTCACTGCTGCCGCTGCCGGAGGACGCAAAGGTCATCTTGTCCGGATTCGCGCGCAGGTAGGCCAGCACGTCCTTCAGGGACTTGTGCGGCGAAGCCTCGGGCACCACGAGCACATTGGGCGCCTGGACAGCGACGGTGACGTAGTCAAAGTCCTTGAGCGCGTCGTAAGGCACTTTCGCGAGCAAATGCGGGGCAATGACGTACGGACCAAGGGATGCGACCAAGATGGTGTGGCCGTCCGGCGCCGAGCGTGCCACCTGGGCGGCGCCGATGGTGCCGGTGGCCCCGGCCTTGTTGTCCACGATGAAAGTGCCACCGAGTTTTTCTTGCAGCTTGGCCGCGAGCGTGCGTGCGATCAAGTCGGTTGAACCGCCCGGCGGGAAAGGCACGAGCAAAGTGACCGGCTTGTCAGGCCAGGCCCAGGCGCCAAAGCTGGCGCTGATCGCCAACAGGAACGTCAACAACGTCTTTCTCATCATTTTTCTCCTGGTCGCTGCTTGCCACGGGCGGCAGCATTACTCAACCGTGATTTTCTCGTCGCTGACGATCTTGGCCATCGCCGGAATCTCGGCCTTGAGCCAAGCGCCAAACTCTGCAGGACTCATCTGCGAGGGCTCAAAGCCCAAGGTTTGGAGTTTTTCACGAATTTCGGGCAAAGCGGTGATACGCAGCACTTCGTCGTGCACCGCGCGGATCACGGTGGGCGGCGTTCCTGCGGGTGCCAGCAAACCTTGCCAGCTGCCGGTCAAGAAACCCGGCAGGCTCTCGCCCACGGCCGGCACGTTGGGCAATTCGCTCCAGCGTTTGGCACTGGACACCGCCAGCAGCTTGAGCTTGCCGGATTTGACGTGCGGGTAGGTGGCCACCATGCCATTGAATGTGACATCCATGTGCCCGCCGACCAGATCGGTCATGGCCTGGGCGCCGCCCTTGTAGGGCACGTAGCTCCAATCAATGCCCAGACGGCGCGCGAACTGCACGCCAGCCAGATGGGTGGCACTGCCCATGCCAGCGGCCGCCGCGAAATTGAGCTTGCCGGGGTTGGCCTTGGCGTACTTCACGAAGTCAGCGAGGTTGTCAGCGGGCACCTGGGTGCTCACCACCAGCAGGTGGGGCGAGTAGCCGACCATGGCCACGGGCGCGAAGTCACGCAGCACGTCAAACGGCAGCTTGTACAGCGCGGGGCTGATGGTCAGATTGCCCACGTCCATCAACACAAAGGTGTGCCCGTCGGCGGGCGACTTGGCCACCAGGTCGGCCCCCAGATTTCCAGCGCTGCCCGGGCGATTCTCAACGATCACCGGCTGGCCAAACTTATCGCTCATCTTCGTGCCAATCAGGCGAGCCAGCACGTCCGATGTGCCTCCTGCAGGAAATGGCACGACGATGCGGATCGCCTTGCTGGGGTAAGCCGCCGACTGCGCGAACACCGACGCGCCGACCAAGGCCAGGGCGGTGAACAGACCGAATAGGAAAGCGCGTTTTTTCATGATGGTTTGTCTCCTTGTTTTTTTATGAAGCGTTGCACGGCACGGCCGTTCTGAGCGCATTGGGACGAACTACACACTGCGCTCAGGCACGGACGCAGGGGCGAATGAACCGCCCCACCCACCTTATTGCGGACCGAGCTTCTTGATCAGCGCGGCAAGCTCTTCCATCTCGGCCGGCGTGAGGTCGGTCAAGGGCGCGCGCACCGGGCCGCCGTCGTGGCCCACGATCTTGGCACCGGCCTTGATGATGCTCACGCCATAGCCCTCAACGCGATTGCGAATGTTCAGGTAGGGCATGAAGAACTCCTTCAGCAGGCGATGCTGGGTCGCCATGTCGTTGGCGGCCACGGCCTTGTAGAACTCCATCGCGGTCTTGGGAATGAAGTTGAACACAGCCGACGAATACACCGGCGTGCCCAGCGCCTTGTAGGCGGCGGCATAGACTTCCGCGGTCGGCAAGCCACCGAGGTAGGCGAAGCGCTCACCCATCTTCATGTAGATGGAGGACATGATCTCGATGTTGCCCACGCCATCCTTGAAGCCGATCAAGTTGGGGCAACGCTCGGCCAAGATGGCCAGCGAGTTGGGCGTGAGGCGGGTGCGGTCGCGGTTGTAGACGATGACGCCGAACTTCACGCTCTTGCAGACGGCCTCCACGTGGGCGATCAGCCCCTCTTGGCCTGCCTCGGTCAAGTAGTGCGGCAGCAGCAGAATGCCGTGGGCGCCCAGGCGCTCCGCCTCTTGAGCGTGGGCGATGGCGGTGCGAGTCGGGCCGCCAGCGCCAGCGATGATCGGCACCTTGCCTCGGCAGGTGTCCACGGCTGTCTTGATGATCTGGCCGTACTCAGGGCCGGACAGAGAGAAATATTCACCCGTGCCGCCAGCGGCGAACAGCGCGCTCGCGCCGTAGGGGGCCAGCCATTCCAGGCGCTCGATGTAGGTCTTGGGACGGAAATTGCCCTGCTCGTCGAAGTCCGTGATCGGGAACGACAACAAGCCGTGAGACATGATGGATTTGAGTTCTTGCGGATTCATGGGGCTCCTGAGCTGTACGAAGGCCCGCGCGAAGTGCGGGCAGTGAAGAACGAGGGATGCGAGACCGGATGTGCGACGGGATTCACAACTTATCAGTCATCGTACAACATGAACACCATCTGTCAAGCTCAGGCAAACCCTTGGGAAGACCACCCCACCCCTCCTCACCGGCTGGCGGGCGGAGTTTTTCTCTTCTCTTATTTGGCGCCGAATTCGCCGGACAGCTGGGCCACGCGGCGGCGGCGCTCCCGGCTGTTGGCCAAGTGGGTGCGCATCGCGGCGCGGGCCGCTTCCGGATCTTGACTGACGATGGCGTCGTAGATGTTCTCGTGCTCGCCGTTGGCGCGCCGTAGGTAGCGCAAGGCCTCCTCCTGCGCATCCTCGCCCGCGCCCAGACGCGCGCGCGGGATGATCATCGCCCCCAAGGTGCCCATGAACTCGGCGAAATGCGGGTTTTGCGTGGCACGCGCGATTTCCAGATGGAACTGAAAATCCGGCCCCACAGCGTCGCGCCCTTCGACCAAGGCCGCCGCGAAAGCGTCCAGCGAGGCCCGCATTTCCTCGAGATTACGCTGGGTTCGGCGGGTGGCCGCGAGTGCCGCCGCCTCGGTCTCGATGCCGATGCGCAGTTCCAGCACGGCGATCACGTCGCGCAAGGTGCCCAGTTGCTCCGGCGCGATGCGAAAGGCCGCACTGTCACCCAGACCGACCACGAAGGTGCCGATGCCGTGCCGAGTCTCCACCAAACCGGCCGCCTGCATTTTGGAAATGGCTTCGCGCACCACGGTGCGGCTGACACCGAATTCGGCCATGATCGCGGCTTCGGTCGGCAGCTTGTCGCCGGAGGCGATGCGGCCGTCGCGGATGCGGTCGCCAAGCGACTCCACCAACTCCAGAGCCAAGGTGCGGGGACGGCGACGAAAAGCGGTGTGCACTGGGGATTCCCCTGAGTTACTTGGCATTGACAAGGCTTGAGTGAGGCACGAAGATCGTTGTACGACAACTGATAACAAATAGCAAGTTGTCACGCGACTTTATCTGATCCACTCCGCGCTTTAAACCGCCACAGCCCCTCGCTTCCCCTTATGTCCGCTGCCCATTCCACTTCCCTGCGCTTCCCCCGCCTGCTCTTGACCGGTGCTGCCGGCGGCTTGGGCCGGGAGCTGCGTCGCCGCCTCAAGGCCTACTGCGAGGTGCTGCGCCTGTCCGACATCGCCGATCTGGGCGCCGCCGGGCCTGGAGAAGAAGTCATGCCCGCAGCCCTGGAAAACAAGGCTGCCGTGGATGCCCTGCTCAAGGACGTCAGTGCCGTGGTGCACCTCGGTGGCATCTCCACCGAGCATTCTTTCGAAGACATCCTGCCGGCCAACATCACGGGCACCTACCATGTGTATGAAGGCGCGCGCCGCCACGGCGTCAAGCGCATCGTCTTCGCCAGTTCCAACCACGTCACGGGCTTCTACCGCCAAGACCAAGTGGTTGGCACCGACATTCCCATGCGCCCCGATGGCTACTACGGCCTGTCCAAGGCGTTCGGCGAGAACCTGGCCCAGTTCTACTGGGACCGCTACGGCATCGAGACGGTGTCCATGCGCATCGGCTCGTCTTTCCCCGAGCCTCGCGACCGTCGCATGCTCGGCACCTGGATGAGTTACGACGACCTGGAACGCCTGGTCGTGTCCTCGCTGACCGCTCCCGTGGTCGGCCACAGCGTGATCTACGGCATCAGCGACAACGCCACGGCCTGGTATGACAACAGCAAGGCTCGGCACATCGGCTATCGCCCACAAGACAGCTCGGAGCGTTTCCGCGCCGCCGTCGAAGCCCGCCAGCCCGTGATCGACTCGAAGGACGCCGGCTTGATCCACCACGGTGGCGGCTTCGTCAAGCAAGGCCCATTCGAAAAGACCTGAGTTTCCCTTCCCTCCACTCACAACCAACCAGGAGACAACCATGATGAAGAAATCCTTGCGCCCCCTCGTCGCGCTGCTGGCCGCCATCGGCTTGGCCGGCGCTGCGTCCGCCGTCGAGCTGCGCTCGGCTGACGTGCACAACAGCGATGACTACCCCACCGTCGCGGCCGTGCGCTACATGAGCGAGCAGCTGGACAAGCGCAGCGGCGGCAAGTACAAGATCAAGGTGTTCAACAAGAGCGCCTTGGGTTCCGAAAAGGAAACCCTGGACCAAGTGAAGATTGGCGCGCTGGAGATGAACCGCGTGAACATCAGCTCGCTCAATGCGATCTGCCCCAAGAGCTTGGTGCCCACCATGCCTTTCCTGTTCCGTTCGATCTCGCACATGCGCAAGTCGCTGGACGGCCCGATCGGCGAGGAAATCCTGAAGGGCTGCGAGCACCAAGGTCTGGTCGGCCTGGCTTTCTATGACAGCGGCGCGCGCTCCATCTATTCCAAGAAGCCGGTGCGCACCCTGGCTGACGTCAAGGGCATGAAGATCCGCGTGCAACCGTCCGACCTGTGGGTCGCCGTGGCCAGCGCCATGGGCGCCAACGCCACCCCCATGCCGACCGCCGAGGTCTACACCGCCCTCAAGACCGGCGTGATCGACGCCGCCGAGAACAACGAGCCCTCCTACGAAGGCTTCAAGCACTACGAAGCTGTCAAGTTCTACTCGTACACCGAGCACTCGATGGCACCGGAAATGCTCGTGATCTCCAAGGCTTTCTTCGACAAGCTGTCCCCGGCTGACCAGGCGCTGTTCCGCGAGACGGCCAAGGAATCGGTGAAGTTCCAACGTCAAAAGTGGGACGAGCAGACCGCCAAGGCCATCGAGGTCGTGACCAAGGCCGGCGCCACGCTGGTCAAGGACGTGAAGAAGGCCGAGTTCCAGAATGCCATGAAGCCGGTTTACGACAAGTTCATCACCACGCCTGACCTGCAGCGCCTGGTGAAGGCTGTCCAGGACACCAAGTAAGTCCAATCTCAATGGCGCGTCCGCCTGGGCGGGTCGGGGTTGCCCGACCTGCCCTTCTCGGCGGACGCGCCCGTTTCTTTTCCCGTTTTTTCCGGCAGAAGCCCCATGACCTCCTCGCTCCCCGCGGGCACGCTTGACGCCTCGCATCCCCCTGCCACCCATATCTACACGCGGTTTTGCGCGGTTCTCAGCAGGATCAGCCTGTTCCTGGCCATCCTGGGACTGATCGCCCTGATCGTGTCGGTGCAGACCCAGGTGGTCGGCCGCTATGTCTTCAACGACACGCCGACCTGGACCGAGGCTTTGGCGCTCCAGTTGGTTCTCTACATCACAGCCTTGGCCGTGGCCGTGGGCGTGCGCGACGCGGGCCACATCGGCCTGGAGTCGATGGTGAGCTTGTTGCCTGTATGGATGCGCCTCAAGGTCGAGGTTTTGATCCATGCGCTGGTGGCACTGTTTGGCGCGATCATGGCCTGGAGCGGTTGGATCTGGACGCGTCTGAAATGGGACGAACTGGACCCCATGCTCGGCATTCCTGCTGGCTTGGACTACCTGGCGCTGGTGATCGCCGGCGTGCTCATCTTGCTTTTCTCGCTCGAGCACATCATCGCGCTGCTGCGCGGTGAAGAAGTCGTTCCGGCCTGGCACTGACCCCTTTCCCAAGAATACACAGCGACAAGGCACCGACCATCATGGAACTGGCCGTACTCTCGATCACCTTCATCATTCTCCTGATCATCGGCGTGCCGGTGGCTTTCTCCATCGGCCTGGCCTCCGTGGCCACCGTGCTCTACGCCGGTGTTCCGGTACCCATCGTGTTCCAGAAGATGGTTGGCGGCATGCAGGTTTTCTCCTTCATGGCGATCCCCTTCTTCGTGTTCGCTGGTGAACTCATGCTCTATGGCGGCATCGCCGAACGCATCGTGCGTTTCGCCAACAGCCTGGTGGGCCACGTACGCGGCGGCCTGGGCATGAGCAACGTCGTTGGCTGCACTCTGTTCGGCGGCGTGGCAGGTTCGGCGCTGGCCGACGTGTCCGCCATGGGCTCGGTGATGATCCCGCTGATGAAGAAAGAAGGCTACGACGCTGACTACGCCGTCAACGTCACCACCCACGCCGCGTTGGTCGGCGTGTTGATGCCCACCTCACACAACCTCATCATCTTCACGTTGGCCACCACGGGCATTGCCTCGGTCAGCGTGCTCAGCCTGATCCTGGCCGGCATCATCCCCGCGCTGCTGCTCACGCTGTGCAATCTGGCGGCGGCTTACTACGTGGCCGTCAAGCGGGGCTACCCCACGCGCGGCAGCTTCCCGGGCTGGCGCGAAGTGGCCGTGGCCTTGGTTGCAGCGATGCCCGGCTTGCTGATCGTGCTGATCATCCTCGGTGGCATCCTGTCGGGCATCTTCACCGCTGCAGAGTCTGCCGCGACGGCCGTGCTGTGGGCGTTGCTGGTGACGGCACTGGTCTACCGCACGCTGTCCTGGGGCAATTTCGTCAAGGCTTGCGCCAAGGCCGCCAAGACCACGGGCATCGTGCTGCTGTTGATCGGCATTTCCTCGGCCTTCGGTTACTTCATGGCCCTGTACGAAGTGCCGCAGAGGACCGGCGAGCTGATGCAAAGCATCACCAGCGAACCCTGGATCATCTTCCTGATGATCAACGTCTTGCTGTTCCTGCTCGGCACCTTCCTCGACATGGCCGCCACCATCCTGGTGTGCACGCCCATCCTGCTGCCCATCGCCATGCAGTACGGGATGGACCCCGTGCAGTTCGGCATCGTCATGCTGATCAACTGTGCGCTGGGTTTGAACACCCCTCCGGTGGGAGTGACCCAGTTCGTCGGCTGCGCGATCGGAGGCATATCGGTGGGGCAGGTCATGCGATCCATCTTGCCTTTCTACGGCGCGCTCACCTTCTGCTTGCTGCTTGTGACTTACGTGCCCGCTTTCTCGCTCTGGCTTCCCAGCCTGATGGGGCGCTGATCAAGACCGCCTTGCCGTGACTGCTACGCCCATGACTTCACCGCTCGACACGCGGCACGCCATCCGGCATGTCCGCATCACACCCATCGCGTTCCGCGATCCGCCGCTGCTCAACGCCGCGGGCATCCACGAACCCTGGGCCCTGCGCTCCATCATCGAAATCGAGACAGCATCGGGGCTTCTCGGCATCAACGAAAGCTACGGCGACCTGCCCATGCTGGAGGCCTTGGCCAAGGCCGCGCCTGCTCTGCAAGGGCTGTCGCCCTGGTCGCTGAACGAGATGGAAGCGCGCGTGCGCGCACTGGTCACGCCGCCGAAGCAAACCACCTCGGAGTTCCTGACGCAGCAGGTCTCGCTGGCGCCCGGCACGCATGTGTCCAAGACCGTGGCCAAGGTGATCAGCGCCTTCGAAGTGGCGATGATGGACCTGCAGGGCCAGCTCGCCAACGCTCCCGTGGTGGATTTGCTGGGCGGCGCGGCGCGTGACCGCGTGCCCTACTCGGCCTACCTGTTTTACAAGTACGCCGAGCACATCGAAAAGCCCTACGCGCCGGACGTCTGGGGTGAGGCGTTGACGCCCGAGCAGCTCGTCGCGCAAGCACGGCGCATGATCGACCAATACGGATTCCAGAGCATCAAGCTCAAGGCGGGTGCGCTGCCGCCCGAGCAGGAGGCCGCTGGCATCCTCGCGCTGGCCAAGGCCTTTCCCGGCACGCCGTTGCGCATCGATCCCAACGGCAATTGGACGGTCGAAACCAGCCTGAAGATCGTGCAACAGCTGCGCGGCGTGCTGGAGTACTACGAAGACCCGGCCCCTCGCCTCGACGGCATGGCCGCAGTGGCGCGCGAATGTGACGTGCCCCTCGCCACCAACATGGTCGTGACGGACTTCGCCGAGTTCCGCCGCAACGCCGACATGGGCTGCCCCGTCAAGATCGTGTTGAGCGACCACCACTACTGGGGCGGCCTGCGTGCCACGCAGCAGTTGTCGATGCTCTGCCGCACGTTCGACCTCGGCTTGTCCATGCACAGCAATTCGCACCTGGGCATCAGCCTGGTGGCCATGACGCACCTGTGCGCCAGCGTGCCGCTGCTCACCTACGCCTGCGACACCCACTACCCCTGGCAAGACGAGGAAATCGTCACGGGCGGCCGCCTGAAGTTCGAAAACGGCAGCCTGCGCGTGCCCACTGGCCCGGGCTTGGGCGTGACGCTTGACCGCGAAGCCTTGGCTCGCCTGCACGACAACTACCTGCGCTGCGGCATCCGCAACCGGGACGACCTCGGGCAGATGAAGAAGTACGACCCGTCCTTCACGGGAGTCCAACCCCGTTTCTAAGTTATCTATACAACAAGCAGGAGACCGACATGAACTCACCTCAGCATTCAGATCGCCGCCGGTTCATGAAAACCGCCGCCGGCGCAAGCTTGGCCTTGACGAGCGGATGGGCGGGTGCCCAGTCGTTCGCGTTCCAACCGAACCAGCGCTACCCTGATCCTGCGGTGCAGATTCTCGATCCCAGCTTTGCCAAGTACCGCATCTACAGCAGCACCGTGGAACAGGTTGCCACCGGGATGCGCTGGTGCGAGGGACCGGCGTACTTTCCCGAAGGAGGGTATCTGCTGTTCAGCGACATCCCCAACAACCGGATCATGAAGTACAGCGAAAAAGACGGGAAGCTCAGCGTCTTTCGCAGTTCGGCCAACTTCGCCAACGGCAACACCCGAGACCGCCAGGGCCGCCTGGTCACCTGCGAGCATTCGGTGACTCGCCGGGTCACGCGCACGGAAAAGGACGGCACGATCAAGGTGCTCGCCGACAGTTTCGAGGGCAAGAAACTGAACGCTCCCAACGATGTCGTCGTCAAGTCCGACGACAGCATCTGGTTCACTGACCCTCTCTTCGGCATCAATGGTGAGTGGGAAGGCTATCGCGCCAAATCGGAACAGGCCAACACCAACGTCTTTCGCATCGCCCCGAATGGCCGCGTCACTGCCGTCATCACCGATTTGGTCAATCCCAATGGTCTGGCGTTTTCTCCCGACGAGAAGAAGCTGTATGTCGTTGAATGGAAAGGCACGCCCAACCGCAGTATCTGGAGTTACGACGTGGATGCCGATGGGCAGACGCTGTCCAACAAGACCAAGCTGATCGACGCCGCAGACCAGGGCTCGCTGGACGGCTTTCGCGTCGATCGCGATGGGAACCTTTGGTGCGGATGGGGCAGCAATGGGGCACTGCAGTCCGAACCCACGGAAGTCGCGGGGCGCAAGGTGTTTCAACTCAAAGGCAAGCCCGAAGAACTCGACGGAGTCCGCGTATTCAGTCCCAACGGAAAACCGCTGGCGCACATCAGTTTGCCCGAGCGTTGCGCCAATCTTTGCTTCGGCGGCCCCAAGAACAACCGCCTCTACATGGCCAGCAGCCATTCAATCTACGCCTTGTACGTGGAAGCACACGGAGCGACCTAATTTTTGCCAGCCCTTCATAACAGAAACTTAAGGAGATGAATATGAAGCGTAATACACAGTTTCGGCGTGCTCTCGCCGCCTGCGCATGGCTGCTCGGCAGCGCATGTGCTGTCTTGGTCGCCAGCACGCCTGCCGCCGCGCAAGGTAGCTGGCCCAAGGGCAAGGCCATCACCTACGTCGTGCCTTTCGCGCCTGGTGGCAACACGGACACGCTGGCACGTCTGATTGCGCCCGCCTTGAGCACGGCCTTGGGCACCCCGGTGGTCATCGACAACAAGGGCGGCGCGGGCGGCAGCGTGGGTTCCGCGATCGCGGCCCGCGCGCCTGCCGACGGCTACACCATCCTGGGTGGCACCATCAGCTCCCACTCCATCAACGTGAGCCTGTACGCGAAGATCGACTACGACCCGATCAAGTCCTTCACGCCGGTGGCCATGCTGGGCTCCGGGCCGTTGGTGCTGGTAGTGCCCGCCTCTAGTCCCTACAAGACACTGAACGATGTGCTGGCCGCGAGCAAAGCCCGAGACGGCGGACTGTCCTCGGCATCGCCGGGCACCGGCACCTCGCCGCACATGGCGCTGGAGTTGCTGTCCTACCAGACTGGCGTGAAGTTCACGCACGTGCCCTACAAAGGCAGCGGCCCGGCCGTGCAGGACGTGATCGGTGGACAGGTGGACATGATGTTCGACACCACGCTGATCGTGGGACCGCACATCGAGTCCGGCAAGCTGCGCCCCATCGCGGTCACCAGCTCCAAGCGCCTTGAATCGCTGCCCAATGTGCCGACCATCGCCGAAGCGGGTCAGAAGGGTTTCGACATGGGGTCCTGGCAAGCCGTGTTCGCGCCCGCTGGCACGCCCAAGCCCATCGTGGATCGCTTGCACGCGGAAATCATGAAGATCGTCACCACGCCGGACATCCAGGCACGACTGAAGAGTTTTGGCATGGTGCCTTCGACCATGACACCTGCTCAACTGGGCGACTACCAAAAGGCCGAAGTCGCCAAATGGGCGCAGGTGATCAAGGCCGCCGGCATCAAGGCCGACTGATCCCCTCCGACTGAACCCAGCGTCAATCACCCATCACCATGACCGTTTCTCTCTCTGCTTCCTCCTCGGCCTCGGTTTATGTCTCCAACGCCGACAGCCAGGACATCAGCGTGCTGCGCCTGGACCGTGAGCGTGGCAGCTTGAGCCTGGTGCAGACCCTGCCGGTGGGCGGCATGGTGATGCCCTTGGCCCTGAACCCCCAGAGAAACGTGCTGTACGCGGCGCTGCGTTCGGAACCTTACACGGTGCTGGCGTGCACGATCAACCCGACCACGGGCCAGCTCAGCGAGTTGGCCCGTGCCGCGCTGCCGGACAGCATGGCCTACATCTCCACCGATGCCTCCGGACGATGGCTCTTCGCTGCGTCCTATGGTGGCCATCGCGCCAGCGTCTCGCCCATCGATGCCGACGGCAAACCCGCCGCCTCGGTACAAATCGTGCCCAATGGCAAGAACGCGCACGCCGCGATTCCCGATGCGGCCAACCGCCACGTTTACATCACCAGCCTGGGCACTGACCAGGCGCTGCAGTGGCGCTTTGACGCCGCCACCGGCCAGCTGACGCCGAACGACCCGCCGGCCATGGCCGCGCGCCCTGGCAGCGGCCCCCGCCACTTGGTGTTTCATCCGAATGGTCGACACGCCTATCTGCTGGGCGAATTGGACGCCAGCGTGGAGCTGCTCGACGTTGATGCCGCCAAAGGCCAATTGAGCCGCAAGCAGCATTGGTCGACCCTCCCGGCGGGCTTCACGGGCAAGCCGTGGGCGGCGGATTTGCATCTGACCCCCGACGGTCGCTTTCTTTACACCAGCGAGCGCACTTCCAGCACCCTGGCGATTTGGCGCGTCGACGCAAGCAGCGGCGCTCTGACCCTGGTCGGACATCAAGCCACGGAGCAGCAACCGCGCGGCTTCCAAATCGACAGCTCCGGCCAGTGGCTCATCGCAGCAGGTCAACTCTCGCATTCCGTGACGCTGTACCGCATCGACCCAGACAGTGGCCGCTTGAGCCAGGCCCAACGCGTTCCCGTGGGCAAGGGACCGAACTGGATCGAGATCGTTGATCGCCCCTGACCCTTCAGCATGAGCACCCAAGCCATCATCATCCGCATGCAGGCCACGGACAACGTGGCCATCGTCGCCAACGAAGGAGGCCTGCCTGCGGGCACGGCGCTAGGGGCCCAGTACCCAGGCCTCACGCTGCGTGAGAAAGTGCCGCAAGCGCACAAGGTCGCGCTGGTCGACATTCCCCAAGGCGCGGCCGTGCTGCGCTACGGCGTGCCCATCGGCTACGCCAAGGCGGACATCCTCGCGGGCAGCTGGGTGCATGAGCGCCTGTTGGACATGCCAGCCGCGCGCGAGCTGCACGGCCTGCCCATGGCCACCGTCAAGCGACCGGCGGCGGAACCCTTGACGGGCTATACCTTCGAGGGCTACCGCAACCCGGACGGTTCGGTTGGCACGCGCAACTTGCTGGCGATCACGACCACGGTGCAGTGCGTGGCCGGTGTGGTGGACGTGGCGGTGGAGCGCATCCGCAAGGAACTGCTGCCGAAGTACCCGAATGTCGATGGCGTGGTCGGTCTGGAACACACCTACGGCTGCGGCGTGGCGATTGACGCGCCCGAAGCGCCCATCCCGATTCGCACGCTGCGCAACATCAGCCTCAATCCCAATTTCGGCGGCGAGGTCATGGTGGTCAGCCTGGGCTGCGAGAAGCTGCAGCCCGATCGCTTGCTGCCCGCGGGCAGCATCCCGATTCGCGAAGCAGGCGCGACGGAAGAAAAACTGGACGTGGTCTGCCTGCAAGACAGCGCGCACATCGGCTTCATGAGCATGATCGACGACATCATGGTCACGGCCCAAAGGCATCTGGAGCGCCTCAACGCGCGGCGGCGTGAAACCGTGCCGGCCAGCGAGTTGGTGGTGGGTGTGCAGTGCGGGGGCAGCGACGCCTTCTCTGGCGTGACCGCCAACCCGGCCGTGGGTTACATGGCCGACTTGCTGGTGCGCGCGGGCGCCACCATCATGTTCAGCGAGAACACCGAGGTGCGCGACGCGGTGGAACAGCTCACCAGCCGCGCCGCAACGCCCGCCGTGGCCGAGGAGATCGTGCGCGAACTCGGCTGGTACGATCAGTACCTGGAACGCGGCCGCGTGGACCGCGCGGCCAACACCACCCCCGGCAACAAGGCCGGTGGTCTCTCGAACATCGTCGAGAAGGCCATGGGCTCCATCATCAAGAGCGGCACGGCACCCATCGCGCACGTGCTCTCGCCGGGCAACAAGCTGAGCCGCGAACAGCGCGGCCTGGTCTACGCGGCCACGCCCGCCTCCGACTTCATCTGCGGCACGCTGCAGCTCGCCGCAGGCATGAACCTGCACGTCTTCACCACGGGCCGCGGGACGCCCTACGGCCTGGCCGAATGCCCGGTGGTCAAGGTCGCCACGCGCACCGAACTGGCCAAGCGCTGGCACGACCTGATGGACGTCAACGCTGGCCGCGTGGCCGACGGTGAACTCACGATCGAGGAAGCGGGTTGGGAACTCTTCCGCCTGTTGCTCGATGTCGCCAGCGGCAAGAAGACCTGGGCCGAACAGTGGAAGTTGCACAACTCCCTGGTGCTGTTCAACCCGGCGCCGATCACCTGACCTGAGCAGAGCCCTCCCCAAAGAGCGCTCCCGCGACCGCTCCCTGTCGGTGCATCCAAGCTGCGCCTCGCGGCATGTGATCGGTTTCAGGAGAGCATGGTGAAACCAGCGCGCTAGTTCCTGGAGAATTTCACTCGGACGTCGCCTCGGCCCAGCGTTTGAGGCAGATTCGCCGGGTTGTCGATCCGGCCAATGCGGGTGTAGGCGTAGGGCGAATCGAAGGTCAGGTAGAACAAGACCACGGTCCGCGATCCCCACAACATCAAGTCGCCATTGCGGATCGTCCCAGGCTTGCTCGCATCTGTCGGCAGAGGTGCCGCTAGCTCCTTCTTTTTCTCGTTCCCGTTGAGTTCCTCCATGTCCAAGGTCAGCGGCAGCCGTGCCGCGAACGCGCGCGCGGCATCGGTGTCGGCGAGCGTGATGGAGTAGCGGTGATGGTCTCCCACGGTGATCCACATGCGTTTTTCCTCCGTGTATGCCTGAACGGGCTGCTGGGCGATCACGGGGTCAGCAGGGCCTGCTGCCTGGGCGCCGAAGCCTCCACTCAGTAGCGCGATCAGCAGCGTCCATCCTCGCCAGTGCAGAGACCGTCGTGAGAAGACGCGGCTACCTGCGATTCCCAGCCGCTCGCAAGGTTGCGCAGCACCGGCATCCTGGATGGGATTGAACATCGGCTTCCTTTCAACGTCCATGAGAAAAGCTCCCACGGCTACGCCACGGGACCTTGGGTCCATCCTGACTATGCCAGGTGCTGCTTGAAGAAGGAGGTCAGTTTTTCGAACGGGATCACATCGACACGATCGTAGAGATCAACGTGGCTGGCGCCAGGGATGATCATGAGCTCCTTGGGTTGTGCTGCAGCGGCATAAGCTGTTTCACTGAAGTAGCGCGAGTGAGCCTTTTCGCCATGGATGAAGAGGACGGGCCGCGGAGAGATTTCCTTGATGTAGCTCAGTATGGGCATGTTCATGAACGACAAGGGCGTCGTCTGCGTCCATGAATTGAGGGAATTGACCGCGCGCGGATGGTAGCCGCGCGGTGTGGCGTAGTAGTCGTGGTAGTCCACCAGGAATCGTGCTTCGCCACCTTGCAGCTTGTTGTAGGGCGGTTGATAGGCAGGACTTCCCTTTTCCGCATCCTTCCAGCGCTGCCGGCTCAACTGCTCCAACACTTGGCTGCGCTGCTCCGGGGTCACGCTGTCGTTGTAGCCCTTGGACATCACGCGTGCCATGTCGTACATGGTGCTGGCCACGACCGCCTTGACGCGCTTGTCTACGGCGACTGCATTCAAGGCCATGCCTCCCCAGCCGCAAATGCCAATGATGCCAATGCGCTCGCGATCAACGTTGGGCAACAACCCGAGAAAGTCGACGGCGGCGCTGAAATCCTCGGTGTTGATGTCCGGTGACGCGACGTTGCGCGGCTCGCCACCACTTTCTCCGGTGTAAGACGGATCGAAGGCCAGCGCGATGAATCCACGCTCGGCCATCGTTTGCGCATAGAGCCCGGACGATTGCTCTTTCACCGCGCCAAACGGACCGCCAACCGCGATCGCCGCCAGTTTGCCGCGGATGTTTTGGGGTTGGTACAGATCGGCCGCCAAGGTGATGCCATAGCGGTTCTTGAACGTGACCTTTTTGTGATCGACCTTGGGGCTCTTGGGGAACGTCTTGTCCCATGGGTCGCCGAGTTGCATCTTGGACTGCGCGTGGGCTTGCCCCATTGCGGCCGCTCCTACGCTCAAGGCGGCAATACCGCTTCCGGTCATTTTCAGCCAGTCTCGGCGCGCTGAGTCGGGCGCGTCCTGCTGGGCGATTGCGGTATCCGTTTCACGGTGCTTGTTCATGGCGATTTCTCCGAATAGGCCGTGCTCAGACGGCGAGGGTCACTTGGTCAGCTGCGTGGCAGCCTTGCTCGAAAGATCCCAAAAGTTCCAATGAGCGCTCTGTTTGAGCTCCAACTTTAGGGATTTGAATCGCAATCAACTAGTGGCTTTCGACTTGCTTCAGTAGAAAGAAAAATTTGATAATCCATCCATGCCAATCAATGAATTCAAGGCCATCGCGACGTTCGCCAAGGCGGTCGAGCTGGGCAGCATCCGTCGAGCGGCGCTGGCGCATGGCGTGACTCCGCAGGCGGCCAGCCAAGCCATCGCTCAACTGGAGCAGCATCTGGGGGTGCGCCTCTTGCACCGCACCACGCGCAGCCTCGCCCTGACGGAAGAGGGGCGACATTTTCTGGAGAACACCCAGCCCGCGCTGTCCGCCTTGGACCGGGCGCTGGCCGTGACTCGCGACGCCAAGGACGAGATCGCGGGGCCGTTGCGCATCGTCGGCCCCAAGTCATCGTTCGCATCCCTGCTGATGCCACTTCTGGACGAGTTCTGCCGTCTCTACCCTGGCATCCAGCCCGATGTTCAGTTGGACGACGGCATCGGAAACTGGGTCAAAAGTCGCGTGGACGTGGGGTTTCGCGTTGGCGCGTCGGCGGAGGAAGGCGTCATCAGTCGCCAGCTGTTTCCCATGCAACTGATCGTCTGCGCCGCTCCCTCCTACTTGTCCGACCATGGCGCTCCGGTCAGCCTGGACGATCTGGCTGCGCATCGCTGCAGCGTCTATCGGCTCCCAGCCACGGGCAAGGTCTTTCCGTGGTACCTCACTGTCAACGGCGAGATCGAACACCGGCACCTGTCACCGGCTTTTTCGACCAATGACGCAGAGCTGGAACTGGAGGCCGTGCTCGCTGGCCAAGTCATCGGTCAACTGGCCAATTTTCTGGTCGCGGCCCACATTCGCTCGGGGCGGCTGGTGCCCTTGCTGCTGCCTCACATCAGCCATCACATGGGGCTGCACATTTACTACGGCAGTCGCGCAGCGCAACCCAAACGCGTGCGAGCTTTTCTCGATCTGGCGATCACCCGCTTGTTGGACAGCCCGGACTACGTGTTGTCTAACAAGGAACTGCTCGCGGCCTCGCAACAGTGGAACCGCACGCGACGGCGACGCTGAGCCCGCCCCTCAAGGTTCGGGCTGAACAGGGCAGGCCGCGTGGCCTCAGTCTTTCGCGAGCACGACGTGCAGGGCCTGCGATGTGCCCACCTGCTCGACACAACGGAAACCCTGAGTCGCCAGGTCGATCCCGGCGAGCAAGGACTCCCCACGGCCCAACAGCGTCGGCGTGATCGCCAGGTGCATCTCGTCGATCAGCCTCGCCTCGAGGTACTGGCGCACCGTCGCCACGCCTCCCCCCACGCGCACATCGCGCGGACCGGCCGCCTCGCGGGCACGGGCCAGCGCTTCGTGAATGCCTCCCGTGACGAAATGGAACACCGTGCCACCTTCCATCTCCAGCGGTGGCCGCGCGTGGTGCGTCAGCACGAAGACCGCCACGTGGTACGGCGGGTTGTCACCCCACCAGCCCCGCCACGCATCGTCCGGCCAAGGGCCACGCACCGGCCCGAACATATTGCGCCCGAGTATCCACGCGCCCACGTTCTCGAAGCTGCGCTTGGCGTAACCATCGTCGACGTTGGCCTCGCCGCCTCCCGCACCGGTCATCGCCTGGAAGGTGGTCGTGCCGAAAAACCAGTCGTGCAAGCGAATGCCGCCGACGCCGAGCGGGTTGTCCAGACTCTGGTCGACACCGGCTCCATAGCCATCGAGCGAGACCGAGAAAGCGGCCACCCGGAGTTTGGACATGGGGTTCTCCTGCGTGTGCATGGAAGGTGCGCGAACAAGCAAAACCGAGCGCGCGCCTGGGACTATAGGCGACATGCCCTCCCCCTCCCCCGCTCAGCCCCCGGCCGCGCCGATGCCCGACGGGCCTCAGACTTCTTCCAGCACCACCACGTACTGCCCCGCGCGCACGGGCGCGCCGGGCTGCACCCGCAGCTCCCGCACCACGCCTTTGCACGGCGCGTGCAGGGCGATTTCCATCTTCATGGACTCCAGCACCGCCAGCACCTGACCCGCTTGCACGGCCTGGCCCAGGCTGACTTGCAACTGCCAGAGGTTGCCTGCGATGAAGCTTTCCACGCCGACCTGGCCTGATGCCAGCGGCGCCTCGTCCGCAGTCTCGACGACCGCCTCCTGGCTCTCGAAATGAGCCTGGCCGGTCGCGATCCAGCGCTCGCGCTCTGCGTTGAACGCAGCCTGCTGGTGCGCGCGGAACGCGGCGATGCCCTCGGCTTCGCGCGCGAGCATGGCCTGGTAATCGGCCAGGGCCAGCTCGGTCTGCTCAATGCGCAGCGGGTAACGCCCCAGCGGAAAGTCGCGTCGAATGCGCAACAGCTCCTCGGCGCTGACCGGCTCGAAGCGGATCTGATCGAAGAAGCGCAGAAGCCAGGGCTGGCCACCAAAGGCGGCCATGTCCTCGTGCATGTAGCGGTAGCGGTTCCACATCTGCAGGGTGCGTCCCACGAACTGGTAGCCGCCCGGTCCTTCCATGCCGTAGACACAAAGGTAGGCGCCGCCGATGCCCACCGAGTTTTCCGCCGTCCAGGTGCGCGCCGGGTTGTACTTGGTGGTCACCAGGCGATGGCGCGGGTCCAGCGGCGTGGCCACCGGCGCGCCCAGGTAAACGTCGCCCAGGCCCAGCACCAGGTAGCTGGCCTCGAAGACGATGCGCCGCACCTCGTCGATGCCACCCAGGTCGTTGATGCGCCGGATGAACTCCAGATTGCTGGGACACCAGGGCGCGTCCTTGCGCACCGTGGTCATGTATTTCTCGATGGCGAGCTGGCAGGCTGGGTCGTCCCAGGACAGCGGCAGGTGCACGACACGTGAGGGCACTTTCAGATCCCTCGCCGCGCAAACGCCGTCCCATAGCGCGGCGAGGTCTTGCAGCAGCTGCGCCAAGGGCAGTTGATCGGGGTTGTAGTGAACCTGCAAGGAACGGATGCCGGGCGTGAGGTCGATCACGCCCGGCAGCGTGCCCTCGGCACGACGCGTCTCCAGCGTCTGCATCAGCGCGTGGACGCGGAAACGCAGCACCAGGTCCAGCTCGGGCGGGCCGACTTCGAGCAGCAAGTGGGTGTCGCCCGACAAACGTGCCACGAGTCGCTGCTCCCCCTGCCCGAGGTCAAGCACGATGGGCGAAGACCGTTGCACGTCAACCGGCGTGGGCGACCACTCCAAGGCCGAGGGCTGCAGTGAATCCACCTCTTCGCGCCTCGCCTTGGCCAACGCGCGCGCGGTGGACAGATCCACCGGCACGAAGCGCAGCTTGTCACCCGCCTTCAACTGACCGAGTTGCCAGAGATCGGCTTCGATCACCGTGACCGGGCAGACAAAACCGCCCAGGCTCGGCCCGTCAGGACCGAGGATCACCGGCATGTCACCCGTGAAATCCACCGCGCCGACCGCGTAGGGGTTGTCGTGGATGTTGGACGGGTGCAGGCCCGCCTCGCCACCGCTGTCGCGCGCCCACTCGGGCTTGGGGCCGATCAAGCGCACGCCGGTACGGCTGGAGTTGAAGTGCACCTCCCACTCGGTGGCGAAGAAGGTGTCGATGTAGGCGGGCTGAAAATACTCGGGCGCGCCATGCGGCCCATACATCACGCGCAGTGTGCGCACGCTGGGCAGCGCGGTCCGCAGCGCGGGCGGCAGCGCGGCGCCCACGCTGACTTCGCGCAAGGGCTGCACATGCAGCACATCCCCGGCGCGCAAGGCCCGGCCCACATGTCCGCCGAACTGGCCCAAGGTGAAAGTGCTCTGGCTGCCCAGGTAGTCGGGCACATCCATGCCGCCTCGCAAGCAGAGGTAGGCACGCGCGCCCAAGCCCACCAGCGCGCCCAGGCGCAGCGTGGCCCCGGCGGGGACATGGAACACCGTGTCCATAGCCCGCGCTTCGCCGTCCAGCGTGATGCTCAACGCCGCGCCCGTGACTGCCACCACGGCCGCCGCATGGAAGCGCAGCGTCGGCCCGTTCATGGTGATTTCGAGCGCAGCGGCCGTTTCGGCATTGCCCAGCAAGCGGTTGCCCAGACGCAACGCGCGGTCGTCCATGGGCCCTGACGGTGGCACACCGACCGCCCAGTAACCCACACGGCCTGGCCAGTCCTGCACCGTGGTCTGCGTGCCGCCTGCGATCACTTCGACCGTGTCGGCGCGGTAAACCAGTTGCTCCAGGCAGCGCGTCCAAGGTGTGCCCTGGGCAAAGGGAGCATCGGCGAGGATTTGGCGCAGGTAACCACGGTTGGTCTCCACGCCGTAGAGCTGCGTGCGCGCCAAAGCGTCGTCGAGGGCGCGCAGCGCCTGCTCACGGGCGTCAATCACATCCGTCCCTTGCGCCCAGGTGATCAGTTTCGCCACCATCGGGTCGAAGAAGGGTGGAATCTCGCAACCCGCCTCGACCCAGGTGTCGATGCGCAGGGCGCGGCCATCGGCCTCGGGAAATTCAACCTGGGTCAGCAGGCCCGGTGAAGGCTGGAAGTTGCGCCCCGGGTCTTCGGCGTACAACCGCGCCTGGATGGCATGGCCACGCGGCCGCAGCGCGCTCGCCAGTTGCTGCAAAGGCGGCAGATCCCCGGCAGCGAGTTCGATCATCCACCGCACCAGGTCCACGCCCCAGACTTGCTCGGTCACGCCGTGCTCGACCTGCAGGCGCGTGTTGACCTCCAGGAAGTAAAAGCGCCGCGCCTGGTCGTCGTAAACGAATTCCACCGTGCCCGCGCTGCGGTAGTTTACGGCCTTGCCGAGCCGAATGGCGGCGGCGCAAAGTTCCTCGGCCATGCCTGCGGGCAGATGGGGTGCGGGTGTTTCCTCCAGCACCTTCTGGTTGCGCCGCTGCACCGAGCAATCGCGCACGCCCAATGCGATCACCTCGCCCCGGCCGTCGCCGAAGATCTGCACCTCCAGGTGGCGCGCGCGCTCGATGTACTTTTCGATGAAGACACCCGAGTCACTGAAGTTGTTCTGGCCCAGACGGCGCACGGCCTCGTAGGCTTCGCGCAGTTCGGAGGCGGAATGGCAGACACGCATGCCGATGCCACCCCCACCCGCCGTGCTCTTGAGCATGATGGGGTAGCCCACCTTGCGGCTGGCAGACAGCGCAGCATCCAGGGAGTCCAGCAAGTCCGTGCCCTCCAGCAGGGGCAAGCCTTGCTGCCGGGCGATGGCACGCGCGGTGTGTTTGAGTCCGAAGACCCGCAGTTGCTCCGGCGTGGGGCCGACGAACGCGATGCCCGCCTGCTCGCAAGCTTCGGCGAAGGCCGCGTTCTCGGAGAGGAACCCGTAACCCGGGTGGATGGCTTGCGCGCCGCTGGCGCGGGCCGCGGCCAGGATCTTGTCGACGACCAGGTAGGTCTGCGCCGCGGGGCCCTCGCCCAGGCTGACCGCATGGTCGGCCTGACGCAGGTGCAGGCTGGCCGCGTCGGCCTCGGAATACACCGCCACGCCCCGCACGTGCAAGGCGCGCAGCGTGCGCAGGATGCGGCAGGCGATGGCGCCGCGGTTGGCGATGAGCAGGGAATCGAACATGCGAGGGGTCCTCGATCGTTCGCGGGCCGTCCCGCGTCAGTGACACCGCGCCATGGCCGTCCATGGCGGGAGCGGCTTGGGCCGCCACTTCATGCAGGCGCTCGCGCCTGCCTCAGTTCCAGACCAGCACCTCGGCCGGTGTCGGGTTCCAGCCGTTGCAGGGGTTGTTGAGCTGGGGGCAGTTGGAGATCAGCGTGATCACGTCCATCTCGGCGCGCAGTTCCACGTACTTGCCGGGCGCGGAGATGCCGTCCTCGAAGGTCAGGCCGCCCTCGGGCGTGACCGGCACGTTCATGAAGAAGTTGATGTTCGCGCCAATGTCGCGCTTGCCCAGGCGCCCGTCATGCAGGCAGGCGCAGAGGAAGTTGTCGCGACAGCTGTGCATGTAGCGCTTGCCCAGGGCGTAGCGCACGCTGTTGCTCTCTTGCGCGCAGGCCCCGCCCAGGGTGTCGTGGCGACCGCAGGTGTCGGCTACGATGGTCAGCAGCGGATTGCCCCGGTTCGAATACAGCACCGTGCCCGTGCTCAGGTACACGCGGTTTTGCCGGCGCAAGGTGCGTTGCGCGTCGTAGCGCTCGCGCGGGTTGCTCGCGCTGTAGAACAAGGTGTCCACGGCCTGATTGCCTTCGAGGTCGAGGATGCGCAGGGTCTGCCCCTTCTTGACTTCGAACAGATAGGGTTCGCCCGCAGGGATGACATGGCGAAAGATGGCTTGGTCGGGCTGCTTGTGGCTGGTGGTGAGTGTCATGCGGGGCTCCTCACAGATAAAGCCGTTCGGTGTTGTGGAAGGCACGCGCGTTCTCGGGCCGCGAGGCGCGGCATGCGGCAGCCGGATCACCGCTCTTGTCGGTGCGCCAGTTCAGCCGCACGGGCCGTGGTGCGTACTCCGGGTTCGGGTCCATCGGGTGCTGCAAGGCGGTGAGCACGACCAGCGTGTCCATGGGCGCGTACAACTCGATGTAATCGCCGGGCTTGGAATGGTCGGGCACGAAATGGAACGTGCCTTGCGCGTCGACCGTGACCTTGCTGAACAGGTTGAGCACCATCAGCAGGTCGGGCAGATCGAGGTTCCACTTGCCCATCTCGACCAGCAGGTTGTCCACGCCGTTGCGGAAGAAGCCATTGCGCAGTTCCTGGTAGCGGCCGCTGCCGTACTTCTCGCGCACCTCGGCCGCGTCCAGCACGCCGCCCAGGCTGTCGTGCCAGCCGCAGGTGTCGGCGGTGATCGCGGCCAACACGCGACCCATGTCCGAGTACAGGCAATGACCTGCAGTCAGCTTGGCGGTGTGCTGCCCCTTGAGCGTGTCCGGCAGGTTCAGGCGCTCACTGTGCTCGCGCGCGTTGAGCAACAACAGGCTGACGTTGGCGCCGCCGGTCAGGTCGGTCACGCGCAGCGTTTGGCCGCGCTGGAGCACGAAAGACAGGTGGCCGCCGCCGGGCACCGTCTCTTCGTAAAGTTCGGCGCGCAAGGCCAGGCCTTCGTCGCGCGATTCAGGGTTGGGGTTCATTCAGCCTCCTGGCGATGTTCGTTCAGCAGATGCGGCGGCAAGGCGGCGATCGCCTCGCGGGCCAACTTGCGATCGGCATTGAGCCGGATGTCGTAGGTGATGCGCGCGCCGTAAGCCTGCGGCGCATGGGGGTCATGACGGACCTTGTCGAAGACCAGCAGGCGCGTGCCGAGATGAAAGCCCTCGCTCAGATCGTGAGTGACCATGAAGACCGTCAAGCCCGTCTCGCGCCACAGATCCAGCAGCAGCACGTGCATGTCCTTGCGGATGCCGGGGTCGAGGGCGCCAAAGGGCTCGTCCAGCAGCAAGAGGCGCGGTCGCGCGATCAAGGCCTGCGCGATGGCCAGGCGCTGCTGCATGCCACCCGAGAGCTGGCTGGGGTACTGGCGCAACGCGTGCCCCAGGCCCACCCGCTCCAGCATCTGCGCCGCTTGCGCACGTGCCTCTTTCTTGGCCGCGCCCCACAAACGCCCGCTCAGCGGCGAGCGCGGCAACTCCAGCCCCAGGGCCACGTTGTCCAGCACGGTCAGGTGCGGGAACACCGAGTAGCGCTGGAACACCACACCCCGGTCGGCATCGGGTTCATCGCACAGAGGCCGCTCCTGCAGCAGCAACTGGCCCTTGCTCGGACGCTCCTGCCCGAGCAGCAAGCGCAGAAACGTGGACTTGCCGCAGCCCGAGGCCCCCACCAGGGTGCAGAACTCGCCTTCGTCGACGGTGAGATTCAAGCCTTCGAGCACCACGTGCTCGCCGTAGCGCTGCCAGACGTTGCGGATGTCCAGGTAGGCGCTCATGTCCGTGCTCCTTCCGACCAAGGGAAGAGCCAGCGATTGAGCCCACGCAGGCCCCAGTCCATCAACCAGGCCAGCAAGGTGATCCAGACCACGTAGGGCAGGATCACGTCCATGGCCAGGTAACGACGCACCAGGAAGATGCGGTAGCCCAGTCCGGCCGTCGCCGAAATCGCCTCGGCCGAGATCAGGAACAGCCAGGCCGAGCCCAGCATCAGCCGCAGCGACACCAGCAGGCGTGACAGCAATTGCGGCAGCACCGCGCGCAGGACCAGCGTCCAGCTGTTCGCGCCCAGGGTCTGGGCTTTCACGAACAGCTCTTGTGGAATCTCGCGCGCGCGCTGTTCCAGATCACGCGCCAGGATGGGCGCGACGCCGATCACGATCAGCATGACCTTGGACAGCTCGTCCAGCCCGAAGACGATGAACAGGATGGGCAGCACGGCCAGCGGCGGCACCATGGAGATCACCGTCATCATCGGCGAGAGCGGCGCGCGCAGCAGGGGGAACACGCCCGCCGCCACGCCGAACACCAGGCCGGTCAGGGCCGCGATGCCCAAGCCCAGGCCCAGACGCACCAGGCTGGCCGCCGTGTCGCTCCACAACAGGTAGTCGCCACTGCGCTTGTCGGCTTCGAAGGCCATGCGCGCCATGGCATCCACCATCTGCGTCAGGCCGGGCAACAGCTTGTCGTCCGGGTTGTCGGCCAGGCGCGCCGACGACGCAATGCCGTAGACCAGCGCGAGCAGGATCAGCGGCAGCAGCGCAAGCAGCCAGCGACCGCCTCGGCTGGGTTGGCGGTTGATGAATCGCATGGTGACCTTCCGTCAGGCGTGTGCGGGGAGTCGCCGGATGCGCGTCCGGCGGCGACATCGGGCCGCGGTCGGCGGCCCGGCGAGTCGCTGGCTCAGAGCTTGCCCTCGGCGGCCAGTTGCATGTAGCTCGCGTCGAAGCGCAGCTTGACGTTCTTGGCGTTACCGTTGGTCTTGCCACCCGGGAAGGCCACGCCGATCGCATCCGCGCTCTTGGCACCGTCGCCCAGCAGGCCCTTCTCAAAGGAGAACTGCGAGACCCGCTTCATGATGGCGGGCAGATCAGCGCTGGTGGTGAACTTCGTCGCGTCGGCAGCCGTGTAGTACATGGCCGTGGTCTTGAGCTGCGCCTCATAGCCCGGCAGGTCCGTGCCCGAGGCCTTGGCCATGTGCGTGAGCGCGGCCGCGTTCTTGGCCTTCATCAGCGCCATCACCTCGTACCAGGCGCCGGTCAGGGCCTTGCCCAGGGCGGGGTTGTCTTTGAGGGTGGCCGTGTTGACGACCATCAGGTCCAGGATTTCACCGGGGATTTTGCTGGAGTCGAACACCAGGGTCGAACCCGGCGCGGCCTTGATTTCGGAAAGCTGCGGGTTCCAGGCCACGGCGGCCTTGACCTTCGGGGTGGCAAACGCGGCCACGATGTCGGCGTCCGAGGTGTTGACCACCTTCACGTCCTTCTCGGACAGGCCAGCGCTTTGCAGCGCCCGGGCCAGCAGGTAGTGCGAGACGGACAGCTCGACCAGGTTCACATCCAGGCCCTTGAGGTCCTTGACCGTCTTGCCCGCGCCCTTGAGCACGATGCCGTCATTGCCGCTGGAGTAGTCGCCCACGATCAGGGCCGTGCTGTCCACGCCGCCCGCGGCGGGAATGGTCAGCGCGTCCATGTTGGTCATGGTGCAGCCGTCGAACTTGCCCGCGGTGTACTGGTTGATGGACTCCACGTAGTCATTGAGCTGGGTGACCTTGATCTCGATGCCATATTTTTTGGCCCACTTGCTCACGATGCCCGAAGTCTGGGCGTAGTCCCAGGGCATCCAGCCCGCGTAGATGGTCCAGCAAACATCGAAGGTTTTCTTGGGCGCGGCGTGGGCCGACAGGCCCAGCAAGGCGGCGAAACCGAGCACGGAAACACCGAGAAGGCGACGCAGATTCATGATGGCACTCCGGTAAGAGGTGGCGTTGAATGGACAAAAGAGCACGGCGCGGGAGCAGCACGGCACTGTGGCCTTGCTTCTCTCCCGGGCTTTTGTCCCGCCGTGTAACCCCGAACCGAGGTCGCCAGCTCTCGGACCAGACATCCGCATGCGAGGCATGCGAACCGGAACCCTAGCCAACCATTGAGGTGATGCAGCGCTGAGGCTGCTCCCGTGCAACCCTGCATGCAAGTGGCATGCCAGGAATATGATGCGTCTGCGCGGTCAGAACGCACTGACGCGGTGCAAGGCGCGGTGCACGGCGCGGTGACGCAGCGTCCAAGAAACGGGCTTCAGCCCGGCTCGGTCGCACCATGGGTGACTTCAAACACATCCCAGTTTTCCTTCATGTTCATGATTTTGGGAAGGATCGCGAGGAAGTTGTCGATCAGACGGGGGTCGAAATGCGTTCCCGACTCTTCTCGCATGAACGCCACCACCCTTTCGATGGGCCAGGGTTCTTTGTAGGGCCGTCGCACCATCAACGCATCGAACACGTCGGCGATCGCGACGATGCGGGCCGACTCCGGGATGCCCTCGCCTGACAAGCCATCGGGATACCCGCTGCCATCCCACTTCTCGTGATGCCGCAGGGCGACCTCCGCCGCCGTCTCGAAAACGGGTGAGTGGCTCATGCGCAAGATGTCGTAACCAATGCGCGTGTGGGTCTTCATGATTTCCCATTCTTCCGGGTTCAGTTTGCCGGGCTTGCGCAAAATCTCACCGGGGATGCCGATTTTTCCGGTGTCGTGCATGGGGGCGGCCAGTTCCAGATTGCGGCAGGCTTCCGTGCTCCAGCCGATGGCGAAGGCCAGCTCACGGGCGTAGGACGCCATGCGCCAAATATGGACCCCGGTGTCGTTGTCGTTGTAGTGCCCTGCCTTGCCAAGCATGGAGATCGCGTCGTGGTAGCTCTGCTCCAGCTGACTCGCATGGACCAGCGAGAGATGGGTCTTGACTCGGGCACGGGTCGTCGCGGGCGTGATGGGCTTGACGATGTAGTCCACCGCGCCGCACTCGAACCCCTTGGCTTCATCCCAAACATCGGCCATGCTGGTGACGAAGATCACGGGAATGTGGGCGGTCGCCGGGTTGCGCTTCAGGGCCAGACAGGTGCTGTAACCGTCCATGTCGGGCATCTGAATGTCCAGCAAGATCAAGGAAGGATGATGCGCCAAGGCCGCGGCCAAGGCTTCCTGGCCGTTGCGGGCATACACCAGCCGGTGGTCACGGCTGAGCACCTGGCGCAATGCATCCAGGTTCAAAGGTTCATCATCGACGGCGAGAATGGGACCGACACTCATGGCTCGATTTCCTTTTCAGTGTTCAAACCCAAGGCCAGCTCGCGGACCAGGCCCTCGGCACCGCGAAAGTCGTAGGCCGCGAGCGCTGCTCTCAGCGCTTCAAGGTGGGCCGTGGGAATGTGCGATGACAGAGCTTCCAGCACGGGCTCAACCTGCTCGGGATCGTCGGAGCGCAGGGCCTCACTGAGTTGCTCCAGCCCCAAAGCCCATGTCCCCCGGCTCCCCCAAGCGTCAGAAGGCGGCGTTTCCATGGCGCTGGCTGGGACCGCCACCGGCAGCGTGTCGGCACTGTAAGCCGCAATCGCCTGAAATGCTGCCTCCATCGCCGTTTGCAACGCCATCAGAACGTCCCGCGCGTCCTGACCATCGCGCAGCACGTGCTCCAGACGTCCCGCCAGCTCGGCGACTTGCTCCAAGCCCAGCTGCGCCGCCGCTCCCTTGACCTGATGGGCCAGGGCGGCCGCAGGCTCCGGCGTCAACTCCGCCAGACGGGCAGCCGTCATGTGATGGCTGGCGGCAAACTTGCGCAGGTAAGTGATCAAGTTGGCCGGTTCCCCCCACACCCGCAGCGCACGTTCAGCGTTCAGAACCACGGGTTCCACGGCTTTCTGAACCAGCGGAGTCACGCGTGGTTCCGTCGCAGGCTTGCTGGGCTCCCGCACCTGCGGCGCGTGGTTGGAGCGGTGAACCAGATCCAATATGGCCTGAACGAGTTGGTCGACCTCGAAGGGCTTGGCGACAAAGTCGTCGACACCCGCCTCCAGCGCCAGGGCCCGCTGGGTCGAGAATGCACCCGCAGTCAAAGCGATGACCGGCAACCTCGCCAAGGCGTCGATGCTTCGGATCAGCCGTGTCGTGACATACCCGTCCATCACCGGCATTTGCATGTCCATCAGCACGACGTCGAACGCGTAGGGCTGCTCCCGCAGCATGGTCAAGGCGGTTTGGCCATCCTCGGCCGTCGCCACCAACGCACCTTCTCCCGCCAGGATGTTGAGAGCGACGTCACGGTTGATCTCGCTGTCGTCCACCACCAACACGCGCATCTCCTGCAAGCGTTTGGACGCGCCCACGCGCACAGTCTCCGAATGCAATTCACCGCGGTGCCGCCGGGCTTCCAGCACCGCGTTGTACAAGCCGGAACTGGTGATGGGCTTGCAAATGATGGCATCCGTGGCTCGCGCGCCCTCTTGTCGCGCCAGGCGCTCGCGCTCGTAAGCGGTGACCATGACGATGATGGGGACCGTCTCACGTTGACTCAGCTCGCGGATCTGCACGGCGGCGACAAGTCCATCCATGCCCGGCATGTGCCAATCCAGCAGCAACAGGTCATACGGGTCCCCCGAGGACTGGGTGGCCCGCGCGACGGCTTCCTCGCCGGTTTCAACGGCGTCGGCGTGCCATCCGAGGCTGTGCGCGATATCGACCAGCACCTTGCGGGTCGCGTCATGGTCATCGGCCACCAACACGCGCAGATGCGCCATGTCCGGCAAGGCGCTGTCCACGGGATTGCTCAGTTCAAACGGCAACTCAAAATGGAAGTTACTGCCGTGCCCTGGTGCGCTGTGCACCTGCAAGCGGCCGCCCATGAGCGACACCAGATGCCTGCTGATGGCCAGCCCCAGGCCCGTGCCGCCAAAGCTGCGCGTGGTGGATGTGTCGGCCTGACTGAAAGCGTGGAAGATCATTTCCTGCTTGTCGGGTGCGATGCCGATGCCAGTGTCTCGCACGCTGAAGCGCAGCATGACACGGCCGTTGCCTGTGTCCTGCAGACGGTCCACGCGCACCTCGACCTCGCCCTGCCCCGTGAACTTGATCGCGTTGCTGGCGAGGTTGACCAAGACCTGCCCCAGGCGCAACCGATCACCGATCAAAAAATTCGCGCCATCGGGGGGTGGCCCCACGACCAGCTCCAGCGGTTTGCTCCCGAGAGACGCGGACATGATGCTGGCCAAGTTGTCCAAGACGTCCGAGAGCCGGAACGGCACCTGCTCAATCACCATGTGCTGCGCCTCGATCTTGGAGAAGTCCAGCACATCGTTGATGATGGTCAGCAAGGTCTTGCCCGCCGCATGGATCTTCTGAACCATTTCGCGGGACGTCGGCGACAGCGGGTGTTGTTCGAGCAGATAACACAGACCCAGGATCGCGTTCATCGGCGTGCGGATTTCGTGACTCATGTTGGCCAGGAAATCACTCTTGGCCTGCGTGGCATCTTCGGCCTTCTGCTTGGCCTTGACCAGCGCCTCTTCCGCCTGCTTGAGCACGGTCACGTCGGTCGAGACCACGATGTAACCGCACACCACGCCCTCCTCGAAAACAGGAAGGAAGTTCGCCAGGGTGTGGATGGTCTTGCCATCGGGCAAGGTCACGGCGCGCTCCATGACCTGCGGCTCGCCCCGTAGGGCGCCTTGGATGTAGGGTTCGTTCAAACGGAACAATTCCTCACCCATCAGTTCCTGGCGTGAGATGCCATTCATTTCTTCCGGGGAGCGGCCGAACCATGTTTGATAGGTTCGATTGGAGTATCGGCACCGCATGTCGGTGTCCCAGTAAGAGACCAGGCCCGGCAAGGCATCGATCAGAGAGTGCAAAAACCGCTCACTGGCGGCGAGCCGGGCGGTTCGCTCCCTGACCTGCTCTTCAAGAGAGGCATTGAGTTCGAGCATGCTCTTGCGAGCGATCAACTCGTCGGTCATGTCATGGAGGGTGGACGCGGCTCCCACCACCTGCCCATCGGCATCGCGCACCGGCGAAGCGGTGACCATCACGTCGATCAAGGTTCCGTTGCGCCGCAGGCGCTGGGTCGCCAAAGGCGACACGGTTTCTCCGCGCCCAATGCGCGCGAGGATGGACAGCTCCTCGGCCTGCCTGTCCGCGGGAACGATGAGCTCCGCCAATGTCTTGCCCACCGCTTCCCACGAGGCATAGCCAAAAATCTCGGCTGCGGCGCGGTTCCAGCTCGTCACGCGCCCATGCAAATCCTTGCCGATGATGGCGTCGCTCGTGCCATCCAGGATGGCGGCCAGCCTCGCGTCCTCGATCAGGGCGCGTCGCCGCCGCTGGGCGCTCACGAGCGAAACGTACAGGAGCGAGGCGACCAGCGCCGACGCGCCGACCATGAGTCCCAAGACGTAACGTGGCGAGTTGAGTTGCATCGCCTGGATGAACACCGGCGTTGCCTTGACCTCAAGCAGCCACCGGCGGCCATACAACTCCACGGGGAGGGTTCGGGTCAAGCCCTCGGCCGCTGGCGCATCGAGGGCGGAGGACGAGAAAAAGCGCCGCGGCCCACCCTGTTCCTCCGCGTCATAGAGATTCACGGCCACCTGTGGCCAGGGCAAGTCCATTTGAAAAACCACCTCGCTGATGACCAAGGGGGTGTAAGCCAGCCCAATGGCCGATCGCAGGCGATCTTGCGGTGCCTTCGCACGCACGTCCTCGGAATACACCGGCAGGAAGAACAGGAAACCCTGATCCTGCTTGCCCGCCGCCTGCACCAGCGTCAGCGGCTGAGACAGGGTCGCGCGGTTCTCTCGCATGGCTTCGACGGCCGCAAGGCGGCGACGGCTTTCCGACCCGATGTCCAGCCCCAACGCGGCACGGTTCTGCGCCAAGGGTTCGATGTACTGGATGACCAAACGGTCATCCGAGTGCGCCGCCAACTCCTTGATCTGAAAATCCAGGCCATGTTCGCTGCGCGCCAGGCGCAGGAACGCCGCTTCATTCGCGCGCGGCACCCGGCGTATGAAGCCGAATCCGTGGGAGCCCGGAAACTCCAGGGCGATGTCGCGTGACTGGCTGTAACGGACAAATGCCCCGCGAGAGATCTCGTTCACTCCCGCTGATATCACCGCGCCTCGCGTCCCTCGGAGACCATACTGATAGAGCGTCATCCGCTGCTTCAACTGATCCACCACCGTTCGCGTCAAGGCGTCGAAACGAGATGCGGTTTCGGCTTCCTGCGCAGCGGTCAAGATGAACCAAGTCAAAGTCGCGGCGAAGCATCCCGTCGCGAAAACGGTCAAGGACCAGGTCAAAGGCCCCGATTTCTTGTGCATGTCACCCCCTTACACCTCGCCCGCAGTTCAAGGTCAACCAACGGGAGGCCATCAAATGCCTCACTAGGGTTGCCCTTGACCAGGAAATCAGTGCTTTTTCGTGCGCGTGACAGTCGGCGTTGCAGTCATCTGGCGGTCTTGACTCTTCAGCCGGCGTCTTCGGATTCGTTCACGAACCGGTCAACCACGCAATTCTTCAAACCATCTTCGCACAATTTCACCCCCTAGCAAACGGGTGTTTTCTTTGCAGGAACGTAGACCGCGAAGCTCAAGGCGTGAGCAAGCCACCCCCCGCGCTTCGAGCAAAGTCACTATGGGTCAGCGCATCAGGGAGTAGCGACGATCATTCGTCTGCGGGAGATGCGGCTTCAGTGGCCTCGAACTCCGTCGGAGACCGTCCCCGCCATGACACCGGATCACGCAAGAACTCGGAGGTAGCCCGAGCGATGGAAGGCATATTGCATCGACCCTTTTTTTCCAGCCAATACAGCGTGTTTCCAACCAACACGACGCTACCAGAGACCACCGCAGAACCTGCAGTGACACCGCCATACAAGGCCAGAACAACCAAGCAGCTTTCACCACGACATCCGCTCAAACGGAGTTCCAACGGCACATGGTCCAACGTCAGTCGATTTTCAACGACCAGGCAGTCCCCTGTGTACGACGGCGTCGTCCGAGGAAAGAACACGCAGCCGGACAGCGCGGCTCCCGCCCAAAACGTGGTCAGCAAACGGCATGCTCGGCGCGCGGCACCACTGCACGAGGACCAACTCCGACCCCTGTAAGGGACAAGATGAGCAGCCTCCACCCCACGCACTTTAGCTCCCCGCCACCTTCATGCGGTTGAGCATGATGGACCCCACGGTCTTCGCACCGTAGTTGTACGTGTCGGCGCCCACGGCTTCGATGCCGAGCAGCATGTCTTTCATGTTCCCCGCGATGGTGATTTCCTCCACGGGATGGACGATGCGCCCGTTCTCGACCCAGTAGCCGCTGGCGCCCCGTGAATAGTCGCCCGTGACATAGTTCACACCTTGGCCCATGAGTTCGGTGACAAAGAGCCCGGTGCCGAGCTTTTTCAGCATGGCGTCCAGGTCATCGCCGGGCTGGGTCAAGCGCGAACTCAGCACCAGGTTGTGCGATCCACCCGCATTGCCGGTGGTCTTCATGCCGAGCTTGCGGGCCGAGTAGCTGCTCAGGAAATAGCCTTGCACTCGCCCCGCCTCAATCACCTTGCGCGCCTTGACGCGCACCCCCTCCTCGTCGAAAGGCGAACTGCCCTTGCCACGCGGCAAGAATGGGTCTTCCAGCAAATCGATGTGCGCGGGCAACACCGGCTTGCCCAGTGAGTCCAGCAGGAAGCTGCTCTTGCGGTACAGCGCGCCGCCCGACAGGGCTTGCACCAAGGCGCCCAGCAGGCCTGCGGCCAGTGGCGACTCGAACAGCACGGGCACTTCGCGGGTGCTGATCTTGCGCGCCTTGAGACGGCTGAGCGCGCGCTCGGCGGCGTAGCGGCCTATGGCTTCGGGCGCGGCCAGTTCATCCGGGTGACGTTGGGAGCTGTACCAGTAGTCGCGCTGCATGCCCTCGCCACGGCCAGCGATGGGCGACACCGAGACCGTGTGGCGCGAGCTGGCGTAACCGCCGCGAAAGTCCGGCGTGCCGCCATCCATGACCCGATGGGCGCTGAAAAAGTGGGATTGCTGCGCGGAGACCGAGGCGCCCTCGCTGTTGGTGATGCGCTTGTCGGTCTTGAAGGCCGCGGCCTCGGCGGCGCGCGCGATGTCCGCGGCTTGCTCGCTGCTGATGGCCCAGGGATGGAACAAGTCCAAGTCACGCCCCGCCTCAGCGAGCCCGACCACATCATCCCCATCGGGCAGTCCGGCGGCCGGGTCTTCCGCGGTGAAGCGGGCGATGTCGTAAGCCGCTTGCACCGTTTGCTCAATGGCAGCAGGGGAAAAATCAGAGGTGCTGGCATTGCCGCGCCGTTGCCCCAAGTAGACCGTGACGCCCAGGGACTTGTCGCGGTTGCGCTCCACGTTCTCCAACTCGCCCTGACGCACCGAGACCGACAGGCCGCAGCCCTCGGAGACTTCGGCGCCGGCCGCGCTGGCGCCGATTTTCTTGGCATGGGCAAGGGCCTGGTCCACCAGGCTCTCGAAGGTGGCGCGGCTATAGCTGAAGCCGCTTTGCGGTGTGGTCGTCGAAGTCATGGCGGGCAATGATACTTGCCCCTCTAGTCAACACGACCAGCAGCCCAAGGTCCCTTCAGACCCGCAGGGCCTCTTCAAACTGGTCGAGCGAGGACGTCCAGCCTGCGGTCATGCCGGAACGCGCGTCGACGAAGGTCTGGATTTCGCCCTCGCTGGCTTCCAGGGGCTCCCATTCGATGGTCACGCGGGTCTCGTTCGACCATTCCTCCACGAAGGTCACCGTCGTGAGCAGGGTCTCGGGCCAAGTCGGCGCCATGGGATGCCGGGCGACCTGGCCCTGTTCATCGGTGAACTGCTGTTCATAGACGATGCGCGCTTGCTCTGCATGGACCTCGGACGTGATCGGGGGCGAGACCTCGCGGTACGTGGCTCGACCGTGCATGGTCCCATGCTCACCCTTCATCGTGGAATACAGGCTCTTGCCCGGCGCGATGTCACCACGTACCGTCATGCTCGCGCCCCTGGGCGCCATCCACTTCGCCAGATGCTGGGGGTCACGCCACATCTCGAACACGCGCGCGATGGGCGCCTTGAACGAGCGGCTGATGAAGAAAGCTCGCTTGGCCTGCCCTTGAAAAGGGTGTTCACCGAGGTATTCGGCCAGGCGATCCCAGGTGGAGTTGCCGCCCGCCTGTTTGATGAATTGGCGGGTCTGTTCTGCGGCCTCCGCGGTGGCCAAGGCCATCGTCATGTCCATCTGCGTTTTCGACCCTGCCGGGCCCGACCCTGCCGGGCCCTTGAGCTCGGAGAAAAAGACCGTGACACGAAACAAGGGTGGCGCGTTCTCGTCGCTCGCACCGTGGTCATAGACCATCTTCTCGTTAGGCACGATCTCCAGGTAACGCGTGTAGTTCGGCCAATCCTTGCCATCGGGGCCATGCATGGTGTAGCGCCAATGGCCGCCGACACGGAAGTCCTTGTGGTGCGTGGTCAGGGTGAAGCCACGCGGTCCCCACCACCGCGCCACATGCCGCGGATCGGTCCAAACGTCCCAGACCAGTGCGACGGGCGCGTCGTAGACGCGGACGATGCGGATTTCATTGGGCTTTGCCTGCATGGCGTTTTCCTTGTCTTTCGGTTTTGGATTTGGTTGGGGGGGGCCGCTCGGACTCCCCCGGTTCTGAGGCCAGGGGTTGAGCGGCCTGCAGTTCTTGCAGGTAGTCGCCCAAGCGGTCCAGGCTGGCTTCCCACATGCGGCGGTACTCCTCGATCCAGTCCGTCGCGTCTTTCAAGGGCTGTGGATTGAGGGAGCAGGTGCGCCATTGCGCGGCGCGGGTCTTGCGCACCAAGCCCGCGCGTTCCAGCACCTTGAGGTGCTTGGTCACGGCGGGCAGGCTCATGTCGCTCATGAACGGTTGCGCGAGATCGGAGACGTTCGCGTCCCCGCGCGCGAGCTGCGCCAGGATGGCCCGGCGTGTCGGGTCCGCGAGTGCCGCGAAAGTCTGGCTGAGTCCGTCGGGCATGGGCGTGTCACCTTTTTAATTTAACCAATCAGCTAATTTACCTATAGGTTAAATAAAGACCGAGGATTCGTCAAGCGTCCGACCCGAGCCCACCGCCCGGTTCCCGATAGACGTCCCTGGGCAGGCGAGCGGCTGAGGCCAGGGTTCAGGGCCCAGGGCGTCGCCGTGGGCAAGGCTATGATTCCGGGCTATGTCCCGCAAGCCCACCAAAGGTTATTACGTCAAAGGTCAGTTCGTCGCGGAAGGCAGCGAACTGGACCTGGAACTCAAACGCGAACTCAAGGGCGATGTCGACGTCAGCCGGACCGATCTCAAGCGCGAAAGCACGGAGCTGCAAAAACTGGGCGAGGCCTTGCTCACGCTGCGCGCTGACTTGCTGAGCCGTCTGGGCCTGCCTGACAAGCTGCTGGACGCGCTGAACGAGCTGCAGCGCATCACGAATTTCGAGGGTCGGCGCCGCCAGAGCCAGTTCGTGGGCAAACTGATGCGCCAGTTGCCGCCCGAAACGCTGGAAGCCGCCCGTGCCGCGCTGGCCGAGCAGCATCTGCCCTCGGCCCAGGAAACCGCCCTGCTGCACACCGCCGAACAATGGCGCGAGCAGCTCATCGCCGACGACACGGCTCTGGCGCGGTGGATGAGCGACTTCCCCGCCACCGACAGCCAGCAACTGCGCGCCCTGGTGCGCCAGGCGCGCAAGGACGCCGTGCCCGCGGACCAAGCCGCCATCTCGCAGGGCAAGGCCCCGCGTCAGGGGCGGGCCTACCGCGAGCTGTTCCAGCTGCTGCGCGCGCAACTCGCCGGTGCGGTGGACGAGACCGATCCCGCGATGGACGAGGTCCGCGACGATGAGTGAGATCGCCACCGCCCCTCAAGACGCCCGCGCCGCCGACCCGGTGCGGATCGGCATCGTCTCCGTCAGCGACCGCGCGTCCAGCGGTGTCTACGAAGACCAGGGGCTGCCTGCGCTGCGAGATTGGCTCTCGCGTGCCTTGAAGAACCCCATCACCTTCGAATCGCGGCTGATCCCCGACGAAGAATCGCAGATCAGCGCGACCTTGATCGGCTTGGTGGACGCGGGGTGCTCATTGGTACTCACCACGGGCGGCACCGGCCCTGCGCCACGCGACGTCACACCCGAAGCCACGCTGGCCGTCGCGCACAAGGAGATGCCGGGCTTCGGCGAACAAATGCGCCAGATCAGCCTGCGCTTCGTGCCCACGGCCATTTTGTCGCGCCAGGTCGCGGTCATCCGGGACAAGAGCCTGATCATCAACCTGCCCGGTCAGCCCAAGGCCATCCAGGAAACAATGGAAGGATTGAAGGACGCAGAAGGCAAGTCCATCGTGCCCGGCATCTTCGCCGCCGTGCCTTACTGCGTGGACTTGATCGGCGGCCCCTACCTGGAAACCCGGGACGAGGTCTGCAAATCCTTCCGCCCCAAATCGGCCATTCGCCCCACGGTCTGAACCTGACCGGGGCGCGGGTGGACGCCGCGCGCCCACATCCCCCTCAACGCGAGGCCTGGGCTTGTGGCACGAGTTGCCCGGCCTGAGCCAGCAATTGCTGGCGAAACACCTCCGCGATCGGCGTCAAGCGCTTGCCCTTGGGGTAGACGATGTGCCACTGCGACGCGATGGGAAACCCCGCCACGTCCAGCACGGCCACGCCCTGCGTGCCCGGCCGAGGCGCCAAAGCGTGCACCGAGATCACCGCCAGGCCGAGCCCACCCGCCACGGCCTCGCGCACGGCCTCGTTGCTCCCCAGCTCCATCCGCAGCTCCGGTGCGAAACGCTGTTTGCGGAAATGCGCGTCGGTGGCCAGCCGCGTGCCCGAGCCCTGCTCGCGCAAGATGAAGCGGGTGCCACGCACATCCTGCAACTGCAGCCCCGGCTTGCGGGCCAACGGATGGGTCGTGCTGGCGATCAGCACCAGGGGATTGGGCAGGAACACTTGGTCCTCTAGATCCAATTCAGCGGGCGGCCGAGACATGATGTAGAGGTCGTCCAGGTTCTCGCGCAGGCGGCCCACGACACCATCGCGGTTGAGCACCTCCAACGCGACCTCCACCTCGGGATGACGGCCGCAGAAATGCCCGAGCAAGCGCGGAACAAAGTACTTGGCAGTGCTGACCACCGCGACCTTGAGCCGTCCGCGCGTCAAGCCCTTGAAGCCATCGATGGTCTGACCGAAAGCGTCCCACTCACTGGCCATGCGCCGCGCCGTGCGCGCCAACTCTAGGCCCGCCTCGGTCAGGTGCACGCGGCGCGCCACCACCTCGTAAAGCGGCAGGCCCACGGCCTCGCTGATCTCGCGCAATTGCATGGAGGCCGTGGGTTGGGTCACGTGCATGGCACGGGCTGCTCCGCTGACGCTACCGGTCTCGGCCAAGGCAAGAAAGAGGCGCAGCTGGCGGAAAGTCACATTCATAGATAAATCTCTATGCATCAATGCCTGAATATCGATTTTACTTTTGATGCTCTCCCTCGCATCATCTGCGCATCTGGAGTGAACCGATGCAGAACTTGCTTGATCCCGCCATCCTCTTCTTCCTGTTCGGCATGTTGGCAGGGGCCCTGAAATCCAACCTCGAAATCCCCGCGCCGATTTCCCGTTTCCTGTCGCTCTACCTGCTGATGGCCCTGGGCCTCAAGGGTGGCTTCGCGCTGTCGCGCTCCGGCCTGACCAGTGAGGTCGCCATCAGTTTGGGCTGCGCCTTGCTGCTCGCGGTGGCCGTGCCGCTGCTCGGCTACCGCTTGCTGCGGCGATTGGTATCGCCCTTCGACGCCGCGGCGCTCGCGGCCACTTACGGCTCGGTCAGCGCGGTCACCTTCGTCACCGCGACCCAGTTTCTGGATAACCAGCAAATCGCTTATGGGGGCTACATGGCCGCCGCCATGGCGCTGATGGAGTCGCCCGCCATCGTGCTGGCCGTGCTGTTGGCCAATGCCCACCGGCGGCAGATCGGCGCGACCTTGTCGCCAGGCGCCACGCCGGCCCACACCAGCGTGGGCATCGGACCCATGTTGCGCGAATCACTCACCGACGGTGCGCAGATGCTGCTCCTGGGCGCGATGGTGATCGGCATGCTGTCGGGCGAAGCCGGCAAGGTGGCGATGCAACCGTTCTCGGGCGACCTGTTCAAGGGCATGCTGGCCTTCTTCCTGCTCGACATGGGGCTGCTGACCGCGCGCAACCTGCGGCAACTGCCGCGTCAATCCCCCTGGCTGCTGGGCTACGCGGTGCTCGCACCCCTCGCGCATGCGGGCTTGGCCCTACTGCTAGCCCGCTGGCTCAGCGTGCCAACCGGGGACGCCATCCTGCTCATGGTGCTCGCGGCCAGCGCGTCCTACATTGCCGTGCCGGCAGCCTTGCGGCATGCGATCCCCGAGGCCCAGCCTGCGCTGTACTTCGGCATGTCGCTGGGCGTGACCTTCCCGCTCAACATCCTGCTGGGCATACCGCTCTACGCATGGGTGGCACAATCGGTTTTGAATTGAAGAAGCGGGTCCGGACGCAGGCCCGCCGCCCCCTGCGTCTTAACCGCCCGCCAGAACTTGCCGCTCTCTCATCTCCTGCTCGCCCTCACCGTGGTCGCGGTCTGGGGCACCAATTTCGTCGTCATCAAGGTCGGGCTGGGTGAGATGCCCCCGCTGCTGTTCGCGACACTGCGCTTCGCGCTCAGCTCCCTGCCCCTGTTGCTGTTCGTCAAGCGCCCCGCCGTGGCGTGGCGGCATCTCATTGGCTACGGCCTGTTCATGGGCCTGCAATTTGCCCTGCTCTTCCTTGCCATGCGGCAGGACATTTCGCCGGGGTTGGCCTCGCTGCTCATGCAGTCGCAGGTGTTCATGACGCTGCTCTTGGTGGCGGTGGTTCAGCATGAGCGCATGGCTTTGCCCCAGCTGGCGGCGCTGGCGATCGCCACCCTGGGTTTCATGCTGATCGCCTGGCAGAGCTTCGACCAGAACCATGCCGATGTCACGCCGCTGGGTCTGACGCTCGCCTTGGGCGGTGCCCTGTCCTGGGCCTGCGCCAACCTCATATCGCGCAGCATTGGCAAGGTGGACATGCTGGGCTTCATGGTGTGGAGCAGCCTCTTCGCGATGCCGCCTTTGCTGCTGTGTGCTGTGTGGTTTGAAGGCCCGGCACAGATCGCCGCCACGCTCCCTCACATCAGCCTGGCCGCCTGGGGTGCGGTACTCTGGCAGGCGGCGGGCAACACCTTGTTCGGCTTCGGCGCCTGGGGCTGGCTGCTGGCACGCCACCCGGCGGCCACCATCACGCCGATGGCCTTGCTGATCCCCATCTTCGGTATGGGCGCGTCCAGCCTGCTGCTGGGTGAAGAGCTACAAAGCTGGAAGGTGGCGGCCACGGCCTTGGTCATAGGCGGGTTGGCGCTGAACGTGCTGGCGGCTCGGTTGCCGCGCAAGATCTGAAGTGACTGGCTGATTGCGCCAACGCTGCTGTATCGCCTGAGCGTTGGGGGCAAAGACTGCGCTCATGTCCCCCGCCCAGGCGTTGCCTGGGCTCCTCCTTTACTTCGCTTGGCCTTCGCCCCCAACGCTCAGGCTCCGGCTATGTAATTGGAGAATCACCAGGATCGCGGAAAGAGATCACCACGAACACCACCGGCCCGAGGGCGTGGGGTGACTGCGCAGCGGCATCAAGGGGGAATTCAAAGAACGGGAGGTCTTTGAAGGAGGACAGCCGCGGAGCAGTCACCCCGCGTCCTCGGGCTCCACCCACAGTGCTGGCTTGCTCCCCACCCCAGCGGACAAGACAAGACCCGTGTCTTATTTACCGACCAACTGACTCAGCTTCTCGCGCTCGAAGCACTCCTCACGCGCAGCGTCCTCGGGCACGCAATCCCGGGGTTTCTGCCCAGCAGAGACCTTCTCGATCGCCTGCCAGAGCAGCGCGATCTGATGGTCCTGCCCAGCCGCGTTATCAATCAGGCCGCGCAAGGCCTGCGACAAGGGGTCGTCACTGTGTGTCACGCCATAGGCCGAGAAGCCCATGCGCGACGCAGCCTCTTCACGCTTGGCGTCTCCTTGCGCTTCGATGATGCGCGCCGGGTTGCCCACGGCCGTTGCACCGGCGGGCACCGGCTTGGTCACCACGGCCAGGGAACCGATGCGCGCGCCCGCGCCCACCGTGAATCCGCCCAGCACGCAGGCATTCGCGCCCACGATCACGCCGGCCTCCAGCGTCGGGTGGCGCTTCGCGCCCTTGACCAGCGAGGTGCCGCCCAGGGTCACGCCCTGGTAGATCGTGCAGCCATCGCCAATCTCGGCCATCTCGCCGATCACCACGCCCATGCCATGGTCGATGAAGACGCGCTCGCCGATCTTGGCGCCCGGGTGGATCTCGATGCCCGTCAGCCAGCGGCTGCAATGCGAGATGAAACGCCCCAGCCACTTGAAACCATGCGTCCAGCACGCATGCGCCCAACGGTGGAACATCAGCGCGTGCAGGCCGGGGTAGCAGGTCAGCACCTCCCAGGCGCTGCGCGCAGCGGGGTCACGCTCGAGGATGCACTGAATGTCGGAACGCAGGCGGGCAAACATGAGGAAATCTTCTTTGCTTATGCGGGGGAGGAATTATCCCTTGGCCCGGGCGGCGGTTTCGAGCATGGCCTTCGCGACACCTCTGAGGATATGGACTTCCTCCTGCGTCAGCTGAGCCCGGTTGAACAAGGCATTTAGGCGCGGCATCAGCTTCTTGGGCGCGGCGGGGTCGAGGAAATCCACTGCCACCAGGGCTTGTTCCAGATGGGTCAACAGACCGGCGATTTGGGGCGAATCCGCCAACACCGGAGGTGCGGTGGCCGACGCCACCTCGAATCCACCGAACTGGGCAGAGAGCGCCTGCCGCCATTCGTAGGCAATGACTTGCAACGCAGCGGCGAGATTGAGCGATCCGAATTGAGGATGGGTCGGAATGCTCAGGCAGACATGGGCGCGGTACACGTCCTCGTTCTTCATGCCGTAGCGTTCCGAACCGAAGAGGAAGGCGATGCCCTGGTTCTCCTCCGGGGGCGCCGCCGCCACGAACTGCGCGAAATGCGCTCTCGGCGCGCGCGTGGGCGGACCGAAGTCGCGGGGCGTCATGGCGGTGGCGCAGAGATGGGTCATCCCGTCCAGCGCCTCGTCCAGGGTCTCGACAATGCGAGCGCGATCCAGCACATCATTGGCGCCGCTTGCGCGCTCGATGGTTTCCTGGCGCCGCAGCACATTGGCCCAGCGTGGGCGCACCAGCACCAGCTCCTCGAAACCCATGGTCTTGATGGCCCGGGCGGCGGCGCCCACGTTGCCGGCGTGGCTGGGTTCGATGAGGACGAAGCGAGTTCGGAAAGGCACGGTCATGGCGCCGATTGTCGCTGGCCTGCATTGGCAGGTCGGAATGGTGGGTAGGCGCAAGCCGTGGCCCTGGGGCCGGAGCGCTCCTATGGAGGCGGTCTGCTTCGCAGACTCCGCATCGGCCAGGGCAAAACGCCGTCCGTCAACGCGCAGTCGGCTGCAAGCCGACCATCACCCCATGAGCGTCCGGGCCGCCGCGCCCGGCTCCCGCGTCCGCCCCCCAGGCTGAACAAGCAGGCACAACGCACCCAAAACACACACGACAGGCACACGCAGTAAAATTCCGTCCCTCATCGGCTTGCATCGCCAAGCCCTCCCGGCGCAGCCGCCGTCACGCTCCTCCCCACAACTCATGTCGTCCACCCTGCACCCCATGCTCAACGTGGCCATCAAGGCCGCACGCGCCGCTGGCGCCATCATCAACCGCGCCGCCCTGGACGTTGAGTCCGTGCGGGTCTCGCAGAAGCAGGTCAACGATTTCGTGACCGAGGTGGACCATGCGAGCGAGGAAGCCATCATCGAGACCCTGCTGACCGCCTACCCCGGCCACGCCATCTGGGGCGAGGAGACCGGCCGCACGCGCGGCGCGCAAGATTCGGATTTCGTCTGGATCATCGACCCGCTGGACGGCACCACCAACTTCATCCACGGCTTCCCTGTTTATTGCGTCAGCATCGCGCTGGCCGTCAATGGCAAGGTTGAGCAGGCCGTGGTCTACGACCCAACGCGCAACGACCTGTTCACGGCCACCAAGGGCCGCGGCGCCTTCCTCAACGAGCGGCGCATCCGCGTCAGCAAGCGCACTCAGATGGAGCAAAGTCTGATCGCCACGGGTTTCCCTTTCCGAAAGGGCGACGACTTCCCCAGCTACCTGGCGATGATGAGCGACATCATGCAGCGCTGCGCGGGCCTGCGCCGTCCGGGCGCGGCAGCCTTGGACCTGGCCTACGTGGCCGCAGGCCGCACCGACGGATTCTTTGAGACCGGTCTTTCGCCTTGGGACGTGGCCGCAGGCTCGCTGCTGGTCACCGAAGCCGGCGGTCTGGTGGGCAACTTCACTGGCGAACCGGATTTCCTGGAGCACAAGGAATGCTTGGCCGCGAACCCACGCATCTACGGGCAGATGGTGCCGCTGCTCAACAAATACAGCAAGTTCGCGGGCGCGGAAGAGAAGGCGTTGGCACGCCAGAATGCCGAGAAGCTCAAACTGTCGCGTCCGGCCGCCTGACCTGAACACCCCAGACCAGGTGTTGCACTGTCCGCGGATGCCACCCTACCGCGCACGGGACGGCAAAGCACCGCGTTAACGCATCGAAGCCGTCAGCGACCTCGCAGGCGATCTGCGGCGAAGACCCAGGGGCGGCGAAGCAGCGCCCTGTGCGCGAGGCTCCAGCGCCTCAGGCATGCCAATGCTGGAGGCGCCCGGCAACAGGTCCTGTGAACCAGTCTTGAAGATGGACGCCGAGTCCACCAGTTCCTGGGCCTGACTCTTGAGGCTGTTGGCTGCCGCCGCCATTTCCTCCACCAACGCCGCGTTCTGCTGGGTGACCTGGTCCATCTGTTGCACCGCTTCACCGATTTGCGCCATCCCCTGGCTTTGCTCGGTGCCGGCGGCGCTGATGTCCCCCATCAAATCGGTCACGCGCCGGATGCTGATCACCACCTCTTGCATGGTGCTGCCGGCCTGATCCACCAAGGCGGCGCCCGCATCCACGCGGTTCACGCTATCAGAGATCAACGCCTTGATCTCTTTCGCGGCTTCCGCGCTGCGCCCCGCAAGACTGCGCACCTCGCTGGCCACCACCGCGAAGCCGCGACCTTGCTCACCCGCGCGAGCCGCTTCCACTGCCGCGTTCAAGGCGAGGATATTGGTCTGAAAGGCAATGCCATCGATCACGCTGATGATGTCGGAGATTTTTTTGCTCGCCTCGCTGATGCCCTTCATGGTTTCGACCACCTGGGTCACGACTTCGCCTCCCTGCACAGCGACGGACGACGCTTTCTGCGCAAGCTGATTGGCCTGGCGCGAGTTGTCCGCGTTCTGCGTCACGGTCGAGGACAGCTCCTCCATCGAGGCTGCGGTCTCCTCCAAGGCGCTGGCCTGACTTTCGGTGCGCGAACTCAGGTTTTGATTTCCCTGGGCGATTTCGGCGCTGGCCATGGAGACTCTTTCGCTGCCATCACGAACACGCAGGACCAAATTGGCGAGGTTGCGCTGCATGACATCCAGGGATTGCAAAACCCGGGCGATTTCGTCCCGCCCCTGAACTTGAACCTCTCGGGTCAGGTCGCCTTGAGCCACGGCCTCCGACAGCGTGACCGCCTGGTTCAGCGCCTGCGCAATGCTGCGGATCAGTGTGATCCCGAACAGCCAAGCAAAGGCGATGCCCAGCACGATGACCAGGACTGCGGTGGCGAAAATGGTCCTATAGCGCGCTATCGCCTCCTCGTATTCCTGCTTGGCCACGTCCAGCTGGATGTTGATCAATTGCTGCGACAACTGGTTGGCCTGCTCATACAGCGGCAAGACTTTGTCCTTCACCAAGGACTCGAGTTGCGTGAAATCCCCCGCGCGCATGGCAGCGATGGACGGTCGCAAGCCCTCGGCAACGTAGCGTCCACGAACTTCAGCGAAACGCTTGGCCACCCGGGACTCCTCCTCGGTGAGCATGGTCGCCATGTACTGCTGCCAACTCTTGGTGATGGTCGCGATGTTCGACTCGATGGACTCGGAGTTGCTTCGTACGCTGTCCGCGTCACGAGACATCACGGTCATCAGTACGAGGGTCCGGTTGCGCTGCATCAAGGCATCGATCCGGGCCAACTGGGAAACCGGAACGGTTCGATCTTCGTAAACCGTCCTGAGTCCGTCACTGGTTCGATTCAAACCGTACAGCCCCACCGCCCCGATCAAAGCCAGCAAGGCAGAAAGCACGCCCAACAGTATCAACAGCCGGGTCGAGATCCTGAAGTTACTCATGAATGCACTCCCTGAGTGGGTCGCGCTCCGTGAAAACTGGAGCGCGGCGCCCTTTCATTGCATCTCAGGGGAATGCGCGTGTCAATGCACCGCAATCTTTATGCAAGAGCATCCAGGGCGATCTGATCTGAACCAGAGGAAAGCCGACGTTCCAGCTCCTCCACGGGCAACGGGGGCGAGAAAAAATACCCCTGGAAAGCATCGCACTGCCCCTCCAGCAAGAACTGCAATTGCCCCTGGTTCTCGACCCCTTCTGCGATCACCTGAAGCCCCAGGTTGTGGGCCAGGCCGATGATTGCGGAACCAATGGTCGCGCTGTTGGCGTTGTGTGGCAGGTCACTCACGAAAGACTTGTCGATCTTGAGCCGGTCCAGAGGCAGGCGCTGCAGATAACACAGCGACGAATACCCTGTGCCGAAATCGTCGAGCGAGAAGCCGATGCCCTGGCTCTTGAGCGCGGACATTTTCTCGATCACGCCTTCCACGTCGAGCAAGAACATGCTCTCGGTCAACTCCAGCTTGAGCCGACTTGGAGCAGCCCCCGTGCGACGCACCGTCTCAAGAACCTTGACCACAAAGTCGGGCTGGCTCAGTTGCCGTGCGCTGATGTTCACCGCCGCAAACAAATCCGCAGTGGACGGATGGGCCGCCCAGGACACCAGTTGGCGACAGGTCTGCTCCAGCACCCAGTCGCCCAAGGGCAAGATCAAGCCACACTGCTCGGCCACGGGAATGAAGCGGGCTGGCGACACCATGCCTGCCTCGGGATGTTGCCAACGCACCAGGGACTCGACGCCGATGATGCGGCGGTCGCGATCCAGGATGGGCTGGTAGTGCAGCAGTAGTTCGCAACGCTCCAGCGCCCGATGCAGATCAGATTGCAGTTGGGCATTCGCGCTGGTCTGCACCTGCATCTTGGGTTCGAAGAAGCTCAAGGTGTTGCGCCCCTGAGCCTTTGCTTCGTACATCGCCATGTCGGCTTGCTTCAGCAAATCGTCCAACTTGCTGGCCCCCCCTGCGTACAAGGTGATGCCCAAGCTGGGCGTACTGTAGATCTGCCTGCCCGCAAGATGGTAGGGATAGGACAGTCGCTGCAACAGATCGCGCCCCAAGGTCTCCGCGTTGCGACGGGCTTCGGCCATGCTGCTGCCCAGCGACTCCAGCAACAGGACAAACTCGTCCCCGCCCAGCCGAGCCACCGTGTCGTGGACACGCACGATTTGGCGCAAGCGCGCGGACACAGACACCAGCAGCTGATCACCCAGATCGTGCCCCAAGGTGTCATTGAGGCTTTTGAAGTTGTCCAGATCAATGAGAACGATGGCGCCGACCTGCCCCCTCTCCTCACTGGCTATCAGGCCACGGTCAAGCCGCTCGTGCAACAGGCGCCGGTTGGGTAGGCCGGTCAGACTGTCATAAAACGCCAGTCGTTCGATTTCCGTCTCGTGCTGCTTGCGTGCGCTGATGTCCATGCGCGTGCCCAGGAAGTGCAGCGCCTGTCCCGTGGCGTCACGCTCGATCACGCGGCCTTGGCATTGCACCCAGACCCACCCCCCGTCCTTGCGGCGCAAGCGACATTCGGCCTCGAACTTGGAGGTGTGGCCCTCCAAATGCTGCGCAAACTGCTGAAGGAAAAGACCCGCGTCGTCGGGGTGGAGGTCCTCGCGCCAGTCATGCCAGCGCGTGTCGAGCTCACCGAGCTGGTAGCCCTGGATCGCTGCCGCGCGGGCGTCAACCCGCATGCGATCGTCGGGAATTGAGAGCTCCCACAGACCCAGCACGGCGCCTTCCAAGGCCAGCTCCATGCGCTGCACATTTTCGACGCGCTCGTGGTCCTGTGCATGCACCAGTCCCTCCCAACGCGCGCGCCGGATTTGCGCCAAGCGCAGCATGCCACAGCCCGCCACGACGAGCACCACCAGAGTGATCGCGTACACAGTCGCCAGCCGGTGCCAGGCAGCATCCACCGGCCGCAGTTCCCGGCTCAGGGTCAAGACCAAGGGTTGGTCGAGCATCAGCTCGCTAGAACCCACAGTGCGCCGGACCAGCAAACGGCGCGGCTGGCCAGCGGGATCGAGGATATGCACCCCAGGCGCGGGGCCGCTGCCCAACGCTGACCCGATCCCATCCAAACGCCAGATCGCCGCGACTTGCGCGGACTGCGGATCGCTGGCGAGCAAGCCCAGCAGGGTGCCATCGGCCATGCTGAGGGAACTCCAAGTGTCGTCGGTCTCCAGCACCATGCGCTGGAGCATGTTGAAGTAATCCGCGCTCAGCTCCGCCAGGACGAATTGCCGCGCTTGTCCCCATGTATCCAAGATCGGCAGGGTCAGCCGCAACGTGGCACCGCCAATGAGGGAATCCGGCAGCGCCCGTGTGTAGACGCGGTCGGAGTCCCTCATGTCAGCCAGGCCCTGCAAGTAATCGACCTCCGCGACCCACGGCGAGGAATAGAGGCCCGCACTGAGCAAGACCGTTCCCTCGCGGTCGATGATCACGGCGCGCTGCACGCCGTGCACCAGGGAACGGAACGCGGTAAGCAAGGCCATGCTGGCCCCGCGGTCTGAGGCCTGCCACGCCTCGCGAATTTGAAACAGCGTCGCGCGGGCCCCCTGCATGCGCCTGAGCAGCCCCCCTTCGATCGCGAGCGTCTGGCCCATAAGGCGTTCAGAAGCCAGGGAGCGAACCAGATTGCGCTCGCTCAGCACCGAAAATGCACACAGCAAGACGCTGAGCAAGACCAGCAGGCCTGCCAAGATCCATTCGATACGAATTCGCTGTGCACTTGCATTGAGGGACGTCCGTTCGCGAGCGTTGTTCATGCCAGCGCGCTCCCAGAGGTCAAATGGCCAATGCATCGTTCACTGAACGGTCGGATGCCGTCGCCCACGACACGGCCCTTTGTTCCCCCCTGACTTTCCTTCGGTGTTTGGGTTGAGTCGAATTGGGGGGCGTGGGTGGAGAAAATGAAGAATCGGCATGCAGGGCATGCACGGCGTGCAACGCGGGAATCAAACCTCGACATCGTCATTGCAGGTCCCCCGACAGTTCCGCAAAGGCGTGCACGGACCGAGCCACTGCGATCCAGGTGCGCGCCGAAGGAGTAAGACGCGCCGCTCGGGCCCAAGCCAGGGTGTAAATCCACTGTGGCTGGAAACCTTCGAGCGGCAGGGCGACCACCATGGGGTGCAGGCGGTTGAGCGCCAATGCCCTGGGCAGAAATCCGACGCCGATGTTCTCGGCCACCAGTTCGTGGATGAGACCGACCTGCGAGGTCTTGATGGCCACGGGTGCCAGAATGCCAGCTTGGGCCAAAGCGCCCACCACCATCTCATTGAGTTGGCACTTCTCCTCGAACAGCACGAGTTGCTGGTCTTTGAGGTCGTTGATGCCAATCCGGGTGCGCAAGGCCAGCGGATTTTCGCGGGACACCACCACGTAAACCGGCTCGCGCTGCAGCTCCAACACTTCCAGTCCTGGGTCACGAGGCGACACCAATCCCGCAAGGTCCAGATCCCCTTTGAGCAGGCGGCGCACGATCTGGTTCTCTGACTCGACGGCGATGGAGATTTCCACGTCGGGGTAACGACGGCGGAACTCCGCGAGCGCGCGCCCAAAGAAGGTGCTCGTCTCCATGCGCGAAAACCCCAGTTTGAGCGTGACGTAAGGGCTACCCGCCAGGGCGTGCAGTTCGTCCGCCAGCAGCTCGCGCTGCGCCAGCATCACTTGGGCACGGCGGTACACGATCTCCCCGACACGGGTCAGTTCGATGCCGCGTCGATGACGTCGCAACAAGGGCTTGCCAACTTCGTTCTCAAGCTGGCTGATGACCTTGCTGACTGTTGATTGCGTCGCGTGGATGACTTCCGCCGCGCGCGTGAATCCTCCATGCCGAACCACTTCCGCAAAAACACGCAGGTGGCGGAATTCAACGTTGGGCCGCCTGGGAAAACCAATGGAATTCATTGCCGGTACCGATGTGCGAATGGGTTTCTCAACCTTCACGGACAGCGGCGTCCCGGCCGCAACCGTCTGAAATCTGCCAGTGCATCGGACTCGGATCGGCGGGCGCATGCACAGAGCATGTGACGCGCCGTGACACCCCTTGCCTACCTTGAAGCAGGAGCGCGCCGAGTCTAGATTTGCGCGTCGCGTATGAGAAGTGAAAAGTTCGAATGCTTTCAATTCCAATTTGGAATAGAAATGAATGACCTCCATCGGGACACTCCGCGCGACCGCGATGGGAGCCATCCGAACAAGACAGTGCTCATGCAGGGCTTGTGACCCTGTGACTCAGCAACTGTGAAAGGCTTTTGTTGATGAACGATTTCAGATCAGGTGTTACGAATTTCAACCGCAACAATGCGCAGGGTCAGGCACTTGATCGAAGTGCAACAAAGTCGTAACAGGTTCCTTCGGCAAGCGAGCTGGAGCCTCAACCCGAGAGCAAGCGATCAGAACAGCAGTCCGTGTTCGACCCTGCGGATTGTGATCACGACCGGGTTGTCTGACAGACAGGCCCGGGCCGACGAATCACCGCGCTTTGCCAGAGCCAGGCGCATCGCCACCCACGGCGCTTTGCGACGCCGATCCTGTGTCGCCTTGCACTCGACGATCGCTTGCGGACTTCAGCACTCGGGCGACGCAGATCGCGATGTCCCGAACCGACACGGGCTTGTGCAGGACGGCATCGATGTTGACCGACTCGATGCGCGGCTCCAACCCCGAGCCGCCATGGCCCGTCATCAAGACCACGGGAAGCAAAGGACGCAAGATCCTGAGCTGCGAGATCAACTCAGTACCGCTCAACTCCGGCAACTGTTGATCGGTCAGAACCAAGTCAAAGCGATCGGCATCGGCATGGAAGGCCTGGACGGCCTTGGTGCTGGAGGTGTAACCAACGGCCTCGTAGCCCAATGCAGCGAGTGAATCCTCAAGCAGTTCGACCAGGGCGGGTTCGTCGTCCACCACCATGAGCGTTTCACCTCGGCCCGTTGGCGGTGGCGGCGGCGACTCGTGTGGCACGGCATCAAGCTGCCCGTGAGAAGGCAACCAAATGGTGAAAGTCGAACCCCGGCCCAACTGAGACACAACGTCGATCGTCCCGCCCAGGTCCGCGACGATACCGTGCACCACGGAGAGGCCCAATCCAGCCCCCTCGCCAACGGGTCGGGTGGTGAAGAAGGGATCGAAGGCCCGGTCCAAGGTTTGGGCCTCCATGCCTCGTCCGGTATCCTGCACCTGGAGACGGACATGATCGCCGACTTTCAAGACGCCATGACAACAGTGCTTCTCAGTCTGTATGTGCTCCTGGGACAAGGACACGGTGACGGTACCAGAGCCTTCAATCGCCGCGATGGCATTGGTGCAAAGGTTCATCACGATCTGGTGCACCTGGGACACCTCGCCCAGGATGGCCACCCGGGGCGCCGACAGACAAGGGCGTAGCACGACCCCCTGAGGCAGAGTTGGCGCGAGCAAGGCCATCGCCTCTTCCACCAGGGGTTGAACTGCAACGCGCGTCTTCTCTCCATATCCGCTGCGGCTGAAATCGATGATGCGCCGAACCAGCGCCTTGGCCCGATGCCCGGCTTGCATGACGCGATCCAGATAGCGAGCCTGCGTGCTTTCGGGAACGGCAAGTCGCTGCGCCATCTCGCCATATCCCAGGATGGCACCCAGGATGTTGTTGAAATCATGGGCGATGCCGCCCGCCATGGTTCCCAACGACTCCAGGTGGCGGGCTCGCAAAAGCTTGGCTTCCAGTTGGCGCTTTTCCACCTCGGCGGCCTTGCGATGACTGACATCCCGAGTTGTCCAGTAGAAGCGGAAACAATCTTTAGGCAAGTCGCCGTGCACACAACCGCGGGCGTGGATCCAATGCCAATCGCCTTGGCCATCCTTGACCCGGTACTCCGCCTCGAAGAAGCGGGTTTCCCCTCGCAAATGCGTTTGCATGGCAGCGATGAGCACGTCGCGATCCTCGGGGTGGACGCGTTTCATCGCGCGGAACTGCTCGAAGGACAGATCAGCACCATCTTCGATGAAGTGCATCTCCCGCCAGCGCGGGGAGAGGTAGATGGTGTCGTGCTGCAAATCCCACTCGGCATGACCTTCGTTGGCCGCATCCATGACCAAGGCATAGCGCTGCTCGCTCAAGGAAAGCGCCTGTTCATGCTGGTCCAGCTTGCGCAACTGGCGCATGGCCAGCAAGACCGAGAGCAGCACGCACACAGAGAGAATCAACGTCCGGACCAGCATGTGCTGAGTTTCCGAATGCCATCCCCGTAGGATCTCGGCCTCGTCACGCGAAAGATAAATGACCAAGGGATGACCCGGCACGCGCGCGGCGGCGACCACCCTGGGGCGGTCGCCAGTGACCCGCCGCAGGTGCAACCCTCCGTCATCCGGGGGCACAAGTCCATCCAACCCTGCGTGCACTCGCGTTGGAGGAGAGCTGGGCATGCCCTCGCCACGCGGGACAGGTGAGATGACAGGGGTGCCATCAAGGAAGGTCACGTGCATTTCGGTCTGGCTGCCGAAATCGATGCTGTCATAGGTCGCGCAAAGCTGGTCCAGCCGCACAGTCGCCGAGACGACGCCCGCGAAACGCCCTTGCAGGTCGTTGATGCGACGTGACATCACCAAGCCCATGCGGCCGATGGCCTGCGAGAACTGAGGTGCGTTGATGTAGAGACCTGCATCTTCGTTGTCGCGATGGACCTGGAAATACGGGCGCCGCGTGAAGTCAGCGGATGGGTGGCTCAGGGGCGAGGACCGATAGCGCTGCGCGCCGCTGGCGTCGATCAGATTCAACACCGCCACCTGAGGTACAAGCTCGGACAAAGTGCTCAGCGTTCGGTTGACGTCGTCGGCTCGCAGATGGCGACCTTGTTGCTGATACCACCACGCCGTGTCACGCAAGAGCACGTTGACAGTCTGCACGCTGCGCGCTGTTTCAACGGCCAATAGCCGGGAAAAATTGCCAAGCTCCCGCTCCGAGGCCTGGTAGATCTGGTCTCGCTGGTACCACGCGTCATAGGCCGAGGAACCAGCGAACACCAGCGTGAAGGCCACGCCGGCAAAAATGACCGCGTATCGCATCAGACAAGTGCGGTTTTGCATGGCGATCTGGGACAAGACTAGGGGCTGTTCACACCAATTTCTCAAGTGTGAACAGGCCCTAGGTCGCGGCCATGAGGGCTCGCGCAGCCTGCAGCAGCAGTTCCCGCTCACAGGGTTTGGGCAAGAGCATGTCCACGCCCAGTCTGCGAGCCGCTTCACCGCCTGCGGCGATTCCCTCGCGCGCGTGAGTGGAAAGCCCCAGCAGGGGAACCCCAGGGTAGATCGTGCGCAGGCGGCGGATGTTGTCAGCGCCCTGCCGCCTGTCGTTGCCCAGGTCAACGACGACCAGGCTAGCGCCGACGGCTGGCAAGGTTTGCCGACCGTCAAACGACAGAACGTCTGGCCGAATCTCCTCCAGCCATTCGACCAGCAACGCGCGCACCAGTGGATCGAATTCGACGACGATCACCCATTCCAACATTTCGAACATGACTCCCTGGGACTGCGGTGTGTCTGTGCCACATTGAAACGCAGGCGGCAAGTCGCCTGATTTCAACGCCGTTTCAGCTGGGCTGTCCTGTTGCAGCTGAAACCTACAGCGCTCACATCATGGGCTCGACTGACGTGTCGAAAAGATAGCCCGCGCCGCGTTCCGTGCGGATGTAGCGGGGCGTTGAGGCGTCCAATTCGATCTTGCGTCGCAACCGCAGGATTTGCACATCGATGGCGCGGTCGTACACGGCGCCCGCGTCGCGGCGCGTCATCTCGAGCAGCTGATCGCGGCTGAGCACCCGGCCAGGAGCACGGCACAGGGCGTGCAGCAAGCTGAATTCACCCACGCTGAGTTCAATCTCGCGTGCATCGGGTGCGCGCAAGCGGCGCAGACGCAGATTCAACTCCCAACCTTCAAAACGGTAAGCCCGAATCCCGGGGGCAGGATGGGTGGAGATCGCTCCGGTCTCGAAAACGGCTGAGGCGTAGCGACGTAACACGGCGCGGATACGCGCCAGCAGCTCTCTCAGGCTGAAGGGCTTGACCACGTAATCATCGGCGGCGAGTTCCAGCCCCATGACCCGATCCGCCTCTTCGGACTGACCGGTCAGGATGATCACGGGCAGCGACCGTCGCTCACGCAGTTCACGCGCGAGGTTCAGGCCACTCTCCCCCTTGAGGCGCAGATCCATCAGAACGAGCTGAACCGTGGACTGGCGTAGCACCTGGTGCATCTCCGCGCCGTTGCGCGCGGCGCTGACCTTGAAATCATGTTCGGAGAGGTAGTGCCCCACCATCTCGGTGATGGCGGGATCGTCGTCGACCACCAGAATGTGCGGCGCCTTCAGCGTATTCACAGCGTGTTCTTGTGCAGGAGAGATCAGACCTCGCGGGCGATCACGCGCCCAACCCGACACGGGCCCTTGTGCGGCAGGCCCGGCATCCCTCGTGTTCACGGCAAGCACTTTGTCGCCCGCGCGTCGCGTCAATGCCCGGGCAATCCTGGCCGGCCGAACAAATAGCCCTGAAACAGGGTGCAGCCATTGTCCCGCAGAAAATCGCGCTGACCTTCGGTCTCGACGCCTTCGGCAACGGTCTGCAACCCCATGCTCTGCGCCAGGGCCAAAATGGTGCGCACGATGACGGCATCGTTCGGGTCGGTGAGCACATCACTGACGAAGCTGCGGTCGATCTTGAGCGAATCCAAGGGCAGGCGCTTGAGGTAATTGAGCGACGAATAGCCTGTGCCGAAGTCGTCGAGCGAGAAGCGCACGCCGCGCGCACGCAGCTCGGCCATCTTGCGGATGGCATCTTCCACCTCCGAAATGAGCAGGCTCTCGGTCAACTCCAGCCGCAAGCGCTGAGGATTGACGCCAGTCTCGTCGATCACCGCCAGCACCTGGTCCACGAAATCACGCTGGCGGAACTGGCGGGCACTGACGTTGACGGCGAGGCTCAGACCCTGGGTGTCCAGGCCCCGGCTCCACGCCACGAGTTGGTGGCAAGCAGCGCGCAGCACCCACTGCCCGATGGGCAGGATGAGGCCACTCTGCTCGGCCAGCCCGATGAAGCTGCCGGGCGCCAACAAGCCCCGGCGGGGGTGATTCCAACGCAGCAAGGCCTCGTACCCGCGCACGCCACCGGCCGCATCGACCACGGGCTGATAGTGCAACAGCAGTTCTTTGTTCTGAACTGCTTGACGCATATCCGCGTCCAGCGCGGCACGGGCCAAAACGGCCGCCTGCATTTGCGGGTCGAAGAAGCGCAGGGTGTTGCGTCCCGCCGCCTTGGCCTGGTACATCGCGAGATCGGCGCGCTTGAGCAGCTCGTCGACGCCGAGGGTGCCGCCGCTGAACACGGTGAGGCCGATGCTGGGAGAGCTGTTGTGCTGCCGCCCCGCCAGCTCATACGGCGCATTCAGCCGCTTGAGGATTTTCTCGCCCACGCGCTCGGCATGCGCCGCTGCGTCGTTCTCATCCTCGTCCAACTCCAGCAGCATGACGACGAACTCATCGCCGCCCAGGCGCGCCGCGGTGTCGCTCTCGCGCAGACAACTCAGCAGCCGCTGCGCGACCTGCTTGAGCAGCAGGTCGCCCACGTCATGGCCCAGGGTGTCGTTGAGATCCTTGAAGTTGTCCAAGTCCAAGAAGAAGAGCGCGCCATGCCGCTTGGTGCGCGCGCACGTGGCTTGGGCTTGGGCTAATCGATCCAGCAAAAGGCGGCGGTTGGGCAGTCCCGTCAGCGTGTCGTAGAACGCCAGGCGCTGGGTCTCCCCCTCGGCACGCTTGCGGTCGCTGATGTCGCGCCCGATGCCACGGTAGCCGCGGAAGCGTTGACGCTCGTCGAAGATCGGAGCGCCGCTGATGGACACCCAGTACTGCTGGCGATGAGCGCCCATGCGCAGCAGTTCCAAGTCACGGAAGGGCTGGCGTGATTCCAGCACTTGTCGATGGACGGCCCAGTCCTCCTCGCTCATGTTGAGGGCACCGATTTCCCAGCGAGTCTTGCCCAGGATTTCGGATTCGCTGCGCAGAATCTTGTTTTGCTGGTAGCCGACGAAATGGATGAATCTCAGTTGCTCGTCCGTTTCCCAGTACCAGTCGGAGGACAAATCCGTCAAGCTGCGGAAGCGGGCTTCGCTGTCCTGCAGGCGTTGCTCCGCCAGCTTGCGGTCGGTGATGTCCGAGACAGACCCATAAGCGACCAGATGATCCCCCTCCAAACGGTTGATGGCGTGGCCCAGCAGCCAACGCTCCCACCCGTCTTCACCAATGATGCGGAATTCATGCGACCAGATGCCCCCATCGAAATGGGCCGCGTCCATGCTGTGGCGCACGCCCTCGCGGTCCTCCGGATGCAGGCGTTTGAACAGCAACGAGGCATCACGTCGAGCCTCCTCGGCGTCCACGCCAAACAACTTCCGCACACCGGGGCTGAGAAAGGGAAAGACCTCGGTGCCATCGCTACGACGCTCGTACAAAAAAAGCATCAACGGCACGTGGCTGGTGATCTTCTCGATGAAGGCGAGCTGTTCGCGCAGCACGAGGGCGGCCTCGGTCTCGGCCGTCACGTCGAGAATGACGCCAAAATCCAAGAAGCTGCCATCGCTGTTGCGATGTCGGTGAATTCGGGCGCGGCGCCAGTTCACGTCGCCATTCGGCCCCACGATTCGGTACTCGAACACACGCCCGTCCATCGCCTCACGCGCTGCCAAGTAGGTTTGAAGATCCTCGGGGTGTATACGGCGGCGGGCCTCCTCGACCGTCAACATGGCGGGCGTCTGAGCGCCCGACATCTTCTGCAAGCCCGGGGAAAAATACACGGTCTTGCCATCGCTGCTCCAGTGCCCTACCCGCGCCAGTTCCTCGGTCAGCGCATACAGGTCCAGCTGTGCCGCAAGTCGGTCATTCGCGACGTCCTGCGCCACCACGCCCGAAACCGAAATGTCCCCGGTGTCGCGCGCGGCGGGAACGTGGTCCAGGGAAAGCAGGATGTGACGCCCTTCCGATACCCGGGACCCATCCAGCAAGGAGGCTTGGATCCGAGCACGGTGCGGCCCGCGCCCACGGTCAGTGAACCAGACCCGCACCTCACGGGCCTTCAAGCGACCGTGGGTGGCCATCTGAGCCCAACACTCTTGCAGCTCCTGCGCGTCGACCCAACAGCCAAGTTCCACCCAATGGCGCCCCTGCACCTCTTCAAGGGTGCAACCTGTCAGCGCCAACCATCCTTGATTGGCGCGGACCACGCACCCATCCGTCTGCCGGATCAGGGCGGTAGCGCCTGGACTTCTATCAAAAACAGCCTGAAACAAGCCGTCCCCCGCCGCGTTGTCCTCGTCTCGCGGGCCACCGCCCGGGTCACGCGCCTTACTGTCGTTGAAAGCTGTCATGAAATCCCTGATTGCTGTAGTCACCAAGCCTTGTGGGGAAAGAATTCCCGGCTTTTTTGTTTCATTATGTGACCAAATGGTAATCCATGGCCCTGTTGATAGACTCGCGCCCGTATGCCCGCAGCCCCCTCCGAAGCGACCGTCCTTTCCGCCCACACCCCCATGATGCAGCAGTACCTGAGCCTGAAGGCCGGGTACCCGAGCACGCTGCTCTTCTACCGCATGGGGGACTTCTACGAACTGTTTTATGAGGACGCTGAAAAAGCCGCCCGGTTGCTGGACATCACCCTGACCCAGCGCGGCCAATCCGCTGGCCAACCGGTGGTCATGGCCGGCGTGCCTTTCCATTCGGTGGAAACCTACCTGGCCCGCCTGATCAAACTGGGCGAGTCGGTGGCCATCTGCGAACAGGTGGGCGACGTGGCGACCGCCAAGGGACCGGTCGAGCGCAAGGTGGTGCGCGTGGTCACCCCAGGCACCTTGACCGACAGTGCCCTGCTCGGCGAGAAAAACGAATCCCTGCTGTTGGCCCTGCACCAGGGCCCGCGCAACAGCGTCGGCCTGGCCTGGCTCAGCGTGACCCAAGGCGAAGTGCAACTGGCCGAATGCGACGCCGAGGCGTTGACCGAATGGTTGCTGCGCATCGCACCAGGTGAAGTGATCTACAGCGCGGGCGTGTCGCCCGCCTTCGAGCAACGCCTGCAGGCGCTGCAACAGGGTGGCCTCGCAGCCCCCCTGTCGATTCGCCCCGAATGGCAGTTCGACGCCACGTTGGGGCGCGAGCGGCTTCAGACCCTGCTGCAGGCCGCCAGCCTGCAAGCCTGGAGCGCGCAGGACTGCGCGCAGGCCCATGCCGCGGCTGCCGCGCTGCTTGCCTACGCCGAACACACCCAGGGCCGCGCGCTCAGCCACGTGCATGGCCTGCGCGTGCAACGCCAGGACGAGCAGATTGATTTGCCGCAGACCACGCGCCGCAACCTGGAGTTGGTGCAGACCCTGCGCGGAGAAGACGCCCCCACGCTGTTTTCGCTGCTCGACACCTGCATGACCGGCATGGGCAGTCGCTTGCTCAAGCGTTGGCTGCTGGAGCCGCCGCGCGACCGTGCGCAGGCAGCCGCCCGCATCGCGGCCATCACGCTGCTGCGCGCGGGCGCACCCGGCGGCAGCGCGCATGGAGGCCCGTGGCAAAGGCTGCGCGAGCAGATCAAGGGCAGCAGCGACGTCGAACGCATCGTCGCGCGCATCGCGCTGCGCCAGGTGCGCCCGCGCGAGTTGACTGGGCTGGCGCAGACCTTGGCCAAAACGGCGACGCTCACTCCCCTTCTCACCGAGGTCCTGGGCTCGCCCGAGACCCGCGCTGATTTGCTGACCGAGCTCGCGCGGGACCTGCGCCCCCCCCCTGGCTGCGCCGAATTGCTGACGCGCGCCGTGCTGGCGGAACCCGCCGCCTTGGTGCGCGACGGCGGCGTGATCAACGATGGCTTTGATGCTGAGCTTGACGAGCTGCGCGCGATCCAGACCCACAGCGACGGCTTCCTGCTCGACATGGAAGCGCGCGAGCGCGCCCGCACCGGCATCGGCAACCTGCGGGTGCAGTACAACAAGGTCCACGGCTTCTACATCGAGATCACCAGCAGCAACCTCGACAAGGTGCCGGAAGACTACCGCCGCCGCCAGACGTTGAAGAACGCCGAGCGCTTCATCACCCCCGAGCTCAAGGCCTTCGAGGACAAGGCCCTGTCCGCGCAGGAACGTGCCTTGGCGCGCGAGAAATGGCTGTACGAACAGTTGCTGGAACAGCTGGACGACTTCCTGCCCACACTCACGCGTCACGCCCGCGCGCTGGCCGCGCTGGACGCGCTGTGCGCGCTGGCCGAGCGCTCCCTCACGCTGGGTTGGAACGCACCGGTCTTCGTCACGGAGCCGTGCATCGCCATTGAGGCAGGGCGGCACCCGGTGGTGGAAGCGCGCCTGGCCGAGAGCAGCGGAGGCAGTTTCATCGCCAACGACACGCAACTCGGGCCGCGGCAGCGCATGCAGATCATTACCGGGCCGAACATGGGCGGTAAGTCGACCTACATGCGGCAGGTCGCGCTCATCGTGCTCTTGGCGTCCATGGGCAGCTACGTCCCCGCCACGTCGTGTCGGCTCGGCCCCATCGACGCCATCCACACCCGCATCGGCGCGGCGGACGACTTGGCCAACGCGCAATCGACCTTCATGCTGGAGATGACCGAGGCCGCGCAGATCCTGCATGCCGCGACGCCCTATTCCCTGGTGCTGATGGATGAGATCGGCCGCGGCACCAGCACCTTCGACGGCCTGGCCTTGGCTGGGGCCATCGCCAGCCAATTGCACGACAAGACCCAGGCCTTCACGCTCTTCGCCACGCACTATTTCGAGCTGACCGAGTTCCCCAGCCAGCACCGCGCGGCGGTGAACGTGCACGTCAGCGCGGCCGAGACCGCCGGATCGCCGGGCAAGGGCGGTCATGGCATCGTCTTCCTGCACGAAATCCAGAGCGGCCCGGCCAGCCGCAGCTACGGCATCCAGGTGGCGCGCCTGGCCGGCATGCCCTCCGCCGTGCTGCGCCACGCCCAACACGCCCTGGAGGCCTTGGAACAGTCCGCCACTCAGTCGCGCGCCCAGGTGGACTTGTTCGCACCCCCTCCAGAAGCACCGCTGGCCGTGCCCAGCGCGGTCGAGGCGCGGCTGGCCGAGATCGACCCCGACACCCTGAGTCCGCGCGACGCGCTGGACGCGCTCTACGCGCTCAAGAAGCTGGCCCATCCATGAAGCAGAACCTCCCGCCCATCATCTTCTCGCATGGCAATGGTTTTCCAGCGGGCACCTATCGCCAGCTGCTGGAGGACTTGCGCCAGCGCGGTTTTCGCGTCAGTGCGGTGGAGAAATATGGCCACGACCCGCGCTACCCCGTCACCAGCAACTGGCCGCATTTGGTGCAGCAACTGGCGGACTTCGCCAGCGACGAGCAGGAGAAAAACGGTGAACCCGCCTTCCTGGTCGGCCATTCCCTGGGCGGCTTCCTGAGCCTGATGGCGGCGGCACGCCACCCCGAACTGGCCCTGGGCGTGCTGCTGATCGATTCACCCATCCTGGGCGGCTGGCGCGCAGCCAGCGTGGGTGTCGTCAAGCACACGCAGTTGATCAGCGCCATCTCGCCGGGCGCGATCAGCCGCAAGCGACGCGACAACTGGCCCGACGCCGACGCCGCCTATGAGCACTTCCGTCACAAGAAAGCGTTCGCGCACTGGCAGCCCGAAGTGCTGCGCGACTATGTCGAGCACGGCATGCACGATCAGGATGGCAAACGCGTGTTGAGCTTCAGCCGCGAGGTGGAAACCGCGATCTACAACACCCTGCCCCACCACCTGGACAGTCTGCTCAAGCGCCATCCGCTCAAATGCCCCGTGGCCTTCATTGGCGGGCGGCATTCGGCGGAGATGCGTCAGGTCGGCATGGCGATGACGGAAAAAGTGACCAAGGGTCGCATCATGATGCTGGATGGCTCGCATCTCTTCCCGATGGAGCAGCCCGTCGCCACGGCCGCGGCCGTCGAGGCCTCCCTGCGCAATCTGCTGCGCGTGCGCGCGCTGAAGCAGGCGCGCTGAAGCATGCAAACGCCACAGCGCGTCCTGGTCATCGATGACCATCCCTTGTTTCGCGAGGCGCTGACCCACTTGCTGCGGCACTTGCTGCCCGACGCAGACATCACCGGGGTGGGCGATGTGGAGTCTGGCTTGGCCATGGCGAAGAACCACCCCAGCGCCGTGCGCCTCATCCTGGTCGATCTGCAATTGCCGCGCATCAGCGGACTGGCGGCCATCGGGCTGCTGCGCGAATGGCAGCCAGACACGCCCATCGCCATGGTCTCGGGTTCAGAGCAGCCCTCCGACGCGCGTGCCGCGCTGGCGGCCGGAGCACAGGGCTTCGTGCCCAAGTCCTTGCCACCACCCGACATGCTGAACGCCTTGCGACACGTGCTCGAAGGCGGTGTCTACGCGCCACCGTCGATGGCGGATGCGATCTTGGACACGGCCCCGCAGCCCGGCAACGGGGGAACGGACGAATACGGCTTGACCAAGCGGCAGCATCAGGTGCTGGCTCGACTCTGCCAAGGTCTGTCCAACAAGGAAATTGCCCGTGAGATGAACCTCACACACAACACCGTGAAGACGCACATCTCGGCGATCTTCAAAGCCTTGAACGTGGTGAGCCGCACGCAGGCCGTCGTCGAATCACGCTTGCGCGGGATCGTCAAGGATTGAGTCGGTCCGCCGCTGAATGCGGCGACGCACCCAGGCTCAGGCCTTGTCCAGATGGGCCTGCGCGCCCTGGCGAGCCAACGCTGCGAGCATGCGGCGCAGGGCGCGGGGCGGCACCGGCTTGTGCAGCAAGGGCAGACCGCTGGCGGTGGCTTCCGCCAAGCGGTCCGGGGCCGTGTCCCCCGTGACCAGCAAGGCGGGGATGGGGCTGTTGAACTCTTCCCGCACCTCGTGCACGGCCGTGATGCCACTCGCTCCGCCCTGGAGACGGTAGTCGCACACCAGCAGGTCCGGCGCGCGGGTTTGCGCGTTCAGCTCGGCGATCAAGGCCGCGCTGGTCGGCGCGGCCACCACCTGCGCTCCCCAACTCTGCAGCAAGGCCCGCATGCCCTCGCGCACCTGAATTTCATCGTCGAGCACGGCCACCAGGCGCCCCGTCAGTTGCCCCTCGAGCCGCCGCGTCGCATCGCCCACCGCGTTGGCGGTCACTGCGGGCGCCGCAGTGGCCTGCGGCTCGGCGCGCGGCAGCGAGAAACCGAAGGTCGACCCACGACCAGGCAATGAACGCACATGCACTGGAATCCGCGTCAGATCGGCGATGCGGCGCACGATGGCCAGCCCCAAACCCAGGCCCTGGCGGCGATCGCGCTCGGGATTCCCAATTTGGACGAATTCCTTGAACACCTCGTCCAATTGATCCGGCGCAATTCCGATGCCGGTGTCGACGACCACGATGCGCCAACCACCGTCGCGCCCCTCACGCCCACCGCGCCGCTCGCGGCGGCAAGCGACCAACACGCCACCTTGGCGCGTGTAGCGCAAGGCGTTGGACACCAGGTTGCCCAGCATCTGCCCACACAACACGCGGTCCCCGCGCACCCAGGCGGCGCTGGGATGAACGATCAGACGCAGCCCCTGTGCCTGAGCCGGACCGCTGAAGTTCAGCAACACGTCATCGAGCAGGGCCTGCACGGGGAAGGACGCCCACACCGGCCGCACCACGCCCGCGTCCAGTTTCGAAATATCCAGCAAGGCGTGAAAGAGCGAGTCCATCGCCCCCAACGATTGCTCGACGTTGCGCACCAGCGCCTCGCGGGTCGCGGTTGCGTTGTCCGGGCAGGACTTGAGGGCATCCACGAAGAGCGCCAGGGCGTGCAAGGGTTGGCGCAGGTCGTGGCTGGCCGCGGCCAGGAAGCGAGATTTGTCCGCCGCCGCCGCTTCCGCCACGGCGGTGCGCTGGGCCAACTGCTCGGCCAGCTCGGTCTGCGCCAGGCGCAGCCGTATGGACTCGAGCAGGCGACGGTTCACGCGCAGAGAGAAGACCGCGAAGAAATAGGTGTAGATCAGCAGGGTCAGGCCCGCGACATGGCCGATGTCGCCGCCGATCGCGAACAAGGCAAAAGGCAGCGGAAGCATGCACGGAAGGTAAAAGGCCAGGAAGGCCGGGCGCAGCGTGGCAAACGCCCCGCCCGCGGTGATCGCAAGCATGGCGATCATCACCGTCAGGAACAGTTGCACCTCCATCGCCCCGGTGGGGTTGAGGACCAACGCTCCCACCCCCCAAGCCAGGCCCGACATCAACTGCCCGACGCTGGATCTGCGGCCCCAGCGGGCCATGGCCTCCTCGTCCGGTTGGTCGCGCTGATAAGCCAGCAGCATCAGCAGGCGCACGCCAACCTGGGCGTACATCAACAGCAGCCAAGTCACCCACACCCAGGAGGGTGTGGCAGGCGCCACGATGACGGCGGTGAATGCCGACGCGGCGGCACTGGCGAACAAGGCGATCGGCTGGTTGCGGTAGTGCTCCCGCACGGCCTCTGCGACCACAGCCCCGTCCAGGCATGGGGAAGCGTCGAGATTATTCGCACGCATGTGATCAATTCCCTGCTTTTCGCGGGCGATCATTCTTTTGGGTGATGCCAAACAACAAAGAGACAGGCATAGTTACAAGTGTAACAATAAGAATGGCCAACCTAGGCTACAAAAACCCATCTTTCTGCTCTCTGGCGCCCTGGAATGGCGAGGAATCCATGCTGAAGTGCATCAGTGTCGACCGTCTTGAATTGGGAATGTGGATTGAGGAGTTGCGAGGATCTTGGAGCGACCACCCATTCTGGCGAAACAGCTTCCTGCTCGATCAACGCGAAGACCTGGAACGCATTCTCGCCAGCGAGGTGCGCGAGGTTTGGATCGACACCCGCAAGGGCCTGGATGTGCCAGCGCAAGGGCGGGCAAGCGAGAACAGCCATGCAGGTGCGGAAGACCCGCCGCCCCCTCGGGCCAGCCTCCACCCACCCTCGCGCTCACGGCCCAGCGAACCCATCCACATCGAGTTGCAGCGCGCCGCGCAGATTTGCGCCGAGGCCAAACACACCGTGCTGTCCATGTTCCAAGAGGCACGCATGGGGCACGCCGTCGACACTCGCAACGCCCACCAGCTGGTAGAGCAGATTTCGCAGTCGATCAACCGCAATGCCAGCGCCCTGATCAGCATGGCCCGGCTCAAGACGGCGGATGACTACACCTACATGCATTCGGTGGCGGTCTGCGCTTTGATGATCGCCTTGGCGCGACAGCTCGGGCTGGACGACCGGCAGACGGAAACAGCCGGCATGGCCGGGCTGCTGCATGACGTGGGCAAGGCCAAGATGCCCAAGGAAGTGCTGGACAAGCCGGGTAAGCTGACCGAAGACGAATTCGCCATCATGCGCGGGCACCCGGCCCAGGGCTACGACATCCTGAGCGGCATGCAAAACCTCCCGCCCGAGGCGCTGGACGTCGTGCTGCACCACCACGAAAAAATCAATGGCACCGGCTATCCGCATGGCCTCAAGGGCGAAGAGATCAGCCTGTACGCCAAGATGGGCGCCGTGTGCGACGTGTACGACGCCATCACCTCCAACCGCCCCTACAAGAACGGCTGGGACCCCGCGGAGTCCCTCCACAAGATGGCCGAGTGGGCCGGCGGGCACTTTGACCAGCGCGTGTTCCAGGCCTTCGTCAAGAGCGTGGGAATCTACCCGATCGGCTCACTGCTGCGGCTCAACGCCAGCAGCCCCGGCGCGCCTTCGGGACTGATGCTCGGCATCGTGGTCGACCAGTCGGAGCAGGCGCTGACCAAGCCCATCATCCGTGCCTTCTACTCGGTGGAACGGGACCGGCGCATTCCACCGCAGACCTTCAACCTCGCCAGCGCGGATTGCCCGGTGCGCATCGTGTCGCGCGAGAACCCAGAACAGTGGAACTTCCCCAACCTGGACAAGCTCTGGCTGGAGGCGGCCTGAACACTCCGCACCGCCTCGACCAGACTGGCCAAGTTCAGGACAAGCCGAGCGCGCGGCGCACCTGCGACTCCAGGCGAGCCGGTTTGGTGATCGGGGCAAAGCGCTTGATGGGCTGGCCATCACGGCCGATCAGGAACTTGGTGAAGTTCCACTTCACGCGCCGACCGAACCAACCCGGCAGCTTGGCCGTCAACCACTGAAACAGCGGGTGCGCCTGCGGGCCGTTGACGTCCACCTTGGCAAACATCGGGAAGCTCACGCCGTAGTTGATCTCGCAGGTCTCGGCGATCTCCTTGGCGCCGCCCGGCTCCTGCTGGCCGAACTGGTTGCACGGAAAACCCAGGATGACCAGGCCCTGGTCCTTGTACTGTTTGTAGAGCTGCTCCAGGCCCGCGTACTGGGGGGTGAAGCCGCATTGGCTGGCGGTGTTGACCACCAACACCACCTTGCCTTGATAGTCCCCCAGGGACACGGGCTTACCGCCCAAGGACAGGGCGCTCAGTTGCTGCAGTTCGGACATGGGGATTTCCTCGCGAGGCGTTGAAAAAGTTGACGCAATCAAATTGCGCGCAATATTTTAGCCGAGAAAAAGGCCTGGTCGATTCCAGGCCTTTGCGTGCCGCGCAGGCCCCTCAAGCCGCGCGCCACTCCACCACACCGCTCCAGGCCGTGCCCAGCACGATCAGGCCGAAAACGATGCGGTACCAGGCGAAGCCCACGAAGCTGTGGGTGGCGATGAAGCGCAGCAGCCACCGCACGCAGAGCCAGGCACTGATGAAAGAGAACAACAAGCCCACGCCGAACATCGGCACGTCCGCCAAGCTCAGCAGGGCACGCTCCTTGTAGAGGCTGTAGGCCCCCGCGCCAATGAGCGTGGGCATGGCGAGGTAGAAAGAAAAATCGGTCGCGGCCTTGCGAGACAGGCCCAGCAACATGCCGCCGATGATGGTGGCGCCGCTGCGGCTGGTGCCCGGCACCATGGCCAGGCACTGCACGAGGCCAACCTTGAGCGCGTCCTGCCAGCGCATGTCGTCCACGTCTTGCACCAAGGGCGCGCGGGTGCCCTGCGTCAGCGGCAAGGCGGCGAGGCGGGCTTGGCGCCGCTCAGCCCAGAGAATGACGAAGCCTCCCAGGATGAACGTGGTGGCCACCACCTCGGGCGTGAACAGGTGCGCCTGAATGGCCTTGCCTGCCAGCAGGCCCAGCAACACGGCGGGGAAGAAGGCGATCAGCACATTGAGCGCGAAGCGCCTTGCTCGCGCCTGCGTGGGCAGCTCGACCAACGTGGCGCGGATCTTCTGCCAATAGACCAGGATCACCGCGAAGATCGCCCCGGTCTGGATGGCGATGTCGAACACCTTAGCCTTCTCGTCGTGAAAGCCCAAGAGGCTGCCCGCCAAGATCAAGTGCCCCGTGCTGGAGATGGGAAGGAATTCGGTCAGGCCCTCAACGACGCCCATCAGGGCGGCCTTCAACAAAAGTAGTGCATCCACGCGCGCAATCTGCCCAAAAAGAAGCCTCACCAGAAAAAACGGCGCTTGGGTAAGCGCCGTCAAAGACCGCGCCCGCCCCCTTGGCGAGGCTGGCGCGGTTTGTCGCGGGGGAGGTCCGCGACGCGGCGCAGCATACCAGCCTTGCCCCCGCGATACAAATGCCGCTGACCTTGCCTAGGCAGGGCCGTCCCTGTGTGACGGCCGCGTCATAAAATCCTGCGGATTGCCGCGCCCCGCGCGGAACCACGCGGTTTTGGCCGTCTACTCTCGCCCGTCTACTCTCGTCGTTTCTTCCCTGCCCCAATGAGCGCCCCACACAACAACGCAGCCTCCCAGCCGGAACCGTCCAAGAACGACGTCGCCAAGACCAGTCCGTCCCCCCAGGCCCCCAGCAACTTCCTGCGCCAGATCATTGAAAACGACCTGAAGGCGGGCACCTATGCCGCGCGCCGCTGGGCCGGTCAACCCGGTGACGCAGCCACGCAGCAGGCGGGGCAGCCCGACCCGGCGAAGATCCGCACCCGCTTCCCGCCCGAACCCAACGGCTACCTGCACGTGGGCCACGCCAAAAGCATCTGCCTGAACTTCGGCCTGGCGCGCGACTACGGCGGCATCTGCCACCTGCGCTTCGACGACACCAACCCCGAGAAGGAAGAACAGGAATACGTCGACAGCATCAGCGACGCCGTGCAATGGCTGGGCTTTGACTGGAACGCGACGTACAACGGTGTGAACGTGGAACACCGCTACTACGCCAGCAACTACTTCGACTTCATGTACCGCGCGGCCGAGCACCTGATCGAGACCGGCAAGGCCTACGTGGACGAGCAGACGCCCGAGCAAATGCGCGCCAACCGCGGCGACTTCACCACGCCCGGCAAGGACAGCCCCTTCCGCAGCCGCACGCCCGCAGAGAACCTGGCGCGCTTTCGCGAAATGCGCGACGGCAAGCTGCCCGATGGCGCGGCGGTGCTGCGCGCCAAGATCGACATGGCCTCGCCCAACATCAACCTGCGCGACCCGGCCATCTACCGCATCAAGCACGCCGAGCACCACAACACCGGCAACACCTGGTGCATCTACCCGATGTACACCTTCGCGCACCCCATCGAGGACGCGCTGGAAAACATCACCCACAGCATCTGCACGCTGGAGTTCGAAGACCAACGCCCCTTCTACGACTGGCTGCTGGACCGCCTGCGCGAAGGTGGCCTGATCAACAGCCCCCAGCCCCGCCAATACGAATTCGCGCGGCTCAACCTGACCTACGTCATCACCAGCAAGCGCAAGCTGGCGCAACTGGTGAACGAAGGCCATGTGACCGGCTGGGACGACCCGCGCATGCCCACCATCGTCGGCCTGCGCCGCCGTGGTTACACGCCCGACAGCATCCAGCTCTTCGCCGAACGCATCGGCGTGACGAAGGACTATTCCTGGATCGACTACGGCACGCTGGATGCCTGCCTGCGCGAAGACTTGGACCCGAAGGCCGCACGTGCCATGGTCGTTCTGGACCCGGTGAAGCTGGTCATCACGAACTGGGATGAGGTCATGGGTGTACCGGAAGACAGCAGTCAAGCTGCTGTGGGCAAGCTCGACGACTGCCACGCCCCCGTCCACCCGCACCACCCCGAGCGCGGCCAGCGCCAGTTCAAGTTCGGCAAGGAACTCTGGATCGAGCGCGGTGACTACGAAGAAACGCCGCCCAAGGGCTTCTTCCGTTTGTTCCCCGGCAACAAAGTGCGCCTGAAGTACGGCCACGTCATCGAGTGCAAGGGCGCGGTCAAGGATGCGAGCGGCCAAGTCACCGAAGTGCACGCCGAACTCATCCCCGACACCAAGAGTGGCACACCGGGCGCCGATGCCATCAAGGTCAAGGGCGTCATCACCTGGGTCGGCGTGAACGACGGCATCGCCGCCGAAGTGCGCCTCTACGACCGCCTGTTCACCGACCCGCAACCCGACGCGGGCGGCAAGGACTTCCTCGCCAGCCTCAACCCCGACAGCCTCAAGACCGTCACCGCTTATGTGGAGCCCTCATTGGCCAGCGCGAAACCGGACGAGAAGTTCCAGTTTGAGCGGCATGGCTACTTCGTGGCGGATCGCAAGGACCACGGGGCGGGTAAGCCGGTGTTCAATAGAGTCACCGGGCTCAAGGATTCTTGGAACAAGTAAGGCTCATAAAACCCAAAAGGAGGAATGTCTGTGAGGCGATTCTGGGGGTACGCCGCGGCAACACTTGCGGCCTTGGTGATGGGTTGTGGAGGTGGTAGCGATGGCAACACAGGGAGCGGCGACGGCAGTAATTCCACTACTCCGCAGAGCCCTGAACTCGATGCCCGGCTGTACAACGGCCACTATGTCAGCGAATGTTCAGCTGTACCTGACGGCAGCAATTACGAAACCGGTAGTCCGCTTTACGCGAAGTTGGTTTTCACAGTGGCTCTGCAAACTGAAAGTAGCGTCGCGAGTTTGAGCGGCCGCTTTGACTTCTACGACGACAATGCCTGCACAGGTACCGCTCTGGGGGCTGTCTCTTACAACGTTGGCAGTAGCCACCTCTACCTTGTATCGGAAAAATCCATTGCGGGAGGCGCTGCGCACAAGGTCATCTTAGAGTTAATGACTTCCGGTAACGTCAGCTACAGTGCCGGTCCGACCTCGGACACAGTCCTGTTAGGCAGTGTGCTCCGTTTGAAAATTCCGCGAATTCTGGCCACTGGGTTCTATACAAGCGACCTTTGGCGTCTCAAGGATGACAACCTCTATGACGGCGACGAGACTGCCTATGACAATGAAGGTTTCCCCGTGAGCCTATCATCCACGGTATGGGCCAAACGGGTACCGTCGCTGCCATCAGCACCGGAAGAACCTTGTGTTGGTGCCACGGCATTAGGTTGGAGCTCCACGTCCAATTTTTGCCACTCGTCCACTGTACCTACCGCGTCGGGACGCAGCATCGCTCTGACGTACTCTTTCGGCGGTATTAGTGGTGCAACAACAGCCATCTGCCAAAACGGTTCCTGGTCCGTGCAGGCAGGAGGCACATGCAGCACCTCTTACGTCCCGGTCACTTGCCCAGCACAGACGATCAATTGGACCTCCGGAGCCAACACTTGCTCAGGGTCGGTTTCTCTGACGGGCGCTGGAAATACAGTGTCCGTCACCAACACCACTCCGGGCCTGCAAGGAGGACAAATCATGAATTGCCAGAGCAACGGTACTTGGGCTCCTATTGTCGCCGGTATCTGCAACACGCCGCCGCCGCCCATCACTGACCCCATGCAGCTTGCACAGGCCAAGAACTGCCTTGCCTGCCACGCGGTGACTGGCACTGGTTACAGCGTCGGTTTTCCATCTTTCGAACGCATAGCCGAGCGCTATCGGAATAGTCCTCCCGCCCCCGGTGTACTGGAAAGTCGAGTAAAAAGCGGTAGCAATTCAGGTGTCTATGGTTCTTTTCCCATGCCTGCGAACCCGCAAGCCAGTGATTCTGATCTAGCCATTCTGATTCCATGGATCCTGTCACAACCGCAATGAGCTAGATATTCAATGACATGTTTGCTACACACACGGTCATTGATTTATAGCCTCGAACTATCGATAAGTATGCTGTTAGCTATATAGGTCAATATCTGAACTTGCTTTGGCCGTGCTCGAACGGTGGAAAGCTTCTGGATCGCGGAAGCAACCCGTCTTCAGCTAAGCTGGCACCCTACACAAGGGCCAGCATCATGAAACAACTCCGCGTCACCATCCAGCTCGAACTCGCCGTCCCGGACGACTGGGAGATCGTGCCCACCTCGGAGGGCACGCAGGTGCTCAAGCTGCCGGACGGCCAGTACCTGGACCTGGCCGTGGAGCCGCTGTTTGCCAGCGACCCGGAAGACATCTGGCGCAGCACCGAGGACGAAGAGGTGCTGGACAACTTCCTGGAGATGGTGGAGAACGAGGACGTGCGCTACAGCTTCGTGCAGCACTGAACGGCGCCGGCCATGAGCGCGCCCACCGCCAAGATGAGCTTCCACGTCGAAACCCGGCGCGTGGACGCCCACCTCAGCCGCGCCGTCTGCAAGAACGCCGAGATCGCGCTGGACACGGACCTGGCCGGCAACCCCCAGGCCTTCAACCCGGCCGAGCTGTTGCTGGCCGCGCTGACGGCCTGCATGGTCAAGGGCATCGAGCGCGTGACGCCGATGCTGAAGTTCCAGCTGCGTGGCGTGGAGGTGGTGGACGGCGTGCGCCAGGACGTGCCGCCCAGGCTGGAGCGCATCCGCTACGAGATCATCGTGGACACGGACGAGAGCGACCAGCGCCTGGCCCTGCTGCACGAGAACGTGAAGAAGTACGGCACGGTGTTCAACACCATCGCCCCAGGCACGGACCTGGCGGGCACGCTGCGCCGCCCATAATCAGCAATCTGTCCCGCATATCTGGATTCGATTCTGGATATGAGAACTTAACCAAGTTCCAACAGGGTCAAGGTAGCGATCACGAGCGTGGGGATGAACATGAACAGATGGGTCGCGGTCTTTTTGGTGGTGTTGGTGGCCATCGGAGTTGCTCTGTGGGTGACTTTTTTTCCCACGCCACATTTCCCGCAGCCGACCGGTCCTCACCCCATCGGCACCAAGGTCTTCCAGTGGACGGATGTGACAAGACCCGAGCCGTTCACAGCCGATTCCGAAGATCGACGCCGCTTGACGATCCAGGTCTGGTATCCAGCAAACACACCAGGAACGCTACAGCCATATATCGATCAACCAGCTATTACGGCTGCTCTTGCTGAGCGGCTGCACCTGCCCGCGTTCGTGTTCAGGAACATCCAGAACGCACCGACCCATGCCGTCACCGATGCGCAACCGGCCCAGGGGCGCTTTCCGGTCCTGATCAATCCGACCGGCTTCAGCGGCTTTCGCAACGCCAACCTGTTCTGGATCGAACACCTGGTGTCCCACGGCTATGTCGTGGTGGGAATGGATCAACCTGGTACCGCAGCGGCAACGGTGTTGGAAAACGGGGCGGTGATCCCTCTGATGGCGAGCAAGGCCGACTTTGACCGCTACATGCCGATGTCGCTCTCAGACAACGGGGCAGCCTCGCCAAGCTTGAACGGGGTCAATTTGCCGGGAGGCATCATTCCCTACCTTGCCCAGGACATGAGCTTCGTGCTCGATCAGATTGGATTGAATTTTCCCAGTACTGTCGATCCGAATCGGGCGGGCATATTCGGGATGTCACTCGGTGGCTACATTGCTGCGCATTCCTGCCTTGTGGACGAGCGGTTCCGCGCCTGCCTCGCCGTTGACTCTGGACATACCCGCGATGTGGTGAAGCAAGGTTTGACGCAGCCCCTGGCGATCATTTCTCGTGACGCGGACGTGATGCGGCGCGAGCGTGAGGCCGCTGGAGGCTGGAGCGAAGCTGAAATTGCACATACGGTCGACAGTCAGCGCGCGCTGTTTTCCAACAATCGGGGCGATGCCTTCTACCTGTCCATGAACCAGATGTTTCACATCAACTGGACAGATGCGCCGATCTGGACACCCATCATCGGCTGGTTTGGCTTGAGTGGGCCGGTTGATCCCTATCGGGGATTCGCCGAAACCAATGCCTTCACTCTCGCTTTCTTTGATCGATACCTGAGACCAGACCCGTCCATCACACTCTCCGCTCCAGACGGCAGTCTGCTTGAAACGAAGATCGCGGGCTCGGCACGTTCTCAGTAGATGAAGCGCTCGATGTAGCAATTCTGCATAGGTCATCTCGGCTGGATCAGGATGTGGCGAATGCCATGCGCCTGCGCCCGGGCTAGGAACGGTCGACTTGTGAACTCAGGGCCGTTGTCGGTGCGCGCAGCCAGCGGGTAACCGCGAAATAGGGCCGCCCGATCCAGAACGCGGGTGACGTACTGGCCTGAGATGCCGAAGTCCACGGCGATCTCAACGCTCTCATGGCTGAAATCGTCGGAAAATAGCTCGGGCCGACGCGCGGCACGCGCCCCTGCCCCTTACCCTCAGCAACAATGGGAGCACAACCATGATGAAACTGACCGCGGCCCTCTGCCTGTGCCTGGCCGCCACGATGAGCCAGGCCCAGGACGACAACAAGCCCGACTGCCGGCATCAGGTGGTGGACAAGAACATCGTGTCCCTCTGCCATCGACCGGCGGGGCTGTTCCAGCACTACCATTTCTCGCTGAGCCTGAACGATCAGCTCATCTTCGTGCTGGTGGATGACTATGTCGAGAAGGTCGAACTGGAACACATCATCCCCGAAGGCCCGGCCCTGGAGTTCCCGCTGTCGAAGCAGCCTGGGCTGAAACGCGTCAAGATTTCCGGCGGGTGCGTGCCCATCTCGGAGCAGAAGACCGAGGTCGGCAGGAAATGCGATTTTTCCTGGGGCAAGCTGCAGGCGATCCGCAACGTGTGGTTTGATTTTCCGGACAAGAACGATCCCATCTACCAGCAATGCATGGCCGGCCAGGCCGCCGTGTCCAACGGCAAGCACGCGGACAGCCTGCCCTTGCTGGAAGCATGCGTCAAAGGCTCGGCCAAGAACGATCAACAGCGTCGCCAGGCGTTCATCTACCGTGCCTGGGCCCATTACTCGCTGGAGAACTTCCCGGCAGCCCTGAAAGACCAGCAGGCCGCCTTTGCCATCTCCCCTGCCCAAGGCTATGGCGACCTCGTCAACATGGCCCTCTACCTCAGGGAGATGAAGCAGTATCAGGAGGCGTTGACCACGCTGGCCCAGGCGGAGGTGTTCGACAAGCAGGCCCGTCGCATAAGCATGAACACGCAATACCCCATCGGCTGGAATCTGCAGCTGATGGGCCGCAACGAAGAGGCCGTGAAGGTGCTGACGGATGCGATACCGGCACAGCCCAATTTCCCCTTCACCTACTACCTGCGCGGATTGGCCTACGAAGGCCTGGCCAATCGGGAAGCGGCCAAGGCGGATTTTGAGAAGTTCAAGGAGCTGCTGGACGCATTCCAGGGCACCAACATGAGCAGTCGACTGGTGCAAGCCGCCATCAAGAAATTGCAGGAATACGGCATCCCCGTCAACGAGGCCAAGAACTGAGGCACGTGCGGATCTTGCGATGGGCCGCCCCCACTACCACGTCTACGTCATCGAACTGTCGAAGGACGTGCTGCTGGAGCCGCGCTTTCGCAAGAACAACCCGGACTATGTGGAAGGCCAGCCCTGCGTCTACGTCGGCATGACGGGGCTGGACCCGGACGTGCGTTTCGACAAGCACAAGGCCGGCATCCAGGCCAACAGCTACGTGACGAAGTACGGCCTGCGCCTGCTGCCCGATCTGTACGAGGGCTTCAACCCCATGCGCTACGAAGACGCGCAGGCGCGCGAGGTGGAAATCGGCATTGATCTGCGCTCAGCGGGTTTCGGGGTCTGGCAAGCCTGAGAATTGGCACGGATTAGACTGCTTCGGCGTCCTCTCTTACCCTCGCAGGCATGCTGCTCGATCCCGTCACGCTCATCTTCATGAATGTCGCCAACTTGCTGGTGATGGGCGTTGCATTGCCAGTCATCATGGGGCAGGGGCTGAGCAAGGCGGCGGCCTGGGGTCGGCGGGCGCTGATCCTGAATGCCTTGGCATGGCTCTGCATGCTGATCTCGACGGTGTGGGGTAGCGTGCCGCCAGATTTCTTGCTCTCTGTCCTGGCGATGGTCTTGATCAGCTACAGCCAGTGGGCACTCTATCGCGCCCTGGAAAATTGGCTCGGGCGTCGGCCCCTAAGGCGGTCGCTGCGGGTGATGGTCTGGCTGATGCCCATCGGCTACGCGCTGAGTTTTTCGAGCTACGCAGCGCGGGTCAGCTTTGCAAATTTGCTGTTGGCCGCGCAGATGCTCATCGTGGCCCGTGCCTGCCTGTACCCGACAGACAGCGACTTCGGTCGTGCGTCCTGGCGCTACCCCCTGTTTGGCTGCTTGGTGGTGATGGCCGGGTTCACCGCAACCCGCGGCATCCTGGCCGGCTGGTTCACCGCGCTGTATCCCTATTTCCGTGCGCCCACGCCGGTGAACATCGCCGCCTTGGTCGGGGCCAATATTGCCCAGGTGCTCGGCACCCTGACCATTCTGGGAGCCTGGCGCGAAGAGGCCGAGCAGCAGTTGCACCGCTTGGCCATCACGGACCCGCTGACCGGTCTGCTGAACCGCAATGGCTGGGCCTCCCGGACGGCGGGCGTGCTGCGACGGGCGCAGCGAGACAACATGCCGCTGTCACTGCTCGTGCTGGACCTGGACCATTTCAAGCAGATCAACGACGTGCAAGGTCACGAAGCGGGGGACGAAGTGCTGCGCCGATTCGCGCAGGCGCTGCGCCATTGCCTGCGCTCGGGCGATGTGTGCGCCCGCATGGGTGGGGAGGAATTCTGGGTGCTGCTCAACAATGCCGACACCGCCGCAGCGCGTGCCTTTGACCAGCGTCTGCGCGCGGAGTTAACACGGCAAGAGACCATGCCCGTTGCCGTGGGCTACAGCGCTGGCCACACGCTCCACCGCGACGACGACACCACGCTGGAGCGGTCACTGGCGCGGGCCGACGCGGCGCTGTACCGCGCGAAGGACGCAGGACGGGGTCAAATGGTGACTGACAGTGCCGCCTCTTAACAGCGCCGCCCGCAGCGCCCTCAGCGCGGCAGCCGAACGCAACAAGCACCCCATCCTGGACACGCTGCGCGGCTTGCTGCCCGCACACGGCCGTGCGCTGGAAATCGCCAGCGGCACCGGCCAACATGTGGCCTGGTTTGCTCAGCATCTGCCCGGCTGGACCTGGCTACCCACGGACCTGCGGGACACGCATTTCGCCGAGCTGATAGCGCATGTCCAGGCAGGCTTGCCCGAGGACCTGCAAGAGCGTGTGGAGGCACCGCGCCTGCTGGACGTGCGACAAGAATCGTGGCCCCTGGAGCGCGCGCACTTTGACCTGATCTATTGCGCCAACCTGTTGCACATCGCGCCCTGGGCCTGTTGCGGGGCGCTGATGCGAGGCGCCGCCCAGCACCTCGCACCGAGTGGGCAGCTGGTGATTTACGGTCCCTACCTGGAGGACGACGTGCCCACCGCCGACAGCAACTTGACCTTCGACGCCACCCTGCGCGCGCGCAACCCCGATTGGGGCTTGCGTCGCCGCGAGGCGGTGGAACAGGAGGCCCAAGACGCCGGGCTGCAGCTGGTGGCCCGACACGCACTGCCCGCCAACAATTTGCTGCTGGTGTGGCAAGCCACATAGCAAGCCAGATAATCCGGTCGAGAAACCTCACCCTGATCAGCCGACCTCTCCAGTTCGACACAGACACACATGAGTACCCCCCTTCTGAACACGCTCTTTCCCACGGGTTGGGAGCACTACCTGGCCGGTGGCCTGCTGGTCGGCGCGGGCACGGCGCTGCTGTTCGTCTGCACGGGCCGCATTGGCGGCATGAGTTCGGTGTTTTCCAGCACTTGGTCTTGGCTGGTGCGCCGCCCCTACTTCCAGGCCGCGCGCTATGTCGAGACGCGCGGCTGGCGCCTAGTGTACGCGGCGGGGCTGATCGTGGGCGCCCTGGCCTGGTGGCTGGGCTTCAGCGACGGCACTGCGCTGAGCACGCGCGTACCAGCCTGGCAGCTGCTGTTGGGCGGATTTTTTGTCGGCTATGGCGCGCGGCTGTCGAACGGTTGCACGTCAGGGCATGGCATCTGCGGCCTGGGCTCGCTGCAACTGTCTTCCCTGGGTGCGGTGCTGACCTTCATGGCCACGGCTTTCCTCACGGCCAATGCGGTCGCCTACCTGTCAGCGAGATTCGCATGAACACAGCCAACTTCAAACATCCGCTCGCCGCACCGCTGGCCACCCTGGCTGCGGGTGCGCTGTTTGGTTTCGGCCTGTCGCTTTCTGGCATGGTGAGGCCAGAGGTGGTGCTGAGTTTCCTGCGCCTGCAGGACTGGGGCTTGATGCTGGTGATGGGCGGCGCGGTGCTGGTCGTGCTGCTGGCCTACCAGGGCGCGCCGCGCTGGCTGGCGCGCCCCCTACTCGGCGGAACGTTTGGCCAACACCCCAGCGTTTGGAACCGCGACACCTGGCTAGGCGCCGCTTTGTTCGGGCTGGGTTGGGGACTGTGTGGTGTGTGCCCAGGCCCGGCGATCGCAGGGCTCGGAACCGGCAACTTGGACTTGCTCTGGGCCCTGACCGGCATCGCGCTGGGAGCGCTGGCCCAGGGGCTGCGGGCGAAGGGCTGAGTCCTTACTGCTTGGCAGCGGCCGGCATGGCGGCCTTGGTCAGCAGGTTGCGGTACTCAACCAGCTTGGCGCGCAGACGGCGGTGGTTGGTGGGGCCGGTGCGCAACAGAATCTTCTGGCCTGCCGAGAGAGATTCAAGCTTCTCGTCAACGAACTCGTACCGTGTCCAGGGGCGCTCCGACTGGTAGGGTCCTTTCACGTTCACCAGCGCGACGTGCAGGGGCTCCTCGACGATGGGTGTGGCGAGCAGTTGGTCAATGACCGCGATCAGCCGGTCATTGAAGTACCCCTGGGGATAGCCCATCTCGACATAAGCCTGCTGGAACAGCGGGTAGAGGCTCACGTAAAGCTGCACCACTTGGCGCGGATTGACGGTCTCGATGAACTGCACGAGGGCGCTGTAGCGCTGGCCGTTGTCGGGATTGATGATCTCGCCGTCGGAGCGGGGCAAGGTGGAGAAACGCCCGGGCGAGGGATGCACTGGCCACATCATGGGCGGCGCATGGTCACGGCCAAGGTTGTCCACGGTGCTCACGACGCGGCGCACGAAGTTATCCAGGAGGAAGAACTGTTCAACCTTCTTGCGGCCCAGCAGCGTGCCCAGGTCTTCCTTGAGACGCGGATCAGACTCTTCCAGCGTCGGCAGGGAGCGAACCTTGGCGACGGCAGACTCTGGCTGATTCTGTTCAATGGCCTGGACGGGATGACGGATGGGAGGCGCAGGCGTCACCGGAGTCAAGGCCGGGCTTTTGGACGCCTGGGGCGCGGACCCAACGAATGTGGGATTGGATGCGTCCTGCACGGGAGTAGAGGGAGCATCTTCGGTACGAGGGCGGAAGTACCAAGCAGCCGCGGCGACGATGGCGACGACAACGATGGAAACGACACCAAAACGGCTGATCTTCATGAGTCTTCTACGGAAAAGCGTGTAGGCGAAACTATTGGAGTGGCATGCTAGCACCACCGTTGACTTCATAGGGCGCAAAAGGGCAAGCAGAGCCTACAATTCCACGCTTTTGAGCGGCGGATCCACGCGCTGAATTGGCAACGATTTCCCCTCAATCCCGCGTTCGAGCACATGGAAGACGCTCCCAACCTTCAGCGCCACCAGGGTTCCTGCCAGGATGCCTTCACCCCGCAAGAGCGTCAGCCATTCGAGGCCTGGAGCAACCGGACTCTGCTGCAATCGATGGAGACGGCGGGCATCCCATGGCCCAGTTCCTGCCGCAACGGCACCTGCCGCACTTGTGTCGGACGCTTGCTCAGCGGCCGCGTACGCTATGACATTGAGTGGCCAGGCCTGAGCAGGGAAGAAAAGGAAGAGGGTTATGTGCTGCCTTGTGCAGCCTACCCCTGCTCGGACGTGATCCTGCAAGAGGGTTACTGATCTGCCGACGAGGTCGTCGAGAAACCTGGGGTTTTCCAAAAGCCGCCATGAAAAACGGCTGGCATTCAGCCAGCCGTATCAACGCGATGCGTCGGATATCGATTTGCTCAGGCGTAGGCGTTCAGCCGAGTGCCGAGCGTGCCCGAGGAGGCCAGCGGCTGCGACCCCATCTGAGGCACCGAGGACAGCAAGGTGCCCACGGTTTGCTCGACGATGTCTTCCGACTTTTTCTTGGTGTAGACCTGGGCCTGCCAAGCCACTTGCCCTGAGGAAAGTGCGGCCTGCTCGGCCCCGGTATTGGCGCTGATGTCCATGGTGGGTCTCCTTGAAACGGTTTTTCCATTTTAAGCGGCCATCAACCCCTGGGCTGTAACCGACCTGTTTCAGGGGTTAAATACCCCCGTAAGCAGTTCCGGCAGCCGTTCGGCTCTCATCCGAAAGCCACAGGCTTGGGCATGGCCGCCGCCGCCCATGCTTTCTGCCAGTGGAATGCAATCAAATTCTTTTTGGGACCGCAGACCCACTTTCACGACGCCGCCTTTGCCAGCCGACCACAACAGGGCGTAAGTACCGCTTTGACGGGACAGGATGTCACCCAGCAGGCTGTGAAAGGCACCTGGGGCGTTGAGCATCAAGCCCGCATGACCGTTGAAGACAATCGGCTCAGCATTCATGGCCATGTCCTGCGCCAGCTTACGGAACTTCTCGTCCATCGCTTGGCCTCGGGACATGAATTCTCGGAGCTGGGCATCGTCATAACGTGAAATTTCCGCCCAACGGTCGAACTCCATCGGTTCCATGTCCAGGGCGGCCAGAAAGGCCGCGCTTTCAGGATAGGCCCAGTTCCAGAGGTCCCTGTCTTCGATATAGCGAACCAGTGCTGGAGCCGAGCGATCCGATTGGAAGTAGTCCCAGGCCAGACGTGCTCCCGACCGCTGCATATCGAAGTGCACAGCGCCGCACCTGCAGGCGAAGCCCGTCAGTTTCTCGGCAGCACTTTTGTGATGATCCAAGAGCACCAACTTGGCGGCCCGGCGTTCAATATCGCCCAGAAGATCTGGTGCAAACGAAAAATCGAGGATGTAGACAGCGCGCCCTTCGAGCGCGGGCAAGTCGTCAACGGTGCGCACGTCGCCATGGTCGCAAGCGCGGAACTCTGCCTGTCCTTGATAAAACAGCCAAGCTGCCAGCGCCGCGCCGAATCCATCCGGGCAACGCGCGTGGTAAATGACCAGAGGATTCGGGTCTAGGCGGTCAGGCGCGATCTGGAGTTGTTGGGGTAGGAGCAGCTTCACCACGCGGATCTTTTCGGAAGAGGTTTCTTGGATGGCGCTTTTCTAGTTGAGGGGCGCGCACGGATATGCCCCTCCTCGGCCAGCGCCTCCTTGCGTAACTGGCGCTCAGCGTCAAGTTTCTTGCCCTCGGCCAGCCAACGAGCAAATTCCGAAGGGGTTTCGAGGGTGATGCGACCAAGAGCACCGGACCGGAAATCATGCAGCAGCAACTCAGCAGCTTTCTGCAAGTTGATCTTGCCGCCGGACATCAATGCTCCACGAGAACGGCCGATGGTCTCCAGCAAGACATCGCTTTCCAACGCGTGTCCCCGTTCATCGTCGAGACCGGCCTTCAAACCATAACGAGTCGCCAGTAGTTGAGCATAGGCAAGCTTCAAATAGTCCAAGAGTTCAAGCGCGACCTCTTCGTCATCGAAGGCATTGCGCCCTACGGCACCGCTGGCGGCCAGACGATAGCCACTCTGAGCGACGATGATGCGAGGCCACAGCACCCCAGGCGTATCGAACAGATAGAAGCCATCCTCGAGAACGTAGCGTTGTTCCTTGCGCGTCACCCCAGCCTCATCGGCGGCCTTGGCGGCGCTCTTGCCAATCATTCGGTTAATGAGCGTGGATTTGCCAACATTTGGGATGCCGCAAATCAACACGCGCAAGGGCTTGGAAAGACTGCCGCGACCTGGGGCCAACTCTTGGCACGGCGCGATCAAGCGTCGTGCGGCTTGGCCATCGGTCGTATCCAAGGCGATGGCCCGCATGCCCTCTCGCGCGTTGTAATGGGCAAGCCACTCCGCCGTACGCTCCGGATCAGCGAGATCTTGTTTGTTCAGTACCGTCAAGCGAGGTCGCTTGGCCGTCAACTGGGCCAACAGCGGATTGGCACTGGAAGCTGGCAAGCGTGCATCCACCATCTCGATGACCACATCCACCTGCTTGATGCGGTCTTCGATGGCTTGGCGGGTCAGGTGCATGTGCCCTGGGAACCACTGAACTGCCATGGTAGATTGAGCGAAACCTTAAGAGAAACTTTGGAGGAAGCTAGGGCGAGCGACGCC